>NZ_OU957226.1:2647500-3247500 GCF_918731615.1 Flavobacterium sp. CECT 9288 | reverse complement strand
TGAAAACATAAAAATAACCGTTCCACAACTGGGAGACAAAAAGCAAATTTTAGATTTATCCATTCGTAACGCTAAGTTTTATAGAATAGAACAACTCAAACAATTACAAATTGTAGATCCAGATAGACACACCAATAGGATTATGGCACAAATGCAAAAAGATTTGCGCTTGCCCGTAGAACCTAGGCATATTGAGTGTTTTGATAACTCAAATATTCAAGGTACAAATCCAGTCTCGGCTTGTGTTGTTTTCAAAGATGGTAAACCTAGCAAAAAAGATTATCGCCATTTTAACATCAAAACTGTAGAAGGTCCGGATGATTTTGCCTCCATGACAGAGGTAGTTTACAGGCGCTATAAACGCCTATTGGATGAAAACCAACCTTTACCTAATTTAATTATTATTGATGGGGGAAAAGGGCAGTTGTCATCGGCCTTAAAAAGTATTGATGAGTTGGGATTACGAGGTAAAATAGCCATTATTGGGATTGCCAAAAGGCTGGAAGAGTTGTTTTATCCTGGTGATTTTATTCCGTTATACTTAGACAAAAAATCCGAAACGCTAAAAGTGATACAACAACTGCGTAACGAAGCCCACCGTTTTGGAATTACGCATCATAGAGACAAACGCAGTAAAGCAGCACTCAATTCATCTATAGAATCCATACCAGGCATTGGCGAAAAAACGATGTTATCCTTAATTCAACATTTTAAAAGTGTTAAAAGATTAAAATTAGCCTCAGAAAAAGAAATTTCAGACGTTGTAGGTAGTTCAAAAGCCAAAAAAATTACCGAATTTTACAACAATAAATAGTGTTTTTCTATGAGCCAATTCCAGCTATCCGTTTCAAGCGCTCCGCAAAAAAGCTTTTTTTCTAATAAAAGCAAAGGAGCTCCTGCGGTCGCTCTTTCCTTTTATGAAAAAATAGCTTTTTTTGCCTCTCGGCTTTTCACTACTATCTGGGGCTTTAAGCAAAGACCTGCAGGAGTACTTCCGGCAATACTCTTTTTTATAACTTCTTTTTTATTAGGATTGCAAACTACCGTTGCACAAGAGCAAAAAAATCCTAAAATAGGTTTGGTTTTAAGTGGAGGCGGTGCTAAAGGTTTTGCTCATATTGGAGTTTTAAAAGTGCTTGAAGAAGCAGGGGTTAAAATTGATTACATAGGCGGAACGAGCATGGGAGCTGTAATAGGGGGACTTTATGCAACAGGATATAATGCAAAGCAAATAGACTCTATTTTTCACACTACAAATTTTAACGAGTTATTAAACGATTTTATTCCTAGATCTTCAAAAAACTTTTACGAACGTGGAAATGATGAGTCCTATGCGCTAGTACTACCTTTTAATAAAATGAAAATAGGCATCCCCGAAGCTTTATCAAAAGGGATGTACAACTATAATTTATTGAGTAGAATTACAAGAAATGTAAGTACTATTAAAGATTTTTCAAAACTACCCATACCTTTTTTATGCATAGGAACAAATATAGAAACTGGTGAGCAAGTGGTTTTGAATAAGGGCAATCTTGCACAAGCTATGATAGCAAGCTCGGCCTTTCCGTCCTTATTTGCACCCGTAGAAATTGATGGAAAAATACTGGTAGATGGAGGTGTGGTTAATAATTATCCTATTGAGGAAGTGCGTAAAATGGGCGCAGATATTATAATTGGTGTTGATGTGCAAGACGGACTTCTTGATCGTAGTCAATTAAAAGATGCAACAAAAATTTTGGTGCAAATTACAAGTCTACAATCTATTGACCGTATCAAAAAAAACATTTTAAATACGGATATTTATATCAAACCAGATATTTCACAATACGGAGTTGTATCATTTGATAAAGGAAAAGAAATCATAAAAAAAGGAGAAGAGGCGGCATCACTCGTTTTAGATAAAATTAATGCCACTGTTAATCCAGCAAAACGCTTCACCAAACCAAGTCTTAGAATAATATCTGATAGCCTAAACATCCGAAATATAAATGCAGGTAAACTAGATAATTATACAAAGGAATACATTATTGGAAAACTCAGGTTTAAACCTGGAACCAAAACTACATTTACAGATTTGCTTAGGGGTATAAATAATATTAATGCCACGCAAAACTTCAGCGCTATTACATATTCGCTCGAAAAGAATAAAAACGAACTGGATTTAAACTTAAATCTAACCGAAAATCCAACTAAAACCTATCTGAAATTTGGCCTGCATTATGATGATTTATTCAAAAGCGGTGTTTTGATCAATCTAACTCGAAAAAAAGCAATTTTTAAAAATGACGTAGCTTCTTTTGACCTAGTTTTAGGAGATAATGTGCGTTACAGCTTAGATTATTATGTTGAAAATGGTTTTAATTTAAGTTTTGGATTCAAGTCTTTTTACAATCAATTTAGTAGAAATGTGTCTAATGAAATAAGCCCAATTACATCAAGCAATCCTAGTATCAATTCTATCAATGTCGATTTTACAGACTTGACAAATCAAGTTTATTTTCAATCCCTATTTGTTCAAAAATTTTTGATAGGTGGCGGTGTTGAATTGAAATATTTAAAAATAAAATCAGAAACACTGGCTAACGTAGATCCTACAATAGATAATAGTAATTACGTAAGTCTCTTTGGGTACTTAAAAGCCGATTCTTTTGACAATAAATATTTTCCTAAAAAAGGCTGGTATTTCTCGGGTGATATTCAAACCTATGTTGCTTCGTCAAACTATACAGGTGGTTTTCAACCTTATTCTATTGCCAAAGGAGATTTTGGGGTAGCAGCTTCTTTATTTAAAAATGCTACAGTAAAGTTCCAGACAGATGCTGGTTTCTCTTTTGGTCAACAAAGCGTTACTTTTTTCAATTTTATTTTAGGTGGCTATGGTTTCAATATGATAAATAATTTTAAATATTTATATGGGTATGATCATTTGAGTGTTGCTGGAAATAGTTACATCAAATCTACAGCTACTATTGATTATGAGTTTTTGAAAAAAAATCACCTTAATTTTTCGGCAAATTTTGCTAATATTGGCGACAGAATTTTTGAAACTGTCAATTGGATTTCTATTCCTAAATATTCAGGATACGCCTTAGGATATGGCATGGAAACAATCATAGGTCCTGTGGAAATCAAGTATACATGGTCTCCTGAGCTCTCTAAAGGTTTTACCTGGTTTAGCATAGGCTTTTTATTTTAAACTTAAATTAATTCAAAAATAATTACGATATTTGTCATAATGAAAGCAAATTGGACAGGTTTATTAGCGCATTTACAATTCCTAATCAAGAGAAATCCGGAGTAGCGAATCAATTTTTGATTTAGAAAAAAACCAAGCGTTACCGCTGTAATTAATTACAACTTTTTTAAACAAAAAATTATGCCACTATATCATAAACTAGGGACTTTCCCGCAAAAAAGACACGTACAATTCGAAAAACCGAATGGAGGTTTTTACTACGAACAATTGTTTGGAACCGAAGGTTTTCATGGTCATGCTTCCTTATCATACCATGTGCATCGCCCAACACAAGTTAAAGAAATTCTCAAATCATATTCGGTTGAGCCAAAAATTGCCATTGGTAAAAATATCAAATCGTTATTGCTAAAAGGTTTTGAGCTAAAACCCGAAGACGATTTTCTAGACAGCCGCAAAGCGTTATTAGTCAATAAAGACTGTACCATCGGTCTGGCAGCGCCCAAAAAATCTTTAACATCATATTTCTATAAAAATGCCGATGCCGATGAAATGATTTTCATCCACAAAGGAAAAGGGAAATTGCGTACAATGTTAGGGAATATTCCTTTTGAGTACGGGGATTATCTTATTATTCCGCGCGGAATTATATACCAAATTGAATTTGACACTGAAGACAACCGTTTGTTTTACGTAGAATCATTTGCTCCATTTTATACTCCAAAACGCTATAAAAACGAATCGGGTCAGCACTTAGAGCATTCTCCTTTTTGTGAGCGTGATTTTATTTTGCCAAGCGAACTAGAAACGCATGACGAAAAAGGAGATTTCCTTATCAAAATCAAAAAAGAAGGCATGGTGCATGAAGTGGTTTATGCCACACATCCTTTTGATGTTATCGGTTGGGACGGTTATAATTTCCCATACGGTTTTAGCATTCACAATTTCGAGCCCATTACAGGACGAGTACACCAACCGCCACCAGTACATCAAACTTTTGAAACTGCCACTTTTGTAGTATGCTCATTTGTACCTAGATTATACGATTACCATCCAAAATCAATTCCGGCACCTTACAATCATAGTAATATTGACAGTGATGAGGTCTTGTACTACGTAGATGGTGATTTTATGAGCCGCAACAACATAGAGCAAGGACACATAACACTGCACCCAAAAGGCATTCCGCACGGTCCAGCACCGGGAGCTATGGAGCGCAGTATTGGTCACACTGGAACCGAAGAGTTAGCCGTAATGGTAGATACTTTCCGACCGTTGATGGTTACAGAGGAGGCCATGGGTCTAGACGACGGTCAATATTATAAATCTTGGGTTGAATAAATAAGTTTTCATCTTGGGTTTCAGGAGCTATTTCCTGCTGTACGCTATATCTTTTTCTGATCTCGTTAAAAAAAACGAGACCAGAAAAAGGATGCCGCTTCCATCAGGGCTAGGAGTTCAACATTCAAAACCATTTTAATAAAACAACAAATAGATTCTTTTATTTGATAACATCTAAAGAAGAATTCAAAAACAAATAAATACCATGTCAAAAGAAGTAAAATCAGTAGAATACGGACTAGAAAAAATATTTGAAGGAGCACAAGATTTCTTGCCGCTTTTAGGAACAGATTACGTAGAGTTTTATGTAGGTAATGCAAAACAATCTGCTCATTATTACAAAACAGCTTTTGGATATCAATCATTAGCTTACGCTGGTTTAGAAACGGGTGTAAAAGACAGAACATCTTATGTATTAAAACAAGATAAAATCCGAATTGTTTTAACTACGCCATTAACGCAAGATTCACCTTTACATGATCATTTAAAAAAACATGGTGATGGTGTAAAAGTAGCGGCCCTATGGGTTGAAGATGCTACAAGTGCTTACGAAGAAACCATGAAACGTGGTGCGCGCTCTTTTATGGAGCCAACTATCGAAGAAGATGAGTTTGGTCAAGTAGTTCGCTCAGGGATTTATACTTACGGCGAAACGGTTCACATATTTGTAGAAAGAAAAAATTACAACGGGATTTTCTTGCCAGGATACAAAGAATGGAAATCAGATTATAACCCAGAACCAACAGGTCTTAAATACATAGATCACATGGTAGGAAATGTGGGTTGGAACGAAATGAATACTTGGGTAAAATTCTACGAAGAGGTAATGGGATTTGTGAACTTTCTTTCATTTGATGACAAACAAATCAATACCGAATATTCAGCTTTGATGAGTAAGGTAATGTCAAATGGAAACGGAAGAATTAAATTCCCTATCAACGAGCCTGCCGAAGGGAAAAAGAAATCACAAATTGAGGAGTATTTAGATTTTTATGGTGGGCCAGGAATACAACACATTGCCATTGCAACAGATGATATTATTAAAACAGTAAGTCAATTAAAAGCAAGAGGTGTAGAGTTTTTATCAGCTCCGCCACATACTTATTATGAAGCAATTCCAGAGCGTTTAGGTGCGCACATGGGTATGATGAAAGAAGATATCAACGAAATTGAAAAACTAGCCATCATGGTCGATGCTGATGAAGATGGGTATTTGTTGCAAATTTTCACTAAACCTGTTCAAGATAGGCCAACTTTGTTTTTTGAGATTATTCAACGTATGGGAGCCAAAGGTTTTGGTGCTGGAAACTTTAAAGCCTTGTTTGAGTCAATTGAAAGAGAACAGCAATTACGAGGAACGTTATAAAAGTTAATTATTTTTACATATTGTGAAAAAATAACCATTCAACGACCTATTTTTTATTAAATGTTGTGTTAAACTTTATTTTTTGTAAATATAACTGGATTTGTTAGCTACCTTTGCACTCGCAAAAAGGGAAGGGGTGGTTTCCTTCCTGATTTCATATAAATTTCATAGTTTATAGTTTTTTGGTTAGTTAATAGCATAAAAACTCAGTCATTATTTGACTGAGTTTTTTTGTTTTAATATATTTGGAATAAAAATTGTAATACAGGTATAAATTTATAAACTAAGAAATGAAAAAATTACTTGTACTCTGTATCATTGGTATCACCTTTGGTTTTTCCTCACCCCAAGAGGATGCCTACGCAGTAGGAGAGTTTTTTAAATTCAGAATTCACTACGGCATTGTTAATGCGGGTTATGCTACTCTTGAAGTAAAAGATGCTAATCTAAACAATAAAAAAACGTTTCATATTGTTGGGAAAGGCTACACTACAGGTATGTCACGATTTTTCTTTAAAGTAGATGATTTATACGAAAGCTATATTGATAAAGAAACAAGAAATCCCTATCAGTTTGTGAGAAAAATTGACGAAGGAGGATACACAAAAAATCAAGAAGGTTTTTTCAATCAATCCTCAAATAAAGTAGTTGTAAAAGATTACAAACATAAAACAGAAAAGGCACTTTACATTCCGAAAAATACTCAGGATATATTATCAACATTTTACTACCTTAGGAATCATCCTAATATTGATAAGTTAAATGTTGGTGAATCTATAGCTGTAGACATGTTTTTTGATGATGAAACCACAAAATTCAAGCTTAAATTTATAGGTCGTGAAAATATATCCACTAAATTTGGCGTTGTTTCCACTATGATATTTCGTCCATTAGTACAATCAGGACGTGTGTTTAAGGAGCAAGAAAGTGTTACGGTCTGGATATCAGACGACAACAATAAAGTGCCATTACGCATAAAAGCTAGTTTAGCTGTAGGATCTATAAAAGCAGATCTAGATGCTTATAAAGGGTTAAAAAGCCCATTTAAATTAAAAAAATAATGAGTAATACAGAGGTTTCTGAAACTATTTTAAAAGAAATTGAGCAAAAATATCAGGCTATTAATCAAAAAGTAGAAACCCAACTTGAAGGTTTGCTTTGGTCTAAACCTATAACCTATTGGGATTATATTCAAACAGATGCTTTGCTGGGCCTGCAAACACAGCGCACCACCCTTCCTGATGAAATGGTATTTATCATGTACCACCAAGTCAATGAATTAATCTTTAAAATGATTCTTTGGGAAATCAAGCAAATTGCATATCACCCGGCAATTGAGGCTGAATTTTTTACTGAAAGAGTCATGAGAATTAGCAGGTATTTTGACATGCTTACAACTTCTTTTAGCATTATGGGTGACGGTATGGAGGTGGATCAATACATGAAATTTAGAAATACATTAACTCCTGCCAGTGGTTTTCAAAGTGCGCAATATAGATTAATTGAGTTTTCATCTACTGATTTAATTAACCTTATTGACAATAGATTTAGAGGATCAATAGATAGAGATACGCCTTATGAGCATGCACTAGAACATTTGTATTGGCAAGCAGCAGGCAAGGATTATTACACGGGCAAAAAAACCTATTTGCTAGATGAATTCGAAAAGAAATACAAGAAAGAATTTCTGGCCTACATGGAGGAATACAATACGATTAATATTTGGCAAAAATTCAAACAGTTGCCAGAGTTAGATCAGCAAAATCCAGAGTTGATCAAAGCTATGAGACACTATGATTATACGGTTAATATAACCTGGGTGATGCAGCATTTAAACACGGCTAAGAAATATATTGATCAAAGTGGTCAAGGAGATGGTGAAGCAACTGGCGGAAGCGACTGGAAGAAATACATGCATCCTAAATACCAAAAGAGAATTTTTTTCCCAGAATTATGGAGCAGTCAAGAATTAGAGAACTGGGGAGTTGAGGTGTAAGTTGAACGTAAACACATAATTTGAAAAAAATATTCACAATAATTGCTGTACTAATATTAATAGTGTCATGCAAACAAGAGGAACTTAAAGTTGATAGCGCTAAGGATAAAGTCAAACCTAAAAAAAGTGAGTTTGGTTTTGTTTATGCTGATTTTAATGTGGTACAAGATACCATAGGTAATGGCGATACCTTTGGCACGCTGCTGGAGAGTCAAAATATTGGTAATCGACAAGTTTATGATATTATAGCAAAAGTTAAAGATAGTTTTAATGTCAAAACAATTCGGCTAAACAAGCCTTATACCATTCTTAGATCTAAAAATAAAACTAATGATCTTCAGGTTTTTATTTATCAACCTGATAATTTGAGTTATTATGTTGTAGATTTTAGAGATACTGCAATTGCGGTGTATAAAAAAGTAAAACCTATAACTATTAAAAGACGAACAATAGGTGGCGTCTTGAAAGAATCTTTATCAGAAACGTTAGGGAATGCTAAAATAGAAGGTGCTTTGGCTAGTAAAATCACTAAGATTTATGCGTACTCTATAGATTTTATGAAATTGAAAAAAGGGGATCGTTTTGCATTAACATTTACGGAAAGGTATATCAATGATTCTGTTTATGATGGAGTGGAGGAACTTGAGGCTTCTTTTTTTGAATACAAAGGAAAGTTTATTTATGCATTTCCTTTTGCACAAAATCCAGAATCAGGTAAAGTAGATTATTATGACGAACAGGGTAAGACATTAAAAAATTTCTTTCTCAAATCTCCAATAAAGTTTAGTAGAATATCTTCTCGTTTTTCATCGAGTAGATTTCATCCCGTTCAGCATCGCTGGAAAGCACATAAAGGTACGGACTATGCTGCGCCAAGGGGAACACCTATTACAACTACAGCAGGAGGAGTGGTTGAGCAAAGTGGTTATTCTGCTGGAAACGGAAACTTTGTAAAAGTCAAACACAATGGAACGTTTTCTACTCAGTACTTACATATGTCTAAAATTCTTGTGAGACGCGGACAAAGAGTTACTCAAGGACAAGTTATTGGCTTAGTTGGTAGCACTGGTCTTGCAACTGGTCCTCACGTATGTTATCGTTTTTGGAAAAATGGTGTTCAAGTGGATGCTTTAAGACTTAAATTGCCAACTGGCGAGCCCATGACTGGTGCAAATAAAAATAGGTTCTTACAACAAATAACTCCTTTGAAACAAGAACTGGATAGTATTGCAAATTTATAAGCAAACAGTACTTTATTTTAATAGTAGATAGAGAGTATCTGCTTTTAAAAATGAAAATACTTTACACTTCTATTTGTGAAACAATCGGGTTTTTAATCATTAAACTAATTTGAGTATTTTTACCCAAATTACATTACAACTAAAAAAATACATTTTAAATGGCTTTAGATACAATTAATCCAACAAATTCTAATTCTTGGAAAAAACTGGAATTGCACTTTCAAACTATGCAAAAGGCAACAATTCAAGATTTTTTCGAGTCAGATCCAACAAGAACTACAAAACTTAACATTCAATGGAATGATTTTTTAATAGATTACTCAAAAAATATTATTGATGAGGAAACAGTTCGGTTGTTAGTTGAATTAGCAAATGAAGTTGGACTTAAAGCTGCTATTGCTGATTATTTTGGTGGTACACTGATTAATAAAACCGAGAGTAGAGCCGTGCTTCATACTGCTTTACGTGCTGTTGAATCTGCAGTGGTCAATGTAGATGGTGTAAATGTAATGCCTGAAGTATATGAGGTAAAAAATAAAATAAAAGGATTTACAAACGAAGTTGTTTCTGGTATACGAACTGGTTTTACAGGAAAACCTTTTACAGATATCGTAAATATAGGAATAGGAGGATCAGATTTGGGACCAGCAATGGTAGTCGAGGCGCTTCAGTTTTATAAAAACCATCTTAACGTTCATTTTGTTTCAAACGTGGATGGTGATCACGTTCAAGAGATCCTAAAAAAATTAAATCCTGAGACAACGCTTTTTGTGATTGTTTCAAAAACATTTACCACGCAGGAAACTCTAACGAATTCAGAAACGATTAAAGATTGGTTTCTAAAATTAGCAAAACAAGAAGATGTTGCCAAGCATTTTGTTGCAGTTTCAACTAACCTTGAGAAAGTAACTTCTTTTGGTATAGATGCCAATAACGTTTTTCCAATGTGGGATTGGGTTGGCGGTCGTTTCTCTTTGTGGAGTGCAGTAGGTCTTACTATCAGCTTATCAATAGGGTATGATAATTTTAACAGTTTGTTGAAAGGCGCTAATGAAATGGACGAGCATTTTAAGACAGCTGATTTTGATAAAAACATGCCAATTATATTGGCGATGTTGAGCGTTTGGTATAATAATTTCTTTGGTGCTGAAAGTGAAGCTTTAATTCCTTACACCCAGTACTTGCAAAAATTTGCACCTTACTTGCAGCAGGGTACCATGGAAAGTAATGGTAAAAGTGTTGGTCGAGATGGAAAGCTGGTTAATTATCAAACAGGTACAATTATTTGGGGTGAACCAGGCACTAATGCGCAACATGCTTTTTTTCAGTTGATACATCAAGGGACAAAATTAATTCCAGCTGATTTCATAGGATTTGTTACTCCTTTATATGGAGATGCCAATCATCATGATAAGTTAATGTCCAATTTCTTTGCACAGACAGAAGCGCTGATGCATGGTAAATCAGCAACACAAGTTCAAAAAGAATTTGATTTTCAAGGAATACCAGCTGAGAAAGCAGCATTTCTATTGCCTTATAAAATTTTCTCAGGTAACAAACCTACAAATACAATTTTGATTCAAAAATTAACTCCGCATACTTTGGGTTCATTGATAGCTTTATATGAACACAAGATTTTTGTTCAAGGTGTTGTTTGGAACATATTTAGTTTTGATCAATGGGGTGTTGAACTCGGTAAGCAATTGGCAAATTCTATTTTAGCGGAGATTACCACAAAAGAGATTCAGAGTCACGATAGTTCTACCGCTTTTTTATTGAATCATTTTTTAAAAAGTAAATAATCTAACTAACCTTTAGCGAAATTAATAATTTTCAAAAAACGTTAAATCTTATCTATATCAATCGTATTTCTAATGCGTTGAATAGTAAGTTTTAACGTTTTTTTTATTTTAAAAAAAATTAAAAGAATGTGTGTAAATATTTCTATTTCTAAAAGATGGTTTTTTTTGATGAATAATTATAAATTTAGCATAATTGTTCGGTTTAATTTGTAATTTATCCTTTTTTTATTGAATTTGTTGATTTTTATTAATTTCTTATTTTGGCAAGTAAGGATTCTTAACATTGTGTTAACTTACTTAACTAAATTTGTTATAATTTTGCCAAATATTAATAAACTAATCAATATGAAAAAATTATTAAAAGCGTTTTTTGTGTTATCCGTTTTGTTGTTTACAGCAGCAAACAGTTATGCACAAGGTAACACTAATTCTTCTATTAGTGGTAGTGTATATGATAAGGATAAGTTAACCCTACCGGGAGCTTCAATTCTTGCGGTACATACACCATCTGGTACTCGCTATTCAGCATCTACAGATTACACGGGTAATTTTAGAATCTCAAACATGAGAGTTGGTGGTCCGTACAAAATTACAATTTCATTTGTAGGTTTCGCTAACTTTGAAGACAGTGATGTTTACTTGCAGTTAGGAGAAAACAAAACTTTTAAAATTAATTTAGCTGAAGAGTCAAATCAATTAAAAGAAGTTATTGTAAGAGCTTCAAGAGATAATACTTTTAATTCTCAAAGAACAGGTGCACAAACGGTTATTAACTCTGATAAGATTAAAGCATTGCCATCTTTGTCAAGAAATATTTCTGACTTTGCTAGGTTGACGCCACAAGCGCAATTAAGAGGAGATGACGTTTTATCTATTGGTGGACAAAACAACAGATTCAATGCAATTTATATTGATGGAGCTGTTAGTAATGACGTTTTTGGTTTAGCTGCAAATGGTACTAATGGTGGTCAAACTGGAGTAAGTCCAATTTCTGTTGATGCTATTGAGCAATTTCAAGTGAGTGTTGCTCCTTATGATGTTAAATTATCAGGATTTGCTGGTGGTGCTATTAGTGCGATTACACGTTCTGGAACAAATAACTTTGAAGGATCTGCTTATTTCTTTAACCGTGATGAGTCCATTTCTGGAAAAACACCTCCTTCATTAGCGGGTACAGGCGGAAGACAAAAGCTAGGTGATTTCTCTGCTTTAACTTATGGAGTTCGTGCAGGTGGTGCAGTAATTAAAGATAAATTGTTTTACTTTATCAACTATGAAAGACAAGACAATGAAACTCCTCAGCCATTTGAGTTGTCTACTTATACAGGTTTGTCAGGAGCTAGATTAGGAGAGTTAAGAACCAAATTAGCTACTTATGGTTATGATCCAGGAAATTTCAATAATAATGTTCGTACTTTGGTTAGTGATAAGTTGATTGGAAAGATTGACTGGAATATCAATGATGATCACAAGTTGTCATTTAAACATAGTTATGTAAAGGCGAATCAGTATTCACCAAATCGTTCATCTGCTACAACGATAAGTTTTGATAACGGAAGTCAATTGTTCAATTCTGTTACTAATTCAAGTTCATTTGAATTAAATTCTAGATTTGGAAACAAGTTTTCTAATAACTTAGTAGTAGCGTATACTAACGTTGCTGACGATAGAGACGCCGCTGGAAATCCATTTCCATCTGTTCAAATTAATGATGGACCAAACAGAAATATTTTCTTTGGAGCAGAGGGTTTTTCAACTGCCAATTTATTAGATCAAAAGACATTGACTATTACAGATAATTTTGAAATTAATACAGGTATCAGTAAAATTACATTAGGTACTCATAATGAGTTTTCTCAATCAAAGAATGTATTTTTTGGTAACAACTTTGGATCATACAGATTTTCAACTTTAGATGATTTTTTATTAGACAGAAGACCAAATAGATTTCAATTAAATTATTCATTAATTGGTGGTGACGGTGACGAATCTTTAGGAGCTGCTGAATTTGGAACTAAACAATTCGGTTTCTATGCCCAAAACGAAATGAGATTATCTGATAATTTCAAATTATCTTATGGAGTAAGAGTTGATATCCCAGTTTGGGAAGATGGTTTAGGTAATGCTGACTTTAATAATAGAACAATACCGTTATTGCAAGCAGCTGGTAAAAATTTACAAGGTGCAGTTGTAGGTGAGCGTATCAATACAACAGCTCATATTGCTCCACGTCTTGGTTTTAACTATGATTTAAATGGTAAAAAATCTACTCAAATTCGTGGTGGTGCAGGTATCTTTACTTCAAGATTACCTCTAGTTTGGCCAGGTGGAACTTACAATAATAATGGTGTTACTCAAGGTGCTATATCTATTGAAAACACGCAAACGCAACCAAGACCTGCACCGGTATTTAATCCTAACCCTACAGTAGCTGCTCAAATTGCTGGTACTCCTACGTCTAACCCAAGACCTGGTACAGGAGGTAGAGGTGGTAACGTAGATTTATTTGCTAAAGATTTTAAATTACCGCAAGTATTCAAAGCAAGTTTTGCTGTAGATCAAAAATTACCTTTAGGTTTTGTTGTTACATCTGAAATTACATATAATGATAACATCAGTGCTGTTACCTACGAAAACTTAAATATTAGAGCTGCGTCTAGTAATTTAACAGGAGTTGACCAAAGACCTCGTTATAATGGAAGTTTGAATAGAGTTGATAATTCTTATTTAGGTATTTATTTAGGATCTAATACAAGTGAAGGTAAAGCATATAACATGTCTTTTACTTTAGCAAAAAATTTCAAATCTGATTTTATTGATGGTAATATCTCAGGTACATATTCTTACGGAAAATCTACTGTTATAATGGATGCTACATCATCTCAAAATAGTTCTCAGTGGAATAATACTGAAACAGTAAATGGTGCAAACTCATTGACATTGTCAAGATCTGATTTTGATCCAGGAAGAAGAATTGTATCTAATGGTAGTGCTACCTTAAAATGGAATAAGTTTACAAAAACAAGACTTAGTTTCTTCTATGAAGGTGCACAAGGAACTCCTATTAGTTATGTGTATTTTGACAATGGTCGTTTATTGCAAGATACTTTTTCTAACTCTGCATTAATTTACATACCTGCAAAGCAATCTGATATTGTTTTAGTTAGCACAACTGCAAACCCTTTAACGCCGCAGCAACAGTGGGAAGCTTTAAGTGCTTTTATTGAAGGAAATGAATATTTACGTGAGAGAAAAGGTCAATACGCAGAGCGTAATGGAGATCGTCTAAAAACGAGTCATGTAGTTGATTTCAAGTTTGCACAAGAGTTTACATTTAATGTAGGTAAAAAGAAACATACGATAGAATTAACAGCTGATATTTTTAACTTTACGAATTTATTGAATAAAAATTGGGGTAAAAGATACTTTGCAGCAAATGATCAGGTTCAATTGTTAACTCAAGTTGGATTTGGAACAGGTGCAAATGTAAATACACCAACATTTAACTATAATCCTGCTACAGGTAATTTAATTAACCAAGTTGATGACGTTGGTTTAAACTCATCAAGATGGCAAATGCAAACTGGTGTTCGTTACACGTTTAACTAGTTTACTTTTAAATAAATCAACCCTCATTTCTTATGAAATGGGGGTTTTTTTATGTCTTTTTTTATTATATTTGTTAAAACAAAAACAAAATTTATGTACAATTTTATTCAAAAATTTCATTCTGGTTGGGCGTATCTGGCACTTTTAATTCTAGTTGTTGCAGTTGTAAACGCTGCAATAGGATTCTTTTCTAAAAAAGAATTTACTGCAAAAGATCGTAAAATATCCTTATTTGCTTTAATTGCAATTCACATTCAATTACTAGTAGGTATTATTTTGTATTTCGTTTCGTCAAATGGAATACAAATGATAAAAGCAGTTGGAATGGGTGGCCTTACAACAGAAAGTAGATTATTAGCATTGGAGCACCCTTTGATCAATATTATTGCCATTGTTCTTATTACAATAGGTTGGTCTAAACATAAAAAATTAGTTTCAAGCGAGTCTAAATTTAAAACATTTTCTATTTTTTACGGTATTGGTTTACTTCTTATTTTAAGTAGAATACCATGGAAATTATGGTTGTAAAAACCTGTAAAAGCTCTAGAAATAGAGCTTTTTTTATCTAGGTATGGTTTTTGCAATTTTTGTTCAACTAATATACATTACATGAAAAAATCAATTACGCTATTTATATTTTTAGCAATAGTAAGTATTGCTGTCTGTCAAACTGCTGTTGTTTCTAAACAAAATGCAGCAGGTTCAAAAAGTGTTGCTGTTAAGACAGCAGCTAATAAGGGAATTACTGAAAAGGATACCATAAAAAAAGATAAGGTCATCACTGACGTACAAGAAAAAAAAGCAGATTCTTTAATTGCTATTTTGGGAACTTTTAAGGTATATAAAAAGGAGGCGCATGCTTCTTATTATGCTGATAAGTTTAATGGTAAGAAAACTTCTAGTGGTAGACGATTTGATAATGCTAAGCTTACTGCAGCTCATAAAAAATTACCTTTTGGCACTAAGGTTAGAGTAACCAATGAAAAAAACGGAAAATCTGTAATTGTTGAAGTTATAGACCGTGGTCCCTTTGTTAGATCACGAGAAATTGATTTAACCAAACGTGCTTTTATGGAAATCGCTTCTAATAAAGGTAGTGGTGGAATGCTTGTTACACTTGAAGTATTAAACAATTAATTACCATTCCTTAAAAGGTAAGATACTTAAGTTAGAGTTATAGTAGCGTTGTTCTCCTGTGACTTCATCTCCAAGCCAATTGGGTTTGTCAAATTTTTCGTTCTCAGAACTCAATTCGATTTCTGCAATGATAAGCCCTTCATTATCTCCATGAAATTCATCTACTTCATACGTGTGATTGCCGTATTTTATTTCATGTCGTGTTTTTTCGATAGCTCCTTTTTCACATAATTTAAATAATTCTACAGCTTCATTTAAAGGGATTTCTTTTTCCCATTCATATCTCGAAGTTCCAGATTCGTTAGAAATTCCTTTTATGGTAAGATATCCTTTTTCATTTTTCATTCTTACTCGTACCGTACGTTCAGGATTTGAACTTAAATATCCTTGAGATACAATGCTTTTCGTGTGAATTTCTTCTTTGAAGGATTGATTTTTTACAATAAATTTTCTTTCAATTTCAATCATAGCATTTTTGTTATTAGCAATTCAAATGTATCGTTTTTTATTTGAACTTCTTATTCTCGATATAGAATTGTACTTTTCTTTATTTCTAAATTAGTTTTTATCGGATGTGGTATTGATTTTTGTTATCAAAGAAATCCTCATTCTATTTTTTGAATTGTAAATTTACATAAATTCTTATTCATGAAATTTTTTTCAAAAACTAAAGGTAAGCCAACGTTCGAAACCACTTTCAGAAATTTTTTTGATAATGCCTCTAGCGGTTTTATTTCTAATGTTTCTTATGAACTCTTGGTGGGTTTGGTAAGTATCCTAAGGCCTTCAAGAAAAGACGTAAACAAAACAGTTGATTTGCAGGAATTGATTTCTTTTTTAGAACAAAATCAATCTCTTTGTGAACAATTCTCCTTGTATTTGAAATTAGTTTTAAAGGATTTAAAGTTCAATTCGGTACTTTCGGACGCAGCCATATTGCAAGATGTAGATTTTATTTTCGAATTAAAGAAACGTATTGTAGCTAAGTTTCTACCCTTTCAACCAGAAAAAGACAGTTTAGAGTTTGTCTTGAACCAAATATTTTATTTGCCAACAGATGGAGATTGGATTAGTACTATTCCGATCATTCAGTTAGAGTATTTATTCAATTTATTAGAATTAGAAACTATTTATGACTCAGGACCCGCTAATTTTGCCTTGTCTGAGGTGATGATGTCCATGCATGTCATAACCCAGCGGGTTAGCGGTCGTGCCATGGAAAGGGAAGTGATCAAGATGGTTCCTGAATATGAGCAATTACAAAGTCCTTTTTCTGCTTTTGAAAAAGAATTATTTTTGATTGAGGATCGAATATTAGAATTAAAAGAACATTTTATCACTCCTGATGATTTGTCTTATCAACAACTTTTAGTCTTGCATAAACAATGTTTGGATTTTGTCAATAAGGCGTTTCACAATAGTAGTAAGTTTGGGATATCGTTGCGGGTGAACCAAAATTTATTAAAAATAAAACAACAGTTAGAGCGTTTAGAATTTCTAATTTCCTTGATAGTTGTTTCGGATGTAAATGGAACTACAACAAACACAATACGACTTGGTATACAATTAATTCAGTTTAACTGTTATAAGAGTAATATCCGAAAATTTATTGCCGAGAGTACACAGCTTTTATCGTATGAAATCACTCAGCATACGGCTAAAACAGGTGAGCACTACATAACCGAAACCCGAAAAGAATATTTTAAGATGTTGCGGACTGCAATAGGAGGTGGTTTTATAGTAGGAATATTGTGTTTGATTAAAATTGCGCTTTCAAAAGTAGAAACTAGTCTTTTTGGTCATGCTTTTTTGTATAGTATGAATTATGCATTTGGATTTATCTTAATTTACGTTTTGGGATTTACATTAGCCACAAAGCAACCGGCAATGACAGCATCAGCATTAATAAAGGCTTTAGAGGATGGTGCTTCCAAAAAAGGAAAAGAAATAGAAAAATATACAGCTTTTTCCATTTTATTTGCTCGTGTTTTTCGTTCTCAATTTATAGCCTTTGTTGGAAACGTTCTTATGGCGTTTCCGGTTTCGTTATTTGGTATTTGGATCATAGATTATTATTTTAATTATAATATTGCTGGATCAAAATGGGAAAACTTAGTTCAAGATTTAAGTCCAATACATTCTTTAGCGATCCTGCATGCCGCTATAGCGGGTGTTTTCTTATTTTTATCGGGTATTATTACAGGTAGTGTTGCAAATAGGGACAAGCACAATCAGGTTTATTATAGAATTGCTGAGAATCCTTTTTTGAAACGTAATTTAGGGATCAAGAAGACTTTGGCATTATCAAAATTATATGAAAAACGCTGGGCTGGTATTATTTCAAATTTTTGGTTTGGTATTTTCATGGGTAGCACAGCTTCATTTGGTTTGTTTGTAGGGTTGAATTTAGATATTAGACACATTACCTTTGCTAGTGGGAATCTTGCTTTAGCGTTATATGGATCTAACTATCAAGTAAGTCAAAATATGCTATTTTGGGGTGTTTTTGGTATTGGAATTATAGGATTAATCAATTTCCTGGTCAGTTTTAGTCTTTCTTTAGGTCTTGCTTTTCGTTCTAGAGGAATGTCTTGGTTTGAATTGAGGCATATAGCAAACTCTATATGGAGGCATTTTAAAACTAAACCTTTGAGTTTCTTTTTCCCAACGGAGAGTAAAAATAAAACAGCCGTTATTGAAAACTATTTACAAATAGATAATGACAAGGATAATAGTCATAAAAAAGTTTAAGTAATTGAATAATCCACAACTTAGATGCAAGAAGAAGTGTCAAATAGAAAAATTATCCATGTAGATATGGATGCTTTTTATGCATCTGTAGAACAAATGGATAATCCTGCCTTAAGAGGAAAACCTATTGCTGTTGGTGGTTCTGAGGTGCGTGGTGTTGTATCCGCAGCAAGCTATGAAGCTAGGAAGTTTGGCGTTAAAAGTGCTATGAGTGGTATTGTAGCTAAGAAAAACTGTCCTGATCTTATATTTGTTAAACCACGTTTTGATCGGTACAAAGAGATTTCAAAACAAATCCAGAAAATCTTTTACGATTATACAGATCTTGTTGAGCCATTATCCCTAGATGAAGCCTACCTTGATGTAACCCAAAACAAAAAGGGAAATCCGAGTGCAACCTTATTAGCGCAAGAAATTAGAGCCCGAATTTATAATGAAGTAGGACTTACCGCTTCTGCAGGGATATCAATTAATAAATTTGTTGCAAAAGTTGCTAGTGATTATAACAAACCAAATGGCCAAAAAACAGTTAATCCTTATGAAGTAATTTCTTTTCTTGAGGCTTTACCTATTAGGAAATTTTATGGAGTTGGTAAGGTTACTACTGAGAAAATGTATCAACTAGGTATCTTTACTGGACTAGAGCTAAGAGACAAATCAGTAGCCTTTTTAGAAAAACATTTTGGTAAAATGGGTAGCTACTATCATGATGTAGTTAGAGGAATACATAATAGCACTGTAAAAAGTTCCCGAATAGCAAAGTCCGTGGCAGCAGAGCATACCTTTGATATCAATCTATCATCAGAAATTTTTATGATAGAAAAACTAGAAATGATTGCATCCTCATTAGAAAAAAGATTGAAAAGACACAACGTTTCTGGTAAAACGGTGACTTTAAAAATAAAGTACAGTGATTTTACACAACAAACAAGAAGCAAAACGTTACCTTATTTTATATCTGATAAATCTCTTATTTTAGAAATTGTTAAAGAGTTATTGTATCAAGAACGGCTTAAAGATTCGGTACGGCTATTGGGGATTTCAATCAATAACTTAAACACTGATGAGAAAAAGTTTGTTGTTGTTCAATTAAAATTTGAATTCTAGCCTCTTATTTGTAGTTGAACAATGGTTAAAGTTGGTAAAATAATATTTTTTTATTATAAATAAATATACTTTTGACCAATAATGTAAACACCATGAGTAATTTATCACAATACGACGCCGCATTTTCAAGATTTTACAACTGCATGCGAATCAAAACTTTGCCGCTGTATTCTTTTGATTTCCATCATGAATATACTAAGGTGCTGCAAAATACCTTTATAGATACCGCTAGAATAAAAGATTTAGCTACACGTAATAAATGGAAAGATACAAACTGGGATTTGCAATCTATTTTAAGGGATGATGTTGTTATTGTTACCGATGCTAATCTCAAAATTGTTTTTGCTTCACATAATCTTGTAAAAATGAATGGTTATGTTGAGGAGGAAGTCCTTGGTCAAAGCCCAAAAATGTTTCAAGGTGAAGTTACTAATAAAATTACATCAAGTAAAATTAAGAAAGCGATAGAGGCTAAAGAACCTTTTGAGAACGTAGTAATGAATTATAAAAAAAATGGGGAAGTATATGCCTGTTTAATTAAAGGATATCCCTTATTTAATAGCAAAGGAGAGTTAAGCCATTACATAGCCTTTGAAAGAGCAGCATAAAAAAAACCTTTCCAAGATAAAATGGAAAGGTTTTTTGTGGGAATTTTTATTTAGTCTCTACTGTTCAATTTACTGAGCAATCTAAGAAATTCAATATAGAGCCATACTAGGGTTACCATTAAACCCATTGCGCCGTACCATTCCATGTACTTTGGCATTCTCTCTTGAACTCCTTTTTCAATTCTATCAAAATCTAAAAATAAATTTAAGGCAGCTATTACTATTACAAATACGCTAATTCCTATACTAATCCAAGAATTACCATGGTGTACAGGAACAAAGCTAGTAAACATTGACAGTAACCAAGAAATTAAATAGTACGTTCCTATAGCTAGTGTTGCAGCAATAACTACAGATTTGAATTGTTCATTAACTTGTACAATTTTGTACTTATACAGACCCAGGCAAATCATAAATGTTACAAAAGTAGCACCAACAGCCTGAAGCACAATGCCAGGATACAAAGCTTCAAAAATTGCGGATACTGCACCAATAAATAAACCCTCAAAAATGGCATAACCAGGAGCAAGATAGGGAGAGTATTGAGGTTTGAAAGCGGCTATAAGCACAAGTACTAAGCCTACTACGGCTCCACCAATAGCTGGAACAAGTGGATTCATTCCGTTAAAAGTAAGCCACCAGATTACCGTAGCCGATCCGATTAGAATCATAAACAATAGTAAGCTCTTGTTTATTGTGCCAGAAATGGTCATTTCATCATTGTAGTCAATGATTGTTGCTTGATTTATCTCTTCACTTTTTGAAACAGCAGTTGAAAATCTTTTACTATTTAAAAACGGATTATTTGAATTCAAACTCATAATTTTTGTGTTTTATTTACCTTCAAATATAATTGTATTTCCTGTAAATTCATACTTATGATTTCGGTTTTTTAGCAAAAAAAACCATCCACATAAGATATGGGATGGTTTAGCTAGGCTGTAATTAGTGTTATTCTATTTCAGATACTCTCAGGGTGTTTACCATTCCTTTATCTTTGATAGGCATTGCTGCTAGATTGATAAGGAAATCTCCTTTTTGAACAAAGCCTTTTTGTTTCACAATCTCGTTTACATCTGTTACCGTATCATCGGTACTTACATCTTTAGTGTACATGAATGATTTTACACCCCACAATAAATTAAGCTGAGTAAGGATTCTTTCATTCGATGTAAAAACTAAAATGTGTGCATTAGGTCTCCAAGCCGAAATTTGAAAAGCAGTATAACCACTATTTGTCAACGTACAAATAGCTTTTGCTTTAATCACATTAGCCATGGTAGCAGCATGATGGCAAATAGTTTTTGTAATAAAACGTTTTGTTTTAATTTGAGGGGTATTTTGTGGAACTTGAATTAGCGGAGAATCTTCAACTGCTTCAATAATTTGAGTCATTTTTTGAATAACTTGAACAGGGTAGTTACCCGTTGCTGTTTCCCCAGAGAGCATTACCGCATCTGCGCCGTCCATTACAGAGTTTGCAACATCATTTACTTCTGCACGCGTAGGAGTCAAGCTAGTAATCATAGTCTCCATCATTTGGGTAGCTACAATTACTGGAATTCGAGCTGTTTTTGCTCTACGGATTAATTCTTTTTGAACTAAAGGTACTTCGTGAGCTGGTAATTCTACTCCTAAATCTCCACGAGCTACCATAAGTGCATCACAATAGGCTACAATTTTATCAATATTCTCTAGTGCTTCAGGCATTTCGATTTTTGCAACAATAGGAATTTTATAATCAGAGTGCTCTGCTATTAATTCTTGTAGATCTTGTAAATCTCGTGGTGTTTTTACAAACGATAATGCAATCCAATCTACATTTTGTCCGATGGCAAAAATAGCATCTTCAATATCTTTCTCAGTCATAGCTGGAAGAGAGATTTTTGTATTAGGTAAGTTTACCCCTTTTTTAGATTTAAGTTCCCCACCTTGTATAACTTTTGCAACTACTTCAGATATTTTGTCAGTCTCAACAATTTCAAAAATAAGTTTTCCATCATCAAGTAATATTCTTTCTCCAGGATTTACATCATTTGGAAAGTTTTTATACTTCATAAATACTTTTTTAGCCGTACCCAAGATGTCTTCGGCTGTAGTAAAAGTAATTAAGTCACCGTCATGAACAACTACGCCTTCTTCCATAACACCTACGCGCAATTTAGGACCTTGCAAATCACCAAGGATTGCTGTTGTATATCCAAACTCTTTGTTTAACCCGCGAATAATATTTATTTTTTGCTTTACATCTTCGTAGTCTGCATGCGAAAAATTTACTCGAAACACATTGACTCCTGCATCAATCATGTCCTTGATGGTTTCTCTTGTACTACATGCTGGCCCTAGTGTAGCTACAATTTTAGTTTTTTTGTTTGTAAGCATTTGTATTAAAAAATTAAATTGTTTTTAGATTTTATTTTAGTTGTCTCTACGCTGTACACCGCAGAAACGTTATTTATGGTATTTAATAGTGTTTTTATTTCGTTTAAATTCAAGGTGTCATCTGTATTTTCAATTTTAAAAAAGTAGTCTACTTTTTTAAACTCAGGTAATAAAAATACTTTTGTAGCTACATCCATCTTGATATCAGAAAATAAATTTTGAGAAAATTCTTTTTGTTTCTCTTGTAGCACTTCATTCTTATTTTGGATTAAATCCCAAGAAATTTCATTTTCAGGACCTTCATAGAAAAATCTTGAAAAATTTGTTTCTCCCTCTTTAATCTTAATTTGAATTTCATTGCTACATTTACTCAAATTGATTGGTAATTTTTGATTGATAAAATAAGCCAATCGATAATCTTCTAATGAGGTATGTATAGCAATAAGATGATAGTCTATTGCATCAAATTCACCTAAATTAAGTTTAAGATTTGCCATTTCATCAAAAAATAAGATGTAAATATAGCATTTCTATTGAAGTGTATAGTCTTCTAAATAAGATGTTTTTGTTAATTTATGAACGAAAACGATATAGTTTTATAGAAAATTGTATTATTTTCTGTCCATTTTTTCTTGAAATGCAAAATAAGCGCGTTGGGATGCTTTTTCTTCTGCTTTCTTTTTAGAGGTAGCCCTTGCTTTTGCAATGACTTTGTCGTCAATACTAAGTTTAACACCAAAAAAGCGTTGACCATCAATAGAGTTGTCATCAAAAATATCGTAATGAAATATTTTTTTCTCTTTTTGGCACCATTCAATTACTAAACTTTTATAACTGATAACTTTTCCTTCTAAGCGAGCAATATCTACATAAGGAGTGATTACTCTGTTTCTAATGAATTTTTCACAAAACTCGTAGCCTCTATCTAGGTAAATGGCACCTACTAGAGATTCAAAAATATTGCCATGAATATTTTCTCCAAAATGTTGAACAGGAACTTTACTTTCAATAAATTGAATTAAATTTAAGTCTTTGCCAAGCTCGTTTAAATGTTCCCTACTTACTATTTTAGATCGCATTTTGGTAAGGTATCCTTCGTCACCTGCTGGTGCTTCATTAAATAAATGAGCAGCAATAACCGCGCTTAACATAGCGTCTCCTAAAAATTCTAAGCGTTCATAATTGATGGGATTGCCAGATAAATCAAGTCTATTAGATGATCTATGAGTGAAAGCTTTGGTGTAAAATTCTAGATTTAAGGGAGGAAATCCTAGGATTTTCTGGATAGAATCAAAAAAAATCCCGTCAGTAGCCGAACGGGATTTTTTAAATATTTTTCTAATTATATTCATACAATTAGATATCTAATTTTTTTACCAAAACGCATGCATTGTGGCCTCCAAAACCAAATGTATTGCTCATCACTACATTCATATCTCTTTTTTGAGCTTTATTAAATGTAAAGTTCAATTTTGAATCAATGTTTTCATCATCTGTAAAATGATTGATAGTAGGAGGTACTAAGCCATGTTTTAATGAAAGTATAGCAGATATAGTTTCTACAGCACCAGCAGCACCCAGTAAGTGACCTGTCATTGATTTTGTAGAATTTAAATTCATGCTATACGCATGTTCTCCAAAAACATGAAGAATTGCTTTTGACTCTGCCATATCACCAAGTGGAGTAGATGTTCCGTGCATGTTTACACCATCTACATCGGTAGGTTTTAATCCAGCATCTCTAAGGCAGTTAAGCATTACATTTTTAGCACCAAGTCCTTCTGGATGTGGAGCTGTAATGTGGTAAGCATCTGCAGACATACCGCCGCCACCTATTTCGCAATAAATGGTTGCGCCACGAGCAACAGCATGTTCATATTCTTCAAGAACCAAGGCACCTGCTCCTTCTCCTAGAACAAAACCATCTCTGTCTTTGTCCATTGGTCTTGAGGCCGATTTTGGATCGTCATTTCTTGTTGATAGTGCGTGCATAGCATTAAAACCTCCCATACCAGCAATTGTTACCGCAGCTTCAGAGCCACCTGTAACCATAGCATCGGCATGGCCAAGTCTAATATAATTGAAAGCATCTATAATGGCATTTGTAGAAGAAGCACATGCAGAAACAGTTGTAAAGTTAGGTCCTCTAAAACCATATTTAATGGAGATATGTCCACCTGCAATATCAGCAATCATTTTTGGGATAAAGAAAGGATTAAATTTTGGCGTCCCGTCTCCTGAAGCATAATTAAGAACTTCAATTTGAAAAGTCTCTAATCCGCCAATTCCTGATCCCCAAATAACGCCCACGCGGTCTTTGTCAATTTTCTCCATATCAAAACCAGCGTCTAATACTGCTTCTTCAGATGCAACCATGGCATATTGAGCGTATCGATCCATTTTACGGGCTTCTTTACGGTCAATGAAATTTTCAACATTAAAGTTTTTAACCTCGCATGCAAAGTGAGTTCTAAATTTAGAGGCATCAAAGTAAGTGATAGGTGCAGCTCCGCTAACGCCATTAATCAAACCGTCCCAATACTCTTGTACAGTATTTCCAATAGGGGTAAGAGCGCCTAATCCTGTTACTACAACTCTTCTTAATTCCATAAATTCTTTGTTATGTTATCTTTAAACAAATAAAACCCACGCTGATACTGTATAAAATACTACAAAATAGCTATGGGTAATACAATAATATCTTTTGGATTGAAGTTCAATCTTAATTTTAATATTTAAAAAAATAATAACACCCGTTCACATGAATGCAAGCGGGTGTTTGATTTATTATTTTTTAGCTTCCTCGATGTAAGAGATTGCTTGACCTACAGTAGCGATGTTTTCTGCTTGATCGTCTGGAATTTGGATATCAAATTCTTTTTCGAATTCCATAATAAGCTCAACAGTGTCTAATGAGTCAGCTCCTAAATCATTAGTGAAGCTTGCTTCTGTTACAACTTCGTTTTCGTCAACGCCTAATTTGTCTACGATAATCGCTTTTACTCTTGATGCAATGTCTGACATAATCTTTAATTTTAGAATTTAATTTGTTGGCAAAAATAAAAAACTTTATTTTAAAACAACTATTTAGTTAATAAATGTGACATCTAATTTATGAAATATATTTTGACAAAGGTGTCACAATGTTATTTATTTTCAATTATTATGCTTTTTTTTGTGGCTTCAAATAGAATGTAATTATGAAAAAAATCGTGATTTTTGCCTCCGGATCGGGTACAAATGCTGAAAATATTATCCAATATTTCAAAAAAACAAGCTCAGCAGCTGTTGTTGCAGTTTTTACAAATAATCCTAAAGCAGGTGTGATTACGAGAGTTCAAAAATACAATTTACCAATAGAGATTTTTACCAAAACACAATTATTTGAAAACGAAGTACTACAAAAAGTTCAGGCTCTTCAACCAGATTTGATTGTTTTAGCTGGTTTTTTACTCCAATTCCCTTCAAATATTATTAATGTCTACCCTAATAAAATCATAAACATTCATCCTGCATTATTACCTAAATATGGTGGAAAAGGAATGTATGGGATGCATGTACATCAAGCAGTTCTTGATAATAAGGAATTAGAAACGGGAATCACGATACACTATGTGGATGAGAATTATGATGAAGGCGCTATAATTGCACAGCAAAGTGTTGCATTATCAGCAGTAGATACTGTTGCAACAATAGCCGAAAAGATACATGAACTAGAGCAAGAGTTTTTCCCAATTATTATAGAGCGTATTTTAAACCAAAGTATATAATTGTAATGGGACACGATGTACATATATATACAGATGGTGCTGCCAAGGGAAACCCAGGAAATGGAGGGTATGGTGTAGTCATGGAATGGGTAGGGAAACCATATAAAAGAGAATTTTATGAAGGGTTCCGTAGGACGACCAATAATAGAATGGAATTATTAGCAGTAATTGTTGGACTTGAGAAGTTAAAAAATCCTAATACCAAAGTTTTAGTAGTTTCGGATTCTAAATATGTAGTAGATTCTGTAGAAAAAAAATGGGTTTTAGGCTGGGAAAAAAAAGGTTTCGTTGACAGAAAAAATGCCGATTTGTGGAAACGGTTTTTACTAGTATACCGCAAACACAAAGTCGATTTTAAATGGATTAAAGGACATAATAATCATGTTCAAAATGAAAGGTGTGATGAATTAGCCGTTATGGCATCCATGCAAAAACAACTTTCTGTGGATGCTTTTTATGAAAAAGAAGAAGCTAAATTGTTGTAATTATTTAAAAGATTCTTTTCTTTTTCGAATGTAATTGATACCTAAATAACAATCTGAACTTAAATCATAGCCGTTTTTGAATAAAATGTATGCTATAGTTGAGTATTCTCCTTCTTTTATAATTTCGCGTTTGATAGCTAATCTTTTTGAAGCTGTTGTCTTTGAATACTTTCTTAAAAACATCTCAATACCTATGCGGTTGAAATCTTTTTCAATATTTGGGTTAACTTTAAAGCTTTCTAAATAAGTTCTTTTGTTATGTACTTTACTGTCTAAAACATAATCTTGATTCAATACAGCATTTAAAAATTTTGAAAAAGAATCAAATTTTAAATAGTAATGGTTTTTATAGAGAAATAATAATTCACTAACGCTGCTTAAAAGTATTTCTTTATCATTAGCCTTAACATATAGGTCAATTTGATATGTAATAGGCGGAGGTGCTTTTACAAGAGTGTCGTTAATCTCGCTAAGTTCACTAAAATTTCTAATAATTTCTTTAGAAAAGTTTGGCTTCTTGCTTTCACATGAGATCAGCAAACAAATTGAAACAAAGAAACTTAATTTTATTTTCATTTTATAAAATTATTGATAAACAAATCTAGTTAAAAAAGGAAGACAGATTTAGGACAATTTATCAAAATAAAAGTTTTAGATACTCCATTTACAAACCTTTTAAAAATAGAAATAAAGACAATATTTTAAGTAAACTTTGAGATTTAAAAGCTTTGCAACTTTACAACTTATAAACTATCTTTGCCCCTTAATTTGAAACGTATATAATGAATAAATTATTGATTGTTGGAACAGTAGCTTTTGACGCAATTGAAACTCCATTTGGGAAAACGGACAAAATTTTAGGTGGTGCAGGAACATATATTGGTTTGTCTGCTTCTTTTTTTAATGTGCAATCAGCCATTGTTTCTGTAGTTGGAGATGATTTTCCTCAAGAATATTTAGATTTATTAACTTCAAGAAATATTGATATCTCTGGACTAGAAGTAGTACAAGGTGGTAAAACATTCTTCTGGAGTGGTCGTTACCACAATGACTTAAACTCAAGAGATACACTAGATACGCAATTAAATGTTTTGGCTGATTTTCAACCAAAAGTACCACAAGATTATAAAAATGCTGAGATTGTAATGCTAGGGAACTTACATCCATTAGTACAAAGCAGTGTTTTAGATCAAATGGAAACTCAACCTAAATTAGTAGTGCTAGACACGATGAATTTTTGGATGGATTGTGCATTACCTGAATTGTTAGACGTAATCAAACGCGTTGATGTAATCACTATCAATGATGAAGAGGCTAGACAACTTTCTGGAGAATATTCTCTTGTTAAGGCTGCTGCCAAAATTCACACCATGGGTCCTAAATATGTGGTAATTAAAAAAGGAGAGCATGGCGCACTTCTTTTTCATGATAAGGAAGTTTTCTTTGCTCCAGCATTACCATTAGAAGAAGTGTTTGACCCAACAGGGGCAGGAGATACTTTTGCAGGAGGATTTGCAGGTTACTTGACTCAAAGCGAAAACATCTCTTTTGAGAATATGAAAAACGCTATCATTCAAGGTTCTAACTTAGCTTCTTTTTGTGTAGAAAAATTTGGTACCGAGAGAATGCTTACTTTAGAAAAAGCTGAAGTAGTGTCTCGATTAAAACAATTCAAATCGCTAACACAATTTGACATAGAATTATAATATCTTAAAACCTCGGAAACGGGGTTTTTTTGTTTAAAAACGGTAGTCTAAAATCTTAATTATTACCGTGTTAAAAGTAAAAATTACCTACTATTTTTTTTAGAAAAACACAACAACACAACAAATTACACTACAATGAGCGATGCTTTACAACATGAATGTGGAATAGCTTTAATACGATTATTAAAACCGCTTGAATATTACAAAGAGAAATATGGAACCGCATTTTACGGAATCCAAAAAATGTATCTTTTGATGGAAAAGCAACACAATCGCGGTCAAGATGGTGCTGGTTTTGCAAGTATTAAACTAGATGTAGAACCTGGTGAACGGTACATCAGTCGTGTACGATCAAATCATGCACAGCCTATACAAGATGTCTTTGCACAAATAAACGACAGAATAAACGAAGAAATGGCAGCACACCCTGAGTATGCTGATGATGTGGCTTTACAAAAACAAAAGTTACCGTACCTTGGTGAATTGTTCTTGGGACATGTGCGTTATGGAACTTTTGGTAAAAATAGTATCGAAAGTGTTCACCCATTTTTACGTCAGAATAACTGGATGCACCGTAACTTGATCTTAGCAGGAAACTTTAATATGACAAATGTTAAAGAGCTTTTTCAAAATTTAATAGATCTAGGACAGCATCCAAAAGAAATGGCTGATACTGTGACCGTAATGGAAAAAATAGGTCATTTTTTAGATAATGCAGTTACAGATTTGTACCAAGATTGCAAAAACGAAGGATTGAGTAAGAGAGAGGCATCACCTGTAATTGCGGAACGATTAGATGTAGCTAAGATTTTAGCACGCGCAGCTAAAAATCTAGATGGAGGATACGCCATGGCTGGACTTTTAGGTCACGGTGATTCTTTTGTATTTAGAGATCCTGCCGGTATTAGACCTGCATATTTTTATCAAGATGATGAAATTGTGGTAGTAGCATCAGAACGGCCAGTGATTCAGACCGTGTTTAATGTTCCTTTTGAATCGGTGCAAGAAATCGAGCCAGGAAATGCATTGATCATCAAAAAAAATGGTACTATTTCGATGAAAGAAATTTTACCGCCAACAGTTAAAAAAGCTTGTTCTTTTGAGCGTATTTATTTTTCAAGAGGTAGTGATGCCGAAATTTATCAAGAAAGAAAAACTCTAGGAAGATTAATCTTGCCAGCAGTTTTAAAATCTATAGATGAGGATACTGACAATACCGTTTTCTCTTATATACCTAATACTGCTGAAACCTCATTTTACGGATTAGTTGAGGCCGCTCAAGATTTCTTAAATCAAAGGAAAAATAATTTCATCCTAGAAAATAGAAATACCTTAACTAAGGAAACGCTACAGGAATTGCTTTCGGTTAAAATACGTACTGAGAAAGTAGCTATAAAGGATGCAAAATTAAGAACTTTTATTACTGAGGATAGCAGTAGGGATGACTTAGTTGCCCACGTTTATGATGTAACGTATGGTGTAATTAAGCCAACTGATAATTTAGTTATTATTGATGATAGTATTGTAAGAGGGACTACTCTTAAAATGAGTATTATCAAAATGATGGATCGTTTGAATCCAAAACGAATTGTAATTGTCTCATCGGCTCCGCAAATTCGTTATCCTGATTGTTACGGTATTGATATGGCAAAACTAGAGGGATTAGTGGCATTTAGAGCTGCTCTTGAATTGCTTAAAGAAAGAAATTTGTATCATATTGTAGATGAGGTCTATGCTAAATGTAAAGCGCAAGAAAATTATAAAGACAATGATGTTGTGAATTATGTAACGGCTGTTTATGCTCCTTTTGAAGCTCAAGAGATTTCAGATAAAATTGCTGAAATGTTAAGTTCACCGGAAATTAAAGCCGAAGTGAAAATTATTTTTCAAACCGTTGAAGATTTACATACTGCTTGTCCTAAAAATTTGGGGGATTGGTACTTTACTGGAGATTATCCAACTCCAGGAGGAAATAGGGTGGTGAACCGCGCTTTTATGAACTTTTATGAAGGTAAAGACGCACGAGCATATTAAAAACAAGACTAAAAGAGGTTTTAATCGATTTTATGAGTTGTTCGTCTAATTTATTTGACGAAATAATATAAAATATATATATTTATATCACCATAATATTAGTAGGTTAAATTTATGGTAGATTTGGGGCAAAAAGGGTGGAAGAAATTCCACCTTTTTTATTGGAATAAAGTCAGGAAAGAAGAAAGAGCAGAGAATATAGAGAAAAGACGAGCAAATTAGGTTATTTGGCTCGTCTTTTTCTGTTAGAATAAAATTTTGAAAATAGAAAGTTAATTTTGAGAATAAAAAAAATAGACAAACAACCTTTCAGTCATTTGTCTATTCTCTATGTTTTTTATTCTATTCTCTATGTTTTTTATTCTATTCTCTTAAAAGATTATTTCTCTAAAGCATATCTTCTTGAAACTTCAGTCCAGTTGATTACGTTGAAAAATGCTTCAATATAATCAGGTCTTCTGTTTTGGTAGTTTAAGTAGTAAGCATGCTCCCAAACGTCCATAGCCAAAATAGGTGTTCCGCCACAACCTACTCCTGGCATTAATGGATTATCTTGATTTGGCGTACCGCAAACCTCAAGTTTACCTCCTTTTTGTACACAAAGCCATGCCCATCCAGAACCAAATTGTGTAGCACCCGCTTTGCTAAAACTAGCTTTGAACTCTTCAAAAGTTCCAAAAGCACTTTCTATAGCAGCAAGTAAATCACCAGTAGGTAAACCGCCACCATTAGGCGTCATTACGGTCCAAAATAAGTTATGGTTGTAAAATCCACCACCGTTGTTGCGTACAGCAGCGTTTTTTAAATCTAGATTGATCAAGATATTTTCAATGGTTTTACCTTCCATATCAGTACCTGCAATAGCTGCATTTAGATTGGTTGTGTAAGCATTGTGGTGCTTAGAATGGTGGATTTCCATTGTACGAGCATCAATATGTGGTTCTAATGCATCGTATGCATAAGGTAATTGTGGTAATTCAAAAGCCATGATATAATTGTTTTATAAGTGAATTAATATATTATTCAAATTTAAACATTAAAGTTTGGAAACGGAAATTCTATTTCGTTATAATTTCATTAAATTATCCTATTGCTCGGGATATTGAGGTATAAGTAATTTGTATATCAACTGATTGCGTGCTTTGTCTTAGACGTAGCACTCCTAAATAAGCCAAAAATTTATACCAATTATATAACGCTCAGTAGTCTTATATATTCAATTTTGAAGTAGAAAAAGAGTGTCCAAGTATATTATTTTGTAGTTTTAAAGTTTTTAAACGTGATTTGTTGTGAAGAAAATCTTATTTGCTGTACTTGCTTTATGTTTTTTAGTTTCTTGTAATTCACACAAAGAACCTGAGATTGCATTTTATTATTGGAAAACAGTATTTAAATTATCTCCTGGAGAAAGGGAGGTTTTAAAAGAAAATGACGTTAAGAAAATCTATATTCGGTATTTTGATGTTGATATTGATAAAAATAACCAACCCTTTCCGCTTGCACCCATACATTTTAAAGAAAAAATAAATGCTTTATCTGTGGTACCTGTTGTTTACATTAAGAATAAGGTGATGCTTAATCAGTCCCTTGATGTAGCGCTTTTAGCAAGAAAAATTTTTGATTTTGTAAATAAAATTAATGCTACTAACCAAATTTCATGTCAAGAAATCCAAATTGATTGTGACTGGACTCTGGAGAGTAAAGATAAATACATGAAATTTATTGAAGTTTTTAAATCCATTTCTAGAAAAAAACTTTCGGCTACAATACGTCTCCACCAAATAAAGTATTTTAATAAAGCCAAGATTCCGGCTGTAGATTGTGGCGTTTTAATGTATTACAATATGGGTAAAATAGCCCCAGATTCCTTAAATTCTATTTATGATCGTAAAATAGCCAGCAAATATCTACCTAGTTTAGAAAAGTATCCATTAAAATTAAACCTTGCTTTGCCTATTTATTCTTGGGCTGTTCATATTAGAGATCAAAAAGTCATTGGCTTAAAGCCTAAAATAGATTACAAAAGCTTAGAAAAAGACACTAATTTTACTGCTAAAATGAATTTGTTTTTTGTGGCTAACAATTCAAATTATAAGGGAGGGACGTTTTATAAGCGCAATGATGTATTGAAAATAGAACGTGTCACCGCACAACAAATTAAAGACATGAGTGCTGATTTAGAATCACACATGAATACGTATCCCGAAGAAATAATTTTTTATGATCTTGACGAAATAAACCTATCTCATTATGAAAAAAACATTTTTAAACAAGCTGTGGCTCGTTTTTAGTGCCATTACATTATCCGTATATTCTATAATTTATGCTTGCGGAGGTGGTGATGATTGGGGCTGGTTTTTTGATTCTAATTTTGCTCCCGAAACATTTGTAGATGCTTCTTATACACCACTTTTTTTATCAACTGACGTTTTTTATGAACGTGGTTTTGATACAGAACATAGTATGCGGTTTAATGATGAAATTGTTTCAGACTGGAGTTTGTACCTCAAAGGGAGCGTAAATCCAGATCAGGTTAAATTTTTTCTCATAGATTCCAGTGCTGTTGATGTAAAAGAACTTTTTACTTTTTTTAGTTCTAAAAAAACAAATAAAAGTGTTCAAAAATGGTCAAGCAAACTTAAATTGAATGATCAAAAAACAAAAGACTTTATTACTTTTTTGCATTATGCTAAAGCTATTGAAGTTGCCTCTGTTACTTATGATTATTGGAGTTATGACAAGCTCAATACAGTTATTCCTATTGATGCCAAATGGGTCTTAGCATTAGAAAAAAAATACAATACAAGCACCGATTCATTCCTAAAAAACAGATATTGGTTTCAATTAATGAAAGCCTATTTTTATATTGACGATCAAAAAAGTGCATTTTCTTTTTTTGAGAAAACTAAAGATGTTGTGCCAAAAAATACGCTTTACTACAGATCACTTTCGTACCTAGCGGGCATGAATTATCGCAATAAAAATTATGCCGAATCTAATTATTTGTACAGTCAAGTTTTTGATCATTGTCCTCGTTTGCGTATTGTATCAGCATACTGTTTTCATCCTCAAGAGCAACTTGATTGGACCGAGTCTTTAAAAATGGCTAAAAATAATCAAGAGAAAGCAGCCCTTTGGGCTATTCAAGGCTACTATGGTGATGAAGAAAAAGCCATTGAGACCATTTATAATCTAAAGCCAGACAGTGAACATCTGGGTTTTTTATTAACTAGATTAATCAACAATCAAGAGAATAAAATTGATAAATCATTTAAAAATAGTACGGTAGCACAGTTTAAAAAAAGAACACAGGACAGTGTTTCTCCTAGCGCATTAAATCTAGTAGTAAAAATTGCTAAATCTGGTAAAACAAAACAGCCTCATTTGTGGCATTTAGCTGCAGGATATCTTGAAACTTTAAATGGAAACTTTAATAATGCATCATCAAATTTTGATAAGGCCGAAAAAACGATGCCCAAAACCAAATTAGCGGTAAGTCAACTCCGCCTGTTGCGTTTTGTTACTAATTTAAGCAAAATAGAGGTCATTACTGATAAAAATTACAACACCATTTTGAGTGATTTAAAGTGGTTGTATTTTGAATTGGATAAAGAAAAAATAGAATACTTGCGCTATCAAAATGCAAGAGAATGGAGTAAAAATTACTTATCAACAGTCTTTAAATCTCAAAAAAACGCTATAATGGCTGAATTGTTTTTAAAAAAGGATACGTTTTATGACTCTCCAGCAAACGTAACTGAAATGAAAACGTTTTTGCTTAAAAAAAATAAATCGCCTCTGGAAGAGGTAGCTGTAAAACATTATGATTACAACCTCATGGATATTAACGCTTATGAAGCAGTTGTGTGCACTTATGACGATAAGATTGTGCAAGCCTTAAATGTCATGAAACAATCTGGAGAGATACAAAACAGTGTATTGTTAGGAAATCCTTTTAATGGGTCTATCAAGGATTGTCATGATTGTGATCATGCAGCATATCAAAAAAAGAAATATACCTTACTAGATTTTCTAAACACTATGAAAATCATGCAAGACAACATCAACAGTAAGCAAGATGTTTATACTAATGCGTTATTAGTTGCAAATGGATTTTACAATATTACACACTATGGTAATGCGAGGTTGTTTTATGAAAGTGAAATTGTAGGATTTGGTTCTAGTCCTTATTTTTTTAGGGATAAAGTCAAAGCAATGATTACAAACTGTAATCAGGCAAAAAAGTATTATCAAATAGCATTTACAGCGGCTAAAACCCAAGAGCAAAAAGCAAAATGTCAATACATGCTGGCTAAATGTGAGCGAAACGAATTTTACAATCAAAAATACAATGCTAACTCAAACTGGTGGCAAGTAGAGAGCGATAACGTTAATTTTAAAGCATGGGATGGCTTTCAAAAATTAAAAAAGGAATACGCAAACACACAATATTACAAAGATGTAATTGCCGAATGTGGATTTTTTAATACCTATGTAAACCAATAATGTACCTTTTTAAGATTGTGCCATAGCCATACAAACAATACTTATCTTTGCTCCAGGGATTTTCAATAAAGCTCTAGAACATGCCTCAAGTGTGGCTCCAGTTGTAATTACATCATCTACAATAAGAAAATGTTTGTTGTGATCTTTTTCATCAAATACAACATCAAAAACGCTTTCTATTCCCTCAGTACGTCCTAGTAGATTTTTCTTTGATTGTGTTTTTGAGTATATATTTCTGTGTAAAATAGTATCGTTGTAACTAATTTTTAAGTTTGATGAAAGTGCTTTCCCAAAAGTAGTAACTTGATTATAACCTCTTTCTCGAAGCTTCTTTGGGTGTAAAGGAACCGGAATTATGGCATCTACATCTTGTAGAGCTTCAACTTTTTTTAATTCATGAGCATACCAATCCCCAATAAGTGTTCCTACTTTTTCATGACCCTTGTATTTCAAGTTGTGAATGACTTGCTGGACAATTCCTTTTTTTCTAAAATAAAATAAAGCTGATGCATGAATTACAGGAATTCGTCCATAGAATTTCTTGAACGCTTCATTGTTTTCCATCAAATGATGATTGGTCAAGGGAATGTTGTGTCTGCAAAGGGTACAAATCACTAATTCATTGGCAACCAAAAAAGAATTGCACCCTGAACAAACTTTTGGAAAAAAGAGATTTATAAAGCTTTCAAACATAGAATCAGGTATTTATTGATAAAAATAAACAAATCAATGCTCCATTGATACATAATTTTCTTTTTTTTATGTTCACTTTTTATATTTTTGCAATACTATGGCAAAACAAGAAGATTTATTTAAGAATGTAGTTTCGCATGCAAAAGAGTACGGATTTATTTTTCCGTCAAGCGAAATTTACGATGGTTTAAGTGCAGTCTATGATTATGCACAAAACGGAGTGGAATTAAAAAAGAACATTCGCGAGTACTGGTGGAAAGCAATGGTGCAAATGAACGAAAATATTGTAGGCCTTGATGCTGCAATATTGATGCATCCTACCACCTGGAAAGCCTCAGGTCACGTTGATGCCTTTAACGATCCTTTGATTGATAATAAAGATTCTAAACGTAGATACAGAGCCGATGTTTTAATAGAGGATTATGCCGAAAAATTAAATGTAAAGGCAAAAAAAGAAATCGAAAAAGCAAAAGTTCGTTTTGGAGATGCTTTCAATGAGCAAGAATTCATTACAACTAATGCGAGAGTGGTTGAATATCTAGCCAAAGAGAGAGAAATTCTAGAAAGAATGGGTCGCTCATTAGGCAATGGTGACCTTGAGGATGTAAAAGCTTTGATAGAAGAATTAGAAATTGCTTGTCCAGAATCTGGTTCGCGTAATTGGACCGAAGTGCGTCAATTCAACTTGATGTTTGGTACTAAATTAGGAGCCTCAGCAGATACGGCAATGGATTTATACTTGCGTCCAGAAACTGCTCAAGGTATTTTTGTAAACTTCTTAAATGTGCAAAAATCTGGACGAATGAAAGTTCCTTTTGGAATTGCACAAACCGGTAAAGCGTTTAGAAACGAAATCGTAGCGAGACAATTCATCTTTCGTATGCGTGAGTTTGAACAAATGGAGATGCAATTTTTTGTGCGTCCAGGCGAAGAAATGAAGCATTATGAGTTTTGGAAAGAAGCCCGACTAAAATGGCATTTATCTCTAGGTTTAGGGAAAGAAAGATACCGCTTTCACGATCACGAAAAACTAGCACATTACGCTAATGCTGCTGCTGATATAGAATTTGATTTCCCTTTTGGATTCAAAGAATTAGAAGGAATTCACTCTAGAACTGATTTCGATTTGAAAGCACACGAGCAATTTTCAGGTAGAAAATTACAGTATTTTGATGCTGAATTGAACCAGAATTATGTGCCTTATGTGGTAGAAACCTCAGTTGGTTTAGACAGAATGTTCTTGGCGGTTTTTGCTACTTCCTTAAAAGAAGAAACGCTTGAAGATGGATCTACTAGAACAGTGTTGAAATTACCTTCAGTACTTGCTCCAACTAAAGCAGCTATTTTACCATTAGTTAAAAAAGACGGATTGCCAGAAATCGCTAGGCAAATTATTGACGATTTGAAATGGGATTTCAGTGTATCGTATGATGAAAAAGATGCGGTAGGAAGACGTTATAGAAGGCAAGATGCCTTAGGAACGCCTTTCTGTATCACTGTAGATCATCAAACCATTGAAGATCAAACAGTAACCATACGTCATAGAGATACTATGAAACAAGATCGTGTGGCTATTGCGGATTTAAAAGCCATTATTGAAAATGAAGTTTCAATGAAAAACTGGTTGATGAAAATGTAATACAGATAGATAATTATAGTATAAAAAAAGCTTCTCAATTGAGAAGCTTTTTTGCTTAGAAACGGTAACCTAGTGTTATACCACCACGCGGAACAACCTCTGGGCTATTGGTACTTAGTAAATTTCGACCTATTCCCGCATTGATTTCAAAGACAAATCCACGTTTGTGCACCCACTTTGACCCAAGTCCAAAACCAAGAGCAAAATCAGTATAGCGATCTTCATCAATATTAGTTAAATTTCCATTATTGTCGTAATAGTACATTTTATTACTAATACCAGTACTTATCATACTAAAACCTTCTACAAAAAATCCAGCAGCTGGTTTTTTTCCAAAATAAGCACGGTAGTAAGGAGTGAAGATAAAATTGCTATCAAATTCATCTTCGGCAACAAAGAAAACGGTTGCTCCTACACCGCTATCCTCTGTAATAAGTCTCTCGTAAGTAATCTCTACGGCACCTAAAACTAGGAATAAGGCATTTCCTTTAATTTCATTTTTCTTGAAGGTTGGTACTTCTTTTTCTTGGCTAAACGCTATACAGCTGCAGAATACACATAGTAAAGTAGTTATTTTTCTCATGATTTTTTTTGATAAAAGTAAGATAAATTTTAATTAAAATCATTTTTACTACAAGAAATTTTTAATGCATTTGTGATCCTTTATTTAAAATATGAAATTGTTACTTGAACTTACATATTTAAAAACTGCCAAAAAAGTTATTAGGGTTTTTGGAGTTTAATTTGCTGTTTCTAACCAACATATTCATTCTGCAATTTAAGTACATTCAGTAGACAAGAAATGTATTGCCATAGTTTTTTAGATTCTAAAAGGGAATAATGTATATTTTTGTTGTTATTTTAATGGCCTAAAAACAGTGTTTTTTGTATTTGAAAAATGTGAAATAGTGAGGATTACAAAATTTAAGAACTACAATGCAATATAAATACATAATTATAGACGACGACCCAAAAAGTCTCTTGGAAACAAAAGCTGTTGCTGATGTTTTTCCAGTACTAAGTTTTGTAGGTTCCGCATGTAATGCCACAGATGGTCTGGATCTTATATTAGAGAATAAGCCGGATATTATTTTTATTGAGATAGATCCTGTAGATCGTACCTTAAATTTGGGTTTGCATTTTATAGACTGTCTTTATAAATATTTGAGTGTCATGCCCATTTTTGTAGTTACTACTCGTGATAAAAAACTAGCGTATGACTCTTTTCAATATGGTGTTAGGGAATATTTAATCAAACCAGTTGAGCCTTCTAATATTGTAAAATTTTTGTTGAGGTTGAACAAAAAAAATGAAAATGAAGGAATTATAAATGAGATTGCAACATTTCATCATCAACTGTTTCCTAAAGTAAGTTCAGTTCCTGAAGTTCAATCCTTGCGGTTGTGTATTAAATCCTATGGAGACTACCGTTACATTGATGCAAAAGACATCTGTTTCCTCAAAGCAGATAACAATTCTACAGACATTCATTTGAACAATGGGGAATTAATAACGGCTTTTAAAACTCTAAAATATTTTGAAACAGTTTTGTCTCAACCCTTCACGAGGATTCATAAAAGTTACATTGTAAACAGAAATTACATTTCTAGAATTCACAGTGGGAATGCTCTTTGCTACATAAAAAACTCCAACGCACGTATACCTTATTCTAAAATGTACAAAGCGAATGTTGACCAAATCATCACTGATTTTGCAAATGAGAATTATTTAGAAATATAAATTCCTAGACTTTACCCAAGTTTCATACCCGTACACTCGTACACAGACTTGTTCTACCATTAACCCATTTTTATTGATTGTTGTTTACTTTTTGTATAGTAGTTTTACCTCAAGATAAGCTGTTAATCAGCACTGTAAAGAGTTAAAATAATATAAACATAAAACCCCAAATCATGAAAAAATCAATTGCAACATTAGGATTATTCACGTTATTAATGGTACTAACTTCAGTAGAATTAAACGCACACATTACTCCATTAAGTAATAACAACGGACAAATTGAGATTTTGAATTTAAATACGATGAAGTTGGAACTTGGAGGAGAAGGTATGGTGGGTGGTAATAAAAAAGAGGATACTCCTCCTAAATCAGAACCTACTTTATTAGACAAAATATCTGATTGGTGGAATCGTCTATAATATTGTGAATTAGGTATCACTCTTGATAAAATAATATTTAAAATATGAAAAATACAATTATAACCGTTTTTTTAGTAGTCATAGTGATGGTGTTGACTTCCTTTACCTTTAAGGAAGAATCTGCTCCATTAATAGTAAAAGTATCTAAAGAGACTACTTTTAAAATTGAAAATGTAAATATGGATCTTATCGCAAATACTTCTGTAGGAGGGAATAAAAAGAATGATTAGTACTTTGTACTGTTAAAATCTATTAAAGCTGTCAAATTCATGACAGCTTTTTTTTTGACGATCATATAATTCCCTATTTTTGGTATTATAACTCATCGCCCATTGAAGCCTACTTTTTATATTATTCTTTTGTTTCTTATCTTGGGTGTGAGCTGCACTCAAAAAAAGACAGTTTCTAAAAATGAGGAGATACAAAAAGATAGTTTAGAGTTTTTTTTCTCGTTGGCTAATGATTTTGATTTATCTATAGATCAAAGACAGCAATACATACAAAAAGCCTCAACTATAGTTTACCTTCAAAATAATGATTCTGTTTACCGATCAAATTTATTTAAGATAGCAAATCGATATTATAACTTAGATCGTTTTGAGGACTATAAAAAAACAGTCAAACTCATTTTAAAAAAATCAAAACTGCAGCAGGATACTCGTAATGTTGCAAAAGGCAATGTCTATTTAGGGGATTATTACTTATTGAAAGAACGGGCTGATAGTGCCTTCTATTATTATAATGAAGCAGAAAACAAATATGTAGAATTAAACGATACCTATAATGTTGCGTTAACTATGCTTAATAAAGCCACTTTACAGTATACTGAGAGTGATTTTCTTGGAGCTGAAATGGCTATTTTTAAGGTTTTAAAAATTATAAAGAACAAGAATTTCAATGATATTTTATATAATTCATACAACCTTCTTGGACAAATTTATAACGAACTTGAGGATTATAATAATTCCATTGAATATCATAATAAGGCTTTGGGGAGTATAGATGATAATTTTATGAAATCATTTGCTCAACCCAAAGCAACCTCATTTAATAATATTGGAGCTGTCTATCAAAATAAAAAGGATTTTCGCAAATCTAAAAAGTATTTTGAAAAAGGTCTGTTAGAAAGAAATATAATAAAAGATAAGCCTGCATTATTTGCTATGCTGTTAAATAATTTAGCCTATACTAAATTTCAACTTAATGAGAAAGAGGGATTGCCTCAATTGTTTTTTCAATCTTTAAGGATAAGAGACAGTTTGCAAATTACTACAGGTATTATTGCAAGTAAAATTAATATTTCAGAGTATTTTTTGTCAAAAAAGGATACTCTAAAAGCTTTACAATTTGCTAAAGAAGCATTGTATTTATCTAAAAAAGCAAACAATTCTCGTAGTATATTAAATTCATTAAAGCAATTATCTTTAGTAGATCCTAAAAATACAGCATATTATAGTAAGGAATATATTGTAATTAGTGAAAGGAGACAAAAATCAGATCGAGCGATAGGGAATAAATTTTCAAGAATTGAATACGAAACGGAAGAAGTCATTGAAAAGAATGACTATTTAACCACTAAAAACAGGAATTTATTATACGGTTTGATTTCATTTGGAGTTGTTGCATTGTTGTTGTATCTTGTTTTAAATCAGAGAAATAGGAATAAGGTTTTACTCTACAAACAAAGGCAACAAAAAGCTAATGAAGATATTTACAATTTAATGATTTCGCAACAGAGTACCATAGACTTAGGTCGGGTTAAAGAAAAGAAAAGAGTAGCTCAAGAGTTGCACGATGGGGTTTTGGGTAGAATATTTGGTCTTAGGATAAACTTAGACACCTTGAACCAATTTGATGATTCAAATGCTATTAAAAAACGAAATGAATACTTAGTAGAACTGCGTAACATTGAGCAAGATTTGCGGGAAATATCACATGATTTAAGCAGAGAGAATAAAGAGTTGATCAATAATTTTGTAGTTATTTTACACAATCTTCTTGAAGAACAAAGAAAAACTTTTTCTACAAATTTACACGCAAGTATTGACAATGCTATTGATTGGGACGCTATAAGTAATTCTATCAAAATCAATATTTATAGAATTGTGCAAGAAAGTTTACAAAACATAAATAAATATGCACATGCTAATTCCATCCATGTGAAGTGTTTAAAAAATGAGGATCAACTAATTTTAGAAATTATTGATGATGGAATTGGTTTTAACACAATCAAAGCAAAAAAAGGAATAGGTTTGCAGAATATCAGGTCAAGAGCCTTAGATTGTAATGGGACAGCAATAATTAATTCTATAATTAGTAAAGGGACCCATATTATAATTACAATACATTTAGTATAAACATTCAATACTAGAAAAAATGACAATTGAAGCCCTAGCTAAAATTAAATTTAATAATAATATTTTAATCGTAGATGATCACCCTTTTATAATTGAAGGGTATAAGAATGCTATTACTCGTTACAAAACCGATGAATACACATTCATGATTGATCAAGCTAAAAACTGTGAAACAGCCTATGATATTATTACTAATCCAGAAACGGCTCCTTTTGATATTGCTTTCCTTGACATCAGTATGCCTCCTTTTGAAAGTAAAAATATTTTCTCAGGTGAGGATTTAGCTAAGTTACTCCAAACATACATGCCAAATTGTAAAATTATTTTACTAACTATGTATACTGAATTATTGAAAATCAAAACGATTGTTAAAACCATCAATCCAGCTGGTTTGATTGTAAAAAATGATCTTAATTTTGAAGTTTTGATTTTTGCAATTGACACGATTATCAACAATAAAAAATACTATAGTGATTCTATTATAAGTATGTTGGAATTAGTAGATGCAGATGCTGTTGAGATAGACGTTTTTGACAAACAAATATTATTTCATTTGTCTAAGGGAACAAAAAAAAGTGATTTTCCACAATACATCCCCTTATCAGCAGGTGCAATTGAGAGAAGAAAGAAAGATTTAATGTTACTCTTAAAAATTGAAAGCGGTTTAGATAAAGATTTGGTTCAAGAGGCTAAAGCCAAAGGTTTGTTATATTAATTATTTGGTGCCCATTTTATTTTGAATCAACATCAAAGGGCATTAGTATACAGCTATATAGAGATTCTTTTTATCAGATAAAAAATGCCCCAAAAAGTCTTGAACTTCTTGTGGCATTTTAAATAGGTTTTGTTTTTAAGACCAGTAGTTATTCACTTAAAGCATCCCATCCACGGGCTTTGAGTGTAATCTTGGTATTTGCACGGGTAATTAAATGAATGCCTTCACTTTCTTGAGTCATGTGACCAATAATTGTAAAGTTAGGATTGGCTTTTATTTTCTCAAAATCTTGAATCGAAATTGTAAATAACAATTCGTAATCTTCGCCGCCGTTAATGGCTACTGTTGTGCTATCAATATTAAATTCTTCGCAAACATTTATAAACTGTGGGTCAATAGGTAATTTATCTTCATATAAATTACAACCTACTTTTGATTGTTTGCAAATGTGCATGATCTCTGATGATAATCCATCTGATATATCAATCATTGCGGTAGGTTTTACTTCTAAGGCGTGCAATAAGGTGCGTACATCTTTTCGGGCTTCAGGCTTTAATTGACGTTCTATCAAATAAGTATAAGCGTCTAAGTCAGGTTGATTATTTGGATTCACTTGAAACACTTGTTTCTCTCTCTCTAGGACTTGTAAACCCATATAAGCAGCGCCAATATCACCTGTTACAACCAGTAAATCAGTTTCCTTAGCCCCATTTCTATATACGATTTCCTCTTCATTGGCTTCGCCAATAGCTGTAATACTTATGATCAATCCTTTTTGAGATGAGGTAGTATCTCCACCAATCACATCAACTTTGTATTCTGCAGCGGCATGTGTAATACCGTCAAATAATTCTTCAAGAGCTTCTAGTGGAAATCTGTTAGAAACCGCAACCGAAACGGTTATTTGAGTTGCCTTAGCATTCATGGCACAAATATCCGAAACATTGACTACAACAGCTTTATATCCTAAATGTTTTAAGGGCATGTAAGCCAAATCAAAATGCACTCCTTCAATTAACAAGTCAGTAGACACTACCACTTTTTTGTCCTTGAAGTCTAAAACAGCTGCGTCATCCCCAATTCCTTTTAGAGTAGAAGCTTGTGTAATTTCGAAGTTTTTTGTCAAGTGATCTATTAGTCCAAATTCTCCTAGTTGAGCAATGCTGGTGCGTTGTGGGTTTTTATCTTCTATCATGTAGCAAAGGTACAAAGGATTTTTGTTTGTCGCAAAGACTCAACGTTTCAAAGCATTTTTGAATTATCATAGATCAAAGGTTTTACAGTTTTTAAATTAGGTAAAAAGCTAAAAGGAACCCATTTTTTTTCCTTTATTATTGTGATGAGGTTCAGTAGTTTGCCATGTCGATAAGGATAAATTAGTAATAAAAATAAGAAATAATTGGTAACATTTTAGTAAATACGATACTAATCTGACTTAACTAAACCAATAAATCATGAAGTTAAAGATTAGTAACTTGAGCAAGACGTATAGCAATGGTGTAAAAGCATTGGATAATTTGAATTTAGAAATTGGAACAGGAATGTTCGGACTTTTGGGTCCTAATGGTGCGGGAAAATCTAGTTTAATGCGTACTATAGCTACTTTACAAAAACCGGATTCAGGTTCCATAGAATTTGATGGAATTAATGTTCTTGAAAATCAAATGGAATTGCGTAAAATTTTGGGATACTTACCTCAAGAATTTGGTGTTTATCCTAATATGTCTGCAGAAGATTTACTAGATTATTTTGCCCGATTAAAAGGAATTTCATCTCAAAAAGAGCGAACAGTAATTGTCAAACAAGTATTAGAAGTTACTAATTTGTATGACGTTAGAATGAAGAATGTAAATGGCTATTCAGGTGGTATGAAACAGCGTTTTGGTATTGCGCAATTGTTGTTAAATAATCCAAAGTTAATCATTGTTGATGAACCTACTGCTGGTTTAGATCCTGCGGAAAGACACCGTTTTTTAAACGTACTAAGAGAAATAGGTACAAATCATACCGTTATTTTTTCAACGCACATTGTTGATGATGTAAAAGAATTATGTAATGAAATGGCCATTCTAAATGGTGGAAAAATATTAAATCAAAGTACTCCTAAAGCTGCAACAGCTGAGCTTTCAGGTCAAATTTGGACCAAAATTATTGAAAGAGAAGCATTGGAACAAAACGAAAAAGACTTTAATGTAATTTCTTCTAATTACAACCAAGACAACACGCTAAACATTAGAGTGTATAGTCAGGAAAAGCCAAATGAAAGTTTTGTTCAGGCAGAACCACAATTAGAAGATGTATATTTTGTTGCACTAAAAAAAGACTTATAAAATGTTTGGAACCTTATTTACTTTTGAATTAAAAAGGTGGCTAAAAAATCCAACTTTTTATATATACGCCGGAATTTTCATGGCATTTTCTATGTTAATGATGGCTAGTAGTCTTGGAATTTTTGATAGTTTTAAAACTACTACGGCCTCTAACGCTATGGCAAATTCGCCTATAGCATTAAACAATATGTTAAACGCATTATCAGTTTTTATTTATTTTTTATTACCCTCCATTATAGGTGCGTCCGTTTATCGTGATTTTAAATATAACATGCATTCTATCTTGTTTTCGTATCCATTTAGCAAATGGGATTACTTAATGAGTAAGTTTTTCAGTTCCTTATTAGTTGTTATTTTAATCACGCTTTGCATTGGTTTAGGTGCTTTTTTAGCTTCATTTTTACCAGGAGTAAACCCACAGTTATTGGGTCCGCATAGTTTTATGGCCTATTTGCAAAGTTATTTGATATTTATAATCCCTAATTTAGCGTTTTTTGGTGTAATTGTTTTTTCAGTAGTAACAATTACCCGTAATATTTCGGTTGGTTTCATTACTGTTTTACTTCTTTTATTTGTGCAAGGTATTGTAAGTAGTTTTACAAAAGAAAATGAGAATCGATTTTTGGTTGCGCTTTTTGATCCTTTTGGTAGTGAAGCTTTAAGTTATTATACAAAGTATTGGACTGTTTACGAGAAAAACGAAAATTTACTGCCTTTTAAGGGAGCTATTATTTACAATAGGGCAATTTGGTTGACTGTTTCTATGGTAATTCTAGGTCTTATGTACCGCTATTTTTCATTTACTCAAACAGCATTAACACTAAGAAAAAGTAAAGATAATGAGCGTATTACGAAGAACAATTTTGGTGGAATTACTAAAGTCAACTTGCCTAAAGTAGGGTATGATTATTCAACCAAACAAAATTTGAAAACAGCTTGGAGTTTATCTCAAGTAGATTTTAAATTTATTGTGAAAAACTGGATATTTATCAGCATTGTGCTTGTAGGAATGCTTTTTATTTTAATTACAGCTTTGTCTTCGGGTGCATTTTTTGGAACAGAAACCTATCCGGTTACTTGGCAAATGCTCGAAATTCCGGGAAGTACTTTTGGGTTGTTTATCAATATTTTAACCTTTCTTTTTTCTGGGATTTTAATTCATCGTGCTACTACCACTAGAATGTTTCATTTAATAGATGTAACACCTACTCCTAACTGGGTTTTACTTTTGTCAAAGTTTATTGCCATTGTCAAAATGCAAATGGTATTACTTTTAGTAATTATGTTTTCGGGGATTTTGTTTCAGGTGTATAAAGGTTATTTTAATTTTGAAATAGGTCATTATCTATTTGAATTGTATGCCTTAAAATGGATCGAATATATAATTTGGGCATTAATGGCAGTTCTTATTCAAACATTAGTTAAAAACTATTTGTTAGGATTCTTTATCCTTTTACTTTTTTACATAGGATTAAGTTTTCTGCCAGCAATAGGGGTTGAACAACTAATTTATCAGTTTAATAGCGATACGGGTTATAGTTTTTCTGATATGAATGGTTACGGTCACAGATTGTCATCTTATTTTCTCTATAAAATATATTGGTTAGCACTTGGAATTATTTTCTTTGGTTTAGCATTACTTTTTTGGACTAGAGGTACGGTACAATCTTTTAAGGGTCGTTGGTCTGATTTTAAAATCAGATTTACAAAGCAAATTGCATTGCTACTGGTAGCGGCAACATTCGTTTTTTTAGGAATTGGTGGAGCGTTGTATTATCAAGATAATATTTTAAACGAAAATAAAAGCGGTAACGAACAGGAGCTAGAAATTGTAAATTGGGAAAAGAAATACAAAAAGTTCGAGAACAAAATTCAACCAAGAATTACAGATATTAAAATTGATATGGATTTGTTTCCAGAGGAACGCAATTTTGTTGCTAATGGGAAATACATTTTAAAAAATAAATCAACTCAAGTAATTGACTCTATTTTGGTGGATTATAAAGAAGGAACCCAAGTTAGTTTCAATGTCAAAAACAAGTTGGTTTCTAAGGATACACTTTATAATTTTAACATATATAAATTAGAGCAAGCACTGCAACCTGGTGACTCTATCCAAATGAGTTTTGTTGTAAAGAATAAGCCAAATACTTTCTTTAAAAATAACTCTCCTGTTTTATATAATGGAACGTTTATTAATAATGATATTTTTCCTTCTCTAGGATATTCAGCTTCAAGTGAATTGACAGATGATGATGTTCGAAAAAAATACGGGCTGAAACCAAAAGATAGAATGGCTAAACCAACAGATAGTATTGCTAGGAAAAACACTTATATCAGTTCTGATGCGGATTGGTTAACATTTGAAACCACAGTAAGTACCTCTGGAGATCAAACAGCTATAGCACCTGGTTATTTAAAAAAGAAATGGCAAAAAAACGGACGAAATTATTTCCATTATAAAATGGATAAAAAAATGCTTAATTTCTATGCTTTTAACTCTGCTCGATATGAGGTTAAACGAGACAAATGGAAAAATGTAAATATTGAAATATATTACCACAAAGGACACGAATACAACTTAAATCGAATGATTGCAGGTGTAAAGAAATCCCTAGAGTATTATACTAAAAATTTCAGTCCGTACCAGCACAAACAAGTTCGAATTATTGAATATCCTAAAACACAAGGTCAATTTGCACAATCATTTGCTAATACGATCCCTTACTCTGAAGCCATAGGTTTTATAGCTGATGTAAATGACGACAATCAAGACGCTGTTGATTATCCTTTTGCAGTTACATCACACGAGGTAGCACATCAGTGGTGGGCTCACCAAGTTATAGGTGGCAATGTTCAAGGGGCAACATTACTCTCTGAGAGTTTGTCAGAATACAGTTCATTAAAAGTTTTAGAACAAACATATGGAAAATCTAAAATGCGACGATTTTTAAAAGACGCACTAGATAAATATTTACAAGGACGAACTTTTGAAAGCAAAAAAGAACAACCTTTAATGTTTAACGAAAACCAACAATACATTCATTATGAGAAAGGATCATTGGTATTGTATGCCTTAAGTGATTATATTGGAGAACAGAAAATGAACAATACCTTAAAGAGTTATATAAGTAAGGTGGCTTTTCAAGACGCTCCCTATACCAACTCAATAGAATTAGTTAACGAATTGAAAAAAGCAACTCCAGATTCGTTACAATATGTTATTAATGATATGTTTGAGACAATAACTTTATACGATAACAGAATTAGTAATGTGACTTCTAAAAAAATGCCAAATGGCAAATTTCAAGTTACGATTCAGTTTGAAGTTTCAAAGTATAAAGCTGACAAGGAAGGAAAAAGAATCTTCACAGATCCTAAAGGAAAAACATTAAAGTTCACTAGGAAAGGCGACAAGTATCCTACAGAATCGTTTCCTTTACAAGACTATGTAGAAATTGGAATTTTTTCGGAGCAAACCATTAAAGGAAAAAAAACAGATAAAGAATTGTATCTAAAAAAATTAAAAATTAATACTATTGATAATACAGTGGTGTTGATGGTGAACGAAAAACCTACAGAAGTTGGCGTTGACCCTTATAATAAGTTGATCGATACAAATTCTGATGATAACAGAAGGAAATTGTAAAAAGAAAGCGAAGTCTATATAGATTTCGCTTTTTTTTGACTAAATTTATATTTCTTTCAACAATTTAATTACATGAAAACGAAACCCATTGTAACACTGACCATAAATCCTTCCTTAGATAAATCAACTCATTTTGCAGGACTTATCGCTGAGCAAAAAATTAGATGTGGAAAACCACGCTATGACGCTGGTGGTGGCGGAATCAATGTTTCGAAAGCCATTGCAAAACTTGGAGGTACGTCCAAATGCATTTTTACTTCTGGAGGTTCTTCTGGCGAATTGCTCGAAGAATTAATTACAAAAGAAGGTTTGCAATTTGAATTAATAAGAACTAAAAGCTGGACACGAGAAAATTTTATTGCTTTTGATTCAGAAACACAATCGCAATACCGTTTTGGTTTTCCAGGAAATGAGTTGTCTCCAGCTGAACAAGATGAAATTTTGCAAAAAGTAAAAACGTTGCAAACGGGTTACTTGGTAATAAGCGGAAGCTTAAATGAAGGATTAGCAACTGATTTTTACCAACAAATAGCCCAAATAGCTAAAGCCTCTAACATCAAAGTTATTGTAGATACATCTGGTGAACCACTGAAAAAAGTTTTAGAAACAGGAGTCTACTTGATAAAGCCCAACATTGGAGAATTAGCAAAGTTAATTGGTGTAGATCGATTAGAATTTCCAGAGGTTGAGAAAGCGGCCAAACAATTAATAGAAAATAAAAGTGCTGAAATTGTTGTAGTTTCACTAGGAGCTGATGGAGCCATTTTAGTAACTCAAGACGAAACTCATTTTGTTCAAGCACCAAAAGTAGAAAAGAAAAGTACCGTAGGAGCTGGTGACAGTATGGTGGGTGGTATGGTGTGGGCATTGTCTCAAAACAAAACTTTAAAAGAAGTGATACAAATGGGAGTTGCTTGTGGTTCTGCAGCAACTATGAACGAAGGAACTCAATTGTTTAAAACGGAAGATGTGATTCAATTGTTGGGTGAAATGTAAAAAAATAAAACCCAATAACTTTCGTTATTGGGTTTTATAAGAAATCAGTAGGATGGTGTTTTATAAATACTCCTTAATCTAATAGTACTAATTTATAGCTTACAAAAGTTGGTCGATTTTGCTCCATCATTTTTGTATAATAGGAATGTGAAATATAGATCTCTTATTTGATCAAAACACTACTTCTTTCAAAGTATACATTTATTTAAACAAACTAATGTTAGTGATGTAGGATATCCTAACGGTTGGATTACTTTCTTGTAACGTATTCGTATAATTCCAAATATTTTGATGGATGTAACTCAATTGAATTTGTTGGTTTTTATCAATATTATAGCCTAAACCTCCAATAATTCTATTTTGATTGAAGAAAGTTTTTCCAGCATTGGAACCCAAATTAAAAAAAGCTTCATCGCCCAGAATTCCGAACAATTTGACTTTATCTTCTTTTTTCGTTAAAGTATAATTCATCAAGAACATATATCGCAATCTGTTTCGGTAATCGTATTGATCAATTGAATAATCTGATCCGTTTTTAATTGGTATGCCTACAAATCTAAATTCATCTCTTAAACGATGTGTAAATTTGAATTTTCCTTTAGAATGCACAAACGTTCCTTGAATCCAAACATGATCTTCAGGAATGTCTGTTTTGTTTAAAGACGGACTTCCATATACATAGGTGTTGTAATGCGAATAACCAATACTACCATTGAATTTATTAGTAAACTGATAATCAAAAGAGGGTCTCACAAAATATTGTTGCTTTTCTGAAACCCCGTTGGCATATCGCATAGTGGCTTCTAGTGTAAACGATAACTTTTGGCTTAACATGTTTTTTCCAACATAATGAAACCAAACATCGTTATTACTTGTTTTTACTTGTGCGTTTGAACTATTTGGCAACAGAATTCCTAGTAGCCCAACGAGAGCTACTAAGAAATGTCTATATTTTTTCATTTGTTAATTTATAAAATTTAAATTTTTTCTAGACGATTTTGGATGAGCGGAGAAAGCAGTATGGTTTTCTAATCCTTTAATGGTTACTTTTCCTCCATTCGATTCATAATCATGAACAAAATGTTCTAAGTTTTCCATAACAGAATTGTCTACAAGCTTAGTGTTTTTCAAGTCGATAGTAACATTAAATCCGTATGGGATTTCTTCTAATTTTCTTTTAATTCCTAAAAAATTTGTAAAAATTGCAGCTTTACTAATCGTTACTAAATACTCATTTCCTTCGAAAGCGACTTCAGTTGGCGCTTTAAAAAATGATGAAATTGGAGTTCCGTGTAATAAGTGAATGATCATGTTTAAAACCATACCGGCAGCAATACCCACTAATAAATCTTCAAACAAAGTAAAGAAAATAGTCACTAAAAATATAGCTAATTGTTCTTTTCCTATTTCAAATGTATGAATGAATTCTTTTGGATGCGCTAATTTTATTCCAACCGTAACTAACATGGCTGCTAATGCGGCATTCGGAATCATTTCTAATAATGGGGAAGCGACTAATAAAAAGGCTAAAATGAAAAAACCATGGAAGAAATTCGCCCAACGTGTTTTTCCACCATTGTTCACATTTGAAGAACTACGTGCTACTTCAGCAATCATTGGTAAACCACCTAAAAAAGCAGCGAAAACATTTCCAATTCCAACCGCAATTAAATCTTTATTAGCGTTCGATTTTCTTTTGAAAGGATCAACTAAATCTATTGCTTTTACAGTTAATAAACTTTCTAAAGTTCCAACCAAAGCAAACATAATTACGAATTTGATAAAAGTTCCTGTTTGTGAAATTCCTTCAAAACTAGCATTGAAATTAATGTTATCTACTAAATTTCCAATTTTTACCAAAGAATAAGCCGGTTCTGTATGAGCGAAATCCATATATAATTCTGCAGGAATAGCGAATAATAAAACTACAAGTGGTGCTGGAAACATTTTGATATACTTGTTTTTGATATATGGCCAACCTAACATAATGGCTAAACTCACCACACCAATAATAGTAGCTTTATAGTCTAAATTCATAATGAAATTCGGAATGTTAGCTAATAATTCTAAAGGACCTTTTCCTTTTGCTAAGGTAGGATTGTCATTTAATAATACCGGAATTTGTTTCGCAATAATAATAATTCCAATGGCGGCTAACATACCATGAATGGCTGAAAGTGGAAAGAAATCGGCAAGTTTTCCTAGTTTTAAAACGCCAAATAAAATTTGAACAAAACCCGCAATTACCATGGCTCCTAAGGCTAATTTCCAACCTAAAATCGGGTCGCCTTTTCCAAATTCGGCAACTGCGCTAGCTACAATTACGATTAATCCAGCAGCTGGTCCTTTTATAGTTAATCGTGAACCTGAAATTAAACTGACTAATAAACCACCAATAATGGCAGTAATTAATCCCATAATTGGTGGAAATTCTGATGCTTTGGCAATTCCTAAACTTAAAGGAAGCGCTAATAAAAATACGATAAAACCAGATATGGCATCTGATGAGAAATTTTCTTTTAATCCCGCAATTCCGTCTGCAGGGATGAATTTTTTTATTTTTGAGTTCATAGAAATGAATGTGTTTTTATTTATAATTTAAATATTTACGAAAAGTCTATAATCTTTCGTCTGTAATCTTATTTCTTCTTATGATGATTTATAAGGTAATTCGTGATAGGTTTTGATGTGTGTTCCTAAGAAAAGTCTGGTGTAAATTCTAACGCCAGCAATTCCAGAAACCACAAAACTACTTGCCACTAAAAAAGCTAAAACTACTTGGTGACTTTCAATATGGCTAAACAATAAATCTTCGCCAATAAAAGTGGAAGTGATAGGAAAACCGGTAACGCCAAGTGCTGCTAATAAGAAAAAGAAAGCAAATTTTGGATGTTCATAAACGTGTCCAGAATGTTGACTTAATAAAATTCTTTTTTCCATTGTTTTTAATTTCAATAAAGCGATGTAACCAATAGTTCCCGCAATTACAATTCCTGTGATATAAAGGGATATTTCGTAATAGCTTACTTTTTCGTTAAACAAAATGGCTAACACAATCCAGAAATGATTAAAAACAATTAGTAGCCAAGCCACAAACGGACTTTTCCTTTCTGAAAAGGCTTTGAAAACGAATACCAATCCAATGGTAGCGAAAACTTCAGGTAAATAATTAGTCACGTAACTTGGAATGGAATTTTTGTAATACAAAGTGATGCTTCCTGCTAAATACGTGCTTAAAAACAAAAAGAATAATTTTCTTAGGTTTAAGAAATTTAATTTGTTACCAATTGTGTTTAATGGATTCCACAGGAAAATTCTAATGATTTTTTCCAAGTGAAATTCGTTTAAACTTAACACATATAAAGCATTTTCTATTTTTTTAGGAATGATACTTTTGCTTACTTGTTTAGGTACGAAATTGTAAAATTGTTCTCGGATTAAATAACTTACCACAGATGGTGAAACCAATAATTGATAGGTTCTTAAAAACGCATTTCCAGCTATATGAAATAAAGCTAATGTTTCGAATCCTAAAGCAATTTCAATAAATATCAATCCAATTTGAGAAATCGAACTATAAGCAATTTGACTTTTTACGGAGGATTGTACTCTAGCAATCAAAGTGGTAATGATACTTGTGGTAAATCCCATCACACCAATGGCAATTCGCATAGACGTTTGGTGTTCCCAAAAAGGCATGGTTCGTAACATTAAAAAAGCACCTAAATGCACCGAAAGTGAACCGTAAAAAATAGCACTTGATGGCGTAGGACCTTCCATAGCTCTTGGTAACCAAGAAGAAAAAGGTACTTGAGCAGATTTTACTGCTGCTGCACACGCCAAACATAAGGCAATAAATGAACCGATTAAGGTATGATTTTGCAAATGTTCGTTGACCAATTCGTAATTATGCAGTCGGATAAAAGTGATGTTTTCATGAAACAAATGATGACTGGCCCACATCGCTAAAATAATTCCCACATCACCAATTCTATAGATTGAAAATACTCGGAACGCATTTTTTACAGGTAAATAACGTTCTCTGTAAAAACCAATTAGTAAAAATGATGAAATTCCGATAATTTCCCAACCAATAAATAAGGTTTCAAAATTTCCTGATAAAATGGCTAAATTATATCCAAAAAAGAAGAATAAAACAGTAATAAAAAAACGTTTGTATCCTTTTTCTCGATGTAAATAATAGCGACTATATGTTGTTATCATTGAGGTTAATAAAGCACCAATGAATAAATAAACAGCTGTTACTTTGTCGAAATAAAAATCTATGAAGAAGTCGTAGTCATTTGTTTTGACTAAAGAAACTTCGAATAAATTTAAATCTTTGCTGCCGTTAATTATCCAATAGGAAATAAAAACGCATAGCACTAAAAACTGAACAAAAACGGTTGTAAATGCCGTCCAAGATAACCAAGACTCTTTCTTTTCAGGAATAAAAAAACTAATCAAAAATCCTACAATAGGAATGATGATAAATACTAATAAAAATTCATTTGTCATCATCTTATTTTAGTAGCGTTATGTTTAAATTTTCCGAACTCGTTATCGCATATTCCAAAGAATTATCGATAGTTTGTATGTTATAAAAAACGGGTTTATAAATTTCAAATTCACCATTCACAAAACGATATAGTTCTTTAGTTTCTGGATGTAAGGCAACCAAATTAACCCAATTATTGATAAACCATTCGTAAGTTGCGGGAACTTTTGTTATGGCATATTTTACAATTTCAGGAAAATGTTCTACTACAATTAATAATCGTAATGGATCGTGAACTTCAATCATTTGACTAGGTAAACCTGGTCGTAAATCGCCGTCAATTCCATTCGCAACGCCAATTAATCCCATTACATTATGAGGTAATTTGGAACCTGCGCCGAGTTTATGATTGTCGACTCTAGAAAAATAATATTCTAAATTAATTCCGCCACCAACTGGAGCTACGGCATTTAAAATTCCAGCTAAATAATCGCCTTTTGGATCTACTTCATAATCAAAAGAATTCATAAACGAACGTCTGTCTAGAAATACATGGTCCGAAACACTTCTTCTTCCAACAATACACATGGCATTTGTTGCATGATTTAATTCAGGTCGAGGTTCAAATAGTGAAACCGAACGATTTTTTATTTTCTCATGTACTTTTGAAATGCTTTCGTTAGAATTTATGGTATCAAATCGTCTAGAGCGTTCTTTGGCATTATTTGCTAAAGCGTCTGTGAATGTTTTGTTGTTTTCTTTATGTGAAAAAGTATTTATTACAGAAAGTAATTCTTCATCGTAAAAAACAATTTCATCTCTAGTTGTATCATGTAAAGCGGGTAAAAACTGAGTTTCAATTGGAATTAAAATGCCTCTTTCAGCCAAAATTTCACGAACTTTTACATGATTGGCTGCGAAGCTTAATACTTTCGCGTTCACACTACTTGGTCTTCCGCTACACGCACCGCAATCGTAACCCGCAAAATGGGTGTTGTTTACGCTTGTCGCGCCGTGGCCAACCACATACACAAGAGGTGCGAAGTTTTCCACTAAACCAATACTTTTTAAAATCCCTTCTACACGGTTTGCCATTTCTTCAACTGAAAAACCAACTTGTAAACCTTCAATAGTTTCCTTTGGGTTGGTGTTTTCAATAACTAATTGCGATTTCTTATTCAAATGTTTAAATGAAGAAGAAGTGGCTGGTGACATGCTCGGTTTAAAAATATTTAAAAACAATTTAAACGCTGAGGTATATCCTAAAGTTTGAGAAATAAGCCAGCCGAATACTAAAGAATGCGATTTCTTATGGTAATGATAATCTTTAGCGCTTTTCTTTTTTCTCGGTAATTCTTTAATTAAAAATTTTGGAGTCACAGGTGCTGGACATAATTTGGTAAAGAATTTTCCATTTATAGGTTGATAGAAAAATTCGAAATTAAAAAACGCAGCAGTTCCAAACGTTTTTGCATCAGGTTCTAAAGCTTCGATATGTCTACGCAATGAACATTCTCTGTCGTCCATACAAAAGAAAGCTTGAAATTTTGTAGTTTCTTTTGATGTTTTTACACTTGTTTTATGTTGTAAACCTGTTAAGGCTTGGTTGTAAAAGGTCCATTCAAAAGCTTCTTGCCAAATAGAAAGCACTTCAAAATATTCTGAATAGGCAGATTGAGAAAATAAATTTTCGGCATCAAAAGTGATTTTGGAGATTAAAGGTTCCCAATTTTCACCAAATTTTTTATCTAAAGCGTCAATTTCTAAAAGTAACTCGAAAGTAATAAGTTCTTTTAAAGTTATTTTTCTTTCATCTAAAAGTGAAGTGGGATTGCTTTCTAAAGTTGCAATCATACCGCTCCATCCAGGATGAGAAAATTGTTGATCAAAGAGATAATTTTCAAAATACAAACCTTCTCCAACTAAAATTTGAAGTAATTTATAAATGGAAGTGTCTTCTTTTAGTAATTTCTTAGCTCTTGCCGTTGAAAAAATACTAAAAACACCATTTTCGTCTAATTCTTTTATGGAGGCTAAAAACCCGTCTTTATGAACAGGAAATGTCCAAACAGAAATCCCTTGATCTAAATAACTACATAAGATTCTAAAAAGAATACCATGCGTGGATTTGTCTAAGTTTATGGCGTATTTTTCTTTCCAAAGACTTCTAAGTTTTCCAATCTTAGGATGAATGGATTCGTCGTAATTTTTATGTATAACATTTTCTTTCCAAGATAAAAAGTTGTCTTCTCCTTTTTTCTGATAAATAATTTTATCAAGAATTGCTGCATTTATTTGGTTGTTTTTTAGCTTGTTTCTAAAATCAGAAAGCGGTAAAAACGTTTTATAACCAAATATTTCAGATGATTCTTGCAAGGCAGTAAAGAAGTCTTTGTCCTGAAAAGCATGTAATGTGTTATGATGCATAAAGTCTTTCAACGGATTTTGTGCAGGTAGAAAATGCGAAAGTTTGTGAAGAGTTGCCTCCTCCACAAATCGCAATGAAGTTAAATTCATTATATTCTAAATTAAGTTAATAACAATGTGAATTTGCTTGTATAGAGCAAACAGTTATGAATATTGTATTAACTTAAATTAAGCTTCCAGTTACAGAAAAGATCGTATAAAGGAATACTTTTTTGTAGGATACAAAAAAGTGTTTTATTGTAGATTTTTTGATTTTTGGAATATGAAAATAAACCAAAATTAGAACTAACTCCAGTGAAACATTTTTCTAAATCATCACCAAATTCAACATCTTCTTCAATGTCAAAATTGATAAATTCAAAATCATTTTCAATTTCATTTAGAGCAGAAAACCCATAAGATTTTGCGTGCTCAACTTTATAATTCTTAAAATTATTACTGACTTCAGGTGTATTATTTCCATACGACAAATTCCCACATACAAAGTATGTGAGAATTGTGAATAGGAATAATGTTTTTTTAATCATTGTAATAATAAGTAGTAGTCAAGCAAAACTATTAAAAAAAATAATAAAAGCGTATGATTATATCTTTAATCATTCAATTTTAATACGGCCATGAATGCTTCTTGAGGGATTTCAACATTCCCTACCAATCGCATTCTCTTTTTACCTTTTTTCTGTTTTTCAAGAAGTTTACGTTTACGAGAAATATCTCCTCCGTAACATTTTGCTGTAACGTCTTTACGCAATGCTTTGATTGTTTCACGTGCAATGATTTTAGCACCAATGGCTGCTTGAATTGGAATGTCAAATTGCTGTCTCGGAATCAATTCGCGCAATTTTTCACACATTTTTTTACCAATGTTGTAGGCATTACTCTCGTGAATCAACGCAGACAAAGCATCTACAGATTGCGAGTTCAATAATACATCAAGTCTAACCAACTTAGATGTACGCATTCCTATTGGAGAGTAGTCAAATGAGGCATACCCTTTAGAAACCGTTTTCAATCTATCGTAAAAATCAAATACAATCTCTGCAAGTGGCATGTCAAAATTCAATTCAACACGCTCTGTTGTCAAGTAAGTTTGATTGGTAATTACACCACGTTTTTCAATACACAAACTCATTACGTTACCCACAAAATCAGCTTTAGTGATGATAGTTGCCTTGATAAAAGGCTCCTCTACACGGTCTAAACGTGAAGGTTCCGGTAAATCAGAAGGGTTGTTAATGATAAACGGTGTCTCCGGATCTTTTTTGGTATACGCCAAATACGAAACGTTAGGAACCGTAGTAATTACAGTCATGTCAAACTCGCGCTCCAATCGCTCTTGGATAATTTCCATGTGTAGCATTCCTAAGAATCCACATCGGAAACCAAAACCTAAAGCTGCTGAACTCTCAGGCAAAAATACAAGCGAAGCATCGTTCAATTGTAGTTTTTCCATCGAGGCACGCAAATCTTCGTAATCCTCTGTATCAACAGGATAAATACCTGCAAAAACCATCGGTTTTACATCCTCAAAACCCGTAATCATATTCGTTGTTGGCGTTTTTGCATCCGTAAGTGTATCACCTACTTTTACTTCTTTCGCCTCTTTAATTCCAGAAATTAAGTATCCAACATCACCTGCTGAAATCACTTGTTTTGGCACTTGATTGAGTTTCAAAGTACCTATTTCATCAGCAAAATATTCATTGCCAGTAGCCATGAATTTAATTTTTTGCCCTTTTTTAATTTCACCATTTACCACTCTAAAAATAACCTCAATACCTCTAAACGGGTTGTAATGAGAGTCAAAAATCAAAGCTTGCAAAGGCTCGTCAACATTTCCTTTTGGAGCAGGAATTTTTTCAATAATTGCTGCTAATATATTTTCGACACCAAAACCAGTTTTTCCAGAGGCGTGAATAATATCCTCTAGGTCGCAACCCAATAAGTCAATAATATCATCGCTCACCTCTTCAGGGTTGGCGCTTGGCAAATCTACTTTGTTCAAAACCGGAATGATTTCCAAGTCGTTTTCTAAAGCCAGATATAAATTTGAAATCGTTTGTGCCTGAATACTCTGCGCTGCATCCACAATCAAAAGCGCACCTTCGCAGGCAGCAATAGATCGAGAAACTTCATACGAAAAATCAACGTGTCCCGGAGTGTCAATCAAGTTCAAGATGTATTCCTCACCCTTGTAGGTGTACTCCATCTGAATGGCGTGACTTTTAATAGTAATACCACGTTCACGCTCCAAGTCCATATTGTCAAGCAATTGCGCCTTTTCTTCACGAGCAGTTACAGTTTGTGTAGCACCTAGTAAACGGTCTGCAAGCGTACTTTTCCCGTGATCAATATGTGCAATAATGCAAAAATTCCTTATGTGTTTCATTTTCAGTAAATATCAATAAATTTGCTTGTCAACTTGTGGGCGTGCCGGCAGAAAAAGCCGTCGGGCTATGCGCTTTATCTTTTGTTCCGTTAGCACTTCACAAAAGGATGCCGCTGCTATCCCTCACGCAAAACCCCACTAAGAGTCAATTAATTTGCAAATATAGGCTAAAAGTTTTTTATGAGAGATTCAACAATGCCTAATGTTACTGCAATTGAAATTTAATTTTTTAGCAATTCTCATTTGGGGTCTTTCTTATTGTATTTTTGCTCGTATTTACAAGAGCATCTTGCAGTTACATTTAAACTTTTATACCAACTATTTATGCCTACTTCACCACAAGATTCTATTACCATAAACGACACTTCTTATAACTTACAAGAGCTAGAAAAACTAGCTTGGAAGAAATTAGTCAACGGTTCAGTCAAGAAAAAAAACGGTTTCCGAACCATGTGCGTTGGTACCATAAATGAAAACAACACTGCCGCTTTGCGAATTGTAGTAAACAGAAAAGTAGATGAAATTCAAAAAATCATTTACTTTCACACGGACAATCGCTCCCGAAAATGTTATGATTTACAAAAAGACAATCGCATTTCACTCTTGTTTTACGATGCGCGCCAACGGGTTCAAATTGTTGTGAAAGCACACGCCACTTTACACACTAACGATGCCTTATCAAATGATCGTTGGAACGCAACTAGTCCGCAAGCTCGTCTAGGTTATATGACATTGGAACCACCCAATTCAAAATCAGACCATCCAACCTTGGGATACGAAGAACGTTTTTCGACCCTAAAGCCCACAGATATTGAAAGTGATTTGTTTCAAGAAAATTTCACGGTTGTCGCTTGTACCGTCTATGAACTTGAATTTTTATACATCGACTTTACTGGCAACAGAAAAGCTAATTTCTTTTACGAAAACAGTGTTTTACAAGATAGTTTTTGGGCAGTTCCTTAAACTTAAATATGCAATGACTCATATTTTATTGAACTTCGCTTTGTAATACGTAGTGTCTTTTTCAGAGAAAACGACCCTGCGGTTGTCTTCATTTTCAAATTCTAAACTGTCATTAACCACAAATTTTACTTCTGTAAATTTATAGCCGGTAACAAATGTGGTTGTTATTTGATAGGTGTTATTGGTAGCATTCAATTTCATTTCGGTAGCTTCACCCCAAGATAATGGTTTGTCTTTTCCACGAATGGCTACCTTTTTTACATTTTCTATTTCGGATGCATCCAAAGTAAAAACAACTGTTCTTTTATAGGTTTTTTGAACGCAATTTGTTAAAAATAAAGAAAGTACAAGTGCTAGAAATATACTTTTAGTTTTCATAATTAAGCTTTGTTTTTAGTTAGTAAATAATCAATTCCAAATCGGCCTGAACCTAGTATTAAAAAGAACATCGTAACCCAAAGAAATCCTATGGCAGCAAGGCAGTTCCACAATCCATTTTGTATTTGTTGCATAAATATGGCAACTAGCATGGTGCAAATTACTAAGAAAGAAGCAATACGGGTCTGAAATCCAAATAACAGTAGCAATCCGCCAACAGCTTCTGCAAAAGCGCCCATCCAAGCAAAAAAAGCTGGAGCAATGGCAAAAATCCCACCATAACTTGCCACATCACCGGGAAACCAAAAAGCGACTTCAAACAATCCTAAATTGGCATCAACAGGTGACCAAGGCATTCCAAATTTATCGGCTCCAAAGTTAAAAGCCAGCAAGTACCCACAAACAATTCGCGGAATAGTAATAAATAGATCTTGTGACCAATGTGGTAACAAAACAGGTTTAGTGATTTTGGTAAGTAGTTTCATAGTGTTGTATTTTTTGATTTTCTTATTGAAATTGATATTGAATTTTGATATTGCCATTGCCATTGAACTTTGAATTTTTATTAATTGACAATCAAATCGCCATTACCTGATTTTTTCGAATTACTATCAAATTGGGCTTTTCCTTTGTTTATAACATCACCGTTTCCAGTTAATTTTGCAGTAAGTTTTTCACTGACATTGGCAGTTATATTTCCGTTTCCAGTACTTTTTAAATCGGCTTTTTTAGCAACTAGATTCTCTGCGTTTACATCGCCATTTCCAGTTTTAATGATATCCAATTTGTCAATCGTTCCGCTAATTTTACTTTCGCCATTTCCGGTGTTTTCTAATCTAAAGTAACGACCCAAAACATTTTTAACGGTTAAATTACTGTTGCCAACGTTTTTGATGACACTTGCCTCTGGCATCGTGATTTTTATTTTTAGATTGGTATCTTCAACATACATTTTGTTATTTTGGTTTCCTTTGAATTGAATTTTTAGTTCTTTACCCGAACCGTTTTCTGAAAAACTCAGGAGACGTTCCAAATTGTCATCGATAGTTATAGCAATGCTCCAAGGTTTGCCAATCTCAACTTCAATAGTTCCATCTAAATCTTCAAAAGAAAGCTTGTCGAAATTTTTGTAGTCATAATTTTTGGTGATCGTTTTTCCTGTTCCTTGTAGTTGTGCGTGTGCAAAAGTTGAAGCGAAGACCAACGTTATTGCCAAGATTAATTTTTTCATAATTAGTTTTTTAGTGATTAATAACAGGGCAAAGTTGCGCCATAAATCAGCACCAATCGCTTCAAATTATGATTTGAGACTAACTAAGTAATGTTTTAAAGTATTGTAAATATTGAGGTTACAGGTTTTCTGTATATTCTTTTGGTGTTTTGGAGGTATTTTTCTTGAAAGCTCTATTAAAAGTAGCTTTCGAATTAAAACCGCAATCAAAAGCAATTCCTAGCAAGGTAGATTTCTTGTGTTCGCCATTTGACAAACTCATTTTAACCGCTTCAATTCTGAAATTATTGATGTAATCATTAAAGTTCATTTGAAAACCTTGATTGATCGTTTTGGAAATAACAGAGGCGTTGGTTTCTAATTTTTTTGCCAAATCAGTAAGTGTTAATTCGGGATTTTGATAGAGTTTTTCAGCCTGAATTAAGGTTTCTATTTTAGATTTCCAATGTTCCGTTTCGGGCGAAACAGTCTCTTCTACCGACTCATACTGAATGTCAATGCTCGTTTCCAAATTACCGGCACTGCTGTTGTCCAATAAAAGAATGGGACTTTTGTCAAAAAAAGACATTTTAAAGGGTATCGTAGCATTTGTAGGATTAGAATATCCCGTAATGGCAATGTAGTACATCACAATCGAGAAAGAAAGATAAAACCACCAACTGCCTTGATACGATTTCATTTCTGGTAAAAAGTATTCAACACCATCAAAAACGAGTGGTAAAAGCAACATCACTAAAAAAGCAATCAAATACGTTTGAATCCATTTAAACAAAACCGAATCGGCATAACTTACTACTTGAAATATCAGTCTTTTGTAAACATTGTAATATCGAATGCTCAAAATAAAGTATACAATCATCGAGAGTAAACCTAATTTTTGATACCATTCCTCGAAGTCTTTGTCCATTCCATTTTCGTAAAAATAATAGTCGCCAAAAATGAATTTGTCGTAAATCCAAATAGCAATAATGTAAATAAGATACAGCAATCCTGGCAGAATATGTATTGCCTCTTTTTTCGAAAATTTAAATGAGGGATTCAGTAAGCTTTGTGTGTAAAAAAAGATGATTGGACCTATCCATAAAAGGTGTTGAAAAGGAGTGTAAAATAAAATATCCCGATAGGGTTGATTGTCATACCAGCCCGCAAAACCAAGCATCCAAGGTGCAATATAGAGGCTACAAAGAAAAATGAAAAAACTCAGCCAATAATTCGATTTATTGTCGGTTTTAATAGCTTTTGCTAGTAACAAAACGCTGTATACAATTCCTTGTGTAAACGAAATAAGTAAAACGGAACTGTAAAAGCCAAATTGAAAAAGCATCTTGTAGTTTTCGTAAAAATAATTATTTTTTGTAAACCAATGTCAAAATTTTGCAAGTATGACTTCTGGTGTCTTAATCTCTTGATAGTTCCAAAATTATCGGTCTAATTTTTTTATCTTTGCAAAAAAATTAAAACACCTTGATTAAAATAGGCGACCATATTGTTTTACCGGATTTTCCCTTACTTCTTGCTCCAATGGAAGATGTGAGCGATCCGCCGTTTCGTAGATTGTGCAAAATGCATGGTGCTGATATGATGTACTCTGAATTTATCTCATCAGAAGGTTTGATTCGTGACGCCATCAAAAGCCGAATGAAATTGGATATTTTTGATTACGAGCGACCTGTGGGGATCCAGATTTTTGGTGGCGATGAAGAGGCAATGGCACTTTCGTCAAAAATAGTTTCTACTGTAAATCCAGATCTCATTGACATCAATTTTGGCTGCCCTGTCAAAAAAGTAGTCTGCAAAGGTGCCGGTGCTGGTGTTTTAAAAGATGTTGACTTAATGATTCGGTTAACCAAAGCCGTTATTGATAGTACTCATTTGCCAGTAACGGTGAAAACGCGTTTGGGTTGGGATGATAATTCTATCAATATTGATGAGGTTGCAGAACGTTTGCAAGACATTGGCGTTGCTGCATTGAGCATTCACGCTAGAACGCGTGCCCAAATGTACAAGGGCCACTCAGATTGGTCACACATTGCCCGTGTGAAAAACAATCCAAGAATTACGATGCCTATTTTCGGTAATGGCGATATTGATTCTCCAGAGAAAGCATTACAGTATAAAAATGAATACGGCATTGACGGAATCATGATTGGTCGCGCCGCTATTGGTTATCCTTGGATATTTGATGAAATCAAACATTACTTCAAAACAGGAGAACATTTAGCAAAACCTACCGTTATTGATCGTGTAGAAGCTGTGCGCAATCACCTTACTTGGGCCATGGACTGGAAAGGCGAACGATTAGGAATTGTTGAAACGCGTCCGCATTACACGAATTATTTCAAAGGAATCCATTCTTTTAAAACCCACAAACAAAAATTAGTTACTCTAGATCGTCCGGAAGAGTTATTTGCCGCTTTAGATGAAATTCAGGATGCTTATGCCGGTTATGAGGTAGTTTAAAATTCTATTCAAAAGTTAATGGCATTTTTTTATGCCAATTTTTAGTATATTTGATATAAAATATTGATTATGAGTGTTCAAACTGAAAAATCTTTTTTAATTGATTTACTTCAAAATATTAATGATGCTTCTATAATTCAGAAAGTAAAGAATTTTGTTTTGCACGAAATAGAACCAAATATTTTGACAGAAAACCAAAAGAAAGAATTAGATATAAGGATTTTAGAACGACAAGAAAACCCAGCATCTGGAGTAAATGCAATGGATTTTTTAGATTCTATCAAATCTAAATATGAGTTATAAAAATCTTGTTTTAAGCGCTAAAGCTTCTGTTGAGATTGAAAATGCTATCGCACATTATGCAATAGTAAACAAAACTTTAGCTATAAGACTTGAAAAAGAAATCCGTTCTGGATTCAAAGCTATTGTTGCAAATCCAGAAAGTTTTCAGTGTAGATATTTTGAAATCAGAATATTTTGGTTGAAAAAATTCCCATTCGGACTTTACTATATTTGTGATAATGGCCACATAAATATTTTGGCTTTTTGGCATACCAAAGAAGATATTTCTAGTAAATTGTCAAAAATAATATAGGTCTTATTCTAATAACCTTTTACTAACCCTACTACTCGCTATCAGTGACGCAATAAAACCCAGCGATACAATGGTTCCCATCACAATAAGAACATTTTCAAGAGAGAAAACAACGGGGTAGGCTAGTGTAGGAGTAATCATAATCAACTGGAAGTATTCTTGCAATAAAACAATAATAATCCCAATAGTTAATCCTGTAATTCCACCAAAAACACTCAATAAAGTACCTTGAAGTAAGAATATTTTGCGTAAGTCTTTTATTTCAGTACCCAGGTTATAAAGTGTTTTTAAATTTCCTTTTTTGTCCAAAATCATCATTATCAAAGCGCCAATTAAGTTAAAAAGTGCCACCACAATCACTAATGTAAAAATTAAATACACAGCAATATTCTCAGTGTTTAGCATTTTATAGAGAGCCTCGTTGAGTTGGGCTCGGTTTTTTACCGTGATTTTATGGCTAAAAATGGAGTTTAATTGGGATGTAATTGCCTTTTCATCGGCTGTTTTAGATACTTTAAATTCTATTCCCGAAACTTGATTGGGTTTGTATTCCAGTAATTCTTGGGCTAAACCCAAGTCAGCAAAAACATACTTTGAGTCTAAGTCATCGTTTATATTGTAGATGCCTACTGGTATTACATCGGTTTTATTAAAGGCTTGTTCAGGATTTTCAATGGCGCCTTTTCCTGGTTTTGGAACTAAAACTTCCAGTTGATTATTAAAATCCAACAATCCCATGGAGAATTTTTGAGCAATTCCGTAGCCTACAACTACTTGGTACGTATCTGGGCTAAGCCATTGCCCGTTAAAAAGTTTTTTATCAAGGGCATTTACTTTATTAAAATTGTGGTCCACTCCTTTAAGAGTAGCAACCTCTTGTTTGCCATCAAAAGTAAACAAAACCCGCTCTTCAATAATTTTAGAATAGGAAACGATGCCGTCAATTTTTTTAATCTGCTTTTCCTGACTTGGTAAAACAAAGAAAGATTTACCCAGAGTGCTGCCTATTTTTAAATCAGGATCTATATCATTTGCAAACGAAAGACTAAATACTTTAAGTCCGCTAAACACTGATAAAACCACAAACAAAGCCATGGCACCAACAATAATTCCCAAACTGGCAATCCGATTGATGATGTTAATAGCGTTGTTTTTGCTATTACTTTTGAGGTAACGTTTGGCTATATAAAGCGGAAAATTCAATGGTTATTGAAATCTACGTTTGTCTAATAAATCTCTGTTTTCAATAGGATTGTCTCGGTTAGCAAGAGCATTGTCTATTTTTTCAATATAATCTAAAGAGTCATCAATAAAGAAAACCAAATTTGGAACTTTTCTCAATTGTAATCGTACACGTTGAGACAAGTCATGCTTAATATTCTTAGAATTTGATTTTACAGCCTCCAGAATTTCATTTGCTTTTTCTTGAGGAAATACACTTAAATGCACCGTAGCTACTGATAAATCTGTAGTCACCGTAACCTTGGATACCGAAATGACTAAGTTTGCCAATCCGTTTTTTCTCACTTCACCTTGTAGAATGTCAACCAAATCTTTTTGGATCACCCCACCTATTTTTTTCTGTCTATTTGTTTCCATGCTGCAAAAATACTACTTTTAAGTTTTATCCCGAAGTTTCGGCGCAAATTTTAAAAAGTAACCTATTAATACACGTATTTTTAGGAGCTATTTCCTGCTGTTCACTATATCTTTTTATAAGGTGATGAAAAATCACCTCATAAAAAGGATGCCGTTTCCATCAGGGCTAGGAGATCCCGTGCAGTAATGCGCTATTTCTATAAAATGATAAGTAAAATTCAATATTTAAAAATATCAATTTGGAACCTAAAATAAATCCAGTTTCGGCTCCCTCACCTTTGGGAAGTCCCGACGCTTCGGTAGGGGAGGGGAAACCTTCTTTCTCTATATATGATGCTTCTGCAGGTTCTGGAAAAACCTACGCGTTAGTCAAAGAATACCTTAAGATTATTCTTGTTGCAACAAAAAACGATGCCTATCGCAACATTCTGGCCATTACGTTTACCAATAAAGCGGTACACGAAATGAAATCCCGAATCGTAGGCAGTTTATCTGAGTTTGCAAAGGAAGAACCCAACCAAAAGGCGGTAGACTTGATGCAGGATTTAGCTTCAGATACCAAACTGTCTATTATCCAAATCAAAACCAAATCACAGCAAATCATTAAGCACATTATTCACAATTATGCTGCCTTTGATATTTCTACCATTGATAAATTTACCCACAAAGTGATTCGGGCTTTTGCTCATGACCTGAATCTGCCCATGACTTTTGAAGTCACTTTGGATACCGAAAATTTATTAACAGAAGCTGTTGATGCCATTATTGCTCAAGCCGGAGAAGATGAAACATTAACAAAATTGTTAATTGATTTCACAATGGAAAAAACAGATGATGATAAGTCATGGGATATATCTCGGGAAATTCTTCAAACTGGGAAACTGGTCTTGAATGAAAACAACCGAAATGAAATCACCCATTTTCAAGATAAATCCATCACTGAATTTGTCGAAATCAAAAAAAAATTAGCCGAAACCTGTAAAATTCTTCAAAAAGAGAGCATCGTTTTAGCTGAAGAAGCGTTGGCAATAATTGATAAAAACGGAATTAATCTTAAATCCTTTTCGGCAGGACATTTCCCCAATCATTTAGTGGCCATTAAAGACGGAAAATACAATCCTAAAAATAAAACCTATCATGAATTTGATGATATAAAAATTAATAAAACAGCACAAGACAGAGCTGTAATAGAAAGTATCATTCCTAATTTACTTCAGCTTTTAGACAGTATTTATAAACTGCATGATAAAATAAATTTTTACAAAGCATTCTTAAAAAACATTACACCTTTATCATTATTGAATACAGTAAGTAATGAATTGGCCAAAATACAACAGGAGCAAAATGTCCTTTCAATTGCTGAGTTTAATGCCATCATTCACAGAGAAATTCAAAATCAGCCAGCGCCTTTTATATACGAGAGATTAGGAGAGCGCTACCGACATTTTTTCATAGATGAATTTCAAGATACGTCCGAAATGCAATGGCAAAATCTGATTCCGTTAATTGACAATGCACTTTCAGGTCAGGACGATTACGGTGTAAAAGGGACTTTGATGATAGTAGGAGATCCCAAGCAATCTATCTACCGCTGGCGAGGCGGAAAAGCAGAACAGTTTATTGAGCTAAGTAAGGATCAAAACCCGTTTAGCAATCCGGATAAAAGACTGGAACATTTAGACAAAAATTATCGTTCCTATTCCCAGATAATTGAGTTTAACAATGATTTTTTTAAGTTAATTTCAAATGAATTTGAGCACCCAGATTATAAAGATTTGTATGAAAACCACAGCTATCAAAAAACGAATGATAAAAAAGGAGGCTATGTAAACATTTCATTTATCCCAAAACCAGAAAAAGGAGAAGAGGAATATGATACAAATCTAGATGAGGAAAGCAAGAGCAAAATAGATTTATACGTTGAAGCCACTTTGAGTACCATTCAAAAAACGCTTCAACAAGGTTTTCAATACAAAGATATTGTGGTACTCACCAGAAAAAGAAGTCAAGGAATTGCCATTGCAAATTATTTAACAGAGCAAGGAGTTCCACTTTTGTCTTCAGAGACTTTGATGATTCAAAATGCCACCGAAGTACGATTGATTATTCATTTATTAAAATATTTAAAAAACAGTTCCGATTTAGAGTCTAAGGCAAATTTCCTTCAATACATAGCGCAAAACAGTCAAGATAAGTATCCTGTTCATGATTTTATTGCGCAAGGAATGGCTTTGCATAAAGAAATTGATTTTGAAAATTGGTTACTCGATTTTGATGTTTCACTTTCGTTTCAAAACATTCGAAAAAAATCATTGTATGAAGCGGTAGAAACTATAATTTCAAAGTTTCTCCAGCCATCTCTCTCCCATTCGGGGAGTCCCGAAGCTTCGGGAAGGGAGGGGAATGCCTATGTTCAGTATTTCTTAGACATTGTTCTGGAACGTGATATTCGCAATCAAGCAGGAATTTCAGATTTCTTGAATTTTTGGGATAAAAATGCAGAGAAATTCAGTATTCCTTCACCAGAGGGAACGAATGCCGTTCGAATAATGACCATTCATAAATCAAAAGGTTTGGAGTTTCCAGTTGTTATTTTTCCTTTTGCCGAGGAAGATTACAATAGAAAACCAAAGGACAAACTTTGGTTGAATGCTGAGGAGGAGGATTTTGGTTTGCCAAAAGTTTTAATTGACAATAGTAGTGCAGTGGAGGGATTTGGAGAAGCAGCGGCGGCAGTATACCATCAAAAGAAACAGGAAGAATTGCTAGATAATATTAATGTTTTGTATGTGGCTTTAACTCGTGCAGAGGAACAGCTGTATGTGATTTCAAATATGAATCTATCTAGTAAAGGCGAAATTCCTAAGAATAATATGTGTAGCTTTTTCATTAATTATTTAGATCATAAAATTGGTTTTGATGAGCAAAAATTAGAATATGAATTGGGTGAACCAGTAAAGTTGTCCTCGATAAAGCAACATGTTGATACTTCAAAAATTATTCCTGTTGTTTCAGAAATTTTGAATCCAAAGAACATTAAAATTGCACAACGCGAATCTATAATGTGGGGAACCCAGCAGCAAGAAGCCATTGAATATGGTAATTTGATTCATGAAATTTTATCCTTTGTAAAAACAAAAAAAGATGTTGATATAGCCATTACAAAAGCATTAGAAAATGGTTTAATAACATTTTTACAACAAGAAACGGTTTTGGCTACCATTCAAGAAATTGTGAACCATCCGGAATTAGAAGTTTGTTTTTCAGAGGGGAATGAGGTTTTAAATGAGCAAACCATCATTCAAAAACAAGGAAAATCTATAAAACCAGACCGTATGGTGATCACTCCAAATAAAGAAGTGCAATTGTTAGACTATAAAACAGGTACTCCTAATATAAAGTATCAACAACAATTAGAAGATTATCAATCGGCAATAGAGTTGATGGGTTATAAAGTGACAAAAAAAGCACTTATTTATATCGGAAAAGAAATCGAAGTAGTAAATTTGTAACTCAAAAATGAATAATTCGCAAAAAATAGAACTTTTAATAATTAGTTTATGTACGGAAAAATAAAAGAACATCTTCAAGCAGAATTGCAAACCATAGAAGATAACGGAATTTTTAAGAAAGAAAGAATAATTACCTCACCACAAGGTGCCGAAATTACAATAGCAACTGGAGAAACAGTACTTAATTTTTGTGCAAACAATTATCTAGGATTATCATCTCATCCAGAAGTAGTTCAGGCTGCAAAAGATGCACTTGATACACATGGTTTTGGGATGTCATCTGTTCGTTTTATTTGTGGTACACAAGACATACATAAAACATTAGAGAAAAAAATATCTGAATTTTACGGTTTAGAGGACACAATCTTATATGCAGCCGCATTTGATGCGAATGGTGGTGTTTTTGAGCCATTATTAGGTGAGCATGATGCCATAATTTCGGATAGTTTAAATCACGCTTCTATTATAGATGGTGTGCGTTTGTGTAAGGCAGCTCGTTACCGTTACGAGAACTCAAATATGGAGGATTTAGAACAGCAATTGATAAAAGCAACTGAGGCAGGAACCCGATTCAAGTTAATTGTAACTGATGGTGTTTTCTCTATGGACGGATTAGTGGCTCCATTAGATAAAATTTGTGATCTAGCGGATAAGTATGATGCTATGGTTATGGTAGATGAGTGCCATGCTGCAGGTTTTATTGGGGCAACCGGAAAAGGTACGCTCGAGGCAAAAGGTGTAATGGGTAGAGTAGATATTGTTACAGGAACTCTAGGGAAAGCCCTGGGTGGAGCTATGGGCGGATACACTACAGCAAAAAAAGAAATTATAGAAATCTTACGTCAGCGTTCAAGACCTTATTTGTTTTCTAATTCACTAGCGCCATCAATTGTAGGTGCTTCAATAAAGGTTTTTGAACTATTAGAAAAAGACACCACTTTGCGTGATAAACTGGAATGGAATACAAATTATTTCAAAAACGGAATGAAAAAAGCTGGTTTTGACATTATAGATGGTGATTCGGCAATTGTACCAGTAATGCTTTATGATGCAAAATTATCACAAACAATGGCTGATGAATTATTAAAGAAAGGTATATATGTGATAGGCTTCTTTTTTCCAGTTGTTCCTAAAGATAAAGCAAGAATTAGAGTGCAACTCTCTGCTGCACATACACAAGCGCATTTAGATAAAGCAATTCAGGCATTTGTAGAAGTAGGGACTATGTTAAATATTATATAATTCCCACATTAAGCACGTAAATCGATTTTTTTTAACATTTCGTTTTGTAGTTTAAAATTTACGTGCTACTTTTGTTCATAATTAACTAAATGTAATTAAAAAATTTAAGTATGAAACATCTTAACAAAATTTTTGTTGCTGCGATGATGGTGGTGGGATTTACATCTCAAGCACAAGATAGCAACAATCCTATTGCAATATCTTTCGGAGTAAATGCAATAGATACTAAAACTAGTGCAGGAGGAGGAAAAGGATGGGCTGATCGTCATTTCTCTCAACCATTTGCTGTAAAAGACAATTGGAATATTTTACCATCAGTATCGTACCTTAGTGTATCGAAATATGTTGGAGATAATTTCTCTGTAGGTCTTGCAGGATCTGTAAACAAAATTGACAAATACGTAAACTTTAATCCAGCTGCTCCAGGAAGAGATTCTCGTGGATATGTAGTAAACAATCCTGGAGATTTAATGTATTATGGAATTGATGCTACTATTAGATATAGCTTCATGAACATGATCAAGTCTAAAGTTATTGATCCTTCTCTTTCTGTAGGTGGTGGATACACTTTCCTAGGAGATAGTAGTTATGGAACTTTAAATCCTGGTGCAGGTTTAACATTCTGGTTCACTGAGAACGTAGGTGTTGAATTAGCAACAAGATACAAAAAATCTTTTGGAGATAGACAAGAAGCTAATGGCACGCCAGATGCTCCATCTCATTTCCAACATTCTGCTGGTATCATCTTCAAATTTGGAGGTAAAGATACTGACGGAGACGGAATCTTTGATAAAGATGATGCTTGTCCAGATGTTGCAGGTTTAAAGCAATTCAACGGATGTCCTGATACTGATGGAGACGGAATCCAAGATAGCGCTGACTCTTGTCCAGATGTTGCAGGTTTAGCATCTTTAAATGGATGTCCTGATGCTGATGGAGATGGAATCGCTGATAAAGATGATGCTTGTCCTAATGAAGCTGGTCCAGTTGCATTAAAAGGATGTCCTGATACTGACGGAGACGGAGTAGCAGATAAAAATGACAAATGTCCTACTGTAGCAGGTCCTAAAGATAACGCAGGTTGTCCTTGGCCAGATACTGACGGAGATGGTGTATTAGACAAAGATGACAAATGTCCTTCTGTAAAAGGAACTGTTGCTAACCAAGGTTGTCCTGAAGTTTCTGACGATGTGATGAAAACTTTAAATAACTATGGTAAAGTAATCTTATTTGATTCTGGTAAATCTACTTTCCAACAAGGTACTTATGCAGTATTGACATCAATTAAAGATATCTTGAATGAGTATCCAAATTCTAAATTCCAAATTGAAGGTCACACTGATAGCGATGGAAGTAATGAATTAAACCAATCTTTATCTGAAAACAGAGCTGCTGCAGTTAAAAACTATTTAGTTGAAAACGGTATCGCTACTGATAGATTAAGATCTACTGGTTTTGGTGAAACTAAACCAATTGCACCTAACAAAACTGCAAAAGGAAAAGCTGAAAACAGAAGAGTTGAGATTTCTTTGATTAAAGAATAATTTCCTCAAAATATTTATAGAAAACGCCTCGATTTATCGAGGCGTTTTTTTTATTTTTATAAAATGACAAATATTACCTTTTTAGATAAAATAGCTACAGTTTTAATTGAAAAACATGTAACTCGTTTTTCAGATACAATTGTAGTGTTACCTAATAAACGAGCTAAAATATTTCTTATTGAAGCTCTAAAACGTCAGGTGACTACAAATGTTTTTTCTCCAGAAATTATCAGTATTGAGGATTTTATTCAAGACATTGCAAGTATTCGTACTATTGATCCTATTGAGTTGTTATTTGAATTTTATGAAGTGTATTTATCTATAACTGATACAGCAAGTCAACAAACCTTTGAGTTATTTGCCAATTGGGCCAAAACCTTATTGCAAGATTTTAATGAAATTGATCGGTATTTATTAGATCCAACACATGTATTGTCCTATTTGAAAGATATTGAAGACATAAAAAAATGGGGAATCGAGGTGGAAAATAAAACGACTTTATTAGAAAAGTACATTGATTTTTGGAAATTATTACCCGTTTATTACCAAAGTCTGTACAGTCATTTGCTAAAAAAAGGAGTTGGTTATCAGGGATTAATTTATAGAGAAGCTGTTCATAATTTAATTCATTTTTCAGAAAGTGTTCAAGATAAAAAGTATCTTTTTGCGGGATTTAATGCATTAAATGCTGCCGAAGAAAAAATAATTCAACATCTAATTGCAAGTGAACAAGGTGAAATTTTTTGGGACGTAGATCAAAATTTTCTCAACGATCCGTATCATGATGCAGGACTTTTTGTGAGAAGATTTAAAGAAAACTGGAAACATTATAAGGTAAACCCTTTTGAATGGATAGTTGATGATTTTTCGCAAACCAAAAACATAAAGGTTATTGGCACACCCAAAACAATAGGTCAAGCAAAAATAGCAGGAAGTATAATTGAAAATGTCATCCTTGAATCTAATACGTTAGGAATTGATGATCATCTTGATAAAGTTGCAGTTGTATTAGGAGATGAAAATCTCTTGGTGCCACTTTTATATTCGTTGCCATCAACAGTTGGCGCTTTAAATATTACAATGGGTTATTCCAGCAAGAATAATCCGGCTCAAATCTTGATAAGTAAATTATTTAAAATGCATACCAATGCACTTTCAAGAAATGCTAAAAGCTATGTCTTATATTATAAAGATGTTTTGGATATTTTGACACATCCTTTAGTAGAACCGTATGCAAATACAAATGCACTGGTAAAAATTATCAATCAAAATAATTATACGTTTATCACGCATCATAAATTGATGGAGTTGCAAGTTGAGCCTAGTGAATTGTTTCTGTTATTATTTCAAAAATGGGAAAACGGATCGATTCCTGTTTTAGAAACAATTTCTAAATTATTGCAAACCATTAAAGAGAATTTAAGCAACGATAATGAGGAAGAAAAAATCACGAAGGCCTTTGTTTTTGCTATTTTTAAAGTGATCAATAAACTAATTAACTACTACTCTAAACACGAACATATTGATAAAATAGAAACGCTATATTCTATTTATAAGCAGGTTATTGATCTTGCCGAAGTGTCCTTTGAGGGAGAGCCATTAAATGGTTTGCAGATTATGGGAGTTCTTGAAAGTAGGGTTTTGGATTTTGATACGGTTATTGTCACCTCTATGAATGAAGGTAAATTCCCTGCAGGCAAATCTCAGAATTCCTTTATTCCTTATGATGTGAAAAGAGAGTTAGGTTTACCAACTTTCAAGGAGAAAGACGCCATTTATACCTATCATTTTTATCATTTGCTACAGCGTGCCAAGACCATTTATTTGCTGTATAATACAGATAATGAGGGATTAGATGCTGGTGAAAAGAGTCGATTTATTACGCAATTGGAAGTAGAAAAGCTAAACAATCACACGATTACTCATGAAATTTACAATGCAGTTTTACCCGATACGGCGTACCAACCTATTGTAATTCCTAGATCAGAAAGTGTGATGTTACGATTGAAAGAAATTGCAGAAAAAGGATTTTCACCCTCTGCTTTGACCAGTTATATCCGTAATCCTATTCAGTTTTATTTCCAAAAGATTTTACGCATTAGCGAAGTCGAAGAGGTGGAAGAAAATATTGCTTTGAATACGCTGGGAACCATTATTCATGAGACCCTGCGTGTTTTATACGAACCATTTATTAATAAATTTATTTCAGAAATTGATATTCAAAATTGTTTTAAGCAAATAGATGATGAGGTACTCAAGCAATTTAAAGTAGTATACAAGGAAGGCGAAATCAAAAAAGGACGAAATTTATTAGCCTTTGAAGTAGCCAAACGTAATGTTTCTAATTTCTTGAAAGTAGAATTAGAAAGCATCAAAAATGGTGATGCCATTAAAATTATTGCTTTGGAACAAACTTTTGAGCGCATTTTGCATCATCCTAATTTGCCTTTTCCAGTATTGATAAAAGGAAATGTGGACCGAATTGAAGAGCGCAATGGAAACATCCGAATCATCGATTATAAAACGGGGAAAGTGGACAAAGCTAATGTGACTTTGAAATCTTGGAACGGACTCATTGAAGATATTAAAAGTGATAAAATTATACAGGTGCTTGCCTACGCTTTTATGTATGAAACAGAAGCAAAAGGAAAAACTATCGAAGCAGGTATCATCTCTTTTAAAAATCTAAAAGCAGGTTTTTTACCTTTTAATTTTAAAGTAGATAAAACTATCAATAGTAGTATCACCGACGATATTTTGAGAAATTATCTGGAACAATTGGTACTTTTATTAAGTGAAATTTTGGATGTGAATACGCCTTTCAAAGAAAAAATAATTTAATTCATCGATTATCAAAAAACTATACAACAGTTTCGAGTTTTACAAAAGTACTTTAGCCATAAACATTGCTATAAGTGCTTTGGCAGGCGTTTTTGGAGGTTTTGAAACCTTTAAATATGTCCTTTTGTTTTTCGGTTTTTTCATTAGTCTTTTGATTAAAGAGGTGAATGCTAAAAACGAATACTTGTTTTATTACAACAACGGACTTTCAAAAATTCAGGTTATTGTTTATTCATTTCTGATTAATTTTTTCTTTTCGATGATCTTTATTCTTGTTGTGAATCTTATAACGAATTTCCTATGACAACAAGTATTTTAGAAGTAGATAGCGTACAAAAACAATACGACGGAAAAATCATCCTTTCGGATGTGTATTTGAAATGTGAAACGGGTACTGTTCTCGGGATTTTGGGTCGAAATGGTTCTGGTAAATCTACATTATTGAAGATTATTTTCGGAATAGAAGCAGCTGATTTTAAATTTGTTCGGGTTGGTGGAAAAGTGCTGTCAAAAACAAGTGAGCTGTTAAAAGAAATCAGCTATTTACCGCAGGATTCGTTTATTCCAAATTCTTTTTCCATTCATAAAACCATTCAATTGTGCATTGCCAAAGCGAAAGTAAAAGAATTTTGTGCAGATGCCATGATACAGTCTATGTTGGGTAAAAAAATCAAACATTTATCTGGTGGAGAATTGCGGTATTTAGAAATTAAATTAATCTTGAACAATGATTCAAAATTTGTACTGCTAGATGAGCCTTACAACGGCTTGTCACCCATTATGGTTGAAAACATAAATGCGTTAATCACAACAATGTCTGCTGTAAAAGGCATTTTGATCACCGATCATAATTATGAAAATGTGATTCAAATTTCTACCAAACTGGCATTAATGAAAGGTGGAAAAATGCATCATTTAAGAGATAAAAACGAACTCATCGAAAAAGGATATTTAAAATTTGGTATGCTCTAAATACTTTTACAAAAAGACAATAGAACAGCTAATAACTCGTCTTGATTTTCTATGTGGCTCATGTGTCCATCAGGAAAAGTGATAAGTTGAACCGCCGTGTTTTCTATTTGTTCTTTGGTTTCGTCATAATTCAAAACAGGATCTTTTTCTCCTAAAATTAAAAGTTTCGGAAAAGGCGTAAGGTGCAGCAAAACTTCTCGATCTTGCCTGATTTTCATGCCCTCTAGTGAGGCAACAATTCCTTGCAAGGGCGTTTGCAGTGCTTCTTTTTTGACGTTTTCGATCGTAGCAGCCAATCGGTCTCTGTTATTTTCACTGAATAAATTACCAATTGAAAGCGAAATGAAATTCACAAAAGATTGTTTCACGGCTTTGATGGCACGATCCCGATTCTTTTTGCGCTCTTCACTGTCGGCTCTTGTTGTTGAGTTGAGTAAAACCAATCCTTTGACAGTATCGGGATACAATTCAGCGAAAGCCAAAGCAACGTAACCTCCCATAGAATGCCCTACAAAAATAGCTTTACGAATCCGCAATTCTGATAAAACGGCATGAACCACATCGGCATTGTCCTCCATGGTGTGCACATATCCCAAACATTCTGTGGAACCATGACCTAATAAATCAATGCTAATAACACGATTTTTTTGTGTTAACTCAGGTATAAAATGATTCCACATTTTTTTATTTTCCAGAAAGCCGTGGAGTAAAACAATGGCTGTTCCTTTTCCTTCATCAGTACAGGAAATAGTGGTGTTTTTAAAGAGGATTTGTTTCAATTTTGTAATGTTTGTGCAAAGCTAAAGCTTTAATTTTTTTCAAAACATATAAGCCATTTAAGTTTTAGATTTTTTTGGGTGAATTTTGGTGATAGCCGGAATAAAAAAACAATTTAACTAAAATGTATTTGAACCATATAAGACATGTAAGTTCATATAAGTAACTATGAAAAGTGCTATAAAGTATTGTAAATGTTTATTTCATTCCCAACTATTCAATTGCTAGTTTGTCATTCCGACGGAGGAGGAATCTAAGCAAGTTAATCAGTAAAATAGAATATTAGCGGTGATTGTTGACGCCATTTTTTTTAACATAAAAGCCATTTAATTTTTTTTAAATTTATGTTTTTTTTTTTTTTTAACCATGAAAGGCATTTAAGGTGATATAAGCAAAAGCTTAAATGCCCTTAAATGCCTTATATGGTAAATCCTAAGATGTTATATTGTTATCATTACCTATGATTTATATGTTTATAAAAAAAGCTCCCATTTCTGAGAGCCTTGAGTTTTAAAATCTGTTATCGCCGTCTATTAATCGCCCTAAACCACCTAGTAAACTGCCTTCGTCACGGCTGCTTCCGCCTGCCCTTGGTGCCGATGCAATGATTCTATCGGCAAGGCGGCTGAAAGGTAAGGACTGAATATAAACTGTTCCTGGTCCACGTAGTGTAGCATAAAATAAACCTTCGCCACCAAAAAGAGAATTTTTGATTCCGCCTACAAACTCGATGTCATAATCTACATCTTTTGTAAATCCTACAATACAACCGGTATCGACTTTTAATACCTCGCCTGCGGCTAATTCTTTTTTTGCTAATGTTCCGCCGGTGTGTACAAAGGCCATTCCGTCGCCTTCAATTTTTTGCATGATGAAACCTTCTCCTCCAAACAAACCAGTTCCTAATTTTTTAGAGAATTCGATTCCTACTGATACGCCTTTGGCTGCACATAGGAAAGAATCTTTTTGGCAAATGAACTTACCGCCATATTGCATCAAATCGATTGGAATGATTTTTCCAGGATAAGGCGATGCAAATGAAACTTTACTTTTGGTATTGTTCTGGTTGATGAATGCGGTCATAAAAAGACTTTCTCCAGTAAGTACTCGTTTTCCGGCGCTTAAAAGTTTGCCGAACAATCCGTTTTCTTGTCCTGATCCGTCACCGAAAATGGTTTGCATTTGGATGTTGTTGTCCATCATCATAAAACTTCCAGCTTCGGCAACGACAACTTCTTGAGGATCTAGTTCGATCTCTACGTATTGCATTTCTTCGCCGTAAATGTGATAATCAATTTCGTGTGCTTGCATGATTTTTATGTTTTTTAGTTTTTTTCTAGTTAATATTTTAATTGTTGCTGATAGCAGTTTTTAGAATAAGTCTTTGACTGGTTTATAACGTTACAGCTTTAGAATTGTTTTAACATTTAGCTCTTTTGAAAACGGGTCGAACTTTTTAGCCCTGATGGCAGTGGCATCTCCCGCTTATAAAAAACAAGGCTTTTGTGCCGTAGTTTTTTAAGTGGGAATATAACGAACAGCAGGACAGGTAGTGGTTTTGAAAATTAGGTATACTGCTCCCCAAAAAAAAAGCAGCCTAGATTGCGCTAGACTGCTTGTTATGGATAAGAAAGATGTGTTATGCGTTCATGAGGTCTTCGATTTCTTCGACTTCGATAGGAATGTTGCGCATCATGTTGAAAGGTTCGCCGCTTTCTAGAACGATGATGTTGTCCTCAAGACGGATACCGAAACCTTCGGCGGGAATGTAAATTCCAGGCTCTACGGTAAATACCATATTGGCTTGCATTGGTTCGGTCAAAATACCGTAGTCGTGTGTGTCTAGTCCCATGTGGTGTGAAGTTCCGTGCATGAAATATTTTTTGTAAGCGGGCCAATCTGGGTTTTCGTTTTGCACATCGGCTTTGTCAATAAGTCCTAAACCTAGTAATTCTGAGGTCATTATTTTCCCGACTTCGATGTGGTATTGTTTCCAAAGTGTGCCAGTGGTTAACATTTTGGTAGCTTCGTTTTTTACACGAAGTACGGCGTTGTAAACTTCTTTTTGACGTGTAGAATAGCGACCAGAAACGGGGATAGTACGCGTCATGTCACTAGAATAATTAGCATATTCAGCAGCTACATCAAGCAAAATCAAGTCGCCTGCTTTGCATTGTTGGTTGTTTTCGATATAATGCAAAACATTGGCATTGTTACCCGATGCGATGATAGGCGTGTAGGCAAAACCACGAGAGCGGTTGCGGATGAATTCGTGAATCAATTCGGCTTCGATTTCGTATTCAGTAACATTAGGTTTTACAAAAGGTAATAATCGTCTAAAACCAAGTTCGGTGATGTTGCAGGCTTTTTGGATCAAGTCCAATTCTTCGCTTTCTTTTACAGAACGAAGGCGTTGTAGGATAGGGTTGCTTTTGGCAACGGCGTGCGCAGGATATTTTTCTTTCCACCATTTTATAAAACGTGCTTCGCGGGTTTCGGTCTCGACGGTAGCGCGGTAATGCTCGTTAGTGTTAATGTAAATGGTTTCGGCGTGTGTCATCATTTCGAACAACACTTTTTCAAAATCTTGTAACCAATACACGGTTTTGATTCCGGTTACTTCGTAAGCGCGTTCTTTGGTTAATTTTTCACCTTCCCAAATGGCAATGTGCTCGCTCGTTTCTTTCAAGAAAACCATCTCGCGTTGGTGTTCATAAGGTGCGTCAGGGAACAGTAGTAAAATACTTTCTTCTTGGTCTACACCACTCAAATAAAAGATGTCTCGGTGTTGTGCAAAAGGCAACGTACTATCAGCCGATACAGGGTAAATATCATTCGAATTAAAAACAGCTACACTTTTTGGCTTCATTTGAGCCATGAATTTGGCTCTGTTTTTTATAAATAAATTGCGGTCAATTTGATGGTATTTCATGAGTTGGGTTTTGTTTTTTATGGGTGTGAAATGTAATTGGAATGGCTTATTTATCTCATTAATTTAAAACAACTGAATGCTATTCTAGATTTTTTATTGATTATTCAAAAATAGTAACTTTGAGAGAAACAGGTGTTAATTAGAGTATAAAATTTTTTGGTCCGTTGATTTATCCTTAAATTTCGGCATCAAAATCCAACTCTATGAAAAAAGGAATACTCTTAGCTGCCTTTATTGCGCAAACCGTTGCCTCTGCACAAGTCTCTCCTGAGGCAGTTCAAAATAGTTTAGTAGCCAAAAAACAACTGCAAGAACAATCGCTTTTTAAAAACCTAAGTTTGCAAAATGTGGGTCCAACGGTTATGAGCGGACGTGTAGTTGATGTAGATGTAAATCCTGAAAATCCAACCGAATTTTATGTAGGGTATGCATCAGGCGGTTTGTGGTATAGCAATAATAACGGAATGAGTTTTGTACCGGTTATGGATGGTGCGCCTACGCAAAACGTGGGCGATATTGCAATAGATTGGAAAAACGGAACTATTTGGGTAGGAACTGGAGAGGTTAATTCTTCGCGCTCTTCCTATGCTGGAATTGGGATATTAAAATCAACGGATAAAGGAAAGACTTGGCAAAATATGGGTTTGCATGACACGCACCATATTAGTAGAATTTTGATTAATCCAGTAAATCCCGATGAAATTGTAGTAGGTGCGGTGGGACATTTGTATACTAAAAATGAAGAAAGAGGAATATATAAAACCACAGATGGGGGAAAAACATGGAGCAAGACACTTTTTGTAAACAACGAAACAGGAATTATTGATGTGGCTGTTTCGCCAAAAAATTTCAAAGTACAATATGCTGCTGCATGGACTAAAGACAGAAAAGCTTGGGATTTTAAAGGTAGTGGATCAGCATCAGGAATTTACAAAAGTGAAGACGCTGGAGCAACTTGGAAATTGTATTCTACAGCTGAAAGTGGTTTTCCTACAGGCGAAGGTGTGGGTAGAATTGGTTTAGCAGTTTATGATGATGCTACAGTTTATGCCGTTCTGGACAACCAATTTAAAAGACCTCTAGACACTAAAAAAAGCAATTCATTACCAGCAGCCTTTTCTGTTCCTGGAGATGAGTTTCTTAAATTACCCAATAAAAGCTTAAACTCTATTCTGAAAAACTATGGTTTAACCGAAAAATACAGAGCTGAAAACATCAAACATTGGGTTCAAAATGGGTATTTGCAACCAAGTGAAGCCGGAAAATTAGTTTTAGCATCCATTAATAGTTTGGCTGAAGCCGAGGTTATTGGTGCCGAAGTGTATAAATCTACAAATGGGGGAACAAGTTGGACAAAAACACACCAAAACTTCATTGACGATTTATTTTATTCTTATGGATATTACTTTGCAGCTATTTCGGTAGATCCGAGTAACGCAAATAAAATTTACTTATCTGGTGTACCGGTAATTAAGTCAGATGATGGTGGAAAAACGTTTACTAGCATTAGCGAAGAGAATGTACATGCTGATCATCATGTTGTCTGGGTTAATCCTAATAAATCTGGGCACTTAATTAATGGTAATGATGGTGGTTTGAACATTTCTTATGATGATGGGGCACACTGGTTCAAAGGCAATTCGCATAGTGTGAGTCAGTTTTATGCTGTAAATGTTGATGAGCAAGAACCATACAATATTTATGGAGGTATGCAGGATAATGGGGTATGGGTTGGACCAAGCAATTATCAATTTTCTTCGGAGTGGTTACAAACAGGAAAATATCCTTATGAAAATTTAATGGGAGGTGATGGAATGCAAACTCAAATTGACAAACGCAATCCTAATATTGTTTTTACAGGTTTTCAGTTTGGAAATTATTACCGTATAGATCGTGCCAATAACAAAAGAGAGTACATTTCTCCAAAGCCAAAGAAGGATGAGAAACCATTCCGTTTTAATTGGCAAACGCCTATTTTGCTTTCCTCACACAATCAAGATATATTGTACATGGGGTCGAACTTTTTGCACAGATCTATGAACCAAGGACAAACTTGGACTGCAATTTCACCAGATTTGACCCAAGGTGTTAAGGAAGGTAATGTTGCCTTTGGTACACTAGCCACGATTAGTGAGAGTACTTTGCAATTTGGGTTGTTATACACTGGGAGTGATGACGGACTAATTCAGGTGACGAAAGATGGAGGTGTGAGCTGGAATAAAATTTCAGAAAATCTGCCTCAAAATTTATGGGTAACTAGGGTGGCAGCATCAGCACATAAAAAAGAACGCGTTTATGCTACTTTAAATGGATACCGTAATGATGATTTTACAACTTATGTTTACCTATCCGATGATTACGGACAAACTTGGAGTAGTATAGCAAGTAATATTCCTGCAAGTCCAGTGAATGTAATTGCAGAAGATCCAAACAATGAGAATGTATTGTATTTAGGGACTGATAATGGACTATATGTTTCATTAAACAGAGGGAAGACTTGGGAAGATTTCTCCAATGGAATGCCTAATGTTGCGGTACATGATTTAGTCATTCATAAGAAAGCTAAAGATCTTGTAATAGGAACTCATGGGCGCTCTATTTACAAAGTTAATTTGGATCAAGTCCAAAATATAAATGACAAAGTTTTAGCTTCTACTATTCATATTTTTGAATTGAAAAAGATAAAAAAATCAAGAGAATGGGGTAATAGTTGGAGTGCTTGGGCTAAACCAACAGGTCCTAAAGCTGAAATTTGGTTTTACTCTAATGAAGATGCCGAAGTGGTGTTGCAAATTGAAAACAGCAATAAAGAAGTCCTTTTTTCTCAAAAAGTAATGGCCAAAAAAGGATTAAACAAGCAGGTTTATGATTTATCCGTTCCAAAGGAAATTGTTGAAAAAGCTTTGGCTAAAGACAAAAAAATGAAATGGGAAGCAGCTAAAAACGGAAAGTATTATTTACCCGTTTCTGTAAACAAAGTTAGCATTCAAAAAGCCAAAGAGAAAGTAGTGGCTGATCTAGAAATTTTTGAATCTAAATAATATCATTTCTCAAAAAACAAAAAACACGATTCCATATGAAATCGTGTTTTTTTATGTTCTTTAGATATTTAAAACTGTGCCGTTTCAGTAGAATCTTTCATGGCTGTAGTGCTTGATTTTCCGATTGTTACAGTATTTTGTACCGCATCAAAATAAGAAGTCCCTACAAATCCTTGGTGTTTTACCGCTTTGAAGCCGTGTTTTTGTAGAGCAAATTCTCTTTCTTGTAATTCAGAGTAGCCCGCCATTCCTCTTTCTTTGTAAGCTTTTGAAAGTTCAAACATACTTGTGTTTAAGGCATGAAACCCAGCCAATGTGATGAACTGAAATTTATAGCCCATAGCTGCTAGGTCTTCTCTAAAAGTTTCCATTTCAGCTACAGATAGTTTTGCAGCCCAGTTAAAAGATGGAGAGCAATTGTAAGCTAGCATTTTTCCTGGGAATTGTGCGTGAATAGCTTCTGCAAATTGTTTGGCGTATGCTAAATCAGGGTTACTAGTTTCCATCCAAATTAAATCAGCATACGGTGCGTAACTCAATCCACGGTCAATTCCTTGTTCAATTCCACAATTCACATAAAAAAAGCCTTCAGCAGTTTTTTCTCCTGTAATGAATTTTGCGTCTCTTGGGTCAATATCGCTTGTCAATAAATTAGCGGCATCAGCGTCAGTTCTAGCAACAACAAGCGTAGGCGTTCCCATAACATCAGCTGCTAAACGAGCTGCAATTAATTTATTGATAGCTTCTTGCGTAGGAACTAAAACTTTTCCGCCAAGGTGACCGCATTTTTTAGCAGAACTCAATTGGTCTTCAAAGTGAACACCTGCTGCTCCTGCTTCGATCATCGATTTCATTAATTCAAAAGCATTTAGATTTCCTCCAAAACCAGCTTCGGCATCAGCCACAATAGGAACTAGGTAGTCTTTTTTATCAGTAGTTCCGTTTACCACTTGTATTTGATCTGCTCTCAAGAGCGCATTGTTAATACGTTTTACTACAAGCGGAACACTATTGGCAGGGTATAATGATTGGTCAGGGTACATTTCGCCGGCTACATTTGCGTCGGCAGCTACTTGCCATCCGCTCAAGTATATAGCTTCAAGTCCAGCTTCTACTTCTTGAATAGCTTGGTTTCCTGTAAGTGCGCCAAGTCCAGCCACAAAATCTTGCGAATTAAGTTTGTTCCATAAAGTAGTAGCTCCAAGTCTTGCAACGCTGTGTTCTATTTGGTAAGAACCTTGTAATTTAACAACTTCTTCAGCAGTATACGGACGCTCAATGCCTTTCCATCTTGGGTTTGTAATCCAGTCTGCAACTAATTCTTGAATTCTTGTTTCGGTAGTTTTCATAGTGTTTGTATGGTTTAAATGGTGTTTAATATTTTATTGATATTTATTTTATTGCAATTGTTTTTTAAATGTATTTGTATCCTGGTAGGGTTAAAAAGTCTATGAAATTCTTGTTTACCACCAGTTGATCTAATAATTGTTCCGCTAGAATGTATTTTTGTTTCTCATGATTTTCATCTCCAACTAGTTTTTTTATTTTTTCAAATTCTTCCATGGCTAGTTTATGATAGTAATTGGTGTTTAGTTGTTTTCCGTTTTCTAGCGCAACTTTGTTTTGTAGCCATTGCCACAGTTGTGATCTAGAAATCTCCGCAGTTGCAGCATCTTCCATTAAATGATGCAAAGCTGCAGCGCCTTGGCCATTGAGCCATGAGGCAATGTATAAAACAGAAATACTGATGTTTTTTCGAACGCCTTCCTCTGTGATGGTTCCTTTTGGAGTTTCTAGTAAATCGCTTTCGGTTACGTGAACGTCCTCTCTTTTTACATCAATTTGGTTTTTGGCAGGCATATATTTGTCAAATACAGTCATGGCAAGCGGAACCAAATCAGGATGTGCTACCCAAGTACCGTCATGACCATTTTTAACTTCACGTTCTTTGTCGGCAATTACTTTGTTAAAAGCTATAGTGTTGGCTTCTTCGTTATTTTTTATAGGAATTTGTGCTGCCATTCCGCCTATAGCGTGTATGTTTCGTTTGTGACAACGTTGAATTACTAGTTGTGAATAAGCACTCATAAATGGAGCTGTCATGGTTACTTGATCCCTGTTTGGGACAATGAAATTAGCATTGTTTCGTAATTTTTTGATATATGAAAAGATGTAATCCCATCGGCCGCAATTCAAACCAACAATATGATCTTTCAGTTCATAAATAATTTCGTCCAATTGAAAACTGGCGGTTATAGTTTCGATTAAAACGGTTGCTTTGAAAGTTCCTTTTTTTACTCCTAAATACTCCTGCGTAAATAAGAAAACTTCGTTCCACCATCTAGCTTCAAGATAATGCTCTAGTTTTGGGATGTAAAAATAAGGTGCTGTACCATCTTCAATAAGTTTTTTATAGTTGTGAAAGGCATACAACCCAAAGTCAATTAGTGATCCAGAAGTTTGTACGCCGCCAATTAAAATATTCTTCTCAGGCAAATGCAATCCTCTGGGACGAACTAACAACACGGCAGTTTTTTCGTTTAAACTGTACTTTTTGTTTTTAATAGGATCCTCAAGAGTTATTGTTTTGTTCACGGCATCTTTCAGGTTTTGCTGCCCTGTCATAAGATTGCTCCATGTTGGGGAAGTGCTGTCTTCAAAATCAGCCATGAAAGTTTTGGCACCAGAATTCAGGGCATTGATTACCATTTTACGATCTACAGGCCCTGTTATTTCAACTCTTCTGTCTGCTAGATCATCTGGTGTAGTTGCTGCTTCCCAGTTGTTTTCTCTAATTTCTTTTGTTTCCAATGGAAAAGTAGGTAGTGCGCCTGCATCAAATAAATCTTGTTGTTTTATTCTGTTTTGTAATAACAACAAACGTTCATTATTGAAATTTTCATGAAGTAATGAAAGGAATGTTATTGCTTCATCGGTTAAAATTTCAGGATAACGCTCTGTAGTCTCTATTGAAAAATTTAACATATTGGTTGAATATATTTCTTTAATTTCTGTTTTTTGACCTGTTTCCATAACTAATTATCTTTTTTTGTTGTCAATATTATTTTTTAACACTGCAATGATACAAAAAGTTTTTAATAAAAAAAGCGAACGTACGCTAAAATGTAAAAATATTTTTTTTGGCGAAAATATTTTTTGTCTTATCTTTGAGATATGAACATAGAGAAAGATTATATCAAGCTTATTTTTGGGCTTAAACTCAAGCAAGCACGTACGGCTAAAAATTTGTCTTTATTTGGTTTAGCCAAAATCACAGCGCTCTCCAAATCGTATTTGAACGAAATTGAGAAAGGAAAGAAATATCCTAAAACCGATAAGATTATTTTACTGGCTGAAAAATTAGATGTTACTTATGATCACATGGTTTCGTTGAAACTGGATAATAATTTGGCACCTATTGGTGAAATACTAAAATCAGGAATTTTAAAAGAGATTCCGCTGGAGCTGTTTGGAATTCAAGAAGCTGATTTAATTGATATTATTGCCAATGCACCTGCTAAGGTCAATGCTTTTATAAGTACCATTATTGAAATTGCGCAACACTATAACCTTACCAGAGAAAGTTTTTTCTTGGCAGCGCTTCGTTCTTATCAAGAGGCGCACAATAATTATTTTGAAGATTTAGAGGAGAAAGTTCTTTTGTTTTGTAAAGCGTTTCATGTAGACTTAACCACTAATATTTCTATCACAGAGCTTAAGGCTATTCTTGTTGAAGAATATGGATATACCATACAAGAGTTGATTTTTACAGAGCACGAAGCTTTGGGTGATTTACGTTCCATTTTTGTACCCTCTAGTAAAACTTTGTTGCTATCAAACGATATTGATGAAGGACAAAAAGCGTTTATTTTAGCTAAAGAAATTGCATACAACTACATGGAAATCAAGGAGCGATTGTATACTTTTAGTTGGATAAAATTTGATAATTTTGACCAGGTGTTGAATAATTTTTACGCCTCTTATTTTGCTGGTGCTTTGCTGTTACCGCGTCAACATCTTATAGACGAGCTAAATGTATTCTTAGCTCTAGAAAATCCTAAACCACAACAAATGGTTCAGTTGATGAACCAGTTTAATGTATCTCCTGAGTCTTTTTACCAACGCTTGACTAATATTTTACCAAAAGATTTTAATCTCAAAAATTTGTTTTTCTTACGACTTTCGCACCAAAAAGGAACGGATACTTATCAGATAAAAAAGGAGTTACACATCACTAATCAGCAGGAGCCGCATGCTAATGAAATGAACGAGCATTACTGCCGGAGATGGGTTTCTATACGTACGATTGAAGAATCTATAAAGCAGGGAAAAAATCACTTTTTTGATGCCCAAATCTCTAGTTACGAAAACAGTAAAAATGAGTATCTCGTTTTCTCGTCAGCAACTCCAGATCCTTTTAAAACAGATTGTATCCGAAGTATTTCTGTTGGAATATTGATGACAGCAGGAATGAAGAAAAAGTTTAAGTTCATCGAAAATGAGTCGCTAAAAAAACAAATTGTAGGTGTTACTTGTGAAACGTGTGCCGTAAAAGATTGTTTAGAACGTGCTTCGCCTCCTATTCAATTGGAACAAAAAATTAGGAATGAAAACACCGAAGCTATTGTCCAGAAATACATGACGAAGTTTAGTTAAAAATAGAATTCAAAAGTAATTACATAATAAAAGACACAGATTTCGCCAATAGTACATTAAATTGATGAAATCTGTGTTTTTTATTAATTTAAGAGTATGTTACTCCACCCATTTATAATAACGAGCTCCCAGTAAGTTGGGTTTTTCGCTTTCAATACGATCTAAAACCCACTCGTTTTTTGGGCTACAAACACTTTGGTGTTGTTCTTTTTTATGGAGTTTTTCGTAAGTTTTAAAGTCAATTTCAAAACTCTTTTCGAGGGTTTCAAATAAGGCTACACGCTCCAGTGCTTCTTTCCATTCGGCTTGAATGGTTCCTTCAAATACTTTTGACTTCGAGCCACTTCCATACGCCAGAAAACCAAATACACTTCCGGAAATTTCTTTTTTCGTATTGTAAAAATGAGTTAATGTTGACAATAAGCCCATAAAAATAGAGCCTGTATAAAGATTTCCTATCAGCGACGAAGCTAGTTCGGCGGGCTGTAATTTTTTAGACACAAATTCTATGTAGGCTTCACTTTTGCTGATTTCTTTCAGTTTGTGTTGGTAAACAGTAGTTTCTTCTGTTCTTGATAAAGTGCTATTGGAGGCATCCAAAGCATAAATTTCACCTAGCATTCTGCGGCCTTGATATGCGTAAGGTAAGTGCATGACAATGCTGGTCCATGTGTCATAAACCGTTTGAGATGTTTTTTTTAATTTTTTGAACGAAAAATAAGCATCTCGGGTTCTATCCATGTAACATTGATTGGAATACTGACCGTCAAAAACAGGTTGATCTTTATGTATTTCTATTTCGCTTTCCAAATTATCAAACCAAGCTTCGTTTGTTTCATTTCCAGTTATGGCAGTTTTTGATAAAGTTCTGTAGGGTTTAAAAAAGTCAAAAACACCTTTGGTACTCGTTGCCCAGAAATCTCCAAAAGCGATAATTCTGGGGTTTGAAGTGATCAATAGGGCAACAGCTCCCGCACCTTGGGTGTATTCGCCGGTAGAGTTCAAATCGTATTTAGCAAAATCAGTCGTAACCACAATGGCTTTTTTAGTTGGGTTGAGTCGAACAAAATCAATACAATTTTGCATCGCATCTACTCCGCCAATGCAAGCAAAAGTAAAATCAACTACATCGCATTCTGACAAGGTGTTTTCGCCAAATTTTTGTTCCATCAATGAAATTAAGAACGAACTAATAGGTTTGGAGTTGTCTATACTGCTTTCCGTACCCACATAAATCCGGGCTATTTCACTGAGGTCAATGTTGTGGTTTAGGATTAACTTGGTCAAGGCATTGGCTCCAAAAACTACAACATCTTGATGAACATCTGGTAGAGTCATTTTAAGCAATCCGAGACCTTTTTCTAGTTTTTCAGGGTCAATATTTCTGGCTTTCGCCAAAGCTTTAATGGATAAATGTATGTTTGCAACATCAAAAGTGATGGCATCGATTCCGATCTTCATTTTAAATTATTTTGACTATAAAATTAGAAATAAGTGCGCTAATCTTTTTTTATTTTGTGTTTTTAAAACTGCCTTCGGTCTATTTTTAGTAAATTTAAATTTTTGATTTGAGCAAATTATTGATCTCGTAAAAAACACCAATCTTTTTAAGAATTATGTTTTTGTTTGATTCGTAAAGATTTTCAAATTCTTTGGTTTTGTCTAACGAAATTCTTCTTTTGTAGGGTTCTAGGTATTGATTTATATAGGTTTATTTGGTTTTGTGATGTAACACTTTAAAATGATTATAAATTATAGCGAAAAGGTTGTAGTTCATTTCTAATTGCCCTATTTTTGTATGATTTTTTAAATTAATACAACTAAATTCTTATGGCAAAATCTTCATTATTAAAGTCATCGATCGCAAAAAAAGTAGCTATGGCGCTTTCTGGACTTTTCTTAATTTTATTTTTAGCACAACATTTTTTTATAAACAGTACCTCGGTTTTTAGTCCTGATACTTTTAACTCTATTTCTCATTTTATGGGAAATAACCCGTTGGTGCAGTTTGTTATTCAACCTATTCTTATTATAGGTGTTATTTTTCACTTTATTATGGGTATCGTTTTAGATCTTCAAAACAAAAGTGCAAGGCCTATTAAATATGTAAAAAATAATGGTGCAGCTAGTTCATCATGGGCATCACGTAACATGATTATTTCTGGTTTAGTAGTATTGGCTTTTATGCTTTTACACTTTTACGATTTTTGGATTCCAGAAATGGTTTACAAGTATGTAGAGGTAAATCCACTTGATGAGACTCGTTATTTTGGTGAGTTGCAACATAAATTTGTTGATCCTATCCGTACTGCTATTTATTGTGTTTCATTTGTATTATTAGCATTACACTTGTGGCACGGTTTCAACTCTTCATTTCAATCTGTAGGGTTCAACAATAAATACTCTAGATCATTACACAAATTGGGATATGCTTTTGCAATTGTAGTTCCTGTAGGCTTTATTTTCATTGCATTATTTCATCATTTTAATCATTAATATTAAATTATAAATGGCTTTAGATTCAAAAATACCAAATGGTCCAATAGCGGACAAATGGACAAATTATAAAAATCACATCAATTTAGTTAACCCAGCTAACAAACGTAATATTGATATTATTGTTGTTGGAACGGGACTTGCAGGAGGATCTGCTGCTGCAACTTTAGCTGAATTAGGATATAACGTTAAAACTTTTTGCTTTCAAGATTCACCTCGTCGTGCACACTCTATTGCTGCACAAGGTGGTATCAACGCAGCAAAAAACTATCAAGGTGATGGTGACTCTACTTTCCGTTTGTTTTACGATACGGTAAAAGGAGGAGATTACCGCTCTAGAGAAGCAAACGTACATAGACTTGCAGAAGTTTCTGTAAATATTATTGACCAGTGTGTTATGCAAGGTGTGCCATTGGCACGTGAGTACGGTGGTTTGCTTGATAACCGTTCTTTTGGTGGAACATTAGTTGCTAGAACTTTTTATGCAAAAGGTCAAACAGGTCAACAATTATTATTAGGAGCTTATTCTGCTATGAACCGTCAAATAGGTCGTGGTAAGATAAAATCATACACACGTCACGAAATGCAAGATTTAGTTCTTGTTGATGGTAAAGCAAGAGGAATTATTGCTCGTAACTTGGTAACAGGTGAGCTAGAGCGTCACTCTGCACATGCAGTTGTAATTGCTTCTGGAGGTTACGGTAACGTATTTTTCTTGTCAACTTATGCCATGGGAAGTAACGCTACTGCTGCATGGAAAGTGCACAAAAAAGGAGCTTTCTTTGCTAACCCATGCTACACACAAATTCACCCAACTTGTATCCCAGTTTCTGGTGATCACCAGTCTAAATTGACTTTGATGTCTGAGTCATTACGTAATGATGGACGTATTTGGGTACCTGCAAAATTAGAAGATGCACAAGCTATTCGTGAAGGTAAATTGAAACCGACACAAATCGCCGAAGCTGACAGAGATTATTATTTAGAGCGTCGTTACCCAGCATTTGGTAACTTAGTGCCTAGAGATATCGCTTCGCGCGCAGCCAAAGAGAGATGTGATGCTGGTTTTGGTGTGAACAAAACTGGTGAAGCAGTTTACTTAGATTTTGCAGCAGCAATTGAGCGTTACGGTAAAGAACAAGCGTATGTTAAAGGTCTTGATGCCAATGACAAAGCGTTAGTAACAAAATTAGGAGCTGCTATTGTGGCTAATAAATACGGAAACTTATTCCAAATGTATGAGAAAATCGTTGATGAGGATCCATACACAACTCCAATGATGATTTATCCAGCAGTACACTATACTATGGGTGGTATTTGGGTTGATTATAACTTACAAACTACAATTCCTGGCTGTTTCAGTATTGGAGAAGCTAACTTCTCTGATCACGGAGCAAACCGTCTTGGAGCTTCGGCTTTAATGCAAGGTTTAGCTGATGGATACTTTGTATTGCCATACACAATAGGTGATTATTTAGCACCAGACATTAAAACAGGAAAAATTTCTACTGATTTACCTGAATTTGTTGAAGCTGAGAAAAATGTAAAAGCACGTATTGATCAGTTAATTAATAATAACGGTACGCATTCTGTTGATTATTTCCATAAGAAACTTGGAAAAATCATGTGGAACAAAGTGGGTATGGCGCGTAACGCAAAAGGATTAACTGAAGCAATCGAAGAAATTGCAGCTTTAAGAGAAGAGTTTTACAGAGATGTAAAAGTTCCTGGAGATGCATACAGTTTCAACCAAGAGCTTGATAAAGCTGGTCGTGTTGCTGATTTCTTAGAGTTAGGAGAGTTGTTTGCTAAAGATGCATTGCACCGTAACGAATCTTGTGGAGGTCACTTCCGTGAAGAATACCAATCTGAGGATGGTGAAGCACAACGAGACGATGAGAACTATGCTTATGTTGCAGCATGGGAATACATGGGTAAACCAAGTGAGGCTATACTTCATAAGGAACCTTTAGTCTATGACAATGTTAAACTAGTAACGCGTAGTTATAAATAGGAATCAGTCCGAGATAGAAATGATGGTAGTTCTACTTTTTATCTAAGACTTTCAAACGAAAGAAAATATGAAACTTACATTAAAAATATGGCGTCAAGCCAACGCCAAAGCAGAAGGTAAAATCGTAGAGTATCCATTAGATGGTATTGAAGAGGACATGTCTTTCCTTGAAATGCTAGATGTGCTTAACGAAGGCTTAATAGAGAAAGGAGATTTACCAGTTTCTTTTGATCACGACTGTCGTGAGGGAATTTGCGGTTCATGTTCTTTGTATATCAATGGTGAAGCACATGGTCCAGATAGACGTGTACCAACTTGTCAATTGCACATGAGAATGTTTAAAGATGGTGATACTATTTTTATCGAGCCATTCAGAGCCAAAGCTTTTCCAGTTATCAAAGATTTAGTTGTTGACAGAAGTGCTTTTGATAGAATTCAACATGCAGGAGGATTTGTATCAGTTAATACTTCAGGAAAACCAACAGATGCTAACGCTATTTTGATTCCTAAACACGATGCTGATAGAGCATTTGATGCTGCTACCTGTATTGGTTGCGGTGCATGTGTTGCAAGTTGTAAAAACTCATCAGCAATGTTGTTCGTTTCTGCAAAAGTATCACAGTATGCTTTATTACCACAAGGTAAAGTTGAGGCCGCTGATCGTGTAATGAACATGGTTGCTCAAATGGATGCTGAAGGTTTTGGTAACTGTACTAATACTGGAGCATGTGAAGTTGAATGTCCAAAAGGTATTTCACTTGAAAACATTGCCAGAATGAATAGAGAATATTTATCGGCTAGTTTAAAAGGATAATTAGTTAGTCTTAAAAATTAGATTCTTAGGACAAACAATTCATAATTATAAAAAACGCATTCAATCTCAAAGTTGAATGCGTTTTTTTTTTATTTTATTATAAATTTTTATCTAAATGTTAGGGTTAAAAAGTGTTCTAGTCTATCCATCCCCAGGGAGCAGCGGGTGTTGCTACTGTTTTTGTTAGATCAAATTTTACGGTAAACAATCTATCAGATCCTATGCGTCTTAAGTTATAGGTAAACGAGGTCTCATCAATTGTAATCCACCAGACATTAGTTGCGGCGTTCGGAATTAAATTTAATGTTTCTTGATCTGCTGGAAAAAATTGAATACCAGCATTACCTGAATTTGGATTAGTACCGCCGTATTCTGTTACTTTATCTTCAGTTCCATCTTCGTGTCTGTGATCGTGTTTAAGTTTAATTCTATCGTTTTCAAACGTTAAAACCCAAGTTCTTGATTTGTCTTCGCCAACAAAAAAAGGAATTTTAATGGTATTTTTGGTACAGCTTCTTACGTGCATTACTAGTTTTTTATCCCTAAAAGTATCATTCGAAGCACCTTCTTTAATTTCTCCTTCAAACGATTTTCCGCACTGTTTTTGTAGGTTTTCCCAAAATTGTTGTGCACCCGTTTTTTCTTGTGCTTGAAGAGCTAATTGACTTAATAGCACAATGGCAACTAATATTTTTTTCATGATTTTTTTCTTTTTGCTAATGTAAGGAAGTTACGGTACGTATAGAATTGTTATTTTTATAGAAAATTAGAAAAAAATGAAAATAGCCTTCATTCAAGCTCCGTTATCATGGGAAAACCCTTTGGAAAACCGTGTGTATTTCGAATCCAAAATCAATGAAATACAACTTGATGTACAAATAATAGTCTTGCCAGAGATGTTTACTAGTGGTTTTACCATGAATCCTGAACGTGTTGCTGAAGGTATGCAGGGTGAAACATTAACTTGGTTAAAACAACTTGCTTCCAATAGAAATTGTGCTTTTATGGGTAGTCTCGTGATCACAGAGGATGATCATTTTTTTAACAGGTTCGTTTTTGTTGCGCCTTCTGGAAAGGTAGAGTATTATGACAAGAAACATTTGTTTACATTGTCGGGTGAAAACATAGCCTATGTAGCAGGTAAAGAAAAGTGTATTATTGACTATTTAGGTTGGAAAATTTGTCCTTTAATCTGTTATGATTTGCGTTTTCCTGTTTTTTCCAGAAATACAGAGGATTATCACTTATTAGTTTATGTAGCTAGCTGGCCCAAAACAAGGGTAAATGCTTGGGATATTTTACTTCAGGCGCGAGCTGTTGAGAATATGTGTTATACTTTAGGAGTTAACAGATTAGGAACTGATGGAAATGGGTATGAATACGTAGGGCATTCTCAAGCCGTAGATTTTTTAGGTCATTATTTACAAGAACCTACCCAAATGGAAGGTTCTTTTGTCGTAAAATTAAATAAGGAAAAGTTAGTTGAAACGAGACAAAAACTAGGTTTTCTCAATGATCGAGACACATTTGAACTAAAAGATAACTAAGGTTATTTTTTGTTTGTTACTTTCTTTTTAATTTCGGGGGTGTACGGAATACTTAAATCAAAGAGTTGATTAACATCCCAATTGGCACGAACATCTATTTCTTTTGAAAAATAAATTACTTCTTCGGCTTGGAGTTTGTTCAGGAAATTACCCTGATCCCACTTGCCGTTTTTATTGGTGTCATAAGTGGCTCTAAGTGTATATTGTGCAGGTTCTATTAAATTGAAATTGACAGTGCTGTTTTCTGTAGTATATTCAGAGGCTAGTACATCACCTTTTGTATTGGTGAGCTCAATAAGTACAGGGAAGCTTTTTACTTTTTGAAGATTCACACTCAAATTTCCATAATCTGAGGTATTTCGGGTAGTGAATTTAAAGGTTAAGGTGTCATTCTTTTTTTCAAAAAAATCAGTAAAAGCTTCAGGTAAAACGGTTATTACGTAGTTTTCTGAAGGTTCTTTTTTAAAGTCAAAATACAAGCGTTGATTGTATACGTCATATTCTGTTTTAAACGGAATCGATTTTTTGTTTTTATCCAATAAAGTTATTTTTTCGTTTACAATATTAATTAATGGCGTACTAGCTTCAAGAGTAAACTGCTCTCTGAATTTCAAGTCGCCCATTTGTAAAGGAGTAATATTTAAAGTATCTTTTTTTTGATCCTTAATTTTAAAAGTAAAGTTGGTTTCATACTTGTCTTTTTTTACAAAAAGCTTTAAGGAATCTGTTTTTATAGGTTTATACCATATTTGTAGTGAATCCTTCTTTGGATATTTGGTAACCAAGTGATTTATTTCGGTAGTATTGTCTTTCAGTGTTAATTTAGGTAAATCCTTTATGTTGTTTAGTGTTCCTTCAAAACCCATTATAAGTTTATTTCCAGCAGCTTGTACTGGTTTAACAGCCTTAAATGGTAGCTTTTCTTTGAAGATCTCGAGTTCATAAAGCGTATCGTTTGGTACAGATATAAATTCTTTTACAAACCCAATCTTGTCTTTTTTAGGGTCAAATTTATTATTGTTATTGTAGTCCTTAAGCGCTACAAGTAAATATTTACCAGCTTTAAGGTTTTCTAATTTGAAAGTTTTCAAACTATCAAGAGTATTTGTAATGTATCTTGGGTTTTGTTTGTAAATTACAGAGTCATTAAATTTTTCGTTTACTTCATACAGCATAACCGAAACGAAAGATTCTACCTCTTTGTCAAGGGCGCTTTTTATGGTTCCTCCTAGTTGCAAAGAATCAATGGTTGCTCCTGTAGAGAACACGTATTTAAACTGGTTTAGTGGGTTCTCTTCGTTATTATCAGCAATACTTTGACCGAAGTTTAGGCTGTATGTTGTGTTAGGTTGTAAAGTATCTTTGAGCGTAATTGTTAACGTTTTTGTAGGCGTAGTAGGAAGAACAAGCGGTTCATTTTTCATGGGTGGAGAAATGATAAGTTGCTTATTTAAGTTTTTCAATTTGATATTTTCGTCAAACACCAATTGGATTTTGTTTCCTGTGAAATTAGTGCTGAAATTTTTAGGAAAACTAATCTTTAGCACTGGCGCAATAGTGTCTTTGAGTCCTCCAGTTATATTTCCTCTTTTTGCACAACTAGCAAGGAGTATTGCAATTAAAAAAATTGTGTATTTGAGATTGTTTTTCAACATGATAAATTCTGATTTCAGTTTGCAAAATAACGACTATAATTTATGCTTTCGAAATATTTTAAGGATTTATTATAAATAGTAAAGGAATAGAGTTAGTGATATTTTTGGTCTATGAATATAAATACTAATTTTACAGCATTGGTTGCTGAACCAAAGTATAGGATGTTTTAAAATAAAGATAAATTGATTCATGAGAAAAATAGAACACATAGGAATTGCTGTAAAAGATTTAGAGGTATCTAACTTGGTTTTTGAAAAACTGTTTGGAGCTCCCGCCTATAAATTTGAAGAAGTGTTGAGCGAAGGCGTTACTACTTCATTCTTTCAGAGCGGACCTAATAAGATTGAACTACTAGCTGCAACTCATCCGGATAGTCCAATAGCTAAGTTTTTAGAGAAAAAAGGCGAAGGGATTCATCATATTGCTTTTGATGTAGCAGATATTGAGTCAGAAATTACTCGATTAAAGCAAGAAGGCTTTGTGGTTCTTAATGAAACTCCAAAAAAAGGAGCTGATAACAAGTTAGTTGTGTTTTTACATCCTAAAAGTACTAATGGTGTTTTAATAGAATTGTGTCAAGAAATACAATAATTCGAATTTTTATAAAATGTAGGTTGTTAATAGTCAATACATTCGGTTTACGGTATAATTTTTTTTATAAAACACTAAAAAACTATGTCGAATTTATTTGTAGCAATTAAAAAATAGTAGTAATATTGCAACCTCATAACCGGTCCTATAGCTCAGCTGGTTAGAGCACCTGACTCATAATCAGGTGGTCCCTGGTTCGAGCCCAGGTGGGACCACAAAAAACCCCTCATATCTGTTGATATTGAGGGGTTTATTTTTTTTAGGGGAGTGAATTAGAAAGATGTTGTTGAATCTGTTTCGGGATCAAATCTGAAATTGGTTCGTTACATGTAAAATGTTTTTATTTGATTGTTGCTTTTTATGCACTTTTAAAAGAGATTGTCTAGCTGCAAAAGTTATAGATTTAGATTTAGCGTAATTCTTGTTTTAGTAAGAATTTGTTATAATAGTAAAAACTAGGCATGTTATTGATAAAAAACAAGTTATTGTAATTTAATTTCTTTTTTGTGTCGTTAATTTTTTTATTTTTGTAACGACATGAAACAACTTTCAAATAAATACCACCTTTCGTTTGTGTTGACTTTTGCTTTTGTAATTTTTGCAAATGCTCAAAGAACACCACCGCCACCACTAGGTGAGGATCAACCTGTATTTCCAGTTGATGACTATGTTTTTATAGCGGTTATAGTAGCAGCATTTTTAGGATATTATATCACGATACATCGTGTAAAAAAAGAAAACCTTTAGAATTACTAAAGGTTTTCTTTTTTTTGGGGATCTTATTTCATACCGTGAAGTCGGGATACATATTTACCAATAACATCAAATTCTAAATTTACTTTTGTGCCAATTGTAAAAGTGTTGAAGTTAGTATGCTCATAGGTGTATGGGATAATGGCAACACTAAATCTATCTTTTTGCGAATCTACTACGGTTAAACTAACGCCGTTTACGGTTATGGATCCTTTTTCGATTGTGATGTTATTTAGATTACTGTCGTATTCAAATGTGTATTTCCAGCTCCCGTTGGTTTCATCGGCTAGAATGCAGGTTCCTACTTGGTCAACGTGACCTTGCACAATATGTCCGTCAAGCCTATCGCCCAGTTTCATAGCGCGCTCTAGGTTTACAATATCATTTGTATTCCAGTGAGATAGGTTGGTTTTTTGTAAAGTTTCATCTATGGCAGTCACGGTATAGCGGTCATCTTGTATGGCTACAACTGTTAGGCATACACCGTTATGTGCTACGCTTTGGTCTATTTTAAGTTCGTTTGTAATAGAGGAGCTGATGGTAATATGCACATTAGAATTCTCTTTTTGTATTTCTTGGATGGTGCCAAGTGTTTCTATGATTCCTGTAAACATTTCTTGTTTTATTTTACTAAATTTGCAATTCAAAATTAGCAATAAATAACGGTAGTCATGGTGAAAAATGCAGAAAATATAATTGTAGGGATTTCTATAGGAGATTTAAACGGTATTGGAAGCGAGGTAGTTTTGAAAACATTTGAGGATTCTCGAATGTTAGAAATGTGTACTCCAGTTATTTTTGCAAATGTAAAAATGTTGTCTTTCGTTAAAAAAACATTTCACTCTACATCTGTATTGCACGGAATTGATAAATTAGACCAATTGGTCCATGGAAAAATCAATGTTTTAAATGTTTGGAAAGAAGGAGTTGAGTTGAATTTTGGTAAATCTGATGGCAAAGCAGGAGAGTATGCAATAAAGTCTTTTGTTGCGGCTACAAAGGCATTAAAGGAAGGTGGAGTTGACGTATTGGTAACGGCTCCTATTAATAAATCTAACATACAATCAGAAGAGTTTGCGTTTCCGGGACATACGGATTATTTGGATCAAGAATTAGAAGGAAATGCATTGATGTTGATGGTTCAAGATAATTTGAGGGTAGGTTTGCTTACAGATCATATTCCTTTAAGTGAAGTAGCAACACATTTAACCGAGGAGTTAATTGTTAGAAAGATTGAAACAATCAAGCAGTCTTTAATTCAAGATTTCAGTATAAACAAGCCTAAAATTGCAGTGTTGGGGTTGAATCCTCACTGTGGTGATGGTGGAGTAATAGGGAATGAGGAAAACTTAGTTTTGAATCCTGTTTTGAAAAAAATATTTGATAAAGGAACACTTGTTTTTGGGCCTTTTTCAGCAGATGGTTTTTTTGGAAGCAATCAATACGAAAAATACGACGCTATAATAGCAACCTATCATGATCAAGGATTGATACCTTTTAAAACATTGTCTTTTGGCAAAGGAGTAAATTATACAGCAGGTTTGTATAAAATTAGAACTTCGCCAGATCACGGGACTGCTTATGAAATTGCGGGTAAAGGTATTGCTGATTTCAATTCATTTAAAGAGGCGGTATATTTAGCTATTGATGTGTTTCATTCTAGAAATCAATATGCCGAAATCAGTAAAAAACCACTTAGAATAAAAGAAAAACAGTTGTGAACAAAAAAAAGTGAATAAGATTATTAGATTTGCAATAAATTTATATCTTTGCACTCCCGAAGTTTAGGGTCAAATTGTGGTTAAAATGAAGAACACGAAAGAATATTTGATACCTTTTATAGGTTTGAAGCTAGGGAAACATAATTTTGAATATCAAATTGATAATAAGTTCTTTGAAATCTTTGATTACAATGAATATCAAGATTCAAATATCAAAGTAAATGTAGTTTTAGATAAAAAAAGTACATTTCTAGAATTAAGTTTTAAACACAAAGGATATGTAAATGTTCCTTGTGACTTGACCAGTGAAGATTTTAACTTGACTGTAAAAGGAAAAATGAAACTTATAGTTCGTTTTGGTGAAGAATTTAACAATGATAATGAGGAGTTATTAATACTTCCTCACGGAGAGTTTGAGATAGATATAGCGCAATATATTTATGAAATGATTGTGTTATCAGTTCCTTTAAGACGGGTTCATCCTGGCGTAAAAGACGGTACTTTGCAAACAGAAGCTTTGCAAAAACTAAGTGAACTTGCTGTAAGCGAAGAGAAAGAAGAAATTAAAGAAGAAGAAAATATTGACCCGCGATGGGACAAATTAAAGCAACTATTAACGGATAAATAATATAGTAAAATGGCACATCCTAAGAGAAAAATCTCCAAAACAAGAAGAGATAAGAGAAGAACACATTATAAAGCTACTGTAGCACAAATTGCAACTTGTCCTATCACAGGAGAAGCACACTTATACCACAGAGCATACTGGCACGAAGGTAAAATGTATTACAGAGGGCAAGTTGTTATAGATAAATCTGTAGCTGTTGCTTAATACATTACGGTAAATGATATTCGAACTCTCACATCGTGAGAGTTTTTTTTGTTGATTATAATTAGAGCTAATTATAAGACAACACTTTCAGAAAAAAATGAAAATTTTTTTGTAATTTTCACGTCTTTTAAAAAATTTTCAAATGGAAACATTTGACTTGAAATAAATGCAACAATGAATACAATCACAGCCGCAATAACCGCTGTTGGTGCCTACGTACCTGATTTTGTGCTTTCGAACAAAGTATTAGAAACAATGGTTGATACCAATGACGAATGGATTACTTCACGTACAGGAATTAAAGAAAGAAGAATACTTAAGGATACCGATAAAGGGACCTCTTTTTTAGCTATAAAAGCTGCTCAAGATTTGATAGCAAAAGCTAATATTGATCCTCTTGAAATTGATATGGTGATATTAGCCTCAGCTACACCCGATATGCCTGTAGCCTCAACAGGAGTTTTTGTAGCCACGCAAATAGGAGCTACTAATGCTTTTGCTTATGATTTGCAAGCTGCTTGCTCTAGTTTTTTATATGGTATGTCAACCGCATCAGCTTACATAGCCTCAGGAAAATATAAAAAAGTACTGTTAATAGGTGCTGATAAAATGTCCTCAATTGTAGATTATACAGATAGAGCTACTTGTATCATTTTTGGTGATGGTGCTGGAGCGGTACTCTTTGAACCTAATTACGAAGGATTAGGGTTGCAAGATGAATATTTGCGTAGCGATGGAGTAGGTAGAGATTTCTTAAAGATAGATGCTGGTGGGTCTATAACCCCTACATCATTTGAAACAGTTAGAGATAAAAAACACAGTATTGTTCAGGATGGTAAAACTGTTTTTAAATATGCAGTAACTAATATGGCTGATGCTAGTGAATTGATACTAAAAAGAAATAATTTGACCAATACTGATGTTGATTGGTTGGTTCCTCATCAAGCAAATAAACGTATTATTGACGCAACAGCAAGTAGAATGGAACTTGAAGACTCTAAAGTACTTGTAAATATTGAGAAATATGGTAATACCACGTCAGCTACTTTACCCTTAGTTTTATATGACTTTGAGCACTTGTTAAAAAAAGGGGATAACATAATTTTAGCAGCATTTGGTGGTGGATTCACTTGGGGATCTATTTATTTAAAATGGGCTTACGATAAAAAATAAATTTAAACTAAAAACAAATAATCATGGATTTAAAAGAAATTCAAAATCTAATCAAGTTTGTAGCAAATTCAGGTGTTGCAGAAGTTAAATTAGAAATGGATGATGTGAAAATTACCATTAGAACCACTTTAGAAGGAAATGTAACTGAGACTACATATGTACAACAAATGCCAGCTCAGGCTGCAATTCCTCAGGCAGTAGCGCCTCAACAAATTGCTCCAGTTGCAGCAACTCCAGAAGCACCAGCTGTAGAGAACGCACATTATGTTACTATAAAGTCACCAATTATTGGTACTTTCTATAGAAAACCATCACCAGACAAACCAATGTTTGTTGAAGTAGGTAAATCAATTGGAAAAGGTGATGTTTTATGTGTAATTGAAGCCATGAAATTATTTAACGAAATTGAGTCTGAAGTTTCAGGTAAAATTGTTAAAATATTGGTAGACGATATGTCGCCAGTTGAGTTTGATCAACCGTTATTTTTAGTTGATCCATCATAAAGAAATTTTAAATTATAAAATTATTTTTGATATCGAATATTTCGAAAATCAATAGAACTTAGATTTAAAATTTACATTTAAAATTTCAAATAAGATGTTTAAAAAAATATTAATTGCAAATAGAGGTGAGATTGCATTGCGCGTTATTAGAACGTGTAAAGAAATGGGCATAAAAACAGTTGCAGTATACTCTACTGCTGATGCTGATAGTTTGCACGTTAAATTTGCTGACGAAGCGGTTTGTATAGGGCCTCCTCCAAGTAATTTATCTTACTTAAAAATGTCAAATATTATTGCAGCTGCCGAGATTACAAACGCAGATGCAATTCATCCAGGGTATGGTTTTTTATCTGAAAATTCAAAATTTTCAAAGATATGCCAAGAACACGGAATCAAATTCATTGGTGCTTCGCCAGAAATGATTGATAGAATGGGAGACAAAGCCTCTGCCAAAGCTACAATGATTGAAGCAGGTGTTCCATGTGTTCCAGGTTCAGTTGGAATTTTAGAATCGTATGAGCAAGCTTTAGGGTTAGCAAGAGAATTCGGATTTCCAGTTATGTTAAAAGCTACTGCCGGTGGTGGTGGAAAAGGAATGCGTGCTGTTTGGAAAGAAGAAGATTTATTGAAAGCGTGGGAAAGTGCTCGTCAAGAGTCGGCTGCAGCTTTTGGTAATGACGGAATGTATCTTGAAAAATTAATCGAGGAACCACGTCATATCGAAATTCAAGTTGTGGGTGATGCTTACGGTAAAGCCTGTCACTTATCTGAAAGAGATTGTTCTGTACAAAGACGTCATCAAAAACTTACTGAAGAAACTCCTTCACCTTTCATGACTGACGAATTGCGTCAAGCTATGGGTGCTGCAGCAGTAAAAGCTGCTGAGTTTATCAAGTATGAAGGTGCTGGAACAGTAGAATTCTTAGTAGATAAGCACCGCAACTTCTACTTTATGGAAATGAATACGCGTATTCAAGTAGAACATCCTATTACTGAACAAGTAATTGACTATGACTTGATACGAGAGCAAATCCTTGTTGCTGCAGGTGTGCCTATTTCTGGTAAAAACTATTTACCACAATTACACGCTATTGAGTGTCGTATTAATGCAGAAGATCCTTATAATGATTTTCGCCCTTCACCAGGAAAAATTACTACGTTGCACATGCCAGGCGGACATGGTGTACGCTTAGATACACACGTGTATTCTGGTTATACAATTCCTCCAAATTACGATTCTATGATTGCAAAACTTATTACTACTGCTCAATCTCGTGAAGAAGCAATTAGTAAAATGAGAAGAGCATTAGATGAATTTGTAATTGAAGGTATTAAAACAACTATCCCATTCCACAGACAATTGATGGATGATCCACGATACATTGCGGGAGATTATACTACTGCTTTTATGGATACTTTTAAAATGAACGATCCTGAATAAGAATCTGTTTAGATCACAATAAAAAATCCCGTCAAATATTTTTTTTGACGGGATTTTTTTTGTACTACTGTTACTATACTATTTAGACTTATAAAAGGAACTAAAGAAGTGGAATGCATTTTTTTATACCATACAAATTATTTAGTTCGGCTACTCTCATAATTTTTTAAAAAGAACCTTCCATCAGTGTAAGGTTCTTTTTGGTTATGGATTCAAATAAATCTAACCAACTGTGTATTTATTACACAGTTTTACATTATTTTTTCTCGTTTTACACAGTACAGACTTAAATGTAAAATTTGTAACTAGTTTAAAAATAGTTAATTATGATAATGGATAGTTGTGTTTTAAAATTGGTATGATTATTCTATTATCATTAGTATTAAAACTAATTATATAATCTTAAATATTACATCACATGAAAAAGTTAATCGTATCAGCAGCTATTGTTTTAGGAAGTTTATCAACTTTTGCAACACCAGTACAAAGCGCAAATAAAGAATTGCAAACAGTAAATGTGCAAGAGGAATACACAGAAGTTAAATTAGAAGAAGTTCCTGCTGCTATAAAAGAAGCATTAAAAAAAGCATATCCTGAAGCAGTTTTAGATAAGGCTTATGTTAATCCTAAAAAAGAGTATAAACTAGACATTACTATTGGGGACAAAAAAGGAAGTCTTTTTGCAGATGAATCAGGAAATTGGATTAAGAAATAAGATAAAGAAGTAAATACAACAACATTTAAAACAAATATCATGAAAAAGTTAATAGTATCAGCAGCAATTGTTTTGGGGAGTTTTTCAACTTTTGCAACACCAGTTCTAAATGCTAAAAAAGTATTGCAAACAGTAAATATGCAAGAGGAATACACAGAAATTAAACTAGAAGAAGTTCCTGAAGCCATAACAGAAGCATTAAAAAAAGCATATCCTGACGCAGTTTTAGATAAGGCCTATGTAAATGCTAATAAAGAGTACAAATTAGACATTACACAAGGAGACAAAAAAGGAAATTTATTTGCCGACGCAAACGGGAAATGGATTCAAAAGTAGTCTTTTGTGATGTATTGAAAATTACTGTTGGAGACCAGAACGCTACTGTATATGCGGATGTTAATGGCAACTGGATCAATAAATAATTAGGTAATTTTTATTTTTAAAAAAGAGAGATTGTTTTTAACAGTCTCTCTTTTTTTTGAAATAATTAGGACAATACTATATAAATAACTTTAATTTAGCAGTAAAGTTTAAAACACAATGGCTAAAATTTTGTTGATAGAGGATGATGTGCCTTTTTGTAAATTAGTAGAAAAATTCCTGGTTAAAAAATCTTTTGAAGTAGTTACTGCATTTTCAGCTGCTGAAGCGAGGATTATATTGAAAACTAATGAATTTGACCTCGTAATCACAGATGTACGACTACCAGATTTTGATGGAGTTTTACTTATGTCTGAAATAAAAGCAATCTTTCCTGACGTTCCCGTATTACTAATGACTGGATATGCCGATGTGAGTACGGCAGTTAAAGCAATAAAAAATGGCGCAGCAGATTATATTTCGAAACCTTTTAATCCGGAGGAAGTTCTGTTGGTAATTGCAAATGCATTGCGACAGGATGAAAATGTACAACCCACTAAAACCGAAAAGAGTCCTAAAAAAGTAAAACAACCTGTAGAGAAATCTAGTAGTACTTTTGTAAAAGGCATTTCAAAAGCTTCATTAAAGCTTGCAGAGTACATACAATTGGTAAGTCCCACTACAATGTCTGTATTAATCATTGGCGAAAGCGGAACTGGAAAAGAGGTGATTGCTAAAAGTATTCATGAAAATAGCGCCCGCAAAAACACCAATTTCATTGCTGTTGATTGTGGATCAATCCCAAAAGAGTTAGCAGCTAGTGAATTTTTTGGTCATGTAAAAGGTTCTTTCACAGGAGCTATTCAAGATAAAATTGGTTTTTTTGAAGCAGCAAATAATGGAACCATTTTTTTAGACGAAATAGGAAATCTTTCATACGAGAATCAAATACAGCTTTTACGAGCTTTACAAGAAAGAAAAATAAAACCTGTAGGAAGCAATAAAGAAATTGCTGTGGATATCCGAATTATTACAGCTACCAATGAAGACTTGAGGGAAGCGGTTAAGAAAGGAGATTTCCGAGAAGATTTGTACCATAGAATCAATGAGTTTTCTATTCATTCTCCTTCTTTAGTAGAACGAAATGAAGATTTAATGCTGTTTGCTGATTTTTTTCTTGAAAAAGCAAATCAAGAACTACAAAAAAATGTCATTGGATTTTCAGCAGAGGTCTTGAGTATTTTTCAAAATTACAGATGGCCAGGAAATCTAAGAGAATTACAAAATTGCATTAAGCGCGCTACGCTTTTAACAGCGGGAGATTTTGTAGAGAAAGAAGCATTACCAGCTGAATTTTTTCAAAGTACAGACAAGCTAAGTGATGATTTTTCGTTATCAGAAAACGAAAAAGAAGCTATTCTAGAAGCCTTGTCCAGAACAAATAACAATAAAACAGAAGCGGCTAAATTACTTAAAATCAATAGAAAAACATTGTATAATAAATTAAAGCTATACGATATCAGTTAATGCAGTTCCTTGTTTAAAAGTGCAAAAAGTACCGGTATTTTATCTTTTAAATCTAGTAGCAAAGCATGAAATTCTTCACTAGAAGTGTCTTTGTTTTCCAATTGGTCTAAAATAGTACTAATGTGTACTGCTTTGATTTGCTTAAACATGGGATTCATTTTATGAGCAATTTCGTTAATATCAAGACGGTTGTTTGTAAGTACCGCTTGTTCTAATAAGGTCATAGCTTCAAGTGTTCCAGACATGAAAGATTGCAAAATATCACTTAGACCTTGAGTATCATCGGGTAAAAAAGCTTTCAGTTCTTTTAATGAATACAGTTTCTCAGGAGTTTTGGTCTTTTTATTTTTTACTTTTTGGTTGGGAATTTCGCTATTATTATAAATTGCATGTATGGTATTAAGCAATATTTTTGGGGAATACGGTTTTCTTACCACTGTAATAAATCCAGCTTCTGTATAGTCGGCTAGACTCAAATCATTTCTACCAGTAACGGCAATAATAGGTTGCTTGTCATAATTGGTTTTTTGGGCATTTTGTAATTCTTTGATAAATAAAAATCCATCCATAACAGGCATTTGAATGTCGGTTATAATTAGGTCAAATGCGTGGTTTTCAATCCAGTTCAGTGTCTCAGTTGCTTTACCAAAAGGATATACGATAAAGTCATGTTGTTGCAATACTTCGGTAGTTAATTGCAATAGGTTGTGATCGTCGTCAATAAGAACCGCAATTCGTTTGCTTTGCAATTCGTTTGCTGGAGCAGATAAATGATCTAGCGTTGTCGTGTCATATTGCAACGGAATTTGAATTTCGAAGATACTTCCTTTACCTAATTCACTTTTTAAGTTTAAATCACCACCTAAAATACTAGCCATTTTTTTAGAGATGGTTAGGCCAAGGCCGGTTCCGCCATATTTTTTTTCAATTTGATCGTCTGCTTGTGTAAATTCTTCAAAAATTAATTCTTGATTTTTTGCCGCTATTCCTATTCCTGAATCTTCAATTAGGATTGTGATTATTTTGGACTTTCTGTTCGCTTTTGCGGTAATTTTAATAAAACCTTTTTCAGTAAACTTGAACGCATTCCCTACGATGTTTGATATTATTTGTCGCAATCTAAAAGGGTCTCCAATTATTCTTTGTTCTAAATCCGAATCAATATCCAGTAGCAATTCTATTGTTTTATGTGCGTAAACGGCTTGTATGCTGGTACTGATTTCTTTTATACTTTCAGGCAGTGAAAAAGAGATTTTCTCGATAGTAATTTTTCCAGCTTCAATTTGAGTGAAATCCAGCAAGTCTTGAACTAGTTTAGAAATATAGTCAGATGAACCCTTTATGTTTTTGGTAAAATGTAATTGTTTCGAGCTTAAGTCTGAGTTTCCTAATAACTCTGTGTACCCTACAATCGTGCTCAAAGGTGTTTTTAAATCATGACTCACCGTAGAAATCAGTTGTTCTCTGCTGGTTAGTAGTTTTTTTGCCTTGAGATTAGCAGTTTCTAATTGTTTTTTATAGGACTGTGTTTTTGAAAAATCATTTAAAATAAGAATTAAAAATAAGAGCGTCAATACCAGCCCAATAATAGCTGCACTCGTGACTATTTGATTGGTTTTTTGTAATGATTTTTCTCTTTCAGTAAAGTTTTTCGCTGTGTTCGCAATAATTTCTCTTTCAATTGTTTCAAGTACTTTACGCAATTGTTCAGAAATAGAAAGTCCGTTTTGAAGTAGTTTATTTTCCTCTAGGATCAGTAAATTTTTTTTATTTGCGGTCTCCGTTTTTACTTGATTTAAAAGCATTTTTGAAGTACTAATAATAGAGTCTGATTCTTTTTTGCTTAAAGTGTTGCTACTATCATCAGGGATATTTTGGTTTAAATAAGCAACATATTTTTTTAAAACATTGCGCTGATAATCTGCCATTTCCGCTGGATTTTTTACAAAATCTTCTAATTGTAGCTTCCGCATGGAAGACTCCATTTTTGTCAAATCGGTTATGGCACTGCTAACAGCGGTTTCATCTTCGGTTTTATTTTTTATGGCTTTTAACTGTAGAATGTTTTGGGTTTTTTTAGACAACAAAATCTGAACACTATTCAGCAATTGTACTTGGTCTGGCGTAGATACAGCAGTTTTCAAGGAGTCAATTGCAATAGTCAAGGTTCTGGTTTTAGCTACGTACTGCTTAAAATCAGTTTCTGAATCAGACTGAATGGCTATTCGAGCCAAACTTTCTGTTTTGTATAAGTCAGATAATACAGTACTTACTTTTAATACAGCATCATTTTTATCAGAAATACTTTTTTCAGGTCGAGTGAAACTTTTATTTTCGGAGTATAAAAACCACCCGACACTACCAAAGAGGAGTACCAACAGAAGGTAGCCTAGAAAAACTTTTATAGGGATGTAGCTTTTTTTTTGATCCATATTCAAAGTTAAAAATTACAAGATACTTTATAGTTAAGATAATCAAAATATTAAAAATCGTAACTCAAAAAAAACCTCACTGGGGGGTGAGGTTTTTTTACTTGTGCTATTATTTATAGGGTTTCTTTAAGCCATTTGAAAAATTCAGTTTGCCAAACTAAAGCATTTTGTGGTTTTAAAACCCAGTGATTTTCTTCGGGGAAGTATAGAAATCTACTTTTTAAACCGCGAAGTTGAGCCGCCTGAAAAGCTTCTTGTCCTTGTCCTATGGGTACACGAAAGTCTTTTCCACCTTGAATGATTAAAATTGGTTTGTTCCATTTTTCTACTAAATTCATCGGGTTGAATGTGGTGTATGTTTTTTGAGCAGTGGCATTGTTTTTCTCCCAATAAGCTCCACCAAAATCCCAATTGCTAAAGAAAACTTCTTCGGTTGTCCCAAACATGCTTTGAGTATTGTAGACCCCATCATGGGCGATAAATGTTTTGAAGCGGTTGTTGTGAATACCTGCTAAATAAAAAACAGAGTATCCACCATAGCTAGCTCCCACACATCCTAATCTAGTATTGTCTACGTAATTTTCTTTGGCCATAGCATCAATGGCTGATAGGTAATCATCCATAACCTGCCCGCCCCAGTCCTTACTGATTTCCTCATTCCAAGCCACTCCATGACCCGGCATGCCACGACGATTAGGAGCTACCACGATATATCCATTAGCTGCCATTAATTGTAAATTCCATCTGTAGGAGTAAAATTGGGTCAATGCAGATTGTGGTCCGCCTTGGCAATACAAGAGTGTCGGGTATTTTTTTGAAGCGTCAAAATTAGGAGGAAGTACCACCCAAACTAACATTTTTTTGCCATCTGTAGTGGTTACATATCGTTTTTCCGTTTTGCTTAGCGCCAAAGTGGAGTACGTAGCAGTATTAACATTCGATAGTTGTTTCCAAGTCTTTTTACTCAAATTATAAGAGTATATTTCTGAAGCATGATTCATATCGGTTCGTGTCACTAGAATGTTTTCACCAGTAAAACCAATAAGATCATTCACATCAAAATCACTTTCGGTTAGTTGACGAACTGTTATGGCAATGCGTGTTGCGCCAGGAAAATTCACTTCAAAAAGCTGTTTTGTCCCATCAATTGGGGCTACAAAATAAACTTTCTTTCCATCAGCACTCCACATATAATGATCTACTGTACCATCCCAATTTGCGGTAAGGTTTATCTTTATTCCTTTAAAAAGAACTACGATGTCATTTTTGTCTGCTTCATACCCATCGCGTTTCATTTGTAGCCATGTTAAATTCCCGCTTGGTGAAAACTGTGGAGTGGTATCATAACCTTGGTTTTCTTCGGTTATGTTTGTAGTTTTTTTTGTCTCTAGATTGTACTCAAAGATATTGGTGTTGGTAGAAATAGCATATTCAGTACCCGCTTTTTTCTTGCACACGAAATAAATATTTTTGCTGTCTGGAGACCAAATATAATCTTCGTCACCACCAAAAGGTTTTTGTGGACTATCAAAGTTTTCTCCTTCTTGGATGTCAATTCCTAGCGCACCATCTTTATTTTCTTTAAAAAAAACATGGTTGTATTTGCCTTCATTCCAAGTGTCCCAATGGCGGTAATTCAATCCATCGTAGATTTGCACGTCTGATTTTTGAAGTTCTGGATAAAAATCTTTTCCGTGCACTTTTTCAACCTTTACTTCTTCGTGGTACACCACGTATTTCCCATCTGGCGAAATATTTTTGTCTTTCAGAATGTCTTTTGTATCTTTAATTTCGGTAGGATTTCCACCATCTAAGGGAAGCGCATACATTTTTGATTCGGATTTATTGTCTGAAACAGAAGGCGTGCTGACTTTGTAAATCACATTTTTTCCATCTAAGGAGATTCCTAGCGGGGTTACTCGACCTAGTTTCCAGAGTAATTCTGGAGTCATTGTATTTTGTGCCATTGTGTTTAAACTGATCATTAGTAAGGATATAAAAAGTGTTTTTTTCATGAGTAAAATTGCTTTTTTAGGATGTTAAAAATAGCTCTTTTTTTCCTATTTTAGTCTTGTAGAGGAAGGTTTTTTAGCCCCGATAGCAGTGGAAATCCTTTCTAGTCTTACACGTTTTTCAGGTCTCTGAAATATGTGTAAGACTAGAAAGATTGCAACGTATAGCGGGATTAGCTCCTAAAAAGTATTATTTTTATAAAAAAAAAATCGAAATGGATTTGAGTTACTGGGAATTGAAAAACTGGTTTACTAATGTAGATTATACCATTGTAGGAAGTGGTATCGTGGGCTTGCATGCTGCTTTGCGCTTGCGCGAAAGATTTCCAGACAGCAAGATATTAGTTTTAGAAAAAGGTGTTTTGCCACAGGGAGCAAGCACTAAGAATGCTGGTTTTGCTTGTTTTGGTAGTCTTTCTGAGGTTATAGACGATTTAAGAACACACACAGAGGAAGAAGTTGTTCAATTGATACAGAAAAGATGGCAAGGACTGCAATTACTGAGAAACAAACTTGGAGATGCTGCCATTGATTTTAAACCTCATGGGGGTTATGAACTTTTTTTAGACGGAGACCAAGATGTTTTTCAGGACTGTTTGGGGAAACTTCCTTTTATCAATGAAATTTTAAAGTCTCTGTTTAAATCGAATGTTTTTGCAAAAGAAATAGATCGTTTTGGGTTTAAAGGAATTCATGAATACCTTATTTTTAATCCTTTTGAGGCTCAAATTGATACCGGAAAAATGATGCATGCTTTGCTCAAAGAGGCAATAGCAAAGAATATTTTAATCCTAAATACACAAACGGTTACCGATTTTCATGACACTGGAAACCAGGTTACTGTAGCGTTAGGTTCGTTTAGTTATAGTACTAAAAAATTGTTTTTTGCTACTAATGGTTTTGCTCAAAAATTAACGCAAAATGCGGTGCAACCAGCAAGAGCTCAGGTTGTTATTACAGAGCCTATTACTGATTTAGACATTAAGGGAACTTTTCATTTAGACCGAGGTTATTATTATTTCAGGAATATTGACAATAGGATTTTATTAGGTGGTGGCAGAAATCTAGATTTTGCAACAGAAAACACCACTGAATTTGGTCAGACAGAAATTGTGCAAAAAAAATTGGAACAACTCTTAAAAGAAGTAATTTTGCCAAATCATGATTTTAAAATAGCGCATAGCTGGAGCGGAATCATGGGAATAGGAACAAGTAAGAATCCCATTGTTTCGGCTCTTTCAGACAACGTGTATTGCGGTGTGCGTCTAGGAGGAATGGGTGTTGCAATAGGAAGTTTAATAGGTACAGAATTAGCAGATTTATTATAATGGGAACACGAATTACACCAAAAAAATCCAAACAACCCGTCAAAAAAAGCACAAGCTCTATTGGCAGTAAGATCAGTAGGTTTTTGCTCAAAGTATTGCTTTGGTTTTTTGGGCTATCTCTTTTTTTTGTGGTTTTTTTTAAGTTTGTCCCAGTGCCCTTTACGCCTTTGATGGTTATTAGAGTTTTTGAAAATAAAGTTGCTGGTAAAGAAGTTTTTTTCAGTCACGACTGGGAACCCATTGAGAATATTTCCATGAATTTACAAAAAGCAGTTATTGCTAGTGAGGATGGGACGTTCCTAACGCATAATGGTTTTGATTTTGTAGCTATGCAAAAAGCTTATAAAAGTAACGAGAGAGGTCGCCGTATAAAAGGGGGAAGCACCATATCCCAACAAACTGCAAAAAATGTTTTTTTATGGCAAGGCCGTAGTTATTTGCGAAAAGGTTTAGAAGCTTATTTCACAGTTTTGATTGAACTTATATGGGGCAAAGAACGCATTATGGAGGTTTACCTGAACAGTATTGAAATGGGTAATGGTGTTTACGGAGCGCAAGCGGCAGCTGAACACTGGTACCGAAAAGGAGCTTCAAGCATGACCCCGAAGCAAGCTGCTGGTATAGCTGCCATATTACCCAATCCTCGGAAATACTCAGCAACAAGTTCCTCAACATATATTAATAACCGAAAGGCTAAAATTGTTAGGATTATGAGGACTGTAGGTAAAGTCAATTATCCTAAGTAGATAGTAGAGGTTTAGTGTTTAGATTTATAAAAAAACCGTAATAGCTAGTTAGTAGTTATTACGGTTTTTTTGTGTTTTGAAATCAAAAAAACTTTAGTATTAAAGTGATATAAAATAAAAAAGCCTCACATTGCTGTAAGGCTTAATTGTACTGGTGGAGAATATCGGATTCGAACCGATCACCTCTTGCCTGCCAGGCAAGCGCTCTAGCCAAATGAGCTAATCCCCCAAGGTGTGCGCAAATATACTATAATAATCAGCCAAAAAACAAATTTTAAAGACAAATTCATTCTTACAAGGAGTTGGTGAATTCCGCATTACTTTTTTTAACTTTACCCAAAAAAAGTATGATTTCTGAAAACGCAAAGGGTTCCTTAGAGACCAGCATCAATAATAGAGTAGCAACGGTAACTTTTAGTCATCCCTCAAGTAACTCCTTTCCAAGAGAACTATTAAATCGCTTGACAGCTGAATTTAGTACATTAGACCAAAACCCAAACGTGTCTGTAATTGTGATTCAAAGTAGTGGTACTGGAGCGTTTTGTGCAGGTGCTTCTTTTGATGAGTTGCTTGCGGTACAAGATGAGGTTGCTGGTACACATTTTTTCTCTGGTTTTGCAAACTTGATAAATGCCATGCGCAACTGTTCTAAACTTATTATAGGCAGAGTGCATGGAAAAGCAGTAGGAGGTGGAGTAGGAATTGCATCGGCTTGTGATTACGTGATGGCTACGCAGCATGCCGCTATAAAATTATCAGAACTAGCCATAGGAATAGGGCCTTTTGTAATAGAACCTGCTGTAACCCGAAAAATAGGGAAAACAGCAATGTCCGAAATGACTCTTGCGGCACAGGAATGGAAGTCGGCTGAATGGGCCAAATCAAAAGGGCTCTATGCAGTAGTTTGTGACAGTACAGAGGAGCTGGATCTTGCGGTAAGTAATTTTAGCAACACTTTATCAAGTTATAACCCCGAGGCATTACTGGAAATGAAAAAAGTACTGTGGGAAGGAACACAAAATTGGGACACGCTTTTATTAGATCGTGCTGCTATTTCGGGGAAGTTGGTTTTGTCTGAATTTACTAAAAATGCTTTAGCACAGTTTAAAAAATAGAATGAAATAACGAGCTATTCAAATTCATGATTTAGTATCTCAATATAAAATAGCAAAACCCCCGAAAATTATTTTTTCGGGGGTTTTTATTGGGTTACAGTTTTAAAATCAACTCTATTTAAACTGTTTTTTGAGCCGTGTTTTTAGAATATTTATATCCCGCAAAAATAGCCACTAGTGCCATTGGCAAAAGGTAATCATCTATAGGTGCTGCAGGAGCATCAGCTCCTTCTAGTCCGTCGGCTGTACCATCAGTGTCGCCAGGAGTTTGTGCTAGCATGGTAACACTAGAGAGTATAAAAAAAGCAACGATATAAAATTGTATTACTATGTTTTTCATGATTTAATTTTAAAATTTTAATTCTAGTACCTGTTTTTTATTGGCTACAGCCTAAAAAATAGCTTTTTTAGTTACAGTTTTATTGTCCTCTGAAGTAATTTGGATTAAAACAGCTTGTTTGCTTGCCGTAACGTTTTTGATACTTGCTGTATTTGCATTTACCTCTTTTTGTTCTGCAATTAAAACGCCTCTTATATCAAAAACGCGGATGTTTTTGATAGCATTTTTTCCTGTAGATACGTTTAATGTTCCGTTTTGATTGAAGACAATTACGCTATTTTCATCAAAGTTAGGAGTGTTGATATCTAAAGTTTGGTTGTTTTTGAAAGCAATTTCGAAACGGTTTTTAAAAGTTCCCGCTTCACTGGTAAATGTGTATGAACTTGTTTTAAGGTTTTGCTCTGTCCCTGCTTTTAGATCTTTAAGTACAATTTCTTGGTTGCCTAAAAATAAACCGTCTACCTTGTCTATAGCAATGGTAAAAGTACCTGCAAGTTCTGTTTTAAAACTTAAAGGAACAATGTCACTAGAATCAAATGGTAATCCTTTGGCTTGAATAACAAATTCTTCTCCTTTTAAAGAGCTAGTTAGAGCAGTTCCATTATCATTGATGTATCTTCCGTCTAATGTATTGTCAATTTCGCTAGTGGCGCCATCCATGTAAGCAACCATCATTTGGTTTACTGGTTCAGTACCTTTAGATAGATTCAACCAGATTCTGTTTTTATCTGTTGTAGCAGTTCTTAGTATTTGGTTTGCAGTATTGGCAGTACGCATTGTATTAGCAAATGCAACTGAATTTGAAGTTGTTTTTACAATAAATCCTTGTCCTACTTGAATGGTTCCGTTTGGCGTGATTCCTCCATTACCTGGTGTTCCAACAGCTCCTGCCATTGTATAAGTAGCGTAAGCAGTTCCTGTAGCAGCATTTGTTTTTCTCCAAAAATACAACGGTTCTGTAAGGTTATTAGCAGTGATAAAAGCATCAGCACTAATGGTAGATGGATAAGGATTTCCTACAGCATTAAAAGTTCCTGAAGTCAAACCAGAAACAGAGATGTTTCCATTGTTTGGAACCCCTCTAAAGATTCCGCTCCAAATAGTAGGAGTGGTAGGATGATCATTTGGAACACGAATTAAATACCCATTTCCTGATGCAAAATCAGTAGTAGCTGGAGCAGCCACTGGTACATAAATGTTTGTAGTTGGATTGTAAGTATAAAAACGATTGTCTAGCGTGTTAGGAGAAAAAGCTTTTAATTTTTGACCGCTTACTGGTGAAGACCATAAACTGTAATCTAAAAGCATTAGTGAAGCTCCGTTTCGGTTGATAGTTATAGCGCCAGTATTGGTATTGGTAGTCCCATTTTGGATAAGGTTTGCATTATTTTCGAGAACGAATGAAGATTCTGTACCGTTATTAAATAAATTATTTGCCACAGAAAGATTATTTCCTGATTTAACTGTTACTGTACTTCCAGAGTCAATGGTTAAATTACCAGCAAGACCTCTATTGCTGTTGATGTTGATGCTACTGCTGTTTAGAGTCACATTGTTTGGAATCCCAGCCCCAGCTGTAGTTGCATTCCCAGTCCATTCGTTTCCTACATTGGCACCGCCAATAACGCTATTGTATACTAGACTTGACGCAGCACCATAAGTAGGAGTAGCACCAGAAAGTAATCCAGTTGAATTTAATCGTAGTGTCCCATTGATAGAAGGTGTGCCTGAAAGTGTAAGTGTTCCGTTTGTTGCTAATGTAGCCCCAGCATTTACAGTAGTACTTCCTAACAATGTTTGAGATTGGTTAAAAGTAACTCCGTTTGTATTTGCTATGATTGCATTTGTATTTGCGGTAAAAGTAAGTGTTCCTGTGTTATTGATGGTTTGCGCTGTTGCACCATTAAATGTTAAAGATCCAGCTGCAGTTGCAGGACTAAAAGTCAATGTTTGCCCTGTAGCTATATTAATATTTCCTTTTATTGAAACTGCTGAGGTAAGATTTATGTTGAGAGCCCCTGTGGTTATTGTAAGGTTGTCTATTGATAAAGCCCCTGTTCCGGTAGAACTTTGACTAAATCCAGTTGCTGCAATTTCAAGGTTTGCATAGGTTCTTCCAGAAAAAGCAGGAGCTTGATTTGCAATTAATTTAAATAAACTTCCTGTTTGAAAAACTACTACTGATGCAGGTTGAGTTTTTTGAAAAGGGTTTGAACCAGCGGCCTGAATAAAAGTAGATCCACTTGCAAATATAACACTGTTGCTTGTTCCACTACCAAAAATGTTACCTGTACTATTTGTACTTTGCGTAAGTGTTGCACCATTTGTGAAAGTTAAACCACTTGCATCAGCAGCAGTTATGGTGTTTATAGTATTTGCTGTTGCGCTTGAAAATGTCATAGAACCGGCAACGATTCCAGTTGCTCCTGTGCCAATAGTAATAGTCAAAGGGAAAGCACCTCCTGTAATGGCCACGTTAAGTTGAGAACCGCTTTCAACAGAAAAATCTGCTCCGCTTAGACCGTTATTGATGGTTAGTATTTTTGCGGGTGTAGCTGATGTGTTTAAAGTTACATTAGTATTTGTCGCAACTGTAAGACCTCCTATAGTTTGTGTAGGTACATCAGTTACGGTAGTTGTAGCACCGTTATTGAAAACTAAAATATCATTTGCTGCTGGCATATCTCTGCTAGGGGACCAGTTTGCTGCAAGACCAAAAGAGGCACTACCTGTTTGGTTCCACGTGTAGGTAGTTTGTGCGTTAAGTGATGAACTCAGGCTCAAACCCAAAAAGGTGAGTAACACAAACAAAACATTGTTGAGTAAAGTTTTTTTCATAGAAAAAGTAATAAATAAGTGTTAGTTAGTTTCATTCAAATAATTAAAATAAGGATATGCATTCTTTAATCACAGAGCGCGTAATCTCATATTATTTACTTTTAAATATTTGAAGGCCAAATATATTACTAATAATATTGACAACGCAATCGGTATGTTAATTTATTGTAAATTTTAGTCGGATTTAACGTGCCATTTTACGGTATGGTTTTTTAAAACTTTTGGTTTTATTAGCATTCAAGTGGTTTGATGAACAAAGCTTTTACTACAAGTCAAAAAATCACTAAATTTGCCTCAAAATTAAACTCCGATGAGCAATATCAGAATTACAAAACAATTTAGTTTCGAGACCGGTCATGCCTTGTATGGCTACGATGGCAAATGTAAAAATGTTCATGGACATAGTTATAAATTGTCAGTAACGGTAATTGGTACGCCAATTACTGACCGTTCTAATGTAAAATTCGGAATGGTAATTGACTTTACGGATTTAAAGAAAATTGTAAAAGAAGAAATTGTAGATCAGTTTGATCACGCTACAGTTTTCAACGGTACTACACCACATATTGATTTGGCTAACGAACTTATCAACCGCGGGCATCACGTAATTTTGGTGGATTATCAACCCACAAGTGAGAACATGGTTATTGATTTTGCGCAACGCATCAGTAATAGACTTCCAGAAGGTATTGCGCTGTTTTCGTTAAAATTACAAGAGACCGAATCCTCTTTTGCAGAATGGTATGCCAGTGATAATGTAAAATCCATTTTGTAACTTCATGCAATTACCCAACAACAAAAAAATATATTTTGCGTCTGATCAACATTTTGGAGCTCCTACGCCTGACTTGAGTTATCCAAGAGAACAAAAGTTTGTAGCGTGGCTTGACGAAATTAAAAGTGATGCCGAAGCTCTTTTTTTATTAGGCGATTTATTTGATTTTTGGTTCGAATACAAAACAGTAGTTCCAAAAGGTTTCATCCGTGTTTTGGGTAAACTAGCAGAACTTCGTGATAGTGGCATTCCTATCTATTTCTTTGTGGGAAATCACGATTTGTGGATGGCCGATTATTTCCAGAAGGAATTGAACATTCCAGTTTTTCATGACAATCAAGAATACACTTTTGGAGACAAAACATTCCTTATTGGCCACGGAGACGGAAAAGGACCTGGCGATTTAGGGTACAAACGCATGAAAAAAGTGTTTACCAATCCGTTTTTCAAATGGCTTTTCAGATGGTTGCATCCGGATATTGGAGTGAAATTGGCACAATATTTATCGGTCAAAAACAAACTGATTTCCGGTGATGAAGATGTGACTTTTCTTGGCGAAGATAAAGAATGGCTTATTCTGTATTCCAAAAGAAAACTAGAAACCAAGCATTACAATTACCTTATTTTTGGTCACCGCCATTTACCGATGAAAGTTTCTGTTGGCGAAAATGCCGAGTATGTCAACTTAGGAGATTGGATTGTATATTTTACCTATGGCGTTTTTGATGGTGAAACTTTCGAAATTAAAAAGTACGATACAAAGTAGTCTTGAACGTTCAATTTGGCGTGTTTTTTAAAGTAGTTGATTTGTAACAAGAATTAGTGACTTGATACCAATTTTAATCCAATGATGGAGCTTATTAAGGTGGTGATGAAAAATATCCTCCAGAAATCAGCGGGTTCTTTGAATACAAAAATCCCAACAAGAACTGTTCCTACTGCGCCAATTCCTGTCCATACGGCATAAGCAGTTCCTATGGGTAATGTTTGAGAGGCTTTGTAGAGTAATAACATGCTTATAGATAAGCACACTAAAAACCCTATCAACCATATTGTTGCTGTAGCACCCGAACTTTCTTTGGCTTTGCCCAAACAGGTTGCAAAACCTATTTCAAAAAGACCTCCAATTACCAGTAAGACCCAATTCATAATTATTGCTTAACAATTAATACCGAAGGAACACCACTCAACCAAGTACTTCTTGAATCTACAAGTGCTTTCCAGCTCTCAAGGCTAATAAGCATTAAATCTTGCTGATCTAAGAAATCTTTTTTGATAATCTTATCGGTAATAACACTGATATTGTTCGGGAATTGTTGTTCTAGTGACTGGATGGCGCTATTCATCACAAAATTAGTAGTTAATCTTCCATTAACATCTAAGAGTATAATTTTGCAATTATTATTGTAAATTAATTTTTGAACATAGTCCATTAAAAAATAATCTTCAGAACTGAAAACCGGAATAAAAACTTGGTTTACTTGTTGTAGATCTTTATCAATAAGAATTCCAATCGGCATTTTGGTTTTGGAAATGATTTGTCTTGTTCTTTCATCAAATGGTGAATTTTCAAACAAGCCTTCTTTTCCTGTAAACTTATCTATTAAACGGTCAGGGTTAATGATTCTAGTGGTAAACCCAATCACTTTCCCAAGGATAGTACCTTCAAAAATAGATTTTCCTAAACCTATTAGCAATAAATCATAATCTCCTTGATTAGCAACATCAGCAATTTCAGTTTCAATATCTGTTGTAGCCTTGAAAACGGTAGTGATTTCTTGTTTTAGAATTTGAGATTCTTCAACCAAAGGGTGAAAACTGTTTTTTTCTTTGTCCTCTAGGTTGAAACTATGTACTTCGTCGCTTAGAGACAGGTGCATAACGGTAACGCTAGCGGTATTTTTTTGTTTTTTTACCAAACTATTTGCAATTCGAAGCAGTGATTTTCCTTTTTCATTGTTCCCAAAAGAGATTAGTATTTTAAACTTGGAATCATCTGATAGTTCAGCTTGTTCGGGACCATCTTTTGTGTCAAAAATATAATTAATAAGATCTAGTGCCGGTCCTGTCATAAATGTAGTTACGAGTGCCATTATAACCATCATTGTAAAAACTTCGGGTGTAAGTACTTTTAGTTCAAGACCTATATTCAATACAATTAACTCCATCAATCCTCGGGTGTTCATCAAGGCTCCTATTGTAAAACTATCGCGCCAACTTTGACCCACAAATTTGGCTGCTAGTGCGCTTCCAAAAAACTTACCTACAACGGCTACAAGAATTATGAAACCCGTTATTTTCCATAAATAAGGATCGTTTAAAAGACCAATTTCAGTTTTTAATCCAGTAAAAACAAAGAATAGTGGTAAGAGTAAAATTAGTGCAACATCTTCTACTTTTTCTATAAATATGGTTCTAAATTTAGGAACATCAGGCATAATAGCTCCTGCCATAAAAGCGCCAAAAAGAGCATGGATTCCAATCACTTCAGTTGCATATGAGGATACAATTAAGACCAAAAAAAAGATAGCTACAACCGGTTTTACAATACTGTCTTTAGTTCCATATAAATCTCCAATTCTCTTTAAGAAAGGTTTTACGATATAGATCATTGCTGCAACATATAGTACTGCAAGCATGATAATGTATAGTGAACTAACAAATGTTCCCGCTTTTACAATTGCAATTACTACTGCTAAAATACACCAAGCAGTAATATCATCTGCTGCTGCGCAAGTAATTACAATAGCGCCTAATTTTGTCTTGTGTATGCCTCTTTCTTGGACAATACGTGCTAGTACTGGAAAAGCAGTGATGCTTAGTGCAATACCCATGAACAAACTAAAAGATAAAAACTTAACGCCTTCTGGAGCAAATTGATTGTACACAAAATAGGCAAGCCCTATGCCCAGTGTAAACGGAATAATAATACTAGCGTGACTGATTACAATGGCTTCGTTAGCTTTGTTTTTTAAGACTTTTAAATCCAGCTCCATACCTATTACAAACATAAAAAGGATCAGTCCTATTTGGCTTAAAAATTTTAAATTTCCTAGTGAAGCTACTGGAAACAATGCAGCAGATACTTCAGGGAAATACAAACCCAATAAAGAGGGTCCCAAAACAATACCAGCAATAATTTCTCCTATTACTGAGGGCTGACCAATTTTTTTGAAAATCCATCCAAATATACGTGCAACCAGAATGATAGTTATGATTTGCGCTAATAATATGGCTAATGGATCCTGAAAATTATGAAGCATAGAGGCTATGAAATCTCCCCAAGATCCCTTATCACTAATAGGGGATACAATTGTTTCATTTGCTTCGAGCGTTTTTCCTTTATTGATAATGAGATACATCAAAAAGAGAAACACGCCAGTCACAACCAAATAAAAAATTGAGTTTTTATATTTTTTCATAGTGTTGTGGATACAAATTATTTTTTTAATTATGACAAAGATGGTAAAACCAAATGTATAAATTTTACAGTTTAAAATTAATTAATTGTAAATATAAAAAACAACCCTTAAAATCCAGTAAACACAAGAAAAACTTTTGATTATAACTCACGATTTGTAGTCGATTTAATTACCTTTGCGCCCAATAAATAGGAAATATGATCAAGTGGTTTAGTTTGGGATTTTGGGAGTTAATTGCTCGTATTGTCCTTAGGAATAGAATTTTAATGCTGTCTATTATTGTGGCAATAACAGCACTTTTAGCTTTACAATGGAAAAATATTCATTTTACTTTTACCGAGGCAAATTTATTGCCTAATGACAATATTGTCAATATAGAATATGATGCTTTTTTAAATAAATTTGGAGAAGAAGGAAATCTTGTCATCATTGGTGTTAAAGATGATGCTATATTCACCCCAAAGGCATTCGCGTCTTGGTCTAGAATGATGAATTCTTTAAAAAATGATGCCGCTGTAGATCTTGTGGTATCTCTTAATGATTTAAAAAAGCTTCAAAAAAATGACTCCCTAGAAACCTTTGAACTGGTTCCTTTTATTGATCAAAATAAAACTTTAGATCCTGCCTATTTGCAAACCATAAAGAAGGAACTTATCAATGATATGCCTTTCTATGAGGGTTTGCTATTTAATAAAAGATCAGGAAGTATTCGTTCTGCGGTGTACATGGACAAGAAAATTGTAAACACAGCTGCTAGAAAAGATTTTATCTTAGAGAAACTAGTCCCTGCAGTCGAAGTTTTTGAGAAAGAAACCGGAATTGATTTACGAGTTTCGGGAATGCCATACATCAGGACCTTGAATGCAAAGACCATTACTGATGAAATTAGCATTTTTATAGGTACTTCTTTACTGGTAACTTCATTGCTTTTCTTTTTCTTTTTTAGAAGTTTTAGAGCCACCTTAATATCTATGATTATTGTAATTATTGGTGTGATGTGGTCTTTTGGGTTTTTAGGATTGTTGAATTATGAAATTACGGTTTTAACGGCTTTAGTTCCCTCTTTAATCATCGTAATTGGAATCCCGAATTGCATTTTCTTGACCAATAAGTACCATCAAGAATATAAAATTCACCATAATAAGGCTAAAGCGTTACAACGTGTTACTACAAAGGTAGGAATGGCAACTTTAATGACTAATCTTACCACAGCCATAGGCTTTGCTACCTTTATTGCTTCAAACAATCAATTGTTGTTAGAGTTTGGAGTGGTAACATCTATCAATATTATGGCGCTTTTCTTTTTGTGCATCATTGTAATCCCTATTTTTCATAGTTTTATTCCAGCACCTAAGGAGCGTCACATTGAGCACTTGGATCGCAACTATGTTAAAGTTTTCATGGATTGGATTTTAAGAAATGTAAAATACAATCGATTTTCAATCTATGTAGTAGCTGTATCGTTATTAGTAGTGAGCATTATAGGGATATATGAAATGCGAATTTCGGGAAGTTTAATTGAGGACATGCCTAAAAAAGAAGCCTTTTTTGAGGATATTGTTTTCTTCGAAAAAGAGTTTGACGGAGTGATGCCGCTTGAAATTATGATTGATACCAAGCGCAAAAAAGGAGTGATGAAATTGTCTACCCTGAAGCGAATGGAGGAACTTGAGGAAGCCATTGATGAGATTCCAGAATTGTCTAAGCCTATTTCGATTGTCAATCTGGTTAAGTATTCTAAGCAAGCGTATTACAACGGAAATCCCGATTATTATGAATTGCCTAGCTCACAGGAACAATCTTTTATTTTATCTTATGCTAAAAATTCGACTAAAAATTCGAAAGATAATGTGATGAAAAGCTATGTGGATGCAACCGGTCAATATGCCCGAATTACTACTTTCATGCGCGATGAAAGTGGCGATAAGATTGCTAAAATAGAAGCGGAAATTCGGAAGAAAGCGGACAAGATTTTCCCAGCCAATCAATATAAAGTAACCATTACAGGAAAAGCTTTGGTTTTCCAAAAAGGGACTGGTTACCTGCTAGATAATTTACTTTCGTCGCTGGCATTTGCTTTTTTGTTAACGGCACTTTTAATTGCATTTATGTTCCGTTCGTTCAAGATGGTTTTGGTTTCTATTATTCCAAATTTACTTCCGTTGATGCTTACCGCTGGATTGATGGGTTTTCTGGATATACCATTAAAACCGTCAACGATATTGGTTTTTGGAATTGCATTTGGACTTTCGGTGGATGATACCGTCCGATTCTTATCGCAATATCGAGAGGAATTAAAGAAAAATAACTGGAAGATTCGTAAATCCGTTTATGCCACTTTTACGGATGCGGGCCTGAGTATGTTCTATACTTCTATTGTATTGTTCTTTGGTTTTTCGGTATTTATGTTGTCTAGTTTTGGAGGTACTATTGCACTAGGCGGATTAATTTCCTTGACATTATTGTTCGGGATGCTATCTAATTTAATGTTACTACCTGCATTGGTGCTCACCTTAAATAAAACATTGGCAAATGAACAAGATTTTATTGAACCTAAAATTGACATCATTGAACCTAGTGATGCTGAAATTGACGAATTAGAACAAAAAAAATAAATTAAATCAGTATTTGAATTTTACTTGATGCTTTACGATCTTGGTTTTGCAAGGCCACGATCGTACAGTACAATACTGCCTGCAACAGATACGTTTAAGCTTTTCTCTGATTTGAATTTAACTAAATGATGGCATTTGGCGATAGCAGCCTTAGAGAGTCCGTTATCCTCAGCTCCTAATAAATAAACACAGCGTCTAGGGTGTTCAAATGTTTCTAAATCGGTAGCGCGTTCATCAAGTTCCACGCCTACTAAGCGAGCGCCTTTGGGTAAGTTGTTGTAGAAATCCTCAAAATTTTCATAATGAAAATACGGTAAAGATTTTACGGCATTGTGCGTATCACAAGCCTGCTTGGCATATCGATTTCCTATGGTGAAAATATAACTTGCACCCAAGTTTTGTGCGGTGCGCCACAATACACCAAGATTTTCGGGTGTTTTACCGTTTTGGATGCCAATGCCGAAATACTCTGTTACAAAATTGTCGTTCATGCTGCAAAAGTACAAAGTGTTGTGCGGATAGCCAAGTTTTTAAACAGCTTCAAAAAGAAGATACTTCGAATTATTAATCTAAAATATCTCCTGAAACTAGCTCCCTAGCCCCGATAGAAATGGAAATCCTTATTGTTTTTGCTTGCGAAAAACAATAAGATTGTAATGAATAGCGGGAAATAGCTCCTGATTACCCAAATTGTTACAAGGACTTTTCAAACAAATCATTTATATTTGCAGTTCAGTCACGAGACAATTTTTAAAATCAACAATTCACATAAAATGAGACATACAAAAGTTAAAGACTTACTAAACAGTACAACGACACTTCATGAAGTAAATGCAAAAGGATGGGTGAGAACTTTTAGAAACAATCAATTTATCGCGTTGAATGATGGTTCAACAATCAATAATATTCAATGTGTGGTGGATTTTGAAAATACGCCAGACGAAACTTTAAAACGTGTTACAACCGGAGCTGCAGTATCTGTAACGGGAACTTTGGTAGAAAGTAAAGGAGCAGGTCAAAAATTTGAAATTCAGGTTACAAAATTGGAAATTTTAGGAGACTCTGATCCGGAGAAATTTCCAATGCAGCCTAAAAAGCACTCACTAGAATTCTTGCGTGAAAATGCGCATTTGCGTGTGCGTACGAATGCTTTTGGTGCTATTATGAGAGTTCGTTCGGTACTGTCTTATGCCGTTCACAGCTATTTTCAAGAGAAAGGTTTTGTATATGTGAATACGCCTATCATCACAGGATCTGATGCTGAAGGTGCTGGTGAGATGTTTAAAGTAACTGCTTTGCCATTTGACGGAACGCCAAGAACTGAGGATGGAAAAGTGAATTACAAAGAAGATTTTTTTGGAAAAGAGACCAATCTTACGGTTTCGGGACAATTAGAAGGAGAAACTTTTGCGATGGCTTTGGGTCAGATTTATACTTTTGGACCAACATTTAGAGCTGAAAACTCAAATACTTCGCGTCACCTTGCGGAATTTTGGATGATTGAGCCAGAGGTGGCGTTCAATGATTTGAATGACAACATGGACTTGGCTGAAGATTTCATTCAGTACGTGATAAAATACACAATGGACAAATGTCCGGAGGATTTGAAATTCTTAGAAGGTCGTTTGTTAGAAGAAGAAAAATCAAAACCACAAGCTGAGCGCAGTGAAATGGCTTTGCTAGAAAAATTGAACTTTGTTTTAGAGAACAATTTCAAGCGCGTTTCGTACACAGAAGCTATTGATATTTTAAGAGATTCTACACCAAACAAAAAGAAAAAATTCAACTATATCATCAACGAATGGGGTGCTGATTTACAAAGTGAGCATGAGCGTTACTTGGTTGAAAAACACTTTAAATGTCCGGTAATATTGTTTGATTATCCAGCCAATATCAAAGCATTTTACATGCGTTTGAACGAAGATGGAAAAACAGTTCGCGCTATGGATATCTTGTTCCCTGGAATTGGAGAAATCGTAGGTGGATCACAAAGAGAAGAACGTTTTGATGTTTTAGTCGAAAAAATGAAAGCCTTAGGAATTGACGAAGAAGAATTATGGTGGTACTTAGACACTCGTAGATTCGGCTCGGCAGTTCACTCTGGTTTTGGACTTGGGTTTGAAAGATTGGTCTTGTTTGTAACCGGAATGACCAACATTCGTGATGTAATTCCTTTCCCAAGAACACCAATGAATGCTGAATTCTAAAAAAAGTTTCAAGTTCAAGGTTTGAAGTTTCAAGTGCAACAACCTGAAACTTTAAACCTGAAACAAAAACAATAAAATATAAAATGCTAAAGCAATTCTTAAATTTAAAATTATCACAAAAATTATCTCCACAGCAAATCCAGCTGATGAAGTTAATACAATTGCCTACGCAAGCTTTTGAACAACGTTTACTGGAAGAAATGAACGAGAATCCGGCACTGGAATCCGGAAAGGAAGAAGATGATTACGAGAAGGACGAGTTTGAAAACGAAGATTACGATGATTATGATGATGCCGAATCAGAACGAATTGACGCTGAGGATATCAATATAGATGAGTATTTAAGCAACGACGAAACACCTGATTATAAAACTCAGGCAAATAATTATAGCGATGATGATGACGAGCGAGAAACACCTTTTGCAGCGCCAGTAAGTTTTCATCAAGATTTAATCAATCAGTTGAACACCTTTATCTTGAATGATGAAGAGCGCGAAATTGCTGAATTTCTAGTAGGTAGTATTGATGATATGGGTTACATCCGTCGTAGCATTCCAGACATGGTTGATGATATGGCATTCACCCAAGGCATTTACACTGATGAAAAAATGGTGCAAAAAATGCTTCATGTAATTCACGAATTGGAACCAGCAGGTGTGGGTGCACAAGATTTGCAAGAATGTTTACTGCTACAACTCAAGCACAAAACACCAACGGAATCGGTTGATTTGGCTATCGACATTATCGAAAATCAATTTGATGCTTTTACTAAAAAACATTACGATAAACTGCTTCAAAAGTACGGCGTATCGAATGAACAGTTGAAAAAAGCCATTCATGAAATTGAGAAACTAAATCCAAAACCAGGCAGTTCATTTACCGGAAACAATAAAGTAACCGAAAATGTAGTTCCTGATTTTGCTATTAGAATTATAGATGGCGAATTGGAATTGACTTTAAACGGTCGTAACGCACCATCGCTGCACGTTTCCAAGGATTATCAGGAAATGATGCAAACCTATAAAGATTCTCGTGATAAATCAGCGCAGCAAAAAGATGCAGTGCAGTTTATTAAGCAGAAACTGGATTCGGCTAAATGGTTTATTGATGCCATCCGTCAGCGTCAGGAAACTTTATTTGTTACCATGAATGCGATTATGCATTACCAAGAAGAATTTTTCCTTGATGGCGATGAGACCAAGTTGAAACCGATGATCTTAAAAGATATTGCTGATATGGTAGGTCTTGATATTTCTACCATTTCACGTGTAGCCAATAGTAAATACGTAGAAACGCCCTATGGCACTAAATTGATCAAAGAATTCTTCTCAGAAGCCATGAAAAATGATCAAGGTGAAGACGTTTCGACATTGGAAATTAAGAAAATTTTACAAAACACCATTGAAGAAGAAGATAAGAAAAAACCACTTCCAGACGATCAACTGGCCGAAATTCTAAAAGAAAAAGGGTATCCAATTGCAAGAAGAACGATTGCAAAATACAGAGAGCAACTCGATATTCCTGTAGCGAGAATGAGGAAGAAGATGTAGAATTTTGGTTTAGTTGCTTTGATAAATTTCACTTTTCGTGATGTAATAAAGGAGTTTGTATTTTTAGTAACATTGAAAAAAAGAAGTATCATGATAACGGACATAAACCAGTTAGACTTAAATAAAACGTATTCCTATGCAGATTATTTAACTTGGCAGTTTCAAGAAAAACTAGAATTGATAAAAGGAAAGATATTTAAGATGAGTCCAGCACCAAGTACTACTCATCAAAGAATATCTATGGAATTAGCAGGTATGCTTTATAATTTTTTCAAACCACATCCTTGCAATCTTTTCGCTGCTCCGTTTGATGTTCGCTTGGTCGATAAGAAGAAATCAAAATTAGATCAAGAAATTTATACCGTTGTACAACCTGATTTGTGTGTCATTTGTGATGATTCTAAAATTGACGAACGTGGTGCTATTGGTGCTCCTGATTTGGTTATAGAAATTCTTTCACCAGGGAATTCTAACAAAGAGATGAAATATAAATTTGATTTATATGAAGAAGCTGGAGTCCTTGAATATTGGATTGTAAACCCAGCGGACAAAACAGTTTTTATTTATGTATTAAAAGACAATGAATTTATAGGAATGCATCCGTTAATTGAAGAAGATACGATTAAGAGTAAATTATTTCCTGAATTGGATTTTAAATTAGAATCTATTTTTAACTAAAACAGAAACCCTTTCAAAATTTTGAAAGGGTTTGTTTTTTTTAACCTGGTATCAGTTCCCTCTCCCTCGGAGAGTCCCGAAACGTCAGGAAGGGAGAGGATTTTATTTTTTCTCTTGATCTTTCCGCATCGCATGATAATAAGCAGCGCGGCTCAATGGTTCGTATTCTTCGGTTTCGCCAAGCATAACCAGTTTGTCATTATCGGTTTTACGAAAACTGTAGTTGGCAAGATTTCCAGTTCTGGTGCATACCGCATGCACTTTCGTTACATACTCAGCAGTTGCCATTAAGGCAGGCATAGGTCCAAAGGGATTTCCTTTAAAATCCATGTCCAATCCTGCAACAATCACTCTGACTCCTTGATTAGCAAGATCATTACAAATCTTTACAATTTCATCATCAAAAAACTGTGCTTCGTCAATGCCCACAACATCACAGCCTTGTGCCAAAATTGCGATATTTGCTGCTGCAGGAACGGGTGTAGAGCGAATTTCATTGGCATCATGTGAAACTACCATTTCCTCGTCATAGCGCGTGTCTATTGATGGTTTGAAAATTTCTACTTTTTGCTTGGCAAACTGCGCTCTTTTCAAACGACGGATTAACTCTTCGGTTTTACCCGAAAACATGGAGCCACAAATGACTTCGATCCAACCAAATTGTTCTTTGTGATTTACTGTATTTTCGAGAAACATTTTGTTTTTTTCTGACTTAAAAAATGAATAGTTTTTATTACTTTGTAATAGAATTTTAGACTTAAAAATTTTATACTTTTACGTCGTTTCAAAAGTATACAATTTATATCAAATCCGAGATTCGGGAACACTTATTTCAAAAAAATAAAAGTATCAGATTTCTAGAAATGGGTTTTGAAACAATTCAACAAAGCGCCCAAACAAATTACAAAACAATAAAAATTACCTAAAACGCTATAATGTCAACAGTTATGAAAAAGAAATTGGAAGCTGATTTAATCAGTATTGCACACCGAATATTACAGCTAAAAAATAAATCTGACATCAATGAATTGTATTTTGAGACTCAAAAGCTGTATGAAAAACTGACGGTTTTGAGATTTGTTGAAGAGCATTTTGGGGATGTAAAACCAACTATTGGACTTGCTGCAATGACAGACCAAGTAGTTGAAGTTTTTGAAAAACTAAATACACCTATTGATAATGAAATCGTTGCAATTGATAACGAAAATACAAGTATTGTTGAACCTACAGAAGATCTAGTTCCTGAGCCAAAAGTAAATCAAGAGGTTCCAGAAGAAGTGACACCGTTAGAAGAAACGACACCAGTATTAGAAGAACCAGAGCAAGAGCTTGCAGCTGAGGAACAAGTTGTAGAAGTAGCTCCCGAAGAAACGAATACGGATTTAGAGGAAGAAATTATTGAAGAAATTCCAGAACTAGAGACTTCAACCGATTTAGAAATAGAAGTAGAGCAGCCAGTCATTGAAGCTGAATTTAAACCAGCATTTGAACTTTCACATGAGATAGAAACGGTTGAGGAAACACCTAAAAAAGTAAATCCGGAACCTGTTCAAATTTCTTTTGAGGATTTATTAGGAGGTGATTACCATGATACGCTTTTTGTAAAAAAACAAGCAGTTGAAACTACTCCAGCAATAGAGCATCTTGAAATAGAAGAGGAAGTTGCTCTTGAATCTGACACAACGCCAGAGCCAGTTGCAGAAAGCACAAATGAAATACCAGTTGCAAAAGCGGTTTCATTAAACGATAAATTGGCCAAAGGAATAAACATCGATTTAAATGATCGTTTGGCATTTATCAAACATCTTTTTGGGAACAGTAGCGAAGATTACAACAGAGTTTTAAGTCAGTTAAATTCCTTTAATTCTTTTTATGAAACTCGCGATTTCGTTCAAGAAATGGTGAAACCGGATTATAACAATTGGGAAGGGAAACAAGATTATGAAGACCGTTTTATGGATATCATCGAAAAGAAATTCTTGTAAATCCAGCTCCTTTTTGAGCAATCAATTTGAACAATTACAAGCAATTGCTTGTATGCAACCTCTATGACCATGTCAAAATTATATATCGTTCCTACACCCATTGGCAATCTCGAAGACATGACTTTTCGAGCCATTCGAATATTAAAAGAAGTCGACTTGATTCTTGCCGAAGATACGCGTACGAGCGGCAAATTGTTGAAGCATTTTGAAATTGGCACGCACATGTACAGCCATCACATGCACAACGAACACAAAACCGTTGAGAACCTTATTTCAAGATTAAAAGCGGGTGAAAACATCGCTTTGATTTCTGATGCGGGAACGCCAGCCATATCTGATCCTGGTTTTCTTTTGACGCGTGCTTGCATAGAAAACGGTGTTGAAGTCGAATGTTTACCTGGAGCTACGGCGTTTGTACCCGCTTTAGTAAACAGTGGTTTGCCCAATGATAAATTTATTTTTGAAGGTTTTATGCCTGATAAAAAAGGGCGTCAAACCCGTTATTTGGCTTTAGCCGAAGAAACTAGAACGATGATTTTATATGTCTCACCACACAAGTTGGTAAAAACTCTAGTGGAGTTTGGTACTTATTTTGGCGAAGACCGTCAAATTTGTGTTTCCAGAGAATTATCAAAATTACATGAAGAAAATGTGCGAGGTACTGTAAAAGAGGTTGCAGCGCATTTTGATAAAACAGCACCAAGAGGGGAAATCGTGGTTGTTGTTGCAGGTAAGCCTGTTACAAAAGAACCTAAAAAAAGTAAATTTTCAGGAGAGGAGTTACATGAGTAAGGATAAAGTAATCATCATTGGTGCTGGTTTGTGTGGCTTGTACACTGCTTTTTTACTACAGCAAAAAGGATTTGAAGTTTTAGTTTTTGAGGCGAATGATCGAATAGGGGGACGCATAAAAACGGTCACTGCTTCAACTGGAGTCACCATCGAAATGGGTGCGACTTGGTTTGGAAACCAACACCGCAATCTCTTAGCATTAGTTCACGAATTCAATATTCCCTACTTCAGACAGCATACTCAAGGTATTTCCCTATTTGAAACGATGTCCTTTGTACCACCACAAAAATTTGAAATCTCAGAGGCTGAAGAACCTTCGTTCCGAATAGAAGGCGGAACCAAGGTATTGATAGAGCAACTCATCAGTAAAGTTAGCATCGAGCACATAAAAACAAAAACTAAAGTCACCTCAATCAAAGAGCAAGGCAATCAATTGGTTGTGACAGATACCAATGGGAACAGCTACTCTGCTGATAAAGTTATCAGTACCGTTCCGCCTAATTTAGGGATTAACACTATAACTTTTGAACCCCGTTTACCCGATAATTTAGTTCAAGTAGCCCACAAAACGCATACGTGGATGGGCGAAAGTATTAAATTTGCGGTAGCTTACACAACTCCTTTTTGGAGGGTGAAAAATTACTCAGGAACGCTATTCAGCCAAGCAAGTATTATTCAGGAAATGTATGACCATACTTCCTTTGATCATTCCGGTTTTGCTTTGAAAGGATTTTTAAATGCGGGAACGTCTGTACTTTCTAGAGAGGAGCGCCAAGATAAAGTAATCACCCAATTGACAACTTTTTTTGGTCCTGAAGCAGCAAACTATGTTTCCTATCATGAAAAGGTATGGAGAGAAGAATCTCTAACATTTCATCCTTACGACCAACTTGTTTTAGCACATCAAAACAACGGCCACATGGTTTTTCAAAAACCACTTTTGAACGGAAAACTATATCTATCCGGTTCAGAAACCGCTTTGCAACATCCAGGTTATATGGATGGCGCGGTAGCTGCCGCAAAAACTATCTCATCTCAATTTTAATATTTTTGATTATGACAATCACCACTTTTTTAGAAAAATTAAATACAACGCCAGAATCAATCGCATTTGCAGATACCATTGCAGTTATTGAGCAGCATTATGATTTTGAACCCACTGCGTTTGAGAATGGGACTCAACACAATGCTGCTGGTGAAAACTCAGGTTCTTGTAAAATATTTGCTTTTGCAGAAATGCAGGGACTAACTCCAGAAGCAACTTTAGCTTGCTTTGGCGCTTACTATTTTGAAGATGTTTTAGGAAATCCTGACGGGACTGATCATCAAAACATTCGCAATTTTATGAAAACGGGCTGGGACGGTATCGCTTTTTACGGCAGTGCTTTAACGTTGAAATAAAACAGCTAAACTACACTTTCGATACTACTTCATATCGAAATTTCAAATTTATAATTAAACATCAATATGCGTTGGACTCTTAAACCAAATCCACCTGAGGAGACTGTGAAACATTTGGCGAAAGCCTTAAATGTAGAAGACTTTGTGGCGACTTTATTAGTGCAACGTGGCATCACCACTTTTGAGGAAGCTAGAGCTTTTTTTCGTCCAAGTTTAGACAATTTACACGATCCGTTTTTGATGAAAGACATGGATAAAGCAGTGTCTCGTATTGAAACAGCGATTAAAAATGGTGAAAACATTCTGGTTTTTGGTGATTATGACGTAGATGGCACTACTGCTGTTTCGCTAGTATCCTCATATTTAAAAACGTATTATCCAAATGTGGCTACTTATATTCCTGATCGCTATGATGAGGGTTACGGGGTGTCATTTAAAGGTATTGATTTTGCTGATGACAATGAATTTACCTTAATTATTGCATTAGATTGTGGTATTAAATCCATAGATCATGTCAATTATGCTAAGGCAAAAAATATTGATTTTATTATTTGTGATCACCACAGACCAGGTGATTCTTTGCCTGATGCAGTTGCAATTTTGGATCCAAAGCGTGACGATTGTACCTATCCGTATGACGAGTTGTGTGGTTGCGGAATAGGTTTTAAACTTATTCAAGCTTTAGGCAGTAACCGAGAGCAAAGTATTTCTGATTTGATTCCGTACTTGGATCTAGTAGCAGCAGCTATTGCGGCCGATATTGTTCCTATGACTGGTGAAAATAGAGTCTTGGCACACTTTGGCTTACAGGTTATCAACAGTGATCCTAGACCAGGAATTAAAGCAATTATTCACCAAATAAAAAAACAAACATTGGACATTACCGATGTAGTTTTTATCATTGCACCCAGAATTAACGCCGCAGGTCGCATAAAACATGGCAACCACGCTGTGGAATTGTTAACCGAATTTGATTTTGAACAAGCACAACAATTTGCCTCTGAAATTGAAGCCTACAATGTGGAACGTAAGGATTTAGACAAATTAATCACTAAGGAAGCACTGCAACAAATAGAGAATAACGGGGAGAAAGAACGTTTTACGTCGGTTGTTTTTCAAGAAGATTGGCATAAAGGTGTGATTGGAATCGTTGCCTCTCGATTGATCGAAACCTATTATCGTCCGACACTTGTTTTTACTAAAAGTGGCGATAAGTATGCTGCTTCGGCTCGGTCTGTTAAAGGATTTGATGTATACAATGCACTTGAATCTTGTGCTGAACATTTGGAACAATTTGGAGGTCACATGTATGCAGCAGGCATGACATTACTTCCAGAAAAATATCAGGAATTTAAAGATGCTTTCGAAGAAGAAGTTAAAAATACGATTCATCCTGATTTGTTGACACCAGAAATTGCTGTTGATGCCGAAATTAATTTTACGGATATTACGCCAAAACTTATTCGAATACTGAAACAATTTGAACCTTTTGGGCCACAAAATATGACTCCCATTTTCCTAACTCAAAACATCAAAGATACGGGCTATGGAAAAACAATGGGACAAGAAGACGATCATCTAAAACTTTTTGTAAAACAATCCCGAAGCTTCGGAACCGAAGGTTTGGCAGCCATTGGGTTTAATTTAGGTAACAAAATTGAACTGACTGCACATCAAAAACCTTTTCAAGCCGTGTATTGTATCGATGAAAATGAGTGGAACGGCAAAGTAAGTTTGCAATTGCGTCTAAGAGACATTAAAGCACAAAATTAGAATCGATGAAACAAAATGATCCGTACTCCGCATTACGCTATAGAGAATTTAATATTTTTTTAGTACTCCGTTTTGCGATGGTTTTTGGCTGGTCGATGCAGTTTATCGTCATAGAATGGGAAGTTTATAGTTTGACTAAAAGTCCCTTATCATTGGGTATAATAGGTTTGATGGAGGTTATTCCAGCAGTAGGAATGGCCTTATTTGCGGGTCATATTGTAGATCAAAAGGAGAAAAAAGGATTGCTGTTTAAATGTATATTGGGTTTTGCAATCATCAGTTTGGGGTTATTTTTATTGACGTGGCCTCCTTTTATAAAAGATTTTGCAACCCAAACTATTTTATATTCTATCTACTTTTGTGTGTTCTTAGGTGGATTAGTTCGTGCTTTTCTGGGACCAACCATATTCTCTCTTTTGGCCTTAATTGTTCCAAAAAAAGTGTACCCAAATGCGGCTACGTGGAGCAGTTCCGTTTGGCAAATTAGTTCGGTTTTAGGACCTGCAGTAGCGGGCTTCTCAATCAATTGGATTGGCGTTCATTGGTCTATGTGTATTGTTTTAGGCTGCTCGCTTTTTGCGTTACTGGCTTTGTCTCAAATTGGAACCAAACCTATTTTGAATCCAAAAATTGGTGAGCCTGTTATGGAAAGTTTAAAAGAAGGAGTCAAATTTGTTTTCAACAATAAGACCATTCTAGGTGCTTTGTCGCTGGATATGATTGCAGTCCTTTTTGGTGGTGCTGTAGCTCTTTTACCAATTTTTGCGCAGGATATTTTAAAAGTAGGACCGCAGGGATTTGGTGTTTTGAGAGCTGCTCCCGCTGTTGGCGCTTTTTTAATGCTGATTATCTCAGCATACATTCCTTTTACAAAAAATGCGGGAATGAAATTATTGGTAGCCATTTTTGCGTTTGGAATTTGTATCATTGTTTTTGGACTATCCTCTATTTTTTGGTTGTCCGTTGCCGCGTTATTTTTAAGTGGTGTTTTTGATGGATTTTCGGTGGTGATACGTCAAACCATTCTCCAACTGAAAACTCCTGATCACATGCGCGGTCGTGTAGCGGCTGTAAATTCAATTTTTGTAGGTTCATCAAACGAATTAGGCGCTTTTGAAAGTGGCTTAACTGCGAAACTGATGGGAACTGTAAGCGCAGTGGTCTTTGGCGGAAGCATGACTTTAATTACTGTTCTTTTCACAGGTATTGTATCGCCAACATTTAGAAAATTAGACCTGCAACAAGATGTTGAAGATCATGAAAAGAGCGAAGAATAATTTTTTGAAATGAGTAACTCCTAGTCATTATTTAAAAGACGATTCCCATTATCATTCTCAAACTATTTTATTTTTTTTTAGCTTTTATTATTTAGAATAAATATAAATAATGCGTATTTTTGTGTCAAACAGAATACAGATGCAAGAAATAAAACAGATCTATCGTAATAATTTAGGCAGCGCTTTTTACTGGAAAAAAGACAATGCAGTTCTATGGGACAAAGTTCAACTGATTTTTAGAGAAACGGGATTTTATTTTACCCCACAAGAATTGCAGCTTTTTAAGTGCTGTATTGACGAGAGTTACCTCCAAAATAACTGTTGCGCCTCTTGTGAACTAAAAAACAAATGCCATAAGTTTTTGTTGAAAACACCTTGTTCTCAAATTGATTTGGCCGTTTCTATGGAGGAATTAAATGCTGTTAAAGATTTGGTTGAAGGAACTTTGTTTAAAATAAAGTTAGAATATTATCTTTTTGGAGAAGGAATGAATTGAAGTTTGTTAATTAATTTCAATACTACTTTTAAACAAAACTGAAGTAGTTCTATTGCAATGAAGCACTCCTTTTACAATTGTAACGTCATAAAATCTAAGTCAACTGTGGTATTATAGTTTTTCATTATAAATTAGAACTTTATCAGATGGTATTGCGTAACATGAGGATGAAATTGTAGTCTAATAAAGAAACCAACTTAAACCTTATAATTATGATTTTAACAACAACTAATTCTGTAGAAGATTACAAAATATTAGAGTATAACGGCATAGTGTCTGGAACAGCCATCAACATGCAAAAAATGGGTCTAACTTTTAGCATGCAAAAATATTATGACGGAATCAGTGAAAGTATAGCAGAAGTAAGAGAGAAGGCATTTGCCAACCTAAAAATAAATGCCGAAAAAATGAACGCTAATGCAGTGGTAGGAATTCAAGTGGATGTGGAGCTCAAAAGCGGAGAAGGATTAATCACTGTAATGATAACGGGAACAGCAGTGAGTGTTGTGAAAAGATAGGTAGCCGTGAATTCTTTTTTTCTAAACTAGTTTAGCATTAAATTAATCTAACTGCTAGTTTATAAATACTACAAAACCGCCTCGTTTTGAACAAGGCGGTTTTGTAGTATTTACAAATCAGGTTTAAACCTTCATAATTTCGGCTTCTTTTACAACTAGAAGTTCTAGCTCTACCAAGTCTCATGACTTCGTAAATATTTATACGATTTTTGATACTTAAGCATACTAAATTCTCTTGACTTTTTCTAAAATGTATTGTAAAATCAAGAGATTTATTTTTCAATTCATAAGCTCTAGGCTAAGTGAAAAAACGCTACAAAATAACCAAACGTCTTTTTTGTAGCGTTTTATAGCAGTAATAAAGTAAATCATTGTAAAGATATCTATTATAAAAGTTTAGGTTCTTTTATTGCATTTATTTTTTTAATGGTTTTTTATCGGCAAGGAACGAGGTTTTGCTAACGTAATACGATAGGTTATTTGCTCTTGAGATTGCATAGGTTTCTGTGAAAAACGATTTACAGCGATACATATCATTATTCCGACACTGGACAAACATTCATAGAATTAACTTCATATAACATAACATTCCCTTTTTTCTTCTCAGTAAAATCAATAATGTAAAACACTTTCAATTGCGTAAACAACTGACATATAATGTCATTCTGTTCATATTTTTTTAAAAAATTTATTCCAATTATATGTTCTTTATTTTTTTTAAAAAATGCTTTATTAACTATCCTCACTTCAGAAATTATATTTGCCTCTTTTTTTTCCCAATTTTTAAACTCTGGGTGTTGAAAGTAAAGCCCGAACTTTCCTGGTAAAACAAAATTGTAAGCTCTCTCATCAAAATTATTTGGTTTAATTCTAGTATCAATAGAGTATTTTCTTTCGTTGATTTTTCCTTTGAATTCAATATAAATAGTGTCGGACTCTTTGATAGAATTATAGTTTTGGCTGAACAGTTTTATGGAAAAAAGCAGCAATAGTAACAAGTATTTTTTCATGTTATTATGATTTAGTTTTTAAACCAATATTTTCCGCTCGTAAACATAATCTAGATTGCTTGATGCTTTAATTTTTCAATGCTAGCTTAAATCAAGGTAAATTTTCATCCATAACAGGCATCACGAGCGTGACGCGCGTGCGCTATGGGAGCAAGTTTATTTTGCAGTCAATGTTTTAGTTTAATAACAAGAACACTGTTTTTACTCTCCCATCATGTATGAACTTGATATTGATACTTCATAAATAGGAATTTGTCCATTTTTCTCCTCGGATCTGTCAATTATGTATATTACTTTACATTTTTCAAACGCTTGATAATAGCTCTTGAAAACGCCATATTTTTTAAAGAAATCCACTGAGATAGTCTTTTTTTTATTTCTCCTTAAGTATGCTTTTTCAACCAATCTATAATCTGATTTAATACCCATCTCTCTTCTTTTAGAGGAGGGATAATCACTTACCCAAAATTGTAAATATTCATCCTTGTTTTTTTCTTTAAATTGTATAATATACCATCTTTTAAACCCCGGATTATCTTTAGGTAGAACGGTCTTAATTTGCATAGCGCTTTCTTTGAACTCTACGTATGCTGTATCTAAGTTTTTGATTGAAGAGATGTTTTGGCAATATATATTACTTGTTATAAATAACAGTATTAGGTATAAATTTTTCATATTTTTATCTGTCTAATTCTGATTTTCCGGCGGTTATATATTGATTTAAGAGCGAACGTGCAGCACTGTTTTTAGGAAAATCCTCTTTAAAACAGTTAGCTTCGTCTAATCCGCTTAAGCTTATGTATTTATAAAATTCTATCCATCTAAAAGGGGTAGATGTTAATGGATTAGAAGTTGGATACATTGTATACGTTTCCAAGATATTTCTTTTTTGTTCGGTCGTTACCAAATCTCTTATTTCTCCTAGAACTTTTTGAATTGTAGGTATCATTTTATCGTACATGAAATTGTGTTGAGCGCCAGTGCTAGGCCTTGTGGCTTTCAATACCTCTGCAAATTCCATGTTTTCTATATCTGGTACTTTATCGCCGCCAGCATTTGGAAAAAAATATGGAATTTATCAGAGGAATCATTCCATGACGATTAATGGAGGATTGACCTCTGTTAATTTTATTTTATTTTTTTTATAATTCTCCTGATCAATAATATAATATACTTTTTTACTTTCTGAAAAATCAATAAACGAAATTCCCTTTTCAGCAAGTCTTTTCAAAAAATCAAAATCTATGATTTCATTTTTGTATTTGACTAAGAAAGATTTATTTACGAATTTATCTTTTGCAGGTTTCCATATTTTAGTGAAAGCATTTGTATTACTGTAATGATAAACTCCCTTTTTATTTTTTCCGAAAAAAATATCATCTCCATTAAAAAAATAGTATCCGCTGTTTTCATTATTGTTATTACAAATTTTCACTTGATTTTTGTCTGCTTTAAATAGGATATATACCGTATCTTGTTTTCGGATTGCCTCAATTTCTTGTCCATGTAAAAGATTTACAAATAAATAAAAGATTATCAATGTGACTTTCATAATTAATTTTTTAGATGTTTGTGGCCAAAAGCGGTATACTCAAGAAGTAATTCAAATTGATCTGTTTTAGCAGGAAAGCTTAATTTAAATGCTTCTGTATCTTGCAGACCATTTAAACTTAGATAATAGAAATAATCATCCCATTTCCAAAGTGTTGTGCTTTTGGGGTTAGTATAAAAATTAGGTTGTAGCCTGATAGATTCTACAGTTGCTCTTATAATTGTATATATAACGGAATTTTATATTCCCATCAGGCACTTGCCAAAGGATAAATGTTTAATAACTTACTCCATTACATAAACTAAAGAATTAACCTCGGTTAATTTAATCTTATTTTTTCTGAAATCTGCCATGTCAATGATGTAGTAAATTTGAGGTTTGGACCACTCCCCGAATTCTTCCATGTTTTTTTCTAATTTCTTGAAAAAATTAATATCAATAATTTCTTTCTTATGCTTTTTTAAAAAAGACTTCTTTTCATATCGGTCATTAGCAGGTCTATATACTCTGTTAATATCTTTATCGTATGTAAAAATTCCTAAAGTGTCTTTTTGTAGAAAAAATCCCTTCAAAAAATAATATCCTTGACAAGTGATACATTCATTTTCAAAATATTTTGTTTGATTTTTGTCTGCTTTAAATAGGATATATACAGTATCTAGTTTTCTGACTTCTGCAATTTCTTGCGCTTGTAATACATTTACAAATAAATAAAAGATTATTAATGTGACTTTCATAATTAATTTTTAAGGTGTTTGTGGCCAAAAGCGGTATACTCAAGAAGTAATTCAAATTGATCTGTTTTAGCAGGAAAGCTTATTTTAAATGCTTCTGTATCTTGCAGACCATTTAAACTTAGATAATAGAAATAATCATCCCATTTCCAAAGTGTTGTGCTTTTTGGGTTAGTATAAAAATTAGGTTGTAGCCTTATAGACTCTACAGTTGCTCTTGTCGTACTAGAAGTAACTGCATCTCTAATTTCAGCAAGAATTTTTTGGATAGTTGGCACCATATTTTTGTACATAAAATCGTGTTGAGCGCCAGTGCCAGGCCTTGTGGCCTTCAATACCTCTGCAAATGTCATGTTTTCTATACCTGGAATACTACTGCCGCCAGCATCTGGATATTTGCCTTTGATTGCTAAATAAGCATGTATACACTCGTGTAATATGGTTTTAGCAATTTCAATATTTGTCATTGGTCTTAATCCCGTTGAGGTTAATATTTGTTTGTTAATTTGAATCAGAGTTGGTCTGCCTTCAAGTACTGGAGGCGTTGTGAATCCATCAATTTTTCTTACGCTAGTATCAAGATTTTCAATGATTTCAAATTTCACATTAAATCGTTTGTTGTTATTATCAAATAAATTTAAAAATAAGTTTTTAAATGCGGGGGAATCCGTTAAAGCTTTATATATTTTATTAAACTTTTTATCCTCTTCAGTAACATCTTTTATTGATGATCTATCAATATTAAATGGTGAATTGAAAGAAGATTCGAGATCTATATTTAATGATGGATTAAGAAGGATTTCGGATATTATCTCTGTTGCTAATACAATTTCATTAGGATTATCATTTAAAAATTTCATTGCTAAATTTGCGAATTTTAAACTTTTAGCGGACCACTGATCATTTATAACACTGTTAAGAATTATATTGTAAAGATCTCGATTTTGATCAGCCCATGTTTTTAACTCCCCTAAATTATTATAAAAAATTTGAGAAAAGAAAGCATCGTAACTTTCGTCATATATTATAGAACCTTCTATTCCAATATCTAATCTTGGATCAATAGGAGCAGTTGTAATGGTAAACGGATTATCATCATGTTCAAGACCATCTCCGGAACCAGGAAATGTTATGCCGTTAGAATAATTCCAACCCCATGTACTACCATAATCTCCTCCTCCTCCTATTTCAGTTTCAAAGCAAACGGTGTTACTTACATCCCTGTAAACTTTTGTGCATCTTTCTCCTGCAATGTGGTCTTTGCCACCTTGATTACAAACAGAATAACTAACGGATATACAGGTTTGATTATCTAAGCGCATCGAATTTTTTATTTTTTTTCCAGCCTCTTGATTAAGGGGTACTAGTTGTTTGTCAGCGATTAATGAAAAGGAATTGTGCTCTTGATTTATTTCAAAACTTTTAGGATAATACCTGATTATATTTGCAGAATATTGATTTTTTGAATTTATTTGAATCACTAAATTTTCAAAATAGTTAACTTTTTCACCATTTCTTTTAATCAACATGGTATATGATATCAAAGAATCTGTTTTGGAAACAACAGCATTTTTTTCTGGAATGAAAAACTCATTAGTGGATTTAAGTTTGTAATCATTTTTATTAACAAGGAAATTTTCGAATGACCTGTTATTGAATTTTTTAGAAAAAATAGCTTTGAAAACGTTGTCAGTATTTAATTCTGCAATTGGAATTTCATAAATAACGTTATTAGCTCCTTTTATTGTGTCATAATTATCATAATTATCCTTGCTGCAACTACTACATAAAATCAGGCTTATCAACAGTACCCTCAAAAAGGCATAGTGGCTGATCAAATTTTTGTACATTTTCAATTTTGTTTGTTTCAAAATGTTTAATCTAAAGTTAGTTTTAATTTCTTTACCAATGTTAAAAAATTAAAGGTAAATCATATTGTGTGATGTTTACTTTAAAATCTTATAAAGGTATTTTTCAAAATTAAAATATTAGTTTCATTTCATTTTACGGTTTTTATGTTAAAATTTTACGGTTTTTTGCTTTTAAGTTCATTTTTTATAAGTTAAATCTTAAAAACAATAAAAGTGGTTATTTATATATAGCTTTATTTTAAAAAATATTGCGTCCTTATATAGTACAAAATATAGTATAAAAAAACCGCCTTGTTTGAACAAAGCGGTTTTTATAATATTTGTAAGAAAGGTTTATACTTTCATGATCTCGGCTTCTTTAACTACTAGAAGTTCTAGCTCTACCAAGTCTCATGACTTCGTAAATATTTATACGATTTTTGATACTTAAGCATACTAAAAGTCTCCTGACTTTTTCTAAAAAAGTATTCTAAAATCTACAGATTTACTTTTCAATTCATAAGCTCTAGGCTAATTTAAAAAAACGCTACAAAATAAACAAAAGGCTATTTTGTAGTGTTTTACTACTGTAATAAAGTAAATAATAGTAAATGTGCCACTGGAAAGGTCTAGAGTACTTTATCATATTTACGTTTTTTAATAGCTTTTAATTTCACAAAGTTATATGATTTTGCTAGACTGGTTTAACTTATATTCCTTTCAAGTAGTTTACCTTGCTTAGTTAAGTTCTATTTTTAAGCTCGTTTAATTTCAATTGATAATATTCTGTTTTTATATTAACATACTTTTTTATTTTAATAAATAGTATTACAATAATATAAGTCAGAATTATTGTAATTAAAGTTGGTATGAAACTTATTGCTACATCTAAAAAAATTTCCATATTTATTTGTTTTTAATATTTTGTACTGAAGTAGGTCCTATTTTTCCTGACTTTTTGTCCACCAATATCTCAATTAATTTTCTTTGTTTTATCCCAAATTCTAAATCACCCAATTTAATACCAACATTTATATACACCCAGCTCGTGCGCGTCACGCTCGTGAATATAATCCATATTATAACATACTTTAATTTTTAAACACTATTTAAAACCAAAATTAGATCAATCCATAAATGGCATCACGAGCGGTACGCTCGCGCGAGGGTTGTGGCATTTGAAAAACTTATTTTTTTAAAAATATACAGACTTCATTTTCTGAAATGTTTAGTTTGTAATCAATAAATTTCTCACGTGATTCGTCTGGAAAATAGCTGAATTTGTCATCGATTATGTTATATTTTTGCTTGACTGTTACAGTTGATAAATTTAATGACATCCTATGCTGATCGATTTTAAAAAGCAAAGCAAATAAAATGTCTTTGTCTGGTATGTTTTTTATAGTATCATAAGGAAGGTCCAAAATATAAAATTCAGTATATTCTAATTTATTTTTTTTTGTGCAATCAATAATAGTTTGTTGAATTTGTTTAAGATTACTATCGGAACAAGTCATAAGTTTAAAGTACTTTGTGTGACTAGTTGATCCGAAGCTAACATGTGTGTAATTATAGTTCTGATTATTAAATTTTATGGAATCTCTTTTTATATAATCTTGGGAATAGATAGAAAAAGAAAACATAAATATAAGAATATGCACTAGGCCTTTCAGTTTGTTCTTGAGAATACAAATATCGTTATTGCATCTGCTAAAAAAATTTGTAGTTAATTTAATATCCATAAGTCTATTCTTTGTATTGGTAAATTAAAAAAGCAATCAAATACACATGTGCCGAAACCTGCAATATTGGTAAATAGAAGATCGGCATGGCCAGAAGCCCCTTTTTTATCGTAATCTTCAGTAGTTATCATGGAATATATACCGCGTATGTTTTTTAATTTATTTGGAAAATCTTCACCGTTTTGTCCTCCATCAGCTGCGTTATAAGAAAGGTGTTTGTCATTTATAGGTGTGTTTCCTATTCCAGTATTTGTGCCAAAGGTTTTACGCATCCAAGCATTAAGTTCTTTGGCATTTAGGAAAAAGAATTTACCAGAAAACTCGTCACTGCCTTCAAGTGTAATACCTGGCAAATTTGGAATAACAATATCGGACCTGACAAGAGCTATAGAAACTTTTAAAGCACAAGTGTTTTCTGTTCCATCTTTGTCTTTTAATCTTGCTTCAAGGACTTTACCACCAACTAGTGTATAAATATTATCAGCTCCTTTCATAAGAGTACCATCAGCAAAACGAGCCATATTATTTACATAATTATTGTAACTTGGTAAACTCTGTTGCTGAAATGTCAAGTTAGGATTCTCCCAAAAAGCTGCGTCATACTCGCCATCTTGTCCTTCTGGTGTTCCCATAAACCAGTTTTCGAATTGCTCCCACGTTACCTCAGAGTTATCATTTAAAAATTTTATTGCAAAATTAGCGAATTTTAAACTTTTAGCGGACCACTGATCATTTATAACATTGTTAAGAATTATATTGTAAAGATCTCGATTTTGATCAGCCCATGTTTTTAACTCCCCTAAATTATTATAAAAAATTTGAGAAAAGAAAGCATCGTAACTTTCGTCATATATTATAGAACCTTCTATTCCAATATCTAATCTTGGATCAATAGGGGCAGTTGTAATTGTAAATGGATTATCACCATGTTCAAGACCATCTCCGGAACCGGGAAATGTTATACCGTTAGAATAATTCCAACCCCATATACCACCATAATCTCCTCCTCCTGTTTCAGTTTCAAAGCAAACGGTGTTACTTACATCCCTGTAAATTTTTGTGCAGTTTTCTCCTGCAATGTGGTCTTTGCCACCTTGATTACAAACAGAATAACTAACGGATATACAGGTTTGATTATCTGAGCGCATCGAATTTTTTATTTTTTTTCCAGCCTCTTGATTAAGGGGTACTAGTTGTTTGTCAGCGATTAATGAAAAGGAGTTGTGATCTTTATTTATTTCAAAACTTTTAGGATAATACCTTATTATATTTGCAGAATATTGGTTTTTTGAATTTATTTGAATCACTAAATTTTCAAAATAATTAACTTTTTCACTATTTCTTTTAATCAACATGGTATATGATATCAAAGAATCTGTTTTGGAAACAACAGCATTTTTTTCTGGAATGAAAAACTCATTAGTGGATTTAAGTTTGTAATCATTTTTATTAACAAGGAAATTTTCGAATGACCTGTTATTGAATTTTTTAGAAAAAATAGCTTTGAAAACGTTGTCAGTATTTAATTCTGCAATTGGAATTTCATAAATAACGTTATTAGCTCCTTTTATTGTGTCATAATTATCATAATTATCCTTGCTGCAACTACTACATAAAATCAGGCTTATCAACAGTACCCTCAAAAAGGCATAGTGGCTGATCAAATTTTTGTATCTCTCGATTCGCTTTGTTTGTTTGTTTGTTTGTTTGTTTGTTTGTTTTCATATTTTTTAGTTAGTTTTCATTGTATAAAAATAAGAAATAGTACACAAGCTACAATACCCACTTTTGGTGATATTTAACCATAAAAAAAACCGCCTTATCAATAAACAAGGCGGTTTTAAAATATTAGTAAGAAAGGTTTACACCTTCATAATTTCGGCTTCTTTTACCACTAAAAGTTCATCAATTTTTTTGATAAAACTGTTGGTTAAGTTTTGAACCTCTTCTTCGGCACTTTTACAAATGTCTTCTGAGGTGCCATCTTTTTCTAATTTTTTGATTTCGGTATTGGCATCTTTACGTGCATTACGAATTCCTATTTTTGCATCCTCGGCCTCTGATTTTGCTTGTTTGGCTAAATCTCTACGACGATCTTCTGTTAAGGGAGGAACGCTAATAATTACTACATCCCCATTATTCATTGGGTTAAACCCAAGATTAGCAATCATAATTGCTTTTTCAATAGGGTGTAACATGTTTTTTTCAAACGGTTGTAACGTGATGGTTCTAGCATCAGGAACACTGATTTTTGATACTTGAGATAATGGTGTTGCTGATCCGTAATAATCCACAAAAACACTTCCTAACATAGCAGGAGATGCTTTTCCGGCACGAATGTTTAAGAATTCTTTTTCTAAATGAGCAATAGATCCTATCATGGATTCTTGTGTACTATCTAATATAAAATCAATTTCTTCAGTCATAATTTCAGTTTTCAGTTTTCAGTCTCAGTACAGTTTTGCCATTGTAGCAGTTGTTCCTTATGACTGTTTATTATATATTAACTACGGTTCCTATATTGTCTCCTTCGCAAATTTTGAGCAAGTTCCCTACTTTGTTCATGTCAAAAACTACAATAGGCAATTTATTTTCTTGACTTAGTGTAAAAGCCGTTGTGTCCATTACATTCAATCCTTTTTTCAACACATCTTCAAAAGAAATAAAATCAAATTTTATTGCCGAAGCATTTTTTTCTGGATCACAATCATAAACACCATCAACACGAGTTCCTTTTAGGATGACATCAGCATTGATTTCAATTCCTCTTAGAACAGCTGCAGTATCTGTTGTGAAATACGGGTTTCCTGTTCCAGCTCCAAAAATTACAATTCTTCCTTTTTCAAGGTGTCTGTCGGCTCTTCTCTTAATGTAAGGCTCTGCAATAGATTCCATTTTTAAGGCTGTTTGCAAACGGGTTTTCATTCCTTTTTCTTCAAGAGCGCCTTGTAAGGCCATTCCGTTTATTACCGTTGCAAGCATTCCCATGTAATCTCCTTGTACTCTGTCCATTCCTGCACTGGCACCAGCTACTCCTCTAAAAATGTTTCCACCACCTATTACAATGGCAATTTCTACTCCTTTGTTATGAATTTGCTTGATTTCGTCAGCATATTCAGCAAGTCTTTTTGGGTCAATTCCGTATTGTAAGTCGCCCATTAAAGCTTCCCCACTTAATTTCAGTAGAATTCTTTTGTATTTCATGTGTGTGTTGCGTTGATTGGTGCAAATATAGAATTTTCTTTTTTTTTAATATAATCTTGATTGTAATTTATAAACTAAGTTTTTCAAAGGATTTTTTTGCAGCTTGGTAGCCAATATTAAATACTTGGTCCATCTTAATTTTACTAGTTTCAAAGGTGCTGTAAAGACATAAATCCTTAGGTTCAATTACCCAATCACACATATTAAATTTATGAATGTTTGAGTTAGCCGAAAGAATGTCAAAGGCGCGTGTAGTTACTGCTTTGATAGAACGTAAATCCTTAGCTTCAATTTTTTGAATGGGACTCACATAAATTCCAATAATGGTTTCACATTGTCCTTGTAAAACATCTGTAGGGAAATGGTTGAGAATGCCGCCATCACTGTAAATATTACCATCAATTTCATATGGGGATAAAATACCAGGAAATGCTGATGAGGCTAATATGGCATCTACAATCTTTGTACTCGGTCCAAAAATTTTGAGTTTGCCTCGTACCATATCTGTGGCTGTAATTTGTACTGGAATTTTCATATCACCTAATGTGGCATCTTTAAAAATAGATTCAAAATAAACTCTAAACGACTCTGAGTCTATCAATCCCGCTTTTTTAAAAGTTAAGTGTTTCCAATGGAAAAGGTAAATAGATTTAAAAAACTCTAAAATTTCTTCGGGGGTTTTACCCCAAGCATAAAGAGCGCCTACAATAGAGCCCGCACTAGTACCTGCTATTTGGCTGGGTTTTATATCTTGCTCTTCTAGAAATTTAATCACGCCTGCATGCGCTAAACCTTTTGAACCTCCTCCAGAAAGAACAAGTCCTATTGATTTTGTTTTAAGATCCATATTCACTATTTGTGCTAAAATTACTCTTTTTTAGCTACAAGAGAATGACATATATCAATTTATACCATCATTTTTTGTGGTAGCTTTGTAAAAATAAATTATATATCATGAAAATCCCTGTAGCTAAAGCCTTGTTTAACAGTCTTTCTTATGCCGAATATAGAAAAAAGATTACCGATTTATTATTAGAAAAAAAGTCTACTGGACTCACGCAGTCTATTGATTTAACACATTATAGCGAACTTAATGAGACTCGAATGAAACGCCTTGATAAAACCATTGTACTTACTGAAAGGACCATTCAAGAGCTACAAGCATTACAAGAGGAGTACATTTGGTTAGTGATCTCTGAGGGTTGGTGTGGTGATGCTGCTCAACTTTTACCCATATATCATAAAATGGCCGAAGCAACGGACAAGATTGATTTAAAAATTGTACTTAGAGATGAAAACCTAGAGTTTATGGATTGTTTCTTAACAAATAAAGCACGTTCCATACCAATTCTAGTAATTATCAAAAAAGAAACGGGTGGAGTTTTAGGACATTGGGGACCAAGACCACAAGCAGCAACCAACTTAGTTTTAGAGTACAAAAAAGAGTTTGGCGTAATTGATGAAACCCTAAAAACAAATTTACAACTCTGGTACCACCACGATAAGGGACTATCTACTCAAAATGAATTGATAAATTTAATGCGCGAACTGGATAAAAGTATTTTTTAGTTTAATGAAATCAACGTGTAGCGGGCTACATTAAACGGTTTTAAAATTTTTTTATTTTTTTTATTTTTAAATCAAAAAATAATCGTAACTTGCTCATTGCTAACCAAGTCTACTTTTTAGTTTGCTTTTTTTATAGGTGTTTGTATGTTGTCTAACAATAAAAAACATTATTATGAAAAAATTATTAGAAAGGGTTTATGATTACCTATCTTTTGCACTTTTTGGTGGAAAACATTTGCCTAATTATTAACTAATGACTGTGACCTTTAGTATAAGTTAGTTTAAAACTATAGGTCTTGAAAATGAAAACACATGATAAAACAAATAGTGTATTTATCATGTGTTTTTTTTATTGTAAATAGCTTTGCTATCTAAAACGTTATCAAGGATAGTCCTAAACTAATGCTCCCAGTTTCTTTTTGATCTTTAAAAGCAATGTCATAATGGCTCATTTCTATAAATAGAACTAAATCATCATCATTTTGAATTCCTAAGCTTATTTTTTTGTAAGTACCATTTAATGCTCCTCTTCCAAGAGCAGTACCTTTTCCTAGCCCAAGTTGTAATGCAATACGAGTTTCATCACTAATTTTTGGACTCAATCTAAGATTAGCAAAAACGGGTACTAGAACAATTTTTTCTGACCATGTCCAGTCTATTCCAGAGTGTATTCCTAGTGCTATCCATTTCTTAGGTTCTAAACCAATGCCTATTTTACTGTTAATACCATCTGGCAGAAACCAGCTATTATTAGATTGTTGATTGTTGTTTTGCGATCCATTGTTTTGATTGCCTTTAATGGGTATGGAAACATCAAATTGAATGAAGGAACGTGTTTTGTTTTGGGAAAAAGCAAAAAAAGGAAACAATAATAAAATAATGAATAGCCTCATTTAAGGGATGTTTGAGGTAAGACTTTCTTCAAAATCAAGAACGTTAATGCCGTTTTTCACATCATAATCGCCTATTTTTGTGCGTCTTAAAACCGTTAAGTGAGAGCCAGATTGCATGGCTTTTCCAAAATCAAACGCTAAAGAACGAATATAAGTTCCCTTGCTACAAACTACTCTAAAATCTATTTCAGGAAGGGCAATTCGAGTAATTTCAAACTCGTGTATGGTAGTTTTACGGCTTGCAATTTCAATGCTTTCTCCGGCACGTGCATGCTCATATAAGCGTACACCATCTTTTTTTATTGCCGAAAAAATAGGAGGTACTTGATCAATTTCGCCAAGAAATTGTTTTACTGTTTCGTGAATTAATTCTTCGTTGACATGTGCAGTAGGGAAGGTTTGGTCAATTTCTGTTTCTAAATCATAGGATGGCGTTGTGGCCCCTATGTAAAAAGTTCCTGTGTATTCTTTGGCTTGACCTTGAAGTTCTGTAATTCGTTTGGTGAATTTTCCGGTACAAACTAATAATAAACCACTTGCTAATGGATCTAAGGTTCCGGCATGGCCAATTTTGAATTTTTTTGGCAAACCTACTTTATTAATCAAAGCATATTTAAGCTTATTTACCGCTTGAAAAGAAGTAAAATGCAAAGGTTTGTCAATCAATAAAATTTGACCTTCTAGGTATTCATCAGCTGTTTTCAATAGAAATTATTTTAAATACGAAAAGTAAATTAATAAAAACACACCCACAATAATACGGTACCAGCCCCATGGCTTAAATCCATATTTTTTTATGATTTCAATAAAAAACTTTATGGCAATTACAGCAACAATAAAGGCTACCACATTACCAATTAAGAAGAGCTGAATGTTTTGATCTGATTTCAAAATGAGTTCGTAGCCTTTCATTTGTGAACTTTCATACGTTTTTAAAAACACAGAATAACAGGTCACTGCCATCATAGTAGGAACCGCTAGAAAAAAAGAAAATTCTGCAGCAGCATGACGGGATAAACCTTGCTGCATTCCACCTATAATTGATGCGGCAGATCTGCTAGTTCCTGGCATCATTGCCAAGCATTGCCAGAAACCTATGGTTACTGCTTTTTTTATAGAAATATCCTCTTCTTTTAAAACCGTTGGGTTTTGAAAACGACTGTCAATAAATAGTAAAACAACACCGCCTAAAATAAGAACAATCGCAATTGGTATAGGATTTCCAAGAACTGCTTCTATTTTATCATCAAATAGTTTCCCCAAGACAAGCGCAGGTATTACGGCGCAAATAAGTTTGAGGTAAAAACTAACTTTAGAAAAATCAAAGAATTTTTTCCAATACAATGCTACTACAGCCAATATGGCTCCAAATTGTATAGAAACTTGAAACAGTTTCACAAAATCGTCTTCTTGTATGCCAAAATAAGAACTCAAAAAAACCATATGCGCGGTAGATGATACCGGAAGATATTCAGTCAATCCCTCAATAATAGCTATCAAAAAAGCTTGTAATGTATTCATTTATGCTTTTTTTGGATTTTTTAAAATAGCGTAAATGGTTATCCCAAAACCTATTAAAACGGTTGTTGGCGCTAGTCTAATTCTTCTAAAATTGAATACTTCTTCATTAAAAACTGTTGGATCTTCACTTCCTCCACCTGACATAAGGATAAAGCCTAAAGCAATAACTCCAAGTCCAATTAATAGAATTTTGTAGTTTACTTTCTCAAACAAAAATTCATTTTTTTTATCTTTATCTTCCATTTGTAAATGCTGTTGTTTTTTTAGTTAAATCTGTACCTGAGGACTGCGACTGAATACCGCGACTGAATTCTGAATACTAATAAAGATCGTCAGTTCTTAAATTTAAAAATCGTTGTGTAGCAAAATAAGTACTCAACCAAGTAATTAAAACTCCAAAGCCTAATACCGCTACTAGTACCAGTGCAATAAGCCCTTTGTCTTCTAGAATTCCTAAGTTAGGAAAACTGGTTTCTACATAAATCAAAACACCTATCAAAGCCAGTACAGCAAGTGCCGCACCTATGATACCCAGTTTAATACTGCGCATTACAAATGGTTTACGGATGAAAGATTTTGTTGCACCCACCATTTGCATCGTTTTAATTATGAAGCGGTTCGAATGTATGGATAAACGCAAAGAGCTGTTAATTAATAAAACGGCAATAACAGCAAGAAAACTACTTACTATCAAGATCCACATACTTACTTTTTTGATATTGTCATTCACTAAATTAACAAGTTGCTTGTCATATACAATGTCAGATATCATAGCATTTTTCCTAAGACCAGATTCTATTTTTGCGATGCTGTCTTTTACTACATAATCTCCTTTTAAATGAATATCATAGGAGTTTTGTAATGGATTTTCGCCTAAGAAAGTCATAAAATCTTCACCTATAATATCAGTATGTTCTTTTGCAGCGGCTTCCTTAGTTACATATTTATACGTTTTTACAAAAGGGCTCCCTTTTAATTGCGTGCCAAATTGTTTTACAATAGTATCATTAGCTTCATTCTTAAAGAAGACAGTCATAGCAATGTTTTCTTTAAAATCATTGGCTAATTTTTTTGAATTAATGATAAATAATCCTAAGATTCCTAGCAGAAATAAGACTAAAAATACACTTAATACTACTGAAAAATAAGAGGAAATTAAACGGCGTTTTTGAAAATTATCAAATGAAGAACTCATAGTTTATTGAAATTATTGGGTAAAAATAATAAAGAAATTCTTTATTTAAAGTTAATAACGCTCAAAGTTTTAACTTTCGTACAATAAACGTAAATTTGGCACCTAAAAATAGTCATCGCAATAAAACTTAGAACCTTTGTTACTCAGTTGCTCAGAACCTTATAAAAATGACTTGAGTTTACGAGAGCATGACTCCATTTAAACAAAAATAAAAAATAGGAATGACTTGAGTTTACGAGAGCATGACTCAATTAAAAAACAATAAAAAAAGGAATGAAATACAATCCCAACGAAATTGATGCCAAATGGCAAAAATACTGGCAAGAAAACCAAACATTCAAAGCCGAAAACAACGCTGATAAGCCTAAATATTACGTTCTTGACATGTTTCCTTATCCATCTGGAGCGGGCTTACACGTAGGGCATCCGCTAGGGTATATTGCCTCTGATGTGTTTGCTAGATATAAAAGACACCAAGGTTTTAATGTATTGCATCCTATGGGTTACGACAGTTTTGGGTTGCCTGCTGAGCAATACGCTATTCAAACGGGTCAGCGTCCAGAAGATACTACTCGTGTGAACATTGACGGTGGTGTGGATAAAGAAGGAAACCAAATTGCGGGTTACAGAAAGCAATTAGACAAAATAGGATTCTCTTTTGATTGGAGTCGCGAAGTGCGTACTTCAAATCCTGATTATTACAAGCATACACAATGGATTTTCATTCAATTGTTCAACTCTTGGTACAATAAAAACAGCGATAAAGCGGAGGATATTTCAACCCTAATTGCCTTGTTTGAAAAAGAAGGAAATACAACTGTCAATGCAGTTTGCGATGAAAATATAGATCTTTTTTCAGCCGAAGAATGGAGCGCTTTCGCAAAAGATACTCAGGAGAAAATCCTTTTGCAATACCGATTGACGTATTTAGCGGAGACAGAAGTTAACTGGTGTCCGGGATTAGGAACGGTTTTGGCCAACGATGAAATTGTAAACGGAGTTTCGGAACGTGGTGGATTTACAGTAGTTCGCAAGAAAATGACCCAGTGGAGCATGCGTATTTCAGCTTATGCAGAACGTTTGTTGCAAGGTCTAAATGATATCGACTGGAGCGAAAGTATTAAAGAAAGTCAAAGAAACTGGATTGGGAAATCAGTTGGAGCAATGGTTAAATTTAAAGTCGAAAGTCAAAAGTCGAAAGTCGAAAGTGAAAAGCAAATTTCAGACTTAGAACTAGGGACTAAGGACTCTTTCATTGAAGTATTCACAACAAGACCCGATACTATCTTCGGGGTGACTTTTATGACTTTGGCACCAGAGCATCCTTTGGTTCAGGAGATTACTACTGCCGAACAAAAAGCAGAAGTAGAGGCCTATATCGAAAAAACCTCAAAACGTTCTGAGCGTGAGCGTATGGCTGATGTGAAAACCATTTCAGGAGTGTTTACAGGAGCTTTTGCAGAACATCCGTTTACAAAAGAACCAATTCCAGTTTGGATTGGTGATTACGTTTTGGCGGGATACGGAACAGGTGCAGTTATGGCGGTTCCTTGTGGCGATGAGAGAGATTATGCTTTTGCGAATTTCTTCAAAGGGCAAAACGGAATGCCGGCTATTAAAAACATCTTTGATCAAGACATTTCTGAGGCAGCTTATGGCGCCAAAGAAGGGTTTCAATTAGTCGATTCTGATTTTTTAAATGGATTAGATTATAAAAAAGGAACTCAAAAAGTAATTGCCGAATTAGAAAAAATAAACCAAGGAAAAGGGAAAATCAATTACCGTTTGCGTGATGCAGTTTTCTCTCGCCAGCGTTATTGGGGTGAGCCTTTCCCAGTTTATTATGTAAATGGCTTGCCGCAAATGATTGATGCGCAACATTTGCCTATCATTTTACCCGAAGTTGAGAAATATTTACCCACCGAAGACGGCTTGCCGCCTTTAGGAAACGCTGCAGTTTGGGCTTGGGACAGTGTGAACAACAAAGTGGTCGAAACGAGTTTGGTTGATGATGCAACTATTTTTCCTCTTGAATTGAACACCATGCCAGGTTGGGCAGGAAGTTCATACTATTGGATGCGTTATATGGATGCGCACAACGAAACCGAATTTGCAAGCCAAGAAGCTCTAGCCTATTGGGAAAGCGTAGATTTATACATAGGCGGAAGCGAACACGCAACCGGTCACTTGTTGTACTCTCGTTTTTGGAACAAATTCCTAAAAGACAAAGGTTTCGCACCTACCGAAGAACCGTTCAAAAAATTGATCAATCAAGGAATGATTTTGGGAACGAGTGCGTTTGTTTATAGAGTTGTGCCAAGTATTTTTAATTACATGGGACACAGGACTTCTTTGCCTCAGAGATTAAGAGAAAAAACGTATCTGATAAGTTTTGAAATATTTAAAAACTTTGATGTGATTGATGAAGGAGTTGTTCCTAGTGTAAAAAATAAAGATTTACATAAAATAATCGAGAATTTTGTTCGTGAAAATATATCTGATGATGAGCTTGATGTGATTAAAAGGTTATTTAACCTTGATTCTATTGATCGAAACTTAATTGAAATTGATGAGCTTTTACCGTATAGTAAAATTAATGTTGATATTGCTTTGGTAGACCCTAAAACTGATGTTTTGGATTTGCAAAGATTTTTTTCAGATTATAGATATTTTCATTTTGTAAATTCAGATGTTATTTATGAAAACAACAAATATATCGTTGGCCGCGAGGTTGAAAAAATGTCGAAATCTAAATACAATGTGGTGACTCCAGATGCTATTTGCTCAGAATACGGTGCGGATACCTTGCGATTGTATGAAATGTTTTTAGGGCCACTAGAGCAAGCGAAGCCTTGGAATAGTGCAGGTATTTCGGGAGTTTTTGGTTTCTTGAAAAAACTATGGCGTTTGTATTTCGATGAAAATGGTATGATTGTGACCAATGAAGCACCAACGAAAGACAACTTAAAATCATTGCATAAAACCATCAAGAAAGTAGCTGAGGATATTGAAGGATTCTCTTTTAACACTTCGGTATCGCAATTTATGATTTGTGTAAACGAATTGTCTACTCAAAACTGTCATTCTCGTGCCATCTTAGAACCATTAGCAATTGTGATTTCGCCTTACGCGCCGCACATTGCAGAAGAATTATGGTCGTTACTAGGTCATGAAGGTTCGATAGCAGCAGTTCCTTTCCCAGTTTTTGATCCAAAACATTTGGTTGAAAGTGAGAAAGAATACCCAGTTTCTTTCAACGGAAAAATGCGTTTTACCTTAGTTTTACCTTTGGATTTAACCGCAGCGCAAATCGAGGAAATCATAATGAAAGACGAAAGAACCATCAAGCAATTAGATGGTAAAACACCAAACAAGGTGATAATTGTTCCAGGTAAAATAATTAACTTGGTAGGATAGTCTATAAATTTCAATATTTAAAATTCCATATTCCAAATTCCAAATTCACAATTGGGTTTGGAATTTTTTTTTTTTTTTTTTTTTTTTTTGAATTTTATTTAACGGATGCCAATTTGACATTAACAAAAAATGGTGCAGAATTTGCTATTTCTTTAGTAACTTTAATAAAAATAAAAAAACTAAAAATATGGGAATGGGTTATTTAATTCTAGCTGGAGCATTAATGCTTTTTAGCTGGTTAGTTAGTTCAAGACTTAAAAGCAAATTTGAACACTACTCAAAATTGCATTTGCAAAACGGAATGACAGGTGCCGAAATTGCAGAGAAAATGCTAGCCGATAACGGAATCAGAGATGTAAGAGTGATTTCAACTCCAGGGCGTTTGACAGATCACTACAATCCTGCTGATAAAACGGTAAATTTAAGTGAAGCTGTTTACAACCAGCGCAATGCCGCTGCTGCTGCCGTAGCCGCTCATGAGTGTGGACACGCAGTGCAACATGCAGTGGGGTATGAGTGGCTTACCATGAGATCTAAACTTGTTCCTGTTGTAAACGTAGCCTCTAGTTATATGCAATGGATTTTACTGGCTGGAATCTTAATGATCAAGACTTTTCCGGGTTTGTTATTAGTGGGAATTATTATTTTTGCGGCAACAACTTTATTTTCAATTGTTACTTTGCCAGTAGAATATGATGCTAGTAATCGTGCTTTGGCTTGGTTAGAAAATAAAAGAATGCTTACACCTCAAGAACAGGCCGGAGCGAAAGATTCTTTAAAATGGGCAGCTAGAACGTATGTAGTAGCAGCATTAGGCTCTATAGCAACTTTGTTTTATTACATCTCGATTTATATGGGAGGAAGAAGAGACTAATTCTTCAACTTTCATATAACTACTTATCAAATCCAAATTCCAGTTTTAATGGAGTTTGGATTTTTTTATAGCTCACATTTTACCTCTCACATTTCACTTTCCTCAAAGTTGAATTTGTCTATCAATTTGCTGGTCTAGTGAAATAAACGTTTCAGTTCTAGAAACGCCTTCAATAGCTTGAATTTTGGTATTGAGTAGCTGCATCAAATGTTCGTTATCGCGACAGATAATTTTAATTAAAATAGACCAGTTTCCAGTGGTGTAATGGCATTCTAGAACTTCTGGAATTTTCTTTAAATCCTTAACGGCTTCTGCATTTCGGGCTGCTTTGTCTAGATAAATACCCACAAATGCCATAGTGTTATAGCCTAGAATTTTGCTATTGACTGTAAATTTAGATCCAGATATAACGCCAGATTGTTCTAATTTTCGCAAACGCTGGTGAATGGCAGCTCCTGAAATTCCTATTTTATTCGCAATTTGTAGAATAGGTTTTCTAGCATCTTCCATGAGGTCACGTAGAATTTCTTTATCGATTCCGTCAATTTCTACGACTAAGGAATTTATTTTCATAGCTTATAAATTTAAACAAGATGATGGTATTTGGTTGATTTTGAAAACCAAATTTACAACAAATACTATTATGAGCAATGTTGATTAAAGAAATGTAATGGGTAATGTAGTGATATAAAAAAAGCCATTCGGATTGCGAATGGCTTTAATGTGTATGTTGTAAAAAAATTATTTTCCTTTATTAGCCTCTGTGATGTACTTCTCTAAAGCCATAGTCATAGAAGGTGTTGCTGGAGTTGGAGCCAAAATATCTACTCTTAAACCATGATCTAGTGCTTCTTTTTGTGTTGTACTTCCAAAAACCGCTATGCGTGTATTGTTTTGCTCAAAATCAGGGAAATTCATAAACAATGATTTTATCCCGGTAGGACTAAAGAAAGCCAATACATCATAATACACATCAGCAAGGTCAGATAAGTCACTCATTACAGTTTTGTAAAAAACGGCAGGAGTCCAATCAACCTTTAAAGCATTTAGCGTTATTGGTGCATCAGCATTTAATTGATCCGAAGCCGGTAATAAGAATTTTTCGTCTTTGTACTTTTTGATTAATGGGGATAAATCAGCAAAGTCTTTTGGCCCAACATAAATTTTACGCTTTCTGTAAACAACGTATTTTTGAAGGTAAAAAGCAATAGCTTCAGATTGACAAAAATACTTTAAACCCTCTGGAACTTTATAGCGCATTTCATCAGCTACTCTAAAAAAATGATCAACCGCATTTTTACTCGTTAAAATAATTGCCGTGTAATGGTTAAGATCGATTTTCTGTAGTCGAATTTCTTTGGCATTTACTCCTTCTACGTGAATAAAAGGTCTGAAATCAATTTTTACTTTGTGTTTTTGTTGAAGTTCAAAGTAAGGAGAATTTTCCACTTTAGGCTCGGGTTGTGACACCAAAATTGTTTTCACTTTCATATTTAACGTTTTCTAAGCAACCCCTTTTGTAAACCAATAATACATAAAATAATAGGGTGCTATTTCAAAGGCGCAAAGATATAAAATAAAATAAAACAACTTACCGAATATTATATTTTGATAATTTTTTATTGAAATCAAATAAGTTAGTATATTGGCTATCAATATTGTAGCAATTACAGCTAGGGGGAAATTTCTTGAAATTGTATCGTAATAGAATAAAATAATGTTAATAGGAAGTATTAAGAGTCCTATGTAGGTTCGGTAAGTAACTTTTTGAAGGTTAAATTGCTCCATGAATTCCTCTATATTGAAAGATGTAGCAATGATTTTTTCAATAAGATATTTCGATAATATAAAAAATATCAAAAAAGTCACAATTTGGATGTATAAAATCCAATCTGTTTTTGATGCATAACCAAACTGGCTTAACGCAATCTGGATAAAAAAAGCAAACGAAATTATTTGTACAAAAAATAGTGCAACAGTAAAACTACTCATTAAATGACTGCTGTCACGGTATATTTTAATGTATTTATTAGAAAATATAAGATTAGCAAACTCACCAAATCTATTTTCAAATACAGATTTAGTGATTGCTATTATAGCAAATGAAAGAACAAATAGTGCTGTAGCCCAATCTTTGTTCTCAATGATTCTTGGATGAAGTACGGTTTCAATCATAGCCTTGCAAAATTACTAATTTTTATATCATTCTTTTTATTATAATTTTATTAAGGTTGAAATGGCATAAAATGGTTACTTTTGCACTGAATTTAGTTGAAAAAAATGAACGATTGTATAGTTATAATCCCTACCTATAACGAAATTGAAAACATTGAAAGCATCATAAGAGTTGTGCTATCACAACACAAGCTTTTTCATGTTTTAATAATTGATGACAACTCTCCAGATCATACTGCGGACAAAGTAGTGCTTCTCCAAAAAGAATTTGAAGGCCGTTTATTTCTTGAAAAAAGAGAAAAAAAGTCAGGCCTAGGTACTGCGTATGTACACGGTTTTAAATGGGCATTGCGTCATCAATACGAATTTATTTTTGAAATGGATGCTGATTTCTCTCATGACCCAAAAGACTTAGAAAAACTCTACAACGCTTGTCATTTTGGCGATGCTGATTTAGCAATTGGATCTCGCTATGTAACTGGTGTAAATGTGGTAAACTGGCCATTGAGTAGGGTATTATTGTCTTATTTTGCATCCGTTTATGTGCGTATGATTACAGGAATGAAAATTCATGATGCTACAGCTGGTTTTGTTTGCTACAAGCGAAAAGTACTTGAGGAAATCAATTTAGATAAAATTCGATTCGTGGGCTACGCTTTTCAAATAGAAATGAAATACCGTACCTATTGCAAAAAATTTGAGATTGTTGAGGTTCCTATTATCTTTACTGACCGAACAAAAGGTCAGTCTAAGATGAGTAATTCCATCATTGTTGAAGCCGTATTTGGTGTAATTGCTTTGAGATTTAAAAAAATGATTAACACATTATAGAACAGTAATATGAACAAGATTTTAATTAAGAACGCCAAAATTGTAAATGAAGGGGTAGTTTTTGAAGGGGATGTGTTAATTGAAAACGAAATCATTGTTGAAATAGCCGAAAGTATTAGCGCTAAATCTTCTGATTGTAAAATTATTGATGCCGAAGGGAATTTTTTAATTCCTGGAGCAATTGATGATCAAGTGCATTTTAGAGAACCAGGTCTTACGCACAAAGGCGATATAGAATCAGAGTCGCGAGCAGCTGTAGCAGGCGGAATCACCACTTATATAGAGCAGCCTAATACAGTACCTAATGCGGTAACGCAAGAAATATTAGAACAAAAATATGTATTGGCTTCCCAAAAATCATTTGCCAATTATTCTTTTATGATGGGAGCTACAAATGATAATTTAGAAGAAGTTTTAAAAACTAATCCTAAAAATGTTGCTGGAATCAAGATCTTTTTAGGGTCTTCAACCGGAAACATGTTAGTAGATAATGAAGCTACACTCGAAAAAATATTTTCAAGTACTTCCATGTTAATTGCCGTACACTGCGAAGACGAGACTACAATACGCAATAATTTAGCTCAGTATAAAGAATTGTATGGAGAAGATATACCAGTATCAGCCCATCACTTAATCCGAAGTGAAGAAGCGTGTTACATTTCCTCTTCAAAAGCAGTGGCTCTTGCCAAAAAAACAGGTGCTAGATTGCATATTTTTCATCTTTCTACGGCAAAAGAAATGGAATTGTTTACCAATAAAATTCCGTTAGAAGACAAGAAAATTACTGCCGAAGTTTGTATTCATCATTTATGGTTTACCAATGATGATTATGCTACAAAAGGAAACTTGATTAAATGGAACCCAGCTGTAAAAACAGCTCAAGACCGTAAAGTGTTGTGGGAAGCTTTGCTTGACGATAGAATTGATGTGATTGCAACAGATCATGCACCACATACACTAGAGGAAAAACAAAAATCATATCTGGATGCACCATCAGGAGGGCCATTAGTACAACACGCAGTAGTAGCCATGTTTGAAGCTCACCATCAAGGTAAAATTAGCGTGGAGAAAATTGTTGAAAAAATGTGTCATAATCCAGCTAAGATTTTCAAAATCCACAAAAGAGGCTTCATTAAAGTAGGTTATTATGCTGATTTAGTTATTGTTAATGCAGGTTTGCCATGGAGTGTTAAAAAAGAAAATATTTTGGCTAAATGTGGTTGGTCTCCTTTTGAAGGGTTTACATTTAAATCCAGAATTACACATACTTTTGTTAATGGACAATTGGTTTACAATGCATTCAAGGTAAAGGACATTCGCGCTGGAAAACGTTTAGAATTTGAAAGATAATTATCATGATTAAACACTGTATCTCCGTAATATTTTTTCTTCTTTTATTGAGTTGTAAAGACCATAATGGCATTCCTGAACCTGAAAAGCTCATAGAGAAAGATGTTATGGTAGATATCATGTATGAGTTGTCAGTTTTAGAAGCCATAAAATACCAAAACCCGGCCTCTTTAGATTCTTTTAAAATCAATGCAAGTGCTTTTATTTTTAAAAAGTATAAGGTTGATAGTATCCAGTATATAAAAAACACCAAGTACTACGCTGCTGATGATGAGGTCTACAAAACTATGTATGAGAAAGTAATAAAGCGTTTAGAAGCGAATGTTAAAAAAGCTGATTCCTTAGCTATTATTGATAAAAAGAAAGCTAAGGCTAAAAAAAATAAAATTAAGCCAGTTGCTACCACAAAGTCGGATACAGTAAATTAAACTTTTTTCACCGGTTTAATAATCGATTTTAAATAGGGTTTTACAGCTGTAAAATTAAAATTGAGTTGCTGTTTAATTTTATGGTTTGAATAGGTATTTTGGGTGTAGGTTGCCTTTGCAGTAATCTTAGACAACCTTCTTTTGGTTCTAAAAACAACAGATGATATCCAATCTAAACGCCATAAAAGTTCCATTAAAAAAGGGCTCGCATGTGTGTTGGGTCTTTGTACATGCAATGCATCTGCCATAGTATTAAGGACATCTTGAAAAGTAATATTTTCAGCAATAACAATAAAACGTTCGTTTTTTATAGTGCTTTGCATCAATGCTACAACAATTTTTACAACATCTGTAACGGCAACAAAGCCAGACGTTCCTTTTGTATAATATTTTAGTCCTTTTTTTACTTGAGTTAATAATTGACCACTTCCTTGTTCCCAATCTTTGTGATCTAGTACAGGTCCCAGAATAACTCCCGGATTAATAATGATAACATCTAAGCCTTCTTGGTGACCGCGCCACACTTCCATTTCGGCACCATATTTAGAAATGGCATAATCACTATGATTTTGTTCTGGATTCCACTCTGTTTCTTCTGAAATGTATTTTTCGTGGGGTAATAAATCACCAAGTGTTGCTATTGAACTTATAAAGCACAATTTTTCTATACCGTAAGCAATACAAAAGTTTACCACGTTTGCGGTTCCTTCAATGTTTATTTTTCTAAGTTTATTTTCATCCGCAGGGTCAAAGGATATTAAGGCGGCACAATGGTAAACGGTTTTAATATTTTGAAAGGCAATTTCTAAAGACGGAACATCAGTAATATCTGCAGGAACCCATTCTATTTGCTGGAAGAGTTTTTCTTTTTTGTAAAATGCAAATACAGATTTTGTTTTTTCTATTGATGCGTTATTTCTACAAATGGCACGTACTTTTTCAATCCCGATATTTTGGGATTCAATAATATGTAGCAATAGATGTGCGCCTACTAAACCAGTTCCTCCTGTGACTAAAATCATATTGTAAAAGTAGTAAAATCAATGCCAAGGACAATGCCATTTTTCAGCCAAATTAGAGATCTGAATGTGATTTTTGAAACTATTTTTTGTGTTTAAATTAGAAATTAGTGTTGAAATTGCCATTGCCATTGAAATTCTTATCTTTGTAATCACCAAGCCATGTTGGCTGAACCGAAGAAAGTAAATTGATTAATAAAGATGAAGAATTTTATTGAAGAAGTAACTTGGAGAGGAATGCTCCACGATGTTATGCCGGGCACAGAAGAACATTTGATGGAACAAATGCGCGTGGCATATGTGGGAATTGACCCAACTGCCGATTCATTGCATATAGGACATTTAGTAGGTGTAATGTTATTGAAACATTTTCAACTTGCAGGACACAAACCTCTTGCATTAGTAGGTGGTGCAACAGGAATGATTGGTGATCCATCTGGTAAATCTAATGAAAGAAATTTATTAGACGAAGCTACTTTGCGTCACAATCAAGAAGCCATAAAAGGACAATTGGCTCGTTTTCTAGATTTTACTTCGGCTGCGCCAAATGCTGCTGAACTAGTAAATAATTACGACTGGATGAAGAATTTTTCTTTTCTAGATTTTATTCGTGATGTAGGGAAACATATCACTGTTAATTATATGATGGCAAAGGATTCTGTGAAAAAACGTTTGTCTTCAGAAGCTGCTGAAGGAATGTCGTTCACGGAGTTTACGTACCAATTGGTTCAAGGATATGACTTCTTGCATTTGTACAGAGAAAAGAGTTGTACGTTGCAAATGGGAGGAAGTGACCAGTGGGGAAATATCACTACGGGAACCGAATTAGTGCGAAGAATTGCTAGCGGAAAAGCTTATGCATTAACCTGTCCATTGATTACTAAAGCAGATGGAACCAAGTTTGGAAAATCTGAAGGAGGTAATATTTGGTTGGATTCAGTTAGAACTTCTCCATATAAATTTTACCAATATTGGTTGAATACCTCAGATGTGGATGCTGAGAAATACATCAAAATTTTTACTTTTTTATCGAAAGAAGAAATTGAAGATTTAACCGTAAAACACAGAGAGGCGCCACACATGCGTTTGTTACAAAAACGTTTGGCCGAAGAAATTACCGTGATGGTACATTCAGCAGATGATTTAGAAAATGCTATTAAAGCATCGAATATTTTGTTCGGAAATTCAACTTCAGATGATTTAAAACAATTGGATCAAGCAACATTCTTAGATGTTTTTGACGGAGTCCCTCAGGCAGAAATCAGCAGAAACGAAATCGAAGCGGGAATCAATATTGTTGACGTTTTAAACGAAAAAACAGGATTTCTAAAATCGAATGGTGAAGCAAGACGAGCTTTAACAGCTAATTCTATTTCTGTAAACCGTGAAAAAGTTACTGAAGAATTTGTGCTTTCTAGCAAAGACTTAATCAACAATCAATTTGTATTGTTGCAAAGCGGAAAGAAAAATTATTTTGTAGTGAGAGTTGTTTAAGGAGATAAACAAATTATTCTCTATTCTAATTATAAAAAATTCCCAATAACTCAAAGAGTTGTTGGGAATTTTTATGTGGTTTAATCTCTAAAATTGATTTCTACTTTGTTAGTATATATCCATCCAGTAATGATTGTTGGGTCATTAAGTATGATTTTTAAATCCTCTGGGAGCAGAGTTGAGGTTAATTCTTCTTTATTGAGATACAAAAACAAATCAAGATAATGAGTGGTTTTTTGATCTAAAAAATATTCATTGTCTTCAAATTTGTGATACCGGTTTTTATCCCAAGACAATGTTGCAGAAAAGTTTTTTGTTTCATTAGGTTGAAACGTAACAATACTTTCTATGATTTTTTTACTGGTTTTAATTGTTAATTCTTGTTGCTGTTTCAGTAAATAATCAGCTAAACCTTTGCGATTATTTTCTAGGTCTTGCATTATTTTTTTTAATACCGCATCACTTTTTTTAGAATCGAATACAGTATTCGTTTCTATCATTTTTTTTTCTTGAAACAGCCTGTACGAGGGAATCCAAGACGAATAGTTGTACATGTTAGATCGTAGCTCTTTAGTATTTAAAACTAATGAAATAAGACTTTTTGCTTTGTTTTTGATGTGGTAATGTACCGTAAAGATTCGTTCGCTAGTAGATGTATCGTGATGTGTTATAGAATCTATTTGAACTTCTATATCGGTGTTTTGCGCATTGGTACATAAACCAACGAGTAAAAAAAATGTCAAGAATATAGTTCGCATGCTCGCAATAAGTAATAAAGATTAAAGAACCATCAAGTTACACCCACGAATATCTGAATTATCAAAACGTCCCAATACTTCAAAAGAGTTGTTGGGATTTTTTTTGCCCAAATCCTGAGTAGCGATAAACGAACAAGAATTAATGTTAGCCAAATCAATCACGTTGATTCCACCTGTTTTACCGTCTGGAATATAAGTCAAAGCATCTTCTGTATCGCGAACCAGTATTTGCATCCAAGCAGGGCACTCAAACACACCATTTCCCAAGGAGTAGGCTTGTGATAGTAATTCGGTCATACCATATTCTGAATGTATGGCTGAAACGCCAAAACCTTCACAGAGTTGATCGTGCAGTTCTTCCCGAATCATTTCCTTTCTTCGTCCTTTCATACCACCGGTTTCCATGATGATGGTAGAGCCCCCTAACCCCCAAAGAGGGAATGAAATAGATTTTGAATATTCTATCAAATCTAATAGTGCAAAAGTAACACCAATCAGAATTACATTTTGACCAGCTTTCTCTAAAGTGATAAGTTGCGTAATCAACTCATCATGATTGTTGAGGTAAAAACCGCTTTCAGGATGATTGGAAAGTTCAATTAAATCCTTGACCATGTAAATTAAGGATGAGCCTTCTCTTTCCAGATAGGAGGGAAGCAAAGCTAAAACAACATAATCTTCAATGTTGCCATAAAATTCTGAAAATCCTTTGCGGTAGCTTTCTTCATACAATGTAACATCAGTAACAAGATGTTTGCTGGTGATCATTCCTGTTGTTCCACTGCTGGTAAAGGTTTCTTGAATTTCATGGGTATTAGAAATTACTTCATGACTCTTGAAAAATTGTATAGGCAAAAACGGAATTTGTTGTATAGATTTTACTTTGTGAGGATCTGTTTTAAGAAAATTACAAAACTCATGATAAACTTTGTTGTTTTCGTATTGGTAACGAAAAACTTTTAAAGCAATTTTTTCAAATTGTTTTTGACTAGAAATAGTAAATATATCAGTGGTTGTGATCAAGAATTTTTTTTGCAAAAGTATGAAAAATTTAAAAAGGTCGTTTGTTTATCTGTCTTTAGAAAACGTATGCTGTTTGGTATTAAAAAAAAAGCTCCAAAAAATGGAGCTGTAATTTTATATTTCGAATGAATTACCGAATTATTAATTTTCTAGTGGCAGAACTTTCTTTTTCGTTAATTTTTATAATGTATACTCCAGAAGACAAATTAGACACATTCAGTTCTTTAGAGCTTAGCACCGTTTGTAAAACTTTTTTACCAAGTACATCAAAAATTATGATTTCTTTATCAAGGTCATTCTTAGTGGTAATGTAAACTTTACCATTACTCACAGGATTTGGGTACAAACTCAATCCCTCAATAGTAGAGGCAGTTTCTTGCAATTTTGGTTGCTGTTTATTGTCTTGCGCATAAGTGCTTGCAGAGAATAAAAAGACCAATAAAATCAGGGTATAAAAGTAGTTTTTTGCCATTCTTACTAATTTGATTTGTAAATATACAAAATATATTTCAAATAGTGTACCAAAAAAAATGCCTTTCGTTATGAAAGGCATTTTGAATTAGTTTAAGAGGTGATTATTTGATCAAGCTTACTCCATCAACAATTGCCCATGCTCCTGCAGTTAAAGTAGCGCCAGTAGATGTAGTACTTGTTGTGTAGTTTCCTGTAGGGAAAGCAACTGTAAAAGTAGTTCCTACCCCAGCGAACTGAGAAGTGCCATCATTGATTTTTACATTTAATAATTTGATTTTACCACCGGTAACTTGGTTATCAAATGTTGCTTTATCTTGTATTCTCACTGCGGTAGAATTAGCAGTAGTATATCCTGAGATAACTACATTTGAGTATTCACCATTTCCGTCTTTTTTGAATTGGATCGCATCGTATTCAGCAGCTGAAGATCCTCCTTCAGTTACAGTACCTGCAGCTCTAGTTAATGTGATGTTGCTTACTTTTGGTCCAAAAGCATTGTTTACAGATTTTGCTTCAATTTCCATTCCGTAGTTTCCAGTTGCAACTTGGTAAGCCAACCAGTTTGTATTTGCATCACCTCTCCAGCCATCTTGCCAGTCAAAAGAATCATCAAAGTTACCGTATGAAATTAAGTTTTTAGCACTTACAGTTCCACCGTAAAATTCAAAACCATCATCAGCACCTTTGTAAGCTACTAAGTTTTCTAGCACAGTTCCTGAACCAACTGAATAGAATGAGAATCCGTTCATTTCACTAGTGTTGTCAGTTAATTTTTTTCCAGCATATTCTACTCTTACATATTTCAAAGAACCACCATTGTGAGCAGTGTTTGTTCCACCGTAAGCTAAGTTGTTTCCGTCTTCAGAAGTAGCAGTTGTTACACCATTTGCACCTACAATTGGAGCGTCTCCAAACATGATGATTCCTCCCCAAGATCCAGGAGTTTTAGAAGTTTCTGTAAATACAACTGGTAATGCAGAAGTTCCGTTTAAGAATAATTTACCACCATTTTCTACTAAAAGAGCATCAGCCGTTCCGTCAGCAATACTAGCAGTAATTGTAGAACCCGCCTCTATTGTTAAAGAACCTCCACTTTTAATTTTTACAGTTCCTTGTATAGTGTAGTTTCCTAATGGATATGTTTTTGCAGTAGTAATGTCTCCAGTTATAGTTCCAGTAGGTATTGGTTGTGTAGTGATTTCTTCATTATCCGATGAACAACTACCTAAAGACAAAGCTACGATTGATAAGCTTAATACTAATTTTTTCATTTTTTTTATTATTTTGTTGTTGTGATTATTTGATACAAATGTAGCGACGACATTGGATAAGAAAGTTAACGTAACATTATAATACTATTGCCAAAATTTGAACATTATGTAAATTTTATGTAAAGCCATTTTTTTAATTTGAGGAATTTGTATTCAAAAAAAAACTGCCTTAAAAGGCAGTTTTGAATTAAAATGTATAAGATAGATTTAGAGAAATTCCCCTACCTCTTTTAAAGCTCTCTAACAACAATGAATTTTCGTTGATAGTAAATCGGTTTTCTTTACCCAATTCCATTTTATACAATGGATTTAGTAAATTATCTACAGCAAATTTAGCATCAATATTTTTAGTTATTTTACTTGTCCAAACAAAATCTAATTTATGAAATGGCTTTTCGTAAATGTTATCCATTCCTGCAGAACCTACTGCAAAAATTCGTGGGCCATACACTCCATAAACTAAAGACATTGAGTTTTTCATAATTTCATTGAATTCAAAGTCATATTTTAAATCCGAATTGATAATCCACTCAGAAGCTCCTTGCAATTTACGGCTTGGATTGTTCTCTAATGATGTGTTACCAAAGTTAACTTTTACATCGGTCTTCATTAATGATGTATTCAATCCAAATGAAAAATTAGCTAGTGTTCGAGACAATCTGTTTAATTGTAATAGCATTTCAATTTCTGCTCCATATAATAAAGCTTCTTTAGAGTTTTGGTAAGTCATTAATTGACCACTACCTCCTGCTCCTGCAATGAATATTCTTTCTATTGGGTTTTGAATTTGTTTACCAAATAAACCAACAGCAAACAATTCAGTGCTTTTTGGGAACAATTCATATTTTGCATCAAAATTGTAATTGTCGCTATTTTTTAAATTTGGATTACCTAAAAGAGATTTTCCATCTGGACTTATATATTGAAGTGGCAATAACTCCATTGTAACTGGTCTAGTGATGGTTTTAGAACCATTAAAACGCAAATTACTATTTTCAGTAAGCTCATATTTAGCATTAACAACTGGTAAGAAATCCAATTTTTGATCATTAATGTTTTTGTATGGACCATTTATTATTTGACCTATAGATCTGAATTTGATTGTTCTATCTGAATTTTCTAAACGAACACCTGCATTAACTTCTAATTTTTCACCAAAATTATGTAAGTAATTAACATACCCAGCATTTACAATTTGGTTTAATTTTACTTTGTAATCTGCATTTGATTCCTCACGAACTGAAATAATACCGTTATTAATATCATCAACTATGAAAGAGTTAATGCTATTAACAGGAGCGGTGTAGTTTTTGTTTACAGAGCGTAATCCTGAGAAAATACGATATGTTGATCTCAAGTCATTTTCGAAAACATTATACCCTACTGTTAAACGATTTGATTTCCCGTTTTCTTTCTCATCAAATTTAAGATTGTATTCTGCCAAACCAGAGAAATAGTAATTTCCTTTGATGTCTAAGTATTGTCTGTTCAAATGATTTCCACCATAAGAGGTGTTTATTTCAGTTGGAGATACTTTCTCACCAATTATAAATTTACGATCAGGTTGTTCATAACCAGTTCTCACAAATGACCCGCCTAATTTCAAAGTGTGTTTTTCGTCAGAAGTAAGTTTTACATTTCCTAACAATTGAGTGTTAATGTAATCAGATTGGTCAAATTGGTTTGTACGAATCAAAATGTTTGGGTTGCTCGCTTGATTGTTAGTGTAACCTAATTGATCGATTATTCTGCTATCTGTTGAACGCAAGTAGAAAGAGTTTAAACCAATGTCAAAACGTTTTGCTTTATAGTTGATCGCTGCCAAAGCCGATGCATTAGTTTGATAACTATAACTTTCTTTTTGTAAATTATTGTCATAATCACCTGCGCCAAGAATAAAAGTGCGGTCAACTCCTTTACGTACCACATATTTATTATCTCCATTGATAGAGAAGGTGTAATTAATTTTGTTGCCATTATCTAGATTGAATTTTTCAGAATGGATAAATCCGAAACTAGTATTCAAAGGACTAGAAGTTTCATCAACGTTCCAAGTATTTTTTTTGTAAGTTGCATTGTACTCATCTGGAGTAAGTTTTTTACCTGATGGTACACTGCCAAATGCTGAACTCAATTGACGATCTTTTCCATTTAATCCAAAATAACCTTGAGAGTTGTTTGCTTCACTGTGAATCAAAAAGTCAGAACCGTTGTTTTCAGTAGTAAATCCAGCGCCTATAGAAACTTTAGTAATACTTTTAGCCTGAACGGTTTCTATATTTACAGTTGCGCCAGCAAAATCTCCAGAAATGTTTGGATTAAATGTTTTGTAAACATTTAAAACCCCTACGATATCTGTTGGGAATAAATCTAATGGGATGATTTTAGTAAAGGGGCTGTTAGACGGAGCTTGTAATTCGTTAATCAATAAATTATTGTAACGATCTTCCAAACCTCTTACGAATAAACCTCTAGATTCTACTTTTGTAATTCCGGTGATTTTTGTTAAACCTTCTTCTACGTCACTTACTCCCTTACGAGCCATTTCCTGCGCCCCAATACTTTGTTTGAATACAATAGCTTTTTTTTGATCTAAAAGTATTGCTGTTTCTTTTTCTCTGTTTACGGTAGATTTTACAATAACATCCTCAAGTTTGTAACTTCCAGAACCTAGGGCTTTATTGATTGTTACTGTTTGATCTGCAACTACTGTTACAGGAACTTCTATGGATTCATAACCCACAAAACTTAGTTGTAAGGTGTAGCTTCCAGGTTGGATTTTTATGGTATATTTACCATCTACGTCGGTATTGGTTCCTATTGTTGTTCCTTTGATGAGAACATTAGCAAATGGTAACGATTGATTATTAGCATCTTTGTCTGTTAACGTTCCAGTAATGGTACCTTTACTTTGTGAGTAAGAGATTGCTGTAAGTAATAACGTGAGAAATAATAACTTGAATTTCATTTTGTTTAAATTTTTTGCAAAGTAACGGTCATAACGCAAAACTTGAGTTACTCATTTGTTAACCTTATGTTGTGTTTATGTTTGCAAAATTCATCTAATATTAAATTATAGTTAACAGCTTTCGTATGCTGGTTTTATGTTTACATTTACATCTCAAAAATAATTTTTGAACCCTTATGAAGAAAAAAAACACCAAGATTCTACTGGTTGATGACGAACCAGATATTATCGAGATTGTAGGATACAACCTCTCACAAGAGGGGTATCAAATTGTTACAGCTACAAATGGTAAAGAGGCTATTGCTGTGGCCAAAAAAGAAATTCCAGATTTAATTATCATGGATGTGATGATGCCAGAAATGGATGGAATGGAAGCTTGCGAAAACATTAGAAAAATACCTGAATTAAATAATGTATTAATTACTTTCTTGACTGCGCGTAGCGAAGATTACTCTCAAGTTGCTGGTTTTGATGCAGGAGCTGATGACTATATTAACAAACCGATTAAGCCAAAGTTGCTTGTAAGTAAGGTAAAGGCATTGTTAAGAAGGTTAAAAGAACAAGAAGTTAATAGCGAAACGCTAAACGTGGGCGGTATTGAAATTAACAGAGAGGAATACAAAATTGTAAAGGATAATATTGAAATTGCTTTGCCAAGAAAAGAATTTGAATTGTTTTACCTTCTTGCCTCAAAACCGGGCAAGGTTTTTAAAAGAGATGAAATTCTTGATAAAGTATGGGGTAACGAGGTAGTAGTAGGGGGAAGAACTATAGATGTTCATATTAGAAAACTACGCGAAAAAATAGGTGAAGATTTGTTTAAAACCATTAAAGGTGTTGGATATAAGTTTGAGGTGTAAATGACAATCAATTTTAAAAAAACATACCGTTTTGCTGTAAAATCAGCGCTGTACATTACTTTATTTTCTACTATTTTAGTTAGTTTTTTGACTCATCTTTTCTTTAGATTTTCAGTACAATTCATATTGCTTTTTGCTTTTTCAATTGCTACTTTTTCTTTTTTGGTAATACAATATAGAGTAGAACGTTTTATTTACAAGAAAGTAAAGAAAATATATGATGATGTTTCTTTATTAGAGTCTAGTACTTTTAGAAACCAGCCTATAACCACAGACATGGCTACGCTCACGCGTGAGGTTAAAAAGTTTGCAACAGATAAAAAATTAGAAATAGAAACTTTGAAAGTTCGTGAAGAGTATCGAAGAGAATTTTTAGGGAACGTTTCTCATGAGTTAAAAACTCCTTTATTTACTGTACAAGGGTACTTATCTACCTTGTTAGATGGTGCCATGAATGATAAAACAATTAGAAAGAAATATCTAGAGCGTGCCGAGAAAGGGGTAGAAAGATTAATCTATATCGTACAGGATCTTGACATGATTTCAAAACTAGAAATAGGAGATTTGAATCTTGAAATGGGAGAATTTGACATTGTAAAACTGGTTCAAAATGTTTTTGATTTGCTGGAAATGAAAGCATCCAAAAAAGATATTTTACTTATGTTTGATATGCGCTATAATAGACCCATAATGGTTTATGGTGATCAAGACAAAATTCAGCAAGTTGTCATGAATCTTGTGGTGAATTCTATAAAATACGGTAAAATAAAGGGTTCAACTGAAGTAAGTATTGAAGATTTAACGGATGAAAAAGTGATTGTAAGGGTCACAGATAACGGTGAAGGAATCGAGAAGAAAAATATCCCGAGACTTTTTGAACGTTTTTATAGAGTGGATAAAAGTGGTGCAAGAACCGAAGGTGGATCTGGCCTAGGTTTGTCTATAGTAAAACACATTATAGAGGCACATGAAGAGAGAATCTATGTTGATAGTACCTATGGAGTGGGATCTGAATTTTCATTTACAATTGAAAAGGCTAAAGCTAAATAGATATATGATGTTCAATAGATAAAGAAAACCGACACTTGTGTCGGTTTTTTTGGTTAACGTATAAATTACGGGTTAAAAATTTCAAATAAAGTTGCCCATTCTATTCTAGATTCAGACCTTGGTAATCCTTTGTAATCATGGACCATTTCTAAATCACTAATTTTAAAATTATCCTGAGTCGCATAAGGGACAAGTCCTTCTTTCATTAATTTTTTTGCTAAATATTCTTGCTCATATTGACCGGGTGTAGGAATAAAAAAAGCTTTTTTACGAAGCACCGCTAAGTCCATTATGGTAGTGTAACCAGATCTACAAAGTACTATTTCACTTTCGTTAAAAACGTTTTCAAGTTCTACAGAATTCATGAAATTAAAGTAGGTAACATTATCTTTTATAACTTTAGTTTGTTGTGGGGCAATATTTCCTTCAATAAAAATGGCTTTACCTTGATAATTTAAAATTTCTTTTTTCAAATAGTTTTCTAATAATCCTCGTTGCGGTTCTGGACCTGAGAGAATAATTAATAAATCATATTTTTTGGGAACCAGTTTTTTTTGTAAGCGGCTTATGGGGCCTATGTATTTTATTTTTGGATTAAGAACCTCAAGATGACCTAAATTTCCCGTAAGGTTTATTGTTCCTTCATAATCTGGTACCCAGCATTGCTTATATTTATTAAAGATGTATTGGTGAATTTTACTGGTTATCCAAGTCGTATTTCCAGTTAAAACATTTAATTGATGTGTGATATAAACTGATGGTACTTTTTTATCAAAAACTCCAAGGCGATTATCCGATAGTATACCATCAATTTGATATTGTTCAATCCAGCCCCGAACAATTTTTCTTTCGGTACGGATTGCTTTTAATGTCTTGAAACTATTTTGAATTAATTTCCACTTGAAATTCTTCCCTTTTTTTGCATATTCAATTTCGTACGATGGCAGCTCTAACGTTTTCAAATCCGGAAATTCTTTTCTAAGTAATGCTAGAGCAACTCCATCAGATGCTATTATGGGAGTAAAATTGTTTTCCATTAATGCCTTTATGATCGGAATACATCTAGTGGCGTGTCCTAAACCCCAATTAAGCGGTGCAATTAAGATAGTTTTAGTGCTGTTATTGTTATTCATTTCAAAATTGTATCAAATGTTTTGTAAGTGTAAGATACATTGAAACACTTCTTTTTTGTATTTGTAAAACATTACCAAACTATTAAATTAAGGTAATACGCTATATTTAGCTTTAAAACGCATCATCAAAATCATTTTAAAAATGGAGATTAGCAAATTTAAAACGTTTACTAAAAGCAAAAGCTATCCCAAGAGATAGCTTTTTTTATATAGTTTTACTATTACTTATTCTTGTATATAAGTTTTATTTCCGTTAGAATTGATGTAGTATTTACCACCTCTAGGACCAGTATATACTTTTTTACCATTGTATTCGCCAGTTACTTTGTCAGCTACTTTTGGTGCTTTTTCAGTGGTTTCTTTTACTTTTTTAGCAGTAGCAACTTTTTCTTTAGTAGCATCAGCTTTGGCTTTAGCCTTTGTAACTTTTTCTTTTACTGCTTCTGTTTTTTCTTTGGTAACGTCAGCTTTGGCTTTAGTCTTTGTAACTTTCTCTTTTACCGCTTCTGTTTTTTCTTTAGTGGCATCAGCTTTGGTTTTAGCCTTTGTAGCTTTCTCTTTTACTGCTTCCGTTTTTTCTTTAGCAGCATCAGCTTTGGCTTTAGCCTTTGTAGCTTTCTCTTTTACTGCTTCTGTTTTTTCTTTGCTTGCAGCGGCTTTTTCTTTAGCTTTAGTAGCTTTTTCCTTAGCAGCTTCCTTTTTTTCTTTGGCTGCTTCTGCTTTAGCTTTCGCTTTACTTGCTTTTTCTGTAGCTGCTTTTGTTGCTTTTTTCTCAGTTGCTGTTTCTTGTGCGTAAGTACTTAAAGAGAAAATAAAAGCCATACACAACATTAATAACTTTTTCATAGGGGTTTTGTTTTTTGTTTAATAATATAAAAATAGCGAAAAAAATGTTTTAAAATCAATTCGTAATTCAATATCGTATAATTGCTTAAAAATAGGCTCTTAGTTGAACGTTTCCAGTGTGTATGGCATTGCTTTTTTCACTTTTTCGGCCTTGATAATTGATGTTTATGTCTAAAAACTGAGTAATATTTTTTTGCAAAAGCAATCTCCATGTTAAGTTTTGTCCCGTTTGTAGTCCCTCAAGCATTTGAAATCCTACTGCAGAAAGTTCGTTTCCTATAAATTTATTTTGATATAAAGATAATTCTCCATTCATTGTTATTTTTTTTGCTCCAGCAAATGAAAAGGATGTCCCAAATCTACTTTGAGTGAGCGTTTCCTGCGCGCCGATTGTATTTTCTTTTTTTTGCAATTCATAAAATAATTCCCAACTGGTATTTTTTGAAAATAAGTAACTAATTTTTGGTGTCCATTGGTAACCCGAAAGATTGAAGTTTTTTTCTGGGAAATTTTCAGATTTTAAAGCAGATTGTATTGTTTTTGTAAAAACACCAAAAAGCCAATTTTTTTGGTATAAATGATTGTATTGCAACTGATGTGAATAGTTTGAAACTTCCTGTGAGCCAATGGATGATAGGTTTGTAGTTTTACTTTCTAGATAGGAATAGGTAACGGAATGTTTTTGTTTACCTCTGTTGTAAAACAAACTATTTCTAAAATTATAGTTTAAACCCAAAACATTTTTAGTAGCATTAGAAAACGGATTTAATTCAAAATTTGCACCATCGTTTTTCACTTTTCGATCTAATAAAAAGGTAGTTTGGTTGTAAAAATTAGAGAGGAATTTTCTAAATCCTTTATTATTTTGCCATATTGTAGGGTTCCACGTAATGGATTGAGAAAATTTATTTTGATGGGTTTTTATAAAAATGCGGTTAGGTAAAAACACTCTTATAAACTGTGCTTGATCAACAAAAGGCGCCACTTCAAATTCCTGTAGCTCTTGAATACCATTGTTATTGTAATCGTTCCAGGTGTAAACTCCTTGTCCTGCCGCAACCTCTAAGTAGGTGAATTCTTGTTGCGGAATCGTACCAGAATTAGTCTCAAATACAGTGTTGCTTACCAATAATTGTTTCAAAAACCGATCTGTGTAAATAATCCTTGAGTTGAGTGTAGATTCTTTTTTTTGTGTATTTGTTTCAAAGTCTAACACTCTATATTGAGATACAATTGACAAGTCACTTTTTGCGGTTTGAATTAGTTTTGTTTTTAGTGCAAAGGTTTGAGAGGTATTTACTCTTTGAATCAAGTTGTTTTGTAAACTGTCATTGCTACGCTTTAAATAGCCTAGCTCTACAAAAACTTTAGTACTATCACCGCGACCAGCAAAAAAGCCGTATTCTTTAAATTTTTGGCTCAAGGCCGAAAACTGGAGCGTATTAGTGTCTTTTTCCTTATTGTCTTCTGTTCGAAGGGTTGTGCCTATCCAGTTTTTTTTGTGATCATAACGCATTTGGAATTGATTTCTAAAAAATTCAGATTGCGATTTGTTCGACTCACTTTTAAGAAAACTTCCCCTATTTTTAAAACTCCATTTTTTTAGTTGGAAAGCACCATTTACAACATGTTTTCCTCCTGAAAAACTATCTGAAAAATCTAGTTTCTCGTATTGGTACACCAAAAAGCCTTTTTTTGAAGTCAGTTTTTTAGGATTTAAATTTAGTTTCACACCGCTAACTAGTAAACTTTGATTTCCAGTTCCATTAGTTCCAATATTCCAGTCTCTATCAAATTCAATATTGTAAATGCGCTCCACAGATTTAAAATTGCGCTGTATAAATTGATAGTTTGCAAAAACATCCATTTGCCATTTTTTTGAAAAAAGACGTTGCTGTCCATTTAATTTTCCTGCAATTCCTTTGTTGTCATTGTCTTGAAGTGAAGAAAATAAATTTTTATCAGTATTACTTACCCCCATTTCTGCTGCTATCATTGTTTTATCACTAGGGTTGTATTCACTTATGAATGTAGCTACTTGCGTTTTTGTGGGAGCAACAAGTTGAATAGTAGCTTCGTAATTACCTTGTGGGATTCCGTTTATTGGGGCTACATATTCAAACACACGGGTGATGGTGGCGGTATTTGCAACTATATAATTTCCGTTATTTGGGCCAACTTGTGTAAAACGGACATTAAATAATTCTTGCTGATCCTTATTTGAATATTCAAAGAAAGTTACTCCATTTGCAATTACTTTTTTATAGAGTACTTTATTTTCATCAAAGCTATCAACATACTCAGATGGTGCTATCATCAATTGAGGATTGTCACCTGCCTGAGTCAAAATTTGTGCTTGTTCTTGAGTAAGGTTTTGTTGTAAGGGTTGGTTTTTCAAATCATTCTCAGAGTACAAATAGCCTTTTAAACGCCATTTTTTATTCTCGTGTGTTGCCCTTGCATAGGTTACAAATCGGGTGTAGTTTTGATCAGAGTATTGGTATTCAATAGCAATTCTCATTTCAGAGGTTATGGTAAACAAGGGTGTAAATACAATCTCTCCCGCATTGTAATCAATGGTGTAGTCATTATTCTCACCTCGTTTTAATAAAGTGCCATTTACATATACGCGCTCCGATCCAGAAACTACTAGTACATATAACTCTCCGTTTTGTCCTTTTAATTTATAAGGACCTTGGTTGCCTTCTTGTCCTACGATATCACTTTTTGCATATTGTCCTCTTACTAATGCTGCTGATGCAAAGAGATCGGTTTTGTAATTTTTATTTCCAAACTGGATTTTTGTAGAAAGTCCTTGCACTTTTTTATTAAAGTTTAGGAATTGGGTGTTTTTGTTTTCCAAGAAAATATCACCCGCTCTAATGTTCCAATCTTTGCTATACAGCTCCATGAAAACATTATCAAACTGATCTAATTTTTGAGAATACCCACCGTCTTGAAGCGGAATATTACTATCTTGAATGGAGGCTCTCAAGCTTACTTTGTCGGATATTTTGCCTGTTATTTGTAAGTCAAGGTTCGATCCAAATACTGCATTTTGATTGTTCCCTATGGTAATTCCTCGGGTGATACTTCCAGAGGTATTTAGTCCATCAAAAGGAACTGTTTTGTTATTGTTTTTTTTATCTATGGTGTATAAGGTTCCCTGTAACGCCGTATTGCTCACAATTTTATTCGAATCAAAAACTTGGTATACCTTAGTGAGTATCTCGGGAAATTTTAAATACTGCACGGTCAAGGAATCCCGCTCTATTAGCAAAGGGGATTTCAATAGTAAAATTCCTTTTGTGAAATTAATTTCAAAAAAAGTGCTGTCTATTTTTTTACCATTGGCGTCAAGCAGTTTAAAAAAGTGCGGGTTAAGACTTTCTTTTTCAATATAAAGAGTATCCTGAGTTCTAGCTATTTTTTTTGTTTTGTACAAGGAGTTGATTTCCTGCGCCTGTAGACCAGAAAAGAAAATCAAAAGAAAGAGAAACAAGATTTTTTTTAGCATAAATACTATAACTCACAGGAATCAAAAGTAGTATTTATAATTTGATAATAAGTATCCAAAAAACGGGTAGTATGTAGTGGTATTATCCTGCTACTCCTAAATAAAAAGGGAAGTAACTGCATGTTATACTGCACCCCAAAGTTTAGACAAATTTATAATTAATTTTGATAATAATGAGCTCGATATTGTATCGGGCTCATTCCTTTTAAATTGAGTTTTATTCTTTCATTATTGTAATATTTGATATATTGTATAATTTCAGTTTTTAAGTGGTTTATGTCTCTAAATTTCATAATATAAAACAGTTCTGATTTTAATATTCCAAAGAAGTTTTCAATAATTGCATTATCCAAACAGTTTCCTTTTCTAGACATACTTTGTACTAATCCTTTTTCTTTCAATAGTGTTTGATATTGTTTCATTTGATATTGCCAGCCCTGATCTGAGTGCAGTATTAGATTGGTATTATTAGGTATTCGTTTAAAAGACTTTTTAAGCATGTTGGTTATTTGATTAAAATTAGGTCTTTCAGATAATTCGTAACTTATTATTTCTCCATTATATAAATCAATAATAGGTGATAGATATAATTTGTTGCCTGAAACATTAAACTCTGTTACATCAGTTGCCCATTTTTCATAGGGATTTGCTGCTTTAAAATTGCGTTGTAAAATATTTGGAGTTATTTTTCCTTGTTCGCCTTTGTAGGATTTGTATTTTTTAACTCGTATTAAACTTTTCAATCCTAAACTTTTCATCAATCGTAATACTGTTTTGTGATTAATTATAATTCCCTTTTGTCTGATTACTAAAGTAATACGACGATAACCCAATCTGCCTTTATGGTGATTGTAAATCTGCTTAATCAATTCTTTAATATCCTTGTATTTGTCAACTAATTGACTTCTTTTTTCATAGTAATAATAACTACTTCTGACCATTTTCATACAATTGAGTAGAACCTCTAAATCGTATTTATGCCTTAATTCCATTATGGTTTGAGCCTTTTGTTTTGCTTGGCTTGTTCGGCTTGAACTAAGGCATTGAACTTTTTTAAAATTTCGTTCTCTGCTCGTAAATATTCAAGTTCTTTTAGAAGTTCTTCTTCTCTGGTTAATGGTTTATCTGTTTTTCGTTGCTTTCTCTTAAAATTCATAGTTACAGGTCTGCCTTTAGGTTTATCTTGTAAACCTGCTGCTCCTTCAATTTCGTATTTTCTTTGCCAACTTGTTATAGTTGACTCTCTTGGAATATTAAAAGTTAAACAAGCTTTACTCAAAGATATTGACTTATTTTCAATAGCTCGTAGTACTTTCAGTTTAAAGTTTATACTATAGTTTTTGTTTTTCTGTCTTGGTAAAAGACCCTCATTTCCAAATTCAATATAAAACTTAATCCAGCGATCAAGATTAGAACTTGATATACCATTTTCATAGGCTACCGAATAAACCGAACGATGTTTTCTTAGAACTTCTGCCACACAGCGAAGTTTAAATTCATAATTGTACTTGACTTTTCTTTCCATAAAAATGCCCCCAAATAGCGTCTAACTTTTTGGGGGCAGTTCATGTTATTTCCCTTTTTTTCTATTCTTAAACTTCTTTTGTAACCACTTGCATGGTCTCGCGGCTTACTTGTTTGAGTAAAACAATTTTGTTTTCTTCAACTGTTTTTGCAGCATTGTCATTAAAATGTCTAATGGTGTACAAGGTTACATTTTGCTCGTAATCTACTTTGAATTTTTTTGATAAAATGGCATTGAGCGCATTAAAATTATCAAATTTATCTTCAACACATACAGAGAAACTGATGGCCGAGTTTTGGATTAAATTTACTTTTATTTTGAATTGATGAAACAACGCAAAAATCTCACTGATGTTTTCTTCCATAATAAAAGAGAAATCTATAGAGGAGAGCGAAATTAATAATTGGTTTCTTTTTACAATAAAACAAGGTAAATAGGGCTCTAGATCCACTCCTTTTGAAACACTAGTCCCTTTTAGTAATGGGTTAATAAATGATTTTACAAATAAAGGAATTTCCTTTTTCTGTAAAGGTTGTAACGTTTTTGGGTGAATGACAGTAGCGCCATAAAACGCAAGTTCAATAGCTTCTCGATATGAAATCTGGTTTAATAAACTAGCATTCTCAAAATACCTTGGGTCAGCATTCATAACCCCAGGTACGTCTTTCCAGATGGTTACGCTTTCAGCATTTAGGCAATAGGCAAAAATGGCAGCAGTATAATCAGATCCTTCACGACCTAGTGTTGTTGTAAAATTATTGGGGTCAGAACCTAAGAAACCTTGTGTAATATTCAGGATTTGTCGTTTTACATTTTTGGCAATATTAGCTTGTGTCAAGTCCCAGTCTACTTCAGCATCTCGATACGTAGCATCAGTTTTTACAAAATTACGAACATCGAGCCATTGTGTTTGAATGCCCATAAAATTCATGAAATGACTCAGAATAGTGGTTGATATCAATTCGCCAAAGCTTACAATCTGGTCGTAAACAAAATTGTAATTAGGAGATTTATTGTGTGCCAAAAAATATTCTAAATCACTAAATTGTGCATTTACGGCAGCAAATACTTCGTTTTTTTCATCTTCAAACAAATCGATCAAGATTTGATTGTGGTATTTTTTTACTTCTTGAACGGATGAATTTAATTCAGTTGATTTGTCAAAATAATTTTTTATGACAAGTTCCAATGCATTAGTAGTTTTGCCCATTGCAGACACGACTAATAATACATCCTCATAACCCACTGTTTGTAAAACGCTGTACACGTTTTTGATTCCTGCCGCATCTTTTACTGATGCACCTCCAAATTTGAATACTCTCATATTTTCTTAAATCACAATTTTTAAATTCTAAATTGAAATCAGAATTCTATTTATCTTTAATTTTTTAATTCCCTATTTGTGTCTCTGAATTTGAATATTTTATTTCAATTTGTCAGATACAAATTGGTGTATACCTATTTCATCCATTTGTACTACATGCCAATCTCGCAATACTTTGGCTCCTGATTTTTCGTAAAAATCAATTGCTGGTGTATTCCAGTCCAGAACATTCCATTCTACTCTTCGCACTTGGTCTTTCTTACCTTGCTTTAAAATTTCAGAATATAAGGCATAACCTAATCCCGTTCCTCGCATGCTTTCCTTTACCACTAAATCCTCTAAGTGAATGATTTTGCCTTTCCAAGTTGAATACCGGTAGTACCACAAGGCGATACCTACAATTTCCTTTTCTGAAGTACTTTCTGGCGAGTCTGAATCAATCTCTGCAACAAAAACATAAAACAGCGGCACAGCTCCAAAACCATCTCGTACTAAATCTTCAACGGTAATAAGGACTGCATCTGGTTCTTTTTCAAACAATGCTAGTTCTTTGATTAAACCTAAAACGGAAGGCATATCTGCCGGAGTACCTTTTCTTATTATCATGGCGTAGTTGTATCTATTAATTATTGGATTATTTAATGGATATTTTTCTATTTCTTGTTTTTAAAATCTTACAAAGATTCCATTGTGTTATTTTAATTAAATTGCTTGAAATCACAATTAAATTAGCTTTAAAACTAAAAAAAATATAGTTTATTTAGCAAATATACAATAGTGGTAAACTAAGTTCATATTATTGAAATCATTTTCACAAAAAAAACGATATTTGTGACTTCAAAATAACTACAACGATTTCGAAATGGAAGAACGCAACAAGACTTTAGGAGAATTTATTATAGAGAATCAAAATGCTTTTCAATATTCGTCTGGTGAATTATCCCGAATTATTAACTCAATTAGGCTTGCCGCCAAAGTAGTAAACTATAAGGTAAACAAAGCCGGATTAGTTGATATTGTGGGTGCTGCAGGCGAGCAAAATATACAAGGAGAAGACCAACAAAAACTGGATGTTTATGCCAATGACGTTTTTATTCAAACCTTAATTAACCGTGAAATTGTATGCGGTATTGCCTCTGAAGAGAACGATGAATTCATCACTGTTGAAGGTAGTGATAACAGCCACAACAATAAATATGTGGTATTGATGGATCCTCTTGATGGCTCTTCAAATATTGATGTAAACGTATCTGTGGGGACTATATTCTCAGTGTACAGAAGAATTACGCCAATAGGAACTCCAGTTACAATGGAGGATTTCTTGCAACCAGGAATCAATCAAGTAGCCGCAGGATATGTAATTTATGGAACATCAACCATGCTAGTGTACACAACGGGTCATGGTGTAAATGGGTTTACATTGAATCCTGCTATTGGGACTTTCTATTTGTCACACCCTAATATGAAGTTTGCAAAAGACGGTCATATTTACTCTATCAATGAAGGGAACTACATTCATTTTCCACAAGGGGTTAAAGATTATATCAAATACTGTCAGACTGAAGAGGAAGATAGACCTTATACTTCCAGATATATCGGTAGCTTAGTTTCGGATATTCATAGAAATATTATCAAAGGCGGAATTTATATCTACCCAACTAGTTCAAAAGCACCTAATGGTAAATTACGTTTATTATATGAATGTAATCCTATGGCGTTTATTGTGGAGCAAGCTGGAGGTAAAGCTTCAGATGGTTTTGGAAGCATCATGGAGATTACTCCAACCGAATTGCATCAGCGTGTTCCTTTCTTTTGCGGAAGTTATAACATGGTTGAAAAAGCCGAAGAGTTCATGCATAAAGCAAAATTGAGCAAATACTAAAAAGCAAAAAGCTTCCAGGATTACTGGAAGCTTTTTTATTTAAATGCAAGTGCAATCTATTTGTGCATGTTTTGCATTTCCTCAAGGAAAGTGTCAGAGTCTACCTCTTTGTCAACAAGTTTTAAGGCTTTGTCAATGATGTAATTTACATTATCAGTATTGAACCCTAATGCTACACCTATTTTTCTCAACAAAACTTCTTGTTGATCTCCTAAATGATGATCAACGTGAACGATTCTGGCTAAATCATACAAACGCTCTAATCTTTGCTCGTGTAAATACGGTGGATTGATAGGGTAATTCAAAGGATTTTCTAAAATTTCCTCATACTCTACTGCTGATATTTCTAGGCGAAGTGCTAGTTTGTCTAAAAATGCTTTTTCTTCTGGTGAAAATTTCCCATCAGTAAGCGCTACGCGAACAATTGACGCAAAATGACCTTTGTTTCTTTGCTTAAATTCGCTATCAAATAAATCTGAAAATGACATAGTTGTTGTTTTTTATACTACAAAGATATATCTATTTTTAAATTAATAATTTTAATTTTTGTTTAATTTTTTTCAGATGCAAGAGTCAATTGCGCTTGTTTTTAGGTAAAAATGTAATCTAAAAATACGTTTATATAGCTTATTTAGTATCTGAAAGTGTTTTCATAAAGGCAACTAACGCTTTTTGCTCTGCCAAAGTCAAGTTGAGTTTGTCTGACGGTAAGGTTTGATTTTCTACAGTAATACCATTTCCTGCGCCACCACCTTCATTATAGAAAACAACAACTTCTTCTAACGATTTAAAAACACCATTATGCATGTACGGACCTGTTTGTGCAATGTTTCTTAGTGTAGGTGTTTTAAAGGCGTTTTTCAGTTGTGCCATTTTGTATTGTGTAAATCGCCCTAAGTCTTGATCTATGATTTTTCCGTTTTTAGTTTGAGGTGTTCCTATCACTTCTTGCTCTGTTTTTTTGTAAATAGGAGGGACTGTCCCATTAAACAATGGGATGAAATGACAAGTAGCACATTTTCCTTTTCCTGCAAAGAGATTAAATCCTAGTTTTTCCTCATCCGAAAAAGTATTTGAAGAGCCCGAAAAGTACTGATCAAACCTAGAGTTGAATTTATTTAAAGAACGAACGTAACTCGCAATTGCGTTTTGCAATTGCCATTCTTCTAGTTTAATAGTTTTAGGAAAAGCATTCTTAATCAATTTTTTATATCCAGTATTGCTTTGTATTCGAGTTAAATTGTCTTTTAAATCCCCATGCATTTCATCTTTGTTTTGAATGACATCTAAACTTTGTTTCTCTAAATCCGTTTGACGCATATCCCAAAATTGCGCATTTTGAAGTCCGGCGTAGGTTAATGTAGGTGTGTTTCTCAGTAGTTGACTTCCGTTTAATGACAAGTTGGTTTTTAGTCCGTCAGTAAAAGCCAATTCCGGATTGTGACATGTGGCGCAATTACGTCTTCCATCTTTGGAAAGGGACGAATCGTAAAATAATTTTTTGCCAAGATCAGCTTTTATTTTAGAATACGCATATTCTTTTGACGGAATAAAAGCGTTTACATTAAAGGTGTTTTTTTCAAAAAGCGATTTTGCATCTGGATTGATGGCATTTGTCTTCGCTACGTTTTTAATACTATTGTCTTTTTGAAATTGAACTAGCTTTTGAGATATTGGATTTAAATATTTTTTAATAAAGGAAGCGCGATCAAAGGAGTTGAAATTGGTACTCGCATCACAAAAGGTGTTTGCTTGGTCTATCAAATCAAAAAGTAGGACTTTTGTTTTTGAATTATTGGTATTTAATTTTTCAAGTACAATTTTTAAAGAAGATAAACTGGCCTTAGTTTCAGGGATGGATTGATTGGCAATTGGCGAATCGAAACCGGTGATGCCAAGTGTTAAGATTCGGTACACTTCCATTTTGCTGGCATCAATAACATAATCAGGGCTGATGGTAATTACGGATAAATGCTCTTTGACTTGCGCAATTAAACCTTTTAAAACGGCAATTTCTCTTTTTAAAGTACTGGAATTATTGGCAGAATATTGTGGGTAAATTAGTTCTTCAATGACTTGAAAACCACTTGGTGATAAGAACTTGTTTTCTTCTACTTCTAATTCATCAAGTGCTGGTCCGTTAATAAATCGTGCTGGGTCTGGCGTAAAATATTCGACAGCCCATTCTATTTTTTTATATGCAATGCGGCTTGTTACAAATGATTTTTGTAGTTGTTTTTGAGTTGGATTTTTGGCGGCTACTTTTTCAAAAGCAAGTAATTCTTGATTGAGTTCCTCTAAATTCGATAACAGTTCTTCTTGAATGGTCAAACTAGTGTATTGCTTTTGACAAGAAAAAAATAGGAGTAATAGAGGCAGCAGTTTTAATAGCGGTTTCATGTTGTGGATTGTCTTAAATACAAAAACAACCCAAAATTTTGGGCTGTTTTCATATCAATAGTTGAGGTAATTATCGTTGTACGTTTCGGATGATGATGGTTTGACCACCTTCTTTGTTTGTGTTTAATCCACTACCATCAGCATTTGAAAAAGCATCTTTTTGCCATGTATGTGGATGTATGTTTACGATAAATGTATTCGGAACACCAATTACATCTGAAATATCTTCCATTGCACCATATTCCCAACTTCCAAAACGCATTTCATTAGCTGGGTTGTAAGTTGTATTCCAGGCAGCATCAGTTCTTTTGTGATTCATTGTCAACCAAGGTTTGTTAACCTTAGATGCAATGTTGTATTGCCAGATATAAGAATCGTGTTTTGCAGCAGGATAGAATGAATCTCCATCTTCTTGTGTGTACACATAATTCTCAGTCACGGTAATGTTATCTGGATTGATAATTCCTGTTCCAGGAGTTGAGTCACCTTCAATTACCAATTCTAATTTTCCTTTTAATGGATTAGCATCGTCTAAAATAAGCTTGTAAACACGTCCCCACATGGTATAACCTGCAACTGGAGCATTTGCGCTAGCTTGTCCAGTAGCTGTAAAATACAATTCACGGTTGTTTTTTGCTGATCCTTTTCTGTAATCTACATCTTCAACTCTAGAAAAACGAATGGCTCCCAAGTTGTTTACAGTAGTATTGATTACTGCACCAGTTAAGTTTTTAGCATTTGGAATTTCTACAAAAGATACATCAAATGAGGTTCCTACATTCATGCTAGTCTCTACTTGGTTACCATCATTTCTTTTTAAGGCGTATAATTTTCCGTTGTTTAAATCTCCAACAGTTTCGCTCATGTACATGATAACTTGTCCTGCACTGGCGTGAGAGGTAGAGTAAGATTGATCTTCACCAATTACAATAACTGTTTTTCCAGGATAGGCTTGCTTGGTCAATGGTACTGCATTTTCCATACTCGCTTTTCCTAAAGCTGGTAAAACGCGGTCCGTTCTAGTTTTCATACTTGTAAGGCCTAATGGATCAATACCGTGTACCATACTTTCTTCACCACTTTCTCCAGCAGTCAAAAACAAAGGACCAAACCCGTGAATTGCTGGTACGGCAAGTGTAGCCGAGCACAAACGAGTCATCCCGCCCACTGCATCAACAATATAATCTCCTTTTACTGGCTTAAGAGTTTTGTCAAAATATACTCTGGATACAGATTTTAATATTTCGTGGTTGGTAATCATAATGTAACCATCACCTGCAGGATCTTTCATAAATCCAGCACCATCAGGTTGAGCACCGTAAATAAATCCTGGTGATTGTGTTAAGACATCTGAACTGCTTAATAATGAAGTGATTTGTAAGTTTTCGAATCCTTCTTTGGCTACAGCCAATGCAGGAACTGAAGAAACATTTGAAAAATTAATAGCTTTGTTTTCGCTAGGGGTTTCATTTTTGTCGTCTTGACACCCTACCGCTGCAGCTAACAAAAGCGATGATAATGCTATTTTTTTTAAATAATTCTGATTCATGATAATTGTGTTTAGTTCGTTTGAATGCAAAACTATCGCAAGAAACTGAATCTTAGTTTAGGTCAATATTGTTGATTTATCATTAAAATGTTACTCCAAGATTAACACATTGTAAACCTGTTAATTTAAAGTAAAGTTAAGATTATTTGCATGATTTGTAAGATTTATACATTCTAATAGCTGTCTTTTAAAATTGCGTTTTAAAGCATTGAGGATTTTATGCTTTTCTTTTTTTGTTGCCAAGTTATATTATAATGTAAGTAAGTGTTGTTGATCGTGCAGCAGTTATGAATGTTACTTTTTGAGCGTGTGCCAAATGACTTTATTCGAGTTGCTATATTCGTTTTTCAAGATATTGAACGTATTGTTTTCATTGAATTTATTAGATATTCTAGGGAAGGATTTTCAAAATTTATTGTAAGTTTACAACCCTTTTAGCAACTTAAATTAGTAGTAATGCAAGAATTTTGGATTTACTTTCAAATAGGTTTAAAACATGTTTTAGATATACATGCCTATGATCACGTTTTGTTTTTAATAGCCCTAACTATTCCTTATTCTTTCAAGGATTGGAAACGTGTAGCGCTATTAGTAACTTTATTTACAATTGGTCACACTATGGCGTTAATGTTATCTGTTTTTGGTATTGTAGCTATTAAAGTAAATGTTGTAGAGTTTATGATTCCAGTAACCATATTAATAACGGCTTCGTTTAATCTTTTTACAGCAGGTAAATCTGGTAAAAAAGAAAGTATCAACCTTGTGTTTTTTACAACTTTGTTTTTTGGGATTATCCACGGTTTAGGTTTTTCAAATTATTTTAAATCTATCTTGGGTGGAGATGCTGCTTCAAAAGTTTTACCTCTTGCTGAGTTTGCCTTGGGCATCGAAGCTGCTCAAATTATAGTTGTTTTTGTACTTCTAATTATTTCTTATTTGGTACAAACCGTTTTTAGATTTTCTAAAAGAGATTGGACCTTAGTCATGTCGGCTTTTGTCATAGGGGTTGTGATTCCGTTATTAGTTGAAAGTGAACTTTGGATACGATAAAATGAGCGAAAAAAAATTAAATAAATACGACAAAGCCTACTTACGAATTGCAAAAGAGTGGAGTTTATTATCTTATTGCAAGCGCAAACAAGTAGGAGCCATTATAGTTAGGGATCGAATGATTATTTCTGATGGGTACAATGGTACGCCAAGCGGTTTTGATAATTGCTGCGAAGATGAGGAAGGACTTACGCGCTGGGATGTATTGCACGCTGAGGCGAATGCGATTCTTAAAGTTGCACGTTCTACGCAATCTTGTGAGGGTGCTACGTTGTACATTACCCTTTCTCCATGTAAAGAATGCAGTAAGTTAATTCACCAGTCGGGTATAAAAAGAGTAGTGTATCACGCTGGATATAGAGATGATTCTGGAATACAATTTTTGATGAAAGCAGGTGTAGAGGTGGAGCACATACCTATAATGGAAGAATAAATGAAATTCAACACAAAATATTTGCCTCTTATTTTATTTGCCACACTAGCTTTTGGTGTGCTGCTGGGTGGCTTATTGAATTTTCCCAATGCCTCCCGTTTAATGGGCGATAATAATGCTAAAAACAAACTAAATAAACTCATAGATTTTATTGACAAAGAATATGTAGATGAAGTGAATACAGACTCTATTGTCAACCTTACTGTAGATAATATTCTCGCGCAGCTTGATCCACATTCTGTATACATTTCACCAAGTGACCAGCAAGAAGTAGTTGAAAGTATGCAAGGGAATTTTGTGGGTATTGGCGTTAATTTTTACATGTATAAAGATTCTGTTGCGGTTATAAAACCTGTTGAAAATGGCCCTTCGGCAAAAGCTGGAATTCAAGCAGGAGACAGAATTTTATACGCCGGAAAGACAAAGCTTTATGGTAGAAAACTCCCTTCTGATAGCTTGTTTTCTCAACTCAAAGGAACAGTTGGCTCTCAAGTAGAGCTTACTGTGTACAGAAAGACCACCAAGCAAAAACTAAAATTTAAAATAAAAAGAGATGTTATCCCGTTAAACAGTATTGATGTGGCTATGCTCATCAATGCCACTACAGGTTATATCAAAATAAATAGATTTTCAGAGACTACTTATGATGAGTTTATGAGAGGTTTAGGGAAACTAAAAAAACAAGGTGCAAAATCCTTAGTAATTGATGTGAGAGATAATGGAGGTGGTTATATGGAGGAAGCCATCGCTATCATAGATGAGTTACTGCCAGATAAGCAACTCATTGTTTTTACCAAAAACAAAAACGGAAAAGTGACCAAAACCTTTGCAACAGCAAACGGGCAATTCGAAACAGGAAAACTAACTATTCTTATCAACGAAAATAGTGCATCGGCCAGTGAAATTCTTGCTGGAGCCATTCAAGACAACGATAGAGGTCTTATTGTAGGCCGACGTTCTTTTGGTAAAGGATTGGTTCAACGAGAAATGCCTTTTGCTGACGGATCATCAGTGCGTCTTACCATAGCGCGCTACTACACACCTACAGGACGATCCATTCAAAAACCGTATGCTAAAGGCAAAGAAGCCTATTTTAAAGAGTCGGAAACCCGATTTGAAAATGGAGAGCTGTATGAAAAAGACAGTATTAAAGTTGCGGATACTCTAAAATATAAAACCAAGAAAGGACGAATAGTCTACGGCGGTGGTGGAATAGTTCCTGATGTTTTTGTTCCTATTGAGTTAGAGCACAGTAGCCAAAGTGCGGGTTATATATTGCAATCTGGTATTATGGGGAATTATGTTTTTGAGGATTTAGATTCTCATAACAAGGAGTTCAAAGGAATTGCATACACAGCGTTACAAGAAAAAATTAATACGTCTGATAATTATTTTAATAAATTTCAAAGATTCATTCTTGATAACGGTCTCGACATTCAGTTTTCTAAAAGTAAGTCGCTTGTAAAAAGATTTCTAACTGCAGAGTACGCAAGACAATTGTTTGGCGAGAACAAGTATTATGAAATTATTCTTAAAGAAGATTCTATGCTTAAAGAAGCATTGAAATTGAAATGATTCAAAAATCAATAAGTTTTAGATCGTATTACTCTAATTTTCTATCGAATGATACTTTTCCTTTTAAAGTATGCTTTAAGAAGTTTATTACTGAATTATTTTTTCTAATAAAAAAAGGATGCGCTAAAAGTCTAGCGCATCCTTAAATATATTTCAAAATTAACTATACTTTATTATGTTTTTGGATTTGATTTTTCTTCAATCTTTTTGGAAACTCTAAAAATAAGAAGAATCAATACAGCACATAATGAGGCTGCAATACCAATAAACGCAACAATGCTTTCTCCTTGAAAGGGGTTTTTAAAATCTAGTAATGTAACATTAAAGACGATTAAAGCTAGTGCCAAAAATACCAATATGTTAGTGAAAATTTTCATAAATGAGTTTGTTGTTTAAATCTTAGTGTACTGAAAAAGATAGAAGTAAATTCTATGTAACCAATTAAAATTAGGGTGTAAAATTATTAAATTTTATATTAAAGAAACAAACCTTTAACATTAGCAGCAAATAATTTAACAGCAATTGCTAATAATACTACTCCAAAAGTCTTTCGGATCACTCCAAGTCCGTTTTCGCCTAACATCTTTTCAATTTTAGAAGAAGATTTTAAAACGATGTATACTAAAATGATGTTCAAGAATATGGCTATGACAATATTAATAGTAAAAAATTGAGAACGTAAGGAAAGTAAGGTAGTCATGGTTCCAGCACCAGCAATAAGTGGAAAGGCTAGTGGAACAATAGATGCTGAACTCGCTTCTTCGTCACGATAAATACGAATGCCTAATATCATCTCTAAGGCTAGGAAAAAAAGAACAAATGAACCTGCAACTGCAAATGAATTCACATCGATACCAATTAAATTTAAAAGTTCTTCTCCTGCAAAAAGGAAAACAATCATAATGACTCCAGCTACGATGGAGGCTTTCTCAGATTCGATGTGGCCGTGTTTAGTACGGAGATCTACAATAATAGGTATAGATCCCACAATGTCAATTACGGCAAAAAGAACCATACTAACGGTAATTATTTCTCTGATGTCTAACTGCATAATGTTGGTTTTAATGGTACAAAAGTATTCATTTTTGATGGTTAGCGGGTTCAATCTTGTATTATTTTAAGGTCAAGTTAAAAATATTTTGATTTATAATGTAGAAGGCAAGCCTTCCGTTTTTGCTAAATTCTTTTTTTGATTTTCAGTGCTTCATTTTTAAATTTCTTTGAATACCTTTGCAGCATGTTTCAACTAGGAAAAACCATCGTCTCAGAAGACTTACTCGAAAAAGATTTTGTTTGTAATCTAACTGCCTGCAAGGGAGCTTGTTGTGTAGATGGTGACGCTGGTGCGCCATTAAGTGAGGAAGAAACAAAAATCCTAGAATCTATTTATCCAAAAGTAAAACCTTTTTTGCGCAAGCAAGGTATTGAGGCTATTGAAGCGCAGGGAACTTGGGTAACTGGAACAGATGGTGAACTGGAAACACCACTTATTGACAATAAAGATTGTGCTTATGTCATCTTTGACGGCAAAACTGCATTATGTGGGATTGAGCAAGCCTACAATCAAGGAATAATCGACTGGAAAAAACCCGTTTCTTGTCATTTATATCCAGTTCGGGTAAAAGATTTTACAGAGTTTGCAGCTGTAAATTATGATAAATGGGACATTTGTGATGCTGCCTGTTCACTAGGACAAGAGTTAGAGGTTCCAGTTTATAAGTTTGTCAAAGAAGCTTTGGTACGCAAGTTTGGTGAAGACTGGTATGCAGAACTAGAGACTGTTGCTCAAGAGCACTTAAACAATTCAAAATAGCACAAAACTACCCCACAATTTCAATTTCTTAAATCCTATATTTTACAGTGGCTAACGCCATTTTGTAAAATATAAACTATTGATTTTCAAATTTTTACAATTAAAGCTATAAACGAGAATTTTTCTTTTCGTTGTTAAAAACTAGGGCCGATTGTGAATAAGTTTGGCTTTTAAATCCAGCAATATTTCACAACCTTTGTACTCCCCAGATCGAATAGAATTTCGTTAAAATCACAACAAAATAAAACAATACAATGACACAAGTGGAACCTATTTTACAAGAAAACAAAAATCGCTTCGTAATTTTTCCTATCAAGCACCATGATATTTGGGAATGGTACAAGAAAATGGAAGCTAGTTTTTGGACTGCTGAAGAAATTGATTTATCGCAGGATTTAAATGACTGGAATAACAAACTTTCTGATGAAGAGCGTTATTTTGTGAAGCATATTTTAGCATTTTTTGCTGCTTCAGATGGGATTGTAAACGAAAATTTAGCAGAAAATTTTGTAAATGAGGTACAGTATGCTGAGGCAAAGTTTTTTTATGGCTTTCAAATCATGATGGAAAACATTCACAGCGAAACCTATTCGTTATTGATTGATACTTATGTGAAAGACGAAGCGGAGAAAGACGAGTTGTTCAATGCACTTGAAGTTTTTCCTGCTATTAAGAAAAAAGCAGACTGGGCTTTGAAATGGATTGAATCAGATTCGTTTGCGGAGCGTTTGATTGCTTTTGCAGCTGTTGAAGGAATCTTTTTCTCAGGAGCATTTTGTTCTATCTACTGGTTGAAAAAACGTGGCTTAATGCCAGGACTTACTTTTTCAAACGAATTGATTTCTCGTGACGAAGGAGTTCACTGTGATTTTGCGGTTCACTTGCACAACCACCACTTGGTTAACAAAGTACCAAAAGATAGAATTAGAGAAATTATTGTGGATGCTTTGAACATTGAAAGAGAGTTCATCACCGAGTCCTTGCCAGTATCTTTAATTGGAATGAATGCAGGATTGATGACACAGTATTTGGAGTTTGTTGCAGATCGTTTGTTAGTAGAATTAGGTTGTGACAGAGAATACAATACGGCTAATCCTTTTGATTTTATGGACATGATTTCATTGCAAGGAAAAACCAACTTCTTCGAGAAAAAAGTAGCTGAATACCAAAAAGCAGGTGTGATGAACACCGATGAAGAAGCACAAAAAATTACCTTCGACGCTGATTTTTAATCGGTTTTGAATATACCTACTACCTTCCTAGCCCCGATGGAAGGGAAAATCCTTTTTAGTCCTGATTTTTCTCAGGACTAAAAAGATTGGAATGACAGCGGGATAAGCTCCCGAAAATAAAGAAACTGAACTTTATTCTAAATCAGTAACCATCAATAGTAGTTGCTGCCACAAGAGTTGTGGTGGTTATGCTGCGAAATAATCAACAAATAACTTAAAACAGAGAAGGGATTTTCTGTTTTTTAAAACCACTTTGCGTATGTATGTAGTAAAAAGAGACGGGCACAAAGAGCCTGTAATGTTTGACAAAATCACTGATAGAATTAAAAAACTATGCTATGGTTTGAATGATTTAGTAGACGCTGTAAAAGTGGCGATGCGTGTTATTGAAGGACTTTATGATGGGGTTACTACCTCAGAATTGGATAATCTTGCGGCTGAAACAGCTGCCTCAATGACCATTGCACACCCGGATTATGCACAATTGGCTGCCCGTATTGCAATTTCGAATTTGCACAAGAACACTAAAAAATCGTTCTCAGAAACGATGAATGACATGTTCAATTATGTGAACCCTAGAAACGGTCAGTACGCTCCTTTGTTATCTGAGGAAGTACACAAAGTGATTATGGATAACGCTGAGTTTTTAGACTCACACATTATATACAATAGAGATTTCAACTACGATTATTTTGGTTTTAAAACGCTAGAAAGATCGTATTTGCTTAAAATAAACGGTAAAATTGTAGAGCGTCCGCAGCACATGTTGATGCGTGTATCTGTGGGGATTCACTTAGGTGATTTGAAATCGGTTATTGAAACGTACGACTTGATGTCGAAAAAATTCTTTACCCATGCTACGCCTACCTTATTTAATGCCGGTACGCCAAAACCTCAGATGTCAAGTTGTTTCCTATTGGCGATGCAAGATGACAGTATTGATGGGATTTACGATACGTTGAAACAAACAGCTAAAATCTCGCAATCAGCAGGAGGAATTGGATTATCAATTCACAACGTGAGAGCTACAGGATCGTATATTCGTGGAACAAACGGAACATCAAACGGAATTGTTCCGATGTTGCGTGTGTTCAATGATACGGCGCGTTATGTAGATCAAGGTGGTGGAAAACGTAAAGGAAGTTTTGCCATTTACATAGAAACTTGGCATGCTGATATCTTTGATTTCCTTGACTTGAAAAAGAATACAGGAAAAGAAGAAATGCGTGCAAGAGATTTGTTTTTTGCGATGTGGACTTCGGATTTATTCATGAAACGTGTGCAAGAAGATGGATTGTGGACTTTAATGTGTCCTAACGAATGTCCTGGCTTGTATGATGTGCATGGAGAAGAGTTTGAAAAAATGTACACTGATTATGAAAAAGCAGGTAAAGGTAGAAAAACCATCAAAGCGCATGAATTGTGGGAGAAAATCCTAGAGTCTCAAATTGAGACTGGAACACCTTACATGTTGTACAAAGATGCAGCCAACCGCAAATCGAACCAAAAAAATCTAGGTACTATTCGCTCGTCGAATTTGTGTACTGAGATTATGGAGTTTACTTCAAAAGATGAAATTGCTGTATGTAACTTGGCTTCGTTGTCATTGCCAATGTTTGTTGAAAACGGAGCGTTCAATCACGATTTGTTTTATACGGTAACTAAGCGTGTAACGCGCAACCTAAATAAAGTAATTGATAGAAATTATTATCCGGTTAAAGAAGGAGAAAACTCTAATAAACGCCACCGTCCAATTGGTCTTGGTGTGCAAGGACTTGCAGATGCATTTATCATGCTGCGTTTGCCGTTTACAAGTGACGAAGCTAAAAAACTGAATCAAGAAATTTTTGAAACCATGTACTTTGCAGCCGTAACAGCATCGATGGAAATGGCTAAAGAAGAAGGACCGTATTCAAGTTTTGCTGGATCGCCAATTTCACAAGGGGAATTCCAATACAATTTATGGGGATTAACCGATGCTGATTTATCAGGTCGTTGGGACTGGTCGTCGCTTCGCAAAGAAGTAATGGAGCACGGTGTTCGTAACTCTTTATTGGTGGCGCCAATGCCTACCGCATCTACTTCTCAAATTTTGGGGAACAACGAAGCATTCGAGCCGTACACTTCAAATATTTATACCAGACGTGTACTTTCGGGTGAGTTTATCGTGGTAAACAAACACTTGCTTCACGATCTTGTAGAGCGTGGCTTGTGGAACGAAAACTTGAAGCAAGAGTTAATGCGTAATAACGGATCGGTACAAGCGCTTGATATCCCTCAGGATTTGAAAGATCTTTACAAAACTGTTTGGGAAATGTCTATGAAGGATATCATTGACATGTCTCGCCAGCGCGGGTATTTTGTAGATCAGTCGCAATCGTTGAACTTGTTCATGCAAAATGCTAATTATGCTAAATTAACTTCCATGCACTTTTACGCTTGGCAATCAGGTCTTAAAACCGGAATGTATTATTTAAGAACAAAAGCTGCCGTTGATGCAATTAAATTTACATTAAACAACGATAAAAAAGCAGAGCCTATTGTTATTAAAGAACAACCCATTGCAATTCCGGTTGTAGCTGAACCTGTAGAAATGACAGCAGCTGAATACAGAGCCATGATCGAACTAGCCAAAAATGCTGGTCCAGAAGATTGTGAAATGTGTGGATCGTAAATAAAAAAAAGAGTATTTAATATTTATAAAAACAGCTATCATTTTTGGTAGCTGTTTTTTTTAGGAGCTATTTCCTGCTATTCGTTACAATCTTATACGCCGAACCCCGGCTTATAAGGATTTCCACTGCTATCAGGGCTACGAATTAAGCATCTTGAAAAGATATTTGCTAGTTTCAGTGATATGTATACTGAGTTGCACTAACTTGAGAGGGTTCGTTTTAGAGCCTTAAAGTGAGAATTTCGAAACACTCTCCCTAAATAGTGTAACTCTAGGAGGCGTATGTGGGTGTATCTTTGTATGTATTGAAGATGCAAATAACTGCAAGACTGCTACTTTACTCTACAATGTAGCAAACCACCCTTTAAAAAAACTACAATGGAAACTACAGCATTAACTATTTCGGCGGATTTATTAGCTTCTAAAACCAAGCGATTTTTTAACCTGCTCATTGATTTGTTTATTGTTTATTTGTTCACTATCGGAATTGGAGTACTCATTAACGGGATAGGAGTTATAACAGAGAATTATAAAGTAGCAGATTGGATTATCAATTTATCACCCACAGAAAACGCCTTGTTTGGGATGATAGTGATGTTTTTTTACTATTTCATTATGGAGTTTTATTTGTCTAGAACTTTTGGGAAATACTTCACTAAAACGCTAGTTGTAAAACCTAATGGCAGCAAACCAAACCTAAAAAGTATACTCATTAGAACCTTAGTACGATTCATTCCTATTGAGATAGTTTCCTTTTTAAACAACAATTCAAGAGGTTGGCATGATACATTATCAGTAAGCTATGTGGTCAATAAGCATGAATTTTTAGCAAAAGCGAGATTGTAAACGGCTAATCTTGTTTTTGGTTCCTATAAGCGGTCATTTTAGACCGCTTTTTTTGTTTCTGCTGGGTTCTTTTTCTTTATATTCGCTCCTTTAAAACTAGAAAATTAGATTAGCAATGATGAACTGGGAACAACTTTTATCACTTAAACGTCAAGGCGACAAAGGCAAACGATTGCGTGTAGAACAAGACGATACCCGTTTGGGTTTTGAAGTAGATTATGATCGAATCATTTTTTCTTCGGCGTTCAGAAGTTTACAAGATAAAACACAAGTTATTCCATTATCCAAAACTGATTTTGTGCATACCAGATTAACACATAGTCTGGAAGTATCCGTTGTTGGGCGTTCTTTGGGTCGTTTGGTAGGAAAAAAAATCATCGCAAAATACCCGCATTTAAAAGAAGTACACGGTTATCACATGAATGATTTTGGGGCAATTGTGGCTGCAGCTTCATTGGCGCATGATATTGGGAATCCGCCTTTTGGACATTCGGGTGAAAAAGCCATTGGAGAATATTTTTCGATAGGAAACGGACAAAAATACAAAGATCAACTTACTGCAAAAGAGTGGCAAGATTTAATAGATTTTGAAGGTAATGCTAATGGTTTTTCGGTACTTACAGCAAGCAGACCAGGAATAGAAGGAGGACTTCGGATTTCGTATGCTACTCTTGGTGCTTTTATGAAATATCCCAAAGAGAGTTTGCCTAAAAAACCAACCAAAAATATCGCTGATAAAAAATATGGTTTTTTTCAAACTGACAAAGCTTTTTTTCAAGAAGTAGCACATGACATGGGTTTGATTCCGAATAAATCCGGAGAAGATGTTGGTTTTGAACGCCATCCTTTGGCCTATCTCGTTGAAGCTGCTGATGATATTTGTTATACCATTATCGATTTTGAGGACGGAATGAATCTTGGTTTGGTTTCGGAGGATTTCGCATTAGAATACCTTATAAAATTAGTAAAAGACAGTATTGATACTTCCAAGTACAAAACACTTGAAACTAAAGAAGACCGAATAAGCTATTTGCGCGCATTAGCTATTGGCAGTTTAATCAGCGATGCCGTAAAAGTTTTTATTGAAAACGAAGAGCTCATTTTGCAAGGAAATTTTCCTTATGCCTTAATGGATAAAAGCAAGTACAAAGCTCAGATGGATGATATTATCAAGATCAGTGTCGAGAAAATCTATCAAAGTCGTGAAGTGATCGAAAAAGAAATTGTAGGCTATCAAATTATACAAACCTTATTGGATAAATTTATTACCGCATTTGATAATAATTATAATGGTGTAGCCTCTAATTATGATACCTTAATTTTAAAAATGTTGCCAGAAAAGCATCAATTAGAAAAAGACAATTTATACGGTCGTTTGTTGCATATTTGTCATTTTATTTCCTTGTTAACTGATGGTAATGCATTGTTGTTCTATAAAACAATAACCGCTGCTAAAAGTTAAAATTCAAAGAATAAAGGGTTTAATTGTTGAAATTTAAATTATAATATTTAGTTTTGCATTTATAACTAATTACGTGATTTTATGAAAAAAAATTTACTTTATTTAATATGTTTGGTGTCTTTTGTTGGTTTTTCACAATCAAACAACCAAATAATTCAAAATTACTTAAAAAATCCCGCCTCTCGAACAACTTTGTCTAATGCAGATTTTAATGACTGGGCCATTCAAAGTGAAGGAGGTACTACAACTTCTGGAATAGAGAATTGTTATGTGGTGCAGCGTTACAACGGAATTGAAATATTTCGTGCTGTTTCTAATTTTTCAATTAAAGACAAGCAAGTGATCGATGTTAAAAGTAGGATTGTTGAAAATGTAGCCAGAAAAGTTAATGCTACATCGCCTAAACTACAAGTTTCTGATGCACTAGACAAAGCTTATTTTCAATTGGGAATATTGGCTAAAGATAAAATCAACATTTTAGAAAGAACTTCTGTAAATAAGTATACTTTAAGCAATGGTATTGGGGTGTCAGAACCTGTTACAGCAAACTTAGTATACCATCAGGATAAAGTTGGAAACTTAAAGTTAGCTTGGGATTTTAATATTCATACAAGTACCCATGATCATTTATGGAGCGTTAGGATAGATGCATTAAATGGTAAATTATTAGAAAAAAATAATTTGGTTATTTCTTGTAATTTTCATAAAGAGTTAGTTTCTAAAACTGAATATAATACTATTTTGTCCAAAACGGAAAAATTACCATTGCAATTATATTCTCCTACGATACCTTCATTTTCAGGTGGTTCTTACAGGGTGATACCCTATAATATTGAAAGTCCAAGTCATGGAGCATTTCAATTGATTACAAATCCTGCGAACAACATTGCCTCGCCATTTGGATGGCATGACACTGATGGGGCAGTTGGTCCTGAATATACCATTACAAGGGGAAATAATGTTTGGGCCAAAGATGATGTTTCCGCTACAAATCAAGATACAGGTCTAAGTCCTGATGGAGGACCGTCTTTATTTTTTGATTTTCCATATGCTGGAACGAATATTAACGCTAATATTTACATTGATGCAGCTACCACTAATTTGTTTTACATGAATAACATCATGCATGACGTATGGTACCAATATGGATTTAATGAACCAAGTGGTAATTTTCAAGAAAGTAATTATGATCGTGGAGGCTCAGCAAGTGATTATGTAAATGCTGAGGCTCAGGACGGTTCATTGGCAACACCAATGAGTTTAAATAATGCAAATTTTTCTACTCCTGTTGATGGCACTAGACCTAGGATGCAAATGTTTTTATGGAATAGAGGTCCAGTTATAAAACCATTAATAGTAACTTCTCCTGAAAGTATTGCTGGAAGTTACATAGCAACTCAAAATTCTTTTAACCCTGGACGGGTTGCATTACCTGTTTTCCCTGAATTTTTGCAATCGGATTTAGTGTTATATTTAGATAACTCTGGTGGTACATCTCAAGCTTGTTCAGCCCCTTTAAATAGAAGTGCATTAAATGGAAAAATTGTAGTAGTTAAACGTGGAAATTGTAATTTTGCAGTAAAGGTCAAAGCAGCGCAAAATGCTGGCGCTATTGCTGTAATTGTTATCAATAATGATGATGCTGAAATTTCAATGTCAGGTGCAGATGATTCCATAACAATTCCGGCCATCAGTATAAGTAGTTCAAATGGGGATATATTATTGGCTGAGATGAGTACAGGAACAGTAAATGTAAAAATTCAATCCCAATCTGAGCCATTTGTAAATTCAGATGGTGATTTTGATAACGGCATTATTGCACACGAATATGGGCATGGTATTTCTACTCGATTGGCAGGAGGTAGAAATAATTCAAGTTGCCTTCAAAATAAAGATCAAATGGGCGAGGGTTGGTCTGACTGGTTTGCTTTAATGATGCAATTAAAGCCCGGGGATGTTGGTGCAGCTAATAGAGGGATTGGTACTTTTGTTTCTTCTCAACCCAATAATGGAGTGGGTATTAGAAGTTACCCTTATTCTACTGATAAAGATACCAACCCTATGACTTATACATCTACTAATTTCTTTCAGTCTGTAGATGCAAATGGAATTGAGCAAACTTCTGTTCATGGTGTAGGTTCAGTATGGGCTACAATGTTATGGGATTTAACGTGGGCTTACATCGCTAAATATGGCTATGATGACAATAAGTATTCTGGTACTGGAGGAAATAATAAGTTGATGCGTATCGTTTTAGATGGTATAAAGTTGCAACCTTGTAGTCCAACATTTGTAGATGCAAGAGATGCAATAATTGCTGCTGACCAAGCTCTGACAGGAGGTAAAGATTTTTGCATGATCTGGGAGGTATTTGCTGCCAGAGGATTAGGAGCTAATGCATCAGGAGGAGATAGAAATATTGGAAATGACCAAAGAGAAGATTTTACAGTTCCACCGGCGGGTGCTAATTGTACATTAAGTACATTAGATATTGAGGATGAAAATGTTATGCGAGTTTATCCTAATCCTTCTACCGGAAATGTCACAGTAAGAATCAATAATTATAATGGACAAGTTGATGTAAAGGTGGTCGATATCAATGGTAGATTAGTTTATACAGCTGATAAAGTTACTTTTAGTAATGAAAAATCATTCGATTTAACTCAATTAAGCGCCGGTATATATATGATTGATATTACTGGAGAAGGGTTAAAGTATGTTGAGAAAATAATAATAAATTAAAAGTAATTACTTGAATAAGAAGAAGTCCTGATAAAGATATCTTTATCAGGACTTTTTATTTAAAATGCATACTCAATTCCTACTCCAATAGCTTGTCTCAATTGTATTTTTGGTCCTTCGGTTACTTGATTGCCATCTATTTCTCTTTTTGATTTGATATCGTCGTCATAAATAACGTGAGCGCCAATATTTGCCTTTACATATTGATTTACTACGAGCTGTACTTGCAAGTCACATTCTACATCAATATTTCCAAAACGGTTGATATAATCAGAGTATAAGGTCAATCTGTTTTCTAAATTAACGTTCTTATAAATCTCTTTTTTATATTTATTGGTGACCAGAAAACCAAGTTCCATTTTATAGGTTTCACCTTCGGTAAGTAAGTTTCCATCTGCGTCATAGGTAGCTTTTACAACCCCAAAAGCACCTTGATTTGCTAGACGTTGGTCTAAGACTAGAGTAGTTTTAAAGGTAAACGGTGAAATGTACAGGTTTTTCTTTTTGTCAGGATCAATGTATTCAGCTCCTATTCCCATAAAGATATAGGCTGGAGCAAATGGTTTTGATATTGCTATTTCGGTATTAGGGTATGCAAATCCATTGGTAAACTGTGTATTAAAGTTGAATTTTGCTGAATGAAACCAGTTAGAAAGAGTGTCTTTTCTATAACCAAATGTGGAGTTTAATTGAATAGCATCCTCGGTTTTTCGTACTTCAATACCATCTTGTTTGTTTAAACCGTATCTAAATATTAATTCATTAGACCAATTGTAGTTATCTCGAGCATAATTTCGAAGAAATTTTCCTTTCAATAAACCGGATATAGAACTTGTTCCTCCAGCAGACCAGTTTACAAAGGCTACCTCTGAAATATCAAAACCTAAACTGTTTTTATTTGTCCAATATGAAAAAGGTAACAAATGTGTTTTGGTTCTTATACGTAAAGGAATTCGGGTCAACTTGTGTGTTTTAGTCAAAGTATTTACAGTCTGTAAAGCATTCACATAATTATTTTGAATGGTATCTTGTGCAAATCCACATAGTGGGATAGTAAGTATAAATAGGATTAAGTAAACTCTTGATTTCATGTAGAACATTGATAAAAATTAGTAACTCAAAAAAACTTTTTCTAGACTAGAAACGTCAATTTTGCAATATTGTTGTAACTCGTTTACAGTTCCGTGTTCTATAAATTCATCTGGAATTCCTAGAACAGTAATTTGTGATTGGTATTTATAAGAGACTGCAAACTCTGTGATGGCACTACCAAATCCTCCTTTTACGGTACCGTCCTCAAGGGTAATGATAGAGTCAAATTGACTGAAAATTTGGTGTAAACTTTTTTCGTCTAATGGTTTTACAAAAGGAAAATCATAGTGGGCAATAGTAGTGGTTTTTTTTATTTTGGCTAGAGCCAAAGTAACATTATTTCCAATAGTACCATTCGATAAAACAGCCACTTTTGAACCGGCTATAAGACAGCTGCTGGCACCAATGGCTATAGCATTATAATGACCCAGATATTTTTCTTTCCAGTTGTTTATTATACCCCGACCTCTAGGATACCGAATAGCAATCGGGTTTGCAAGTCCTAATTGCGCGGTATATAAAATATTTTGAAGTTCAATTTCGTTCCTCGGAGCATAAACAATTAGATTAGGAATGCAACGCAGGTACGCTATATCAAAAACACCGTGATGTGTAGCTCCATCTTCGCCAACCAATCCAGCTCTGTCCAGGCAAAAAATTACCGGAAGATTTTGCAAAGCCACATCATGAATGATTTGGTCATAAGCTCTTTGTAAAAATGTCGAGTAAATGTTGCAATAAACGATCATGCCTTGTGTTGCCATTCCGGCGGCTAAAGTCACAGCGTGTTGCTCTGCAATACCAACGTCAAAAGCACGTTCTGGAAACGCATCCATCATAAATTTCAACGAACTACCGGAGGGCATTGCAGGTGTTATTCCTATTATCTTTTCATTTTTTCGAGCCAAGTCTAAAACGGTCAAGCCAAAAACATCTTGGTATTTTGGAGGTAAATTATCTTCTTGTTTTGTTATGATTTCGCCCGTTGCGGCATCAAATTTTCCCGGAGCGTGGTACTTTACTTGATCCTCTTCGGCTTGTTGCAGGCCTTTTCCTTTGGTGGTAATTAAATGTAAAAATTTAGGACCTTTTATTTTTTGTAAACGCTTTAATTCTTTGATCACCGCAAAAACATCATGACCATCAATAGGCCCCGAATAATCAAAATTCAAGGACTTAATCATGTTGTTTTGCCTTGGATTTTTCCCTTCTTTGACCGCAGTGAGGTATTGTTTCAAAGCACCTACGCTTGGGTCAATCCCAATAGCGTTATCATTGAGAATTACGAGTAAATTAGCATCAGTAACTCCAGCGTGATTCAATCCTTCAAAAGCCATACCTGAGGCAATAGAAGCATCCCCAATAATAGCTATGTGTTGTTTGTTGAAATCGCCTTTCAAATTAGATACTATTGCCATTCCGAGTGCCGCCGAAATAGAAGTGGAAGAATGGCCTACGCCAAAGGTGTCGTAATTGCTTTCGCTTCTTTTTGGGAAACCAGAAATTCCTCCGAGTTGACGATTAGTATGAAAATTTTCTCTTCGGCCGGTCAGTATTTTATGGCCATAGGCTTGATGGCCCACATCCCAAATCAATAAATCATTTGGGGTGTCAAAAACATAATGCAAGGCAATTGTCAATTCAATAACACCAAGGCTTGCACCAAGATGACCTTCTTTTACGGCCACAATATCGATTATAAAATCACGTAATTCTTGTGCAACTTGAGGAAGTTGCGCTTCGTCAAGCAAGCGTAAATCGGTTGGGTTATTAATGTTTGAAAGTAAACTGTTTTTCATTGTTTTATAAAAAGCGAATTTACGATTTTGTTTTCTATTTTTGTGTTTAACTTAATTATTCCCCTTTTGGGGTTAGGGATCATATGATAAACCCATTCACCGACGAATATTTCATGAAAAAAGCTTTGCAGGAAGCAGAAATGGCTTTTGAAAAAGGCGAAATTCCTGTTGGTGCGCTAATTGTCATTGATAACAAAGTCATTGCTCGAAGTCATAATTTAACCGAATTACTTCATGATGTGACAGCTCATGCCGAAATGCAATCCATCACTGCTGCTGCAAATTATCTAGGTGGAAAATATTTAACTGGTTGCACGCTTTATGTAACACTCGAGCCTTGCCAGATGTGCGCTGGCGCTTTGTATTGGAGCCAAATTTCTAAAATTGTTTTTGGAGCTCGTGATGAACAACGCGGTTTTATCACTCTTGGAACAAAATTGCATCCTAAAACTTCTGTAGTGCAAGGAATCATGGCCAATGAAGCCGCTGATTTGATGAAACGATTTTTTGCTGAGAGAAGGAAGTAGACTATTCAAGATGTTCTTTAGCCCAGATAGCAGTGGAAATCCTTATGTGCCGGTGTTCGGCATATAAGATTGTAACGAATAGCTGGATTAGCTCCTAAAAAAGACCTTTAAAAAATAATTTCCTCTCAAAGAATTTTCTTCTTAAAATAATAAATTAATTATTCTACATTTACTACAATATTACGGTAACTATCTAGTTATTGTGTTACTTGTGAGATGTGCAATAATTTAATTTATAACCCATTAACTCTAGCAAAAAGTGAAAACAAAAGGATTAATTTACGTGTTATGTGTGTTTTTTTTGTTTCAAGCCTGTGGTAGAAAATCTGCCGCCGATTTTAATTCAGATTTCTCCTTATTCAAAGAGTTTATCGTCAGTTTTACGGGAGGAATTGTCTCTTCAGAATCGGATATTAGGGTAGTTTTGGCTTTTGATAAAAAAGAATGGAAAGTCAATGAGGTTTTAGATAACGATTTGTTCACCATTTCTCCAAGTGTAGACGGTAAAGTAATTGCGCTTTCAACCAATACGATTGCTTTTATTCCTGAAAAAAAGCTGGAATCAGGTATGGAATATCAAGTGACTTTGCATTTGGATCAACTGAATCCAAAGGTTGCTGAAAAAGATAAAACATTATCCAATTTTAACTTTACGGTAAAAACGATTAAGCAAGATTTTGTGGTCAATACGCTGGATTTGCAGTCCTACAGCCCAGAATACCAATACTTGAATGCGGTACTCAAAACAGCTGATAATATGGATTTGGAAACCGCTAAAAAATTGATTGAAGCGGAGCATAACGGAAGCGATTTGAAAATTGTTTTCGAAAAAACCACTGCAGTTGGAAAAGAATTCAAGTTCAGAATTGACAGCATTCAACGATTGGAATCTAAAAGTAATTTGGAGATAAAATACGACGGAAGTGATTTTGATATCGATCAAAAAGGGACTATCGATTTCCCGATCACGGCATTGAAAGAGTTTAAAGTAGTTAAGACAGAAATTCAAGAAGGAGATAATCAAACCTTGTCTATTAATTTTTCGGAACCCTTAGAAAAAGGACAAGATTTTAAAGGATTAGTCGCTATTCAAAATACCAATAATTTAAAATTTTCTGCACAAGGAAATGTATTGAAAGTTTATTTTAGTAATGAAGTACCCGTTCAACAACCAGTTGAAGTGGCTCCAGAGCCAGTGGAAGCGGTTGAATCAGTTGTAAATATTGATACTTCGGCTGTGGCTGTTGATAGTGCAGTGGTTGAAGAACCGGAAGAAGTTGCTTTTGTTGAGCCTGAACCAGTTGTGGATTTGCAAAAGCTTACCGGAGAACTCTTGTTAGAAGTTTTTCAGGGAATAGAAAGCGAATACGGTAGAAAGTTAAATGAAAATTACACCGAGAAAATATCCTTTGATGAAATAAAGCCAAGCGTTCGGTTTATCAAAAACGGAACAATTCTGCCAAGTTCTAATAACTTAAAACTCAATTTTGAAGCGGTAAACCTAAGTGCTGTTGATGTAAAAGTGTATAAGATTTACAAAAACAACATCATGCAATTTTTGCAATACAACGAGCTCAATGGCAGCCAAAACCTGAAAAGAGTGGCGCAGCCTATTGCCAAATCAACTCTGAATTTAAAAGAAAATACATTACTAAATCTAAGTAAGTGGAACACTTTTGCTCTCGATTTATCTAAAATTATTACTCCTGAACCAGGTGCGATTTATAGGGTAGAGTTTGTTTACAAGAAAAAATATTCTTTGTACAAATGCGAAACTGCTGATGAGGATACAACCGAAGAGGAAGAAGAGGTTGATGAGAATGATGTTAATTACAGCGGAAACTCTTATGATGATTATTACTACGATGATTACGAATGGAGAGAAAGTCAGGATCCTTGCTCGAGTTCTTATTTTTATAATGCCAAAATAGCAACTAATATTCTGGCTACTGATTTGGGTGTAATTGCAAAAAGAGGCGAAAACAAATCGTATTTGTTTGCCGTAAATAATATTGTCACCACGGAGCCAGTTACAAATGCAAGAGTAGATTTGTATACTTTTCAGCAGCAAAAAATAACTACAGGAACCACCAATAGCGATGGAATTGCGACTTTTCAGTTGGATAAATTTGCCTATTTTGCTATTGTAACGCAAGGCACGGAGTCTACTTATGTTAAATTAGACGACGGGAATTCATTGTCAGTGAGTAATTTTAATGTGTCTGGTGAGACTTTGCAAAAAGGACTTAAAGGATTCATTTATGGGGAACGAGGCGTTTGGCGTCCTGGAGATAATTTGTATCTGTCTTTTATTTTGAATAATGCTTCGAATAAAATTCCACTAGGACACCCTATCAAATTTAGACTAGCCGATCCAAATGGGAAAGTTACGTATCAAACGGTTCAAAAATCGAATGAATGGAATCATTATGCATTTACAGTTCCAACAGCAAATGATGCTCCTACAGGAAATTGGGAAGCAATGGTTAGCGTGGGTGGTGCGAAGTTTTATAAAAGTATCAAAATTGAAACGATTAAACCCAATCGTTTGAAAATCAAAAACACGTTCAAACGAGCTATACTTTCTTCGGCTTATCCAAACACTAGCAACCTGGAAGTGGCATGGCTTCATGGCGCTGTGGCCAAAAATTTGAATGTGGAAATGCAAGCCAAATTTTCGCAACAAATAACGACTTTCAAGAATTATGACAAGTATATTTTTGATGATTTGGTTCGAAAATTCAGCACCGAAGAAGTTACCGTTTTCTCAGGTAAATTAGATGCTAGTGGAAAAGCGAATGCTACGATTGACCCGAAAATACAAGGAGAAGCACCTGGAATGTTGAAAGCGTCGTTTATTACCAAAGTGTATGAAGAAGGCGGTGATTTTAGCACCGATGTTATAGCTACGACCTACTCGCCGTACCCTACTTATGTGGGGATTAAGTCACCTGAGCCTAACAAATACGGAATGCTAGAAACTCGAACCATGAACCAATTTGATGTGGTTACGGTCGATGAAAACGGAAGACCAAAGTCGGTTAAAAACCTGGAAGTAAAAGTTTACAAGGTAGAATGGCGCTGGTGGTGGGATGCATCTAGCGATAATTTATCGAATTATAACGCTGATAATGCAACGACTTCATACAAAACTTTTATAATCAACACCGATGCTAGCGGAAAAGGGAATGTCCGTTTTGCCTTGAGTGATGAAGAGTGGGGACGTTATATGATTCGGGTTTCTGATGCTGTTGGCGGACACGCAACGGCTTTGACGGTAAATATCGATTGGCCAACATGGTCTGGAAAAACTAGAAATACAGATGCTGCTACGGCGAATATGTTAGTGTTTTCTACGGATAAGGAGAAGTATGCAGTGGGTGAAAATGCTCAAATTTCGTTTCCATCTAGTGCAGGAGGACGAGCTTTTATCTCTATTGAAAATGGTTCAAAAGTAGTGCAGACTCTTTGGGCGAAGACCCAAAAAGGAGAAACCAAAGTTACTATTCCCATTACGGCTGCTATGGCTCCAAATGTGTATTTTAATATTACGCTTTTGCAACCACATGCTTCAACCAAAAATGATTCGCCAATCCGAATGTATGGAATTGTGCCCATTGAAGTGGTTGATAAAAACACCATTCTTGCTCCCAAATTAGTAATGCCTGATGTCTTGCGTCCGGAGCAATCATTCGCTATAAAAGTGAGCGAACAATCTGGAAAAGCAATGACCTACACCATTGCTATTGTTGATGAAGGATTATTGGATTTAACTCGTTTCAAAGCGCCAAATGCTTGGGATAGTTTCTATGTTCGTGAAGCTTTGGGTGTAAAAACATGGGATATTTATGATGATGTGATTGGAGCGTACGGCGGAAAAGTAAATCAGATTTTCAGTATTGGTGGTGACCAAGATCTGGGTGGTGGAAAAGCCAAAAAAGCCAATCGTTTCAAACCGGTTGTAATTTATATGGGACCTTTTAAATTAGAAAAAGGACAAACCAAAACCCATCAGGTAAAATTACCGAAGTACATTGGCTCCGTAAAAACAATGATCGTGGCTGGCGATGCAACTTCAAGTGCGTACGGAAGTGCCGAAAAAGCGACTCCGGTTCGCAGTCCTTTGATGGTTTTGGCTTCGTTGCCAAGAAAAATCTCTCCATCCGAGAAAGTGACAATTCCGGTGACTGTTTTTGCCATGGAAAAAAACATCAAAAATGTTACCGTTCAGATTAAAACGAACAACGGATTAAAAGTTATAGGCAGCGCCACTCAAAAATTGTCATTTGCTCAGCCTGACGAAAAAATGGCCTATTTCAATTTGGCCGTAGGTTCTGTCACCGGAATTGGGAAAGTGCAGATCGTCGCAACTTCGGGTAAGGAAAAATCAGTGTATGATGTAGAGATCGATATGACCAATCCGAATCCAGTGACCAATACATTTACTGATGTGATTTTGGAACCGAATAGTACTAAAACTATTTCGTGGAAAACATTTGGTGTTTCGGGAAGTAATAAGGCAAAACTGGAGGTTTCCTCAATGCCAACGATCAATTTAAACGGGCGATTACAATATCTGATTCAATATCCTCACGGTTGTGTCGAGCAAACGACTTCGTCAGTTTTTCCACAATTGTATTTAAATGATATTGTCGATTTGGATGCTACGCGTCAGCAATTAATTCAAAAAAATGTGACCGCTGGAATTACTCGTTTGGGAGGTTTTCAATTATCGAATGGGGGAATGGCATACTGGCAAGGAGGAACCGTCGCCGATGATTGGGGTACTTCGTATGCGGGACATTTTATGATTGAAGCAGAGAAAAAAGGGTATTTCTTGCCGATCAATTTCAAATCAAAATGGATTTCGTATCAACAAAAAGAAGCCAAACAATGGCGATTTATGCCGAGTTATGGAAATGATTTGGCACAATCGTATCGTTTATACACATTAGCGTTGGCAGGAGCTCCCGATTTGTCTTCGATGAACAGATTGCGTGAAACCAAAGGAATTTCGAACGAAAGTAAATTGCGTTTGGCTTCGGCGTATGTATTGGCAGGGCAAAAATCGGCAGGTTTATCGTTGTTGCTGAATACTTCAATTGATGACAATTCCAACTATAATTATTACTATTATGGTTCTGCTGATAGGAATCGTGCCATGGCTCTAGAAACTTTGTTATTGCTTGGGCAAAAGCAAAAAGCATTTGCAATGGCAACAAAATTAGCCAAAGACATGTCTAGCGACCAATGGATGAGTACGCAAACTACGGCGTATGGTTTGTATGCAATGGCAAAGTTTTCTGTGAGTAATGGTCCAAAAGGAATCGATGTCCAGTTCAGTAAAGACGGAAAAGCACAATCAATAAAAACAACAAAAACCATCGCAGACCGAAGTTTAGTAGTTAAAACGGGTTCGAATAGTGTGACTCTAAAAAACAATAGAAAGAATAGATTGTACGTTCGTGTGTTGAATACTGGAATTCTTCCAATTGGACAAGAAAAAGCGATTCAGAGTAATGTTTCGGCTTCAATTGTTTTCAAAAACCGAAAAGGAGGCGTTATCGATGTGTCTAAAATCAATCAAGGAACTGAGTTTGTTGCTGAGGTTACGGTTAAAAACCTAAAAAATGAACGTGTAGAAAATGTGGCGTTGTCACAAATTTTGCCTTCTGGTTTCGAGATTGTAAACACTCGTTTCACTGATTATGGAGACGCCACCAATAACGTAGCTGATTATATTGATATTCGCGATGATAGAACTAATTTCTATTTTGGATTGAAAGCTGGAGAAGTAAAAACGTTCAGAATATTGCTGAATGCCTCTTATTTAGGAACGTATTATTTGCCTGGATTGCAATGCGAAGCAATGTATGACAATACGTTTTTGGCAAGAACGAAAGGGTTTTGGGTACAAGTGGTGAAATAGTACTCAATAGCATTCAATGGCACGCAGATGACACGGATGCAACGGATTTTAAACAGATAGGAATAAGTTTTATGGCACATGTAAATCTGCGTAAATCTGCAAAATCTGCGTGAAAGTGCGGCACGAAGATTTTGCAGATTCACGCAGATAAAACAGTAACTATATGATGTTTTTAAAATCAGTAAAATACTTTGCCATTCTTACGGTTAAATAAAAATCACTTTGAAAAACAAACTCATAGCGTTCCTACAACGCATCATAAATTGGATAAAAAGAAATAAAATTAAATCATCAATAGCCTTTTTGCTGTTGGTGGTTTATTATTTTTCGTTGCCACGAACTTTGTTTCAAGAACCTTATTCTACGGTGATTGAAAGTAAAGAAGGCGAATTGCTTGGCGCCAAAATTGCTCTCGATGGACAATGGCGATTTCCTGCACAAGACAGCGTTCCTGATAAATTCAAGAAGTGTATCGTTTATTTTGAAGACGAATATTTCTATAAACACCCTGGTTTCAATCCTGTGGCGATGGTCAATGCTGTTCAGCAAAACAGGAAGGCAGGCAAAGTCGTTCGTGGAGGAAGTACGCTGACTCAACAAGTTATTCGCTTGTCCAGAAACGGAAAAGGGCGGACTTATTTTGAGAAAATAATCGAACTCATTCTCGCCACCCGATTAGAATTGGGCTATTCTAAAAACGAAATATTAGAATTGTATGCGGCTCACGCCCCTTTTGGCGGAAATGTGGTGGGTCTCGAAATGGCTTCTTGGCGGTATTTTGGCGTGCAATCCCATCAATTGTCGTGGGCCGAGAGTGCAACATTGGCCGTTTTACCCAATGCGCCTAGTTTGATTTATCCCGGGAAAAACCAAATCAAATTATTGAGTAAACGCAACCGACTTTTGTTGAAATTAAAGCAAGAAGGAGTCATTGATAAACAGACTTACGAGCTTTCAATAGACGAACCTTTGCCTCAAAAACCGTATGATTTGCCACAAATTGCACCTCATTTATTGCAAAGAGTAGCTAAGAATCAAGATGGAACTCGGGTGAAAACCACAGTAGAAATTGGGTTGCAGAACAGAGTTAATCAAATTGCAAAGTATTATTACAATCAATACAAGCAAAATGAAGTTCATAATTTGGCTATTTTGGTTATCGATGTGTCCAATAGAAAAGTGATGAGTTATGTGGGCAACTCGCCTACGGATGGCAATCATCAAAAAGATGTTGATATTATTGATGCGCCAAGAAGTACAGGAAGTATTCTGAAACCGTTTTTATACGCCGGTATGCTCGATGATGGTGAGTTACTGCCGAATACGCTAGTAGCTGATATCCCAACGCAGATTGCGGGCTATACGCCTCAGAATTTCAACCTCACATTTGATGGAGCCGTCCCTGCCCATCGTGCATTAGCGCGATCCTTGAACATTCCTTCTGTATTGATGTTACAGGATTTTGGAGTGAATAAATTTTACGAAGAATTACAGCGATTCAAGTTACGGGATATTTCAAAACCGCCTGATCATTACGGCTTGTCACTTATTTTGGGTGGTGCCGAAAGCAATTTATGGGATTTGTGCCGAACGTACGCCGGTTTATCTTCTACTTTGAATTATTTCAATAAAAATCAAGGAAACTACAGATCAAATGAATTTGCAGAACTGAATTACGATGATGATTTTCAAGTTAATTTTGGTGATGAAACCAAGCAAAAGAACATCTTGGGTGCAGGATCAATTTGGCTGACGTATAACGCAATGGAACAAGTCAATCGGCCCGAAGGTGACGAGGCTTGGAAATTTTATGACAGTTCACTCAAGATTGCTTGGAAAACGGGAACAAGTTTCGGGAATCGTGATGCCTGGGCGATAGGTACTAACGCGAAGTATGTGGTTGGTATTTGGGTAGGTAATGCAACAGGCGAGGGTAGACCAACCTTGACGGGAGTTACTAGCGCAGCACCGATTTTATTTGATGTTTTTAATTTATTGCCTAGACAACGATGGTTTGATATACCAATTAAGGATTTAGAAGAAGTTGAGGTGTGTAGTTTGAGTGGTTATTTGGCTAAGGATGGTTGTACCAAAATAAAACAACTGGTTTCGAAGAAAGGAAAAAACACTTCGATTTGTCCGTATCATAAAACGGTGCATCTGGATAAATCATTGCAATTTCAAGTGAACAGCAGTTGTGAAAACATAGAAAATATAGTGACCAAAAACTGGTTCATTTTGCCACCTGTGATGGCTTGGTATTACAAAAGTCAGCATATTGAATACTTGCCTTTGCCACCTTTTAGGAGTGATTGTATGGGAACACAAACGGCTACAATGGATTTTATTTATCCGAAAACGAATAGCAAAATCTATCTTACCAAGAATTTTAATAGCGAAGTTCAGCCTGTGATTTTAAAAGTAGCGCATTCGCAAAGAGATAGTAAACTTTTTTGGTATGTTGACCAAGTGTTTAAAGGCAGTACGAAAACCTTTCATGAAATGCCAATCTCGGCAACAACAGGGTTTCATTACATCACTGTGGTAGATGAATTTGGAAACGAAATTAGGAGGAAGATTGAGATTGTAAGAGAGTAGCTTTTAAATTCTGAATGTCATTTTATTAGAAAATTTTCTTTTGAAATTGATTTCCCTAGCCCAGATAGTAGTGAAAATCCTTATGTGCCAATCCCGAAACTTCGGGACGGCATATAAGATTGTAACGAATAGCTGGAAAAAGCTCCTAAAAAAAGAGCAAAAAAAAACTCCCCAATTTCTTGAGGAGTTTGTTTTATTCTATGACAGCATTTTCTTTTTTGTCATAAAAGTGATATTCTAGGTACGTGTAAGCATCACGAGGTATAATTTTCACCCATTTTTTGTGTTCAAGAAACCATCTTGAACGCAATGATGGAAAACCTTTGGTAAGGTATGCGGCCACAAACGGATGAACATTAAGAACAACTTGATTGTGGTTTTTTAATACTCTTTCTAGATCAAAAGATATTTTATCAATGATTTGAATTGGCGCTTCAATTTCGCCTTCTACATTGTTTGGATCTTCTTCTCTGGTCTTAATATTAACTTCTGGTCTTACTCTTTGACGTGTAATTTGAACTAATCCAAATTTGCTAGGAGGTAAGATTTTGTGCTTGGCTTTATCATCGCTCATTTCTTCTTTCAAGAAATCGAACAAGACTTTGCGATTTTCAGGATTAGACATATCGATAAAATCAACTACGATGATACCGCCCATATCTCGGAGACGCAATTGTCTAGCGATTTCGGCAGCAGCAATCATATTGACTTCCATAGCAGTATCTTCTTGGTTGGTGGCTTTGTTAGAACGGTTTCCGCTGTTTACGTCAATAACGTGCAACGCTTCGGTGTGTTCTATAATAAGGTAAGCCCCTTTACTCATGGAAACTGTTTTCCCAAATGAAGTCTTGATTTGTCGCTCTATGTTGTATTTCTCAAAAATAGGTGTGTCTTTTGATTGATAGAACTTTACAATTGATTGTTTGGATGGTGCAATTTCTTGCAAGTAATCCTTTGTTTGGTTGTACAACTCTTCATCATCTATTTGAATACCGCTAAAGGTATCGTTAAAAACGTCTCTTAGTATAGAGGAAGCTCTGTTGAGCTCGCCTAATACTTTTGAGGGATGATGAGCAGTTGGTAATTTTTTACACATTGCAGTCCATCTGCTAAGCAGGTTCTGCAAATCTTTTTCTAACTCGGCTGTATTTTTGCCTTCGGCTACTGTGCGAACAATAACACCAAATCCTTTTGGTTTGATGGATTGTACTAATCGTTTCAAGCGTTCTTTTTCTTTTTTGTCTTCTATTTTTTGTGAAATAGAAACGCGGTCAGAAAACGGAACCAAAACTATAAATCTTCCGGCAAGAGAAAGCTCAGCGCTTATTCTTGGTCCTTTTGTAGATATAGGTTCTTTGACGACTTGTACTAAAACAGATTGATTGGCATTCAAAACATCAGTAATGGTGCCATCTTTGTCTATTTCTTTTTCAAACTGAAAGTTTTTTAGGGAGAAATCTTTTATTTTACCTGCGCTTACAAGTTTTATGAATTTCAGTTGGGAAGATAAATTGGGACCTAAGTCATGATAGTGTAAAAAGGCATCTTTTTCAAAGCCTACGTTTACAAAAGCAGCGTTAAGTCCGGCAACTGGTTTCCTGATTTTAGCAATAAAAATATCACCTACTTGGAAATTGCTTTTTTCTTCTTCTTTGTGTAATTCAATTAGTTTTCCATCTTTTAATAAGGCAAAATCTACAGCTTCAGAACTAGATCTAATGATTAATTCTTTATTCATTTGTAAATTTTTATCCCAACAAAAAGCTTTTAGCTTTTAGCTTTTGGCTTTTAGCTTAATAAGTTGGCTAAAGGCTGACGGCTAACTGCTGACGGCTAAAGTAAGGATGGATTAAACAATATTTTAACAGGTATTGTACCCGGAGAAAAGAAGATTAGTCGAGAATAGATTAAAGAACATAGGCTTTTTGAGTCTATATTCTTTTTTCCATACTCTTTCATCTTTTTTCAATTTCAATGAACGTTTAAAAAGAAAAAAGTAGTTTAAAACTACTTTTTCTTCTTGTGACGGTTAGCTCTCGCTCTTTTTTTACGTTTGTGCGTTGCTACCTTATGTCTCTTTCTTTTTTTACCACTTGGCATGTCTTGTCGATTTTATGATTAATATTATTATTTTGCTTCGTTATTTGTTTTCACTCCTTCTACAAAAACTTTTGCAGGTTTGAATGCAGGAATGTTATGTGCAGGAATCTTAATAGTTGTATTTTTTGAGATATTTCTACCTGTTTTCTCAGCTCTAGTCTTCACTATAAAACTTCCAAAACCTCTTAAATATACATTGTCGCCAGTTTCTAATGAATTTTTAACTTCATTCATAAAGGTCTCTACAGTTGCTTGTACATCTCCTTTTTCAAGACCTAATTTTTCTGAAATTTTTGCTACGATATCTGCTTTCGTCATTTTCTTTCCTATTTATAATGTTGTACTATTTTTTTGAGTTTGCAAATATAGGAATTTAAAAAACAATAATTCAAGCTAATTCATTAAATTTTAATTACATAAACTTTTACTTTTGCTAACAAATAATTAAAACATGATTTTTTTATAAAACACTGATAGATTGGTATTTACAAAACAAACGTGATTTGCCATGGCGTCATACTACAAATCCATACGAGATTTGGCTCTCAGAAATCATGTTGCAACAAACACGTGTAGCTCAAGGAATGCCCTATTTTTTTGCTTTTACTACAGCATTTCCCACTGTTTTTGATTTGGCCGCTGCAAGTGAGGAACAAGTCTTAAAATTGTGGCAAGGATTAGGATATTATTCTAGAGCACGTAATTTGCACAAAACTGCCCAATACATAGCTACTGAACTGTCTGGTGTGTTTCCAGAAAATTATAATGAGCTTTTAAAGCTAAAAGGAGTAGGCACGTATACGGCGGCTGCAATTGCATCATTTGCCTATAACGAAGCGGTTCCTGTAGTTGATGGTAATGTTTTTCGGGTTTTGGCTCGTTATTTTGATGTGGAAACAGATATTGCGCAGGCTGCAGCCAAAAATGAATTTGCTGCCCTGGCTTTTGAACTGATGCCAAAAGATACACCCGCGCTTTTTAATCAAGCCATAATGGAGTTTGGTGCCTTGCAATGCGTGCCTAAAAGTCCTGATTGTGGTGTTTGTGTTTTTAACGATAGCTGCGCCGCTTTACAAAAAAAGAAAGTCGATCAATTGCCTGTAAAATCCAAAAAACTAAAAGTACGAAATCGCTACTTTAATTATTTAGTTTTTGAAGATGCTAACAGTAATGCTTTAGTTCAAAAACGTATTGATAAAGGAATTTGGCACAACCTATATGAGTTTCCAGTTTTAGAAACGGATAAAGAGGAAGGTTTTGATTGTGTGAATGAATATGTTCAAGAAGTATATGGCAAAGAGGAATCAAAACCTATTATATATGAGTACAACACAAAGAGTGTGTTACACAAATTATCCCACCAGCATTTATATATTAGGTTTTGGAAGGTTCAAGTAGAAGAAACTTTAGAAAACGCAATAGATATTAAAACTTTGCGAAATTTTCCGTTCCCAATTGTTATTCATAATTTTATTGAAACTAGTATGAAAGTTGACTAAAACGGGATTAATTTTTAATTTTTTGATTGACTATAAGGAGATTAAAAAATTAAAAATAAAGAAAAAATAAAGAAAAAACTTGCGTAATTCATTTTTTTTTTTTTTTTGATTTGTTACTAGGTATACCATTATAAATTAATCATTAACTAAAAAATTAAAAATGAAAAAATCAATTTTATTATTTGCTTTTTTATTCGTTTCTTTATTTGCAAGTGCAAATGAGATTCAATCGAAATCTATCATTGTTGAAACAACTAGAGATACAAAATCAAAAGAGATGTCTTTAACGGAAGAGGACAAAACTGTATTTTTCGACTTAACCTATTGCGTAACTAGAAAAAGTTATTTATTTGTAGAATCGTTTATGGGAATGGACGGTCAAGTGTATGAAAGATATGAGGTTGTAACTACAACTACATGCTATACAATTAAAGACTAATAATAATTAATAGTTTAATAAAAAGCAAGTTGTATACACTTTTGTACAACTTGCTTTTAAAAATTAATTTATGAAGCTAAAATTTGTATTACTATTTATAATGAGTTCTATTGGGATTTACTCACAAACAGTACTCGTAAAATATTCTGAAAGAAGAATAGTATCTCAGGAAAGACTCTCTGCAATGACTGATTTTTTAAAAAAGCAAGCTCTTGAAACCTATTATTACACCCTTGAATATAATAATGGAATTTCCTTGTACAAAAATAACTTAGAAACTAAAAATGTAGATATAAAAGAGACAGTAGTTATAGAAAACACAACAGGTAGAGAAGAAACATCATATAAAATTGGAAACAAGTTAATCGAAAAATGGTATTACAAAGATTTCATTAAAAATGAGTTGTTATTCCAAATATACAATGGTAAAGATTTTTACGGTAATGACAAACTACAAGAGTGGAATTGGCAAATTACCAATGAAACTAGAGAAATAAATGGATTTAAATGTAAAAAGGCTACATCTAATTCCTTTGGTTATGATTTTACAGCCTGGTTTACCGAGGACATTGCAGTAAACGCTGGCCCTGATAAATTTGATGGACTCCCGGGTCTGATATTGTATTTAGGTACACCTTACTATGAATATGTAGCTACCACGGTAAAAATTGATAAAAATCCAATAGTTATTAAAAATCCAGTTCTACCTAATGAAACGGTTACTATGGCACAAGTTGAAAGTTATGTAAGAGATAAAATAAGTAAACTAAAACCAAGTTCTACAACTACTGTAAATGGCAGTACAACCACTACTAAATCGTCTATTATTATCAAATAGGTCAACCTATATATGAGATTTATCTTTTTTTTATTTACACTTTCGTTTTTTCATTCTCATGGCCAAAATCTTATAAAAGGAACCGTAAAAGATTCATTACAAAATCCAGTTTCACTTGTTAATGTTAGGCTCTATAATAAGAAAGATAATTCGCTTATCGTCTTTAAGCAGTCTAATACTGTAGGGCAGTTTGAACTTACTTGTCCTGATATCCAAGAGAAAAATTTTATTCTTAAAGCTAGTTGCGTCGGGTTTGTTCCCTACTTCGTTGAATTAAACTTCGATATCACAACATCACCTTTAATACATAATATTACACTTAAAAATGAAATTATAGTTATGAAAGAAGTGGTAATAAAAGCAGACTTTGCAGACGTTACCGAGAAAAACGACACTATTTCTTATAATCTAAAAAAACTTTTAAACGGATCTGAACAAAAATTAAAAGATGTTTTAAAAAAACTTCCAGGCATCAGTATTGATGACAACGGCAAAATAAAATTTAGAGGAAGAAAAATTGATGATTTATTAATTGAAGGGGATGAACTTTATGGAGACCAGCATCAGTTAGCGACTGATAACATTAAATCTGAAATGATTGAAAAAATTGAACTTCTAAAAGACTTCAAGAATCTAGCAGCTATAGAAGGTTTTAATAATCAAAATAGAACCGCACTTAATATTAGGATAAAAGAGTCGTATAAAAATACTTTTAAGGGTGATATTGATCTTGAATACGGCTTTAAAAAACGGTACAGAGGACATAATAATCTTTATAATTTTGCGAGTAAAGCTAAACTCAATCTTATTTCTGAGATTAATAATACCAATACGGTAGCATTTACAGTGAACGATTATCTAGAGCTTAAAAGAGGAATAAGTGATGAAATTATTGCCGAGACCAACTCAAATTCTATGACGGTAGACGAAAACGTTCCTACATTTTTATTCGCTTCTGATGATGTAAATACAAAAGATATTAAATTTTATTCTTTCAATTTTAGTGATAAATTGTCAAAGAAAAGTAAAGTTTCGGGTTTTTCTATACTAAATAACATAAAGCAAACTGAATTTTTACGATCGAAGCAAATTTTTTTTTCAGAAGAAGAAATTGTAATTGATAAAAATTCGAATTTGGAAGGTGGATTATTATTCAATAGCAATAAGATTCAATTTGAATCAAAACCAAATGCTAAAAATTATTTCAATTACATACTATCTTTAAATCATAATAGAGAAAATCAAAACGGGAATATTAAAAATAGGTTCTCAGGCTTTCAAACCAACTTTGATGAAGATAAAGTGAACTCTGGTTTTAATCTAGGGCAATTATTTACACATAAAATAAAACTGAATAAGAACTATCTCTTTGAATATTCATTATTTACTAATCTCACTACTTTCAAAAAAAATCTAAACCTACAATCAAATGAAGCTTTTTTAAACCTTAACTTTAATAACAGCTATAGTATAGTACAAACATCTAGTGGTAACACTAACTCTCTTGGTGTATCATCAAAACTTACCATACTGAATTCTCTTGGGACATTTGTCTTTAATGCTGGATCTTCTGCAAACAGCGAATCTTTTAATAATACACTTGGTGAAATTAACAGTGCCTATGACTCTAGGATAAGTTTTGTGAAAAATAGTAATTATACTAGCGTAAATTTCAGTAAAAAAAAGACCCATAATTTTAATTACTCTTTGGGTTTTAGACTTGAACAAGTCATGTTTGAGTACGATTTTAAAAAAGATACAAATCTAAATTTCCTACCCAGCGCAGCTATCTCATATGAATTTTCAAAAAAAGCGAACTTAAGTTTAAGTTACAAAAGAGATTTTTCAAATGTTACTATTGATAAAATTATCCCAGAAATGTATATTGAAGATTATAGAACCATCACAAGAAGAGGAAATCTCTTTTATAATGCCTATTTGCCTAAAAACACCTTAAGTTTAAATGGTGCTTATAACGATTATCAACAAAATTTCACTTCCTTTTTTGGGCTTGTTTACACCAATAAATTACAGGAAGTTGGATTTAATACTTCAAATACAAATTTGGTTAGTTCTAAACAATTTGATATGATTTATTTGGATGATTCTTCATATTTATTTTTTATAATTGAAAAAAAAATAAAAAGTATTCCGTGGTCAACTAGATTTGAAATGTTGCAATCGTACTCAAAAAGAGAGTCTTATATCGATGATATTAGTACAGATTTTAAAACTACTCAAAACAAAGCTGACTTAGAGTTTGTTTCTTATTTTAAATCTAATGATTTTAATATTAATTTTGGATTAGTATACACTATCAACAACTCAGTAAATACTTCTAGTAATAATAAAAATAGTTTAAGTACAACTACAACTTATTTACAAATAAATGGTTTAATTTTTAATGATAAATTTAATTGGAAATTAACGGCAAAGCACATTCAATTCTCTTCAAGTAGCTCCCTACAAAAAAATATTTTTGAGTGCAATCCTAGTTTGCAATATCAATTAAAAAACTGGAATTTCACCCTAAAAGGTATTAATGTTCTAAATATCAGAGAAAATAATGTGCGTTTAAGAGTTAATAATCAAAATTCTTTTTTTGAAGAGACCCTGTTTAGTTCCCTTTCAGGTTTTGTAAACTGTGGTGTTTCTTTTTCGTTTTAGTACATTTCCGTTCCCAATTGTTATTCATAATTTTATTGAAAAAGAATTGTTTTAAACCGTTTCCAAAAAAAATGTACCTTTGATAAATACCACAAATCACAATGAACGGAACATTAAATAAGGTCATGCTTATAGGCTATCTTGGTGATGCCATCAAGATGCACTACTTTGAGGGAGGCAATTGCATAGGCAGGTTTCAGCTGGCTACTAATGAAGTCTACATCAATAAAACTACCAATGAAAAAATAACTTCTACAGAATGGCACAATCTTGTAGTGCGCAACAAAGCCGCTGAACTTTGTGAAAAATACCTTTCTAAGGGAGACAAAATATATGTTGAAGGCAGAATTAAATCACGACAATGGCAGGCAGAAGACGGAAGTACAAAGCAAACCATGGAAATTCAAGTGACTGAATTCACTTTTCTTACTACAAAAAAAGAAAGTGAAAACAATAAATCTACAGCTGCGGGTGATGATTCAAAAAACACTAATTTTGAACCCGAAAATAAGTCGCTACCTATTAATGATTTGCCTTTTTGAGAAAATAAAATAGGAGAGTTTCTTTTAAATAAAATTCGATAATGATTTTAAAAAAAATAAAAATAAGCATCACTTTAATACTATTGGTTATAGTTTTATTCAGTTGTAAAGAGGAGTTATTACCAAAACCAGCAGGCTTTTTACGATTGGATTACCCAGAGGCTACTTATGTGAATTTTGCTAATGAATGTCCTTTTGGGTTTGAGATGAACTCGGAAGCAATCATTAAAAAAGAAAAAAACTGTGGTTTTACCATTACGTATCCTAAAATGAAAGCGACCATTTTTTTGACCTATAATCCTGTTCGCAACAACATAAACGCGTTATTGCGAGATGCGCAAACACTAACTTTTAAACACGTTATAAAAGCAGATGATATCTTGGAGCAGCCGTACTTGAATCCAGACAAAAAAGTGTATGGTATGTTTTATCAAGTGGATGGGAATGCTGCTACAAATTCACAATTTTATGTAACAGACAGTACGAGACATTTTGTAACGGGATCCGTATATTTTTATGCAAAGCCCAATTTTGATTCAATTATGCCTGCAGCCAGTTATATAAAAAATGATATGCAGCGCCTCATGGAAACTTTAAAATGGAAATAACAGATAGGTTATACTGATAATATCAAAAAAGCGTAACCTCTATCAACAAAAAAAAATCCTCTTTATGAGGATTTTTTCGTTTTGATATTCAATGTTTAAGATTTCATATCTTTTACCTTGTACGTTTTACCATCAGCGGCTGCCTCAACCACTTTGGTTAGTTTTTCAGGTGACTGAATGGTTTTGTCAAAAGTTACTTTGGCTTGTTTTGTTTCAAAGTTTACGGTGGCTTCTTGAACGCCTTCAAGTTGTGTTAAGTCTTCTTGAATGGTTTTGGCGCAACCTATAGCACAGGTCATTCCTTCTACTGCAAAGTTTGCCGTTTGTAAATTTGCTGCAGCAATTTTCTTTGGTTTTGCGTTTGGATCTTTTTTGCCTTCAGCATCAGCAGCAATTTCAGTTCCTGGTTGTTTGTTTTCTGCGTCTTTACATCCTACAAAAAGGGTGCAAGCAAACACTAATGCAAGTATTGATTTATTGAAATTCATGGTGTTATTATTAAAAGTTTATTTTCTAAATGTGTTCACAAAATTAATTAAAAAATGAAGGCGTAATTCATAAAAAAAGTACAATTTTGGAGTAAAATTATCTATATGGAATCAAAGCAGTTAAAGTGGGTGTATCTTGTTGTTCTAGCGCTTGTGTGGGGGAGTTCTTTTATTTTGATCAAAAAAGGATTGGTAGGGTTAACAGCCATGCAATTGGGTTCGCTCCGAATTATATTTGCCTCCATTTTTTTAATTTTTATTGGTTTTAAAAGTGCTGCTAAAATACCTTCGTTCAAATGGAAGTATATTGCGCTAACCTCTTTGTTTGGTACTTTTATTCCAGCCTATTTATTTGCAATTGCACAAACAGAAATTGATAGTTCTGTGAGTTCTATATTGAATTCTTTAACGCCTTTGAATACGCTTGTTATTGGAGCACTTGTTTTTGGTTTACAGTTTAAAAGAAATCAAACCTTTGGGATATTAATAGGACTTTTAGGGAGTGCATTGTTGATTTTGAACGGTGCTTTTCATCATCCTGAGCAAAATTATTACTACGCTATTTTAGTTTTGATAGCGTCAATTTGTTATGCTGTCAATGTAAATCTAATCAAGAAGTACTTGCATGATTTGAGTCCGTTGAGTATTACAACTGGAAATTTCATCGTGCTTTTGGTACCTGCTTTTACCGTTTTACTGTTTACCAATTTCTTTTCGCAAGTGGGTGAACTTAAAGTACAAGAGTCGATCTTGTTTATTATGATTCTTGGGGTAGTAGGGACTGGACTTGCAAATATTCTTTTCTTTAAATTGATTCAAATGTCTTCACCAGTTTTTGCTACATCAGTAACGTATTTAATTCCTGTTGTTGCTTTTTGTTGGGGATTGTTAGATCATGAAATGTTGACACCCGTGCAGCTTTTTGGTGCTTTTATTGTTTTAATAGGAGTCTATTTGTCTGCAAAGAAATAAATACTCTTGTGACGGTTTTGCGTGAGGGAAAGCAGCAAGCTACCGAAGTAGCGCGTATTGCCCGACAGCATAAAAAAAGGGACCAACTAGCCGGTAGTGCTGAGTAGGTCCCTTTTTTTATGGGGTCACGCCCAAGAAATTTTGAATCAAAAAAAGGTTGTCTATTGCTAGACAACCTTTATTATTTATGCGCTGTTTATTTATTGAAAATCAGTAGCAAGTACTCCTTCGTTAATTTTAACATCACTTATTTTAATGTCAATATCAAAACCTACGTTTTGAATCATGTTAAAAGGAACTTTAACGCCTTTTACGTCTCTGTAATCACTGTATGAGGTTGTTTTAGTCATGCTCTTGCCGCCTTGTTCTAATACAACTGATTCAGCTACTTTTAAACCTGAAGCCACATCATAGAACAATGTAGTTTTGCCATTTTTAATAGCGTAAGCATCTTTACCGTTGATTGGTTCAATGTTTACCAATGTAAGACCTTCTTTTGATGATAGTGTTAATTCTTTGAACGGAGTAGCTTCTGCTTTCATATCGTTTAGCATTTCGCCTTCAAGAATTTGTTTTTGTCCTTGTTGCATAACATAACCTCCTTTTTCATTTACCACTTGCTTCATTAAGCTCATCGTTCCCATAGCTAACTCTACCATTAACATTCCTTTTGAATCGGTTTTTGAAACAAAACTCAATGGAGCTGGTGCCTGTGGAATTGTAGTACTACCGTTCATCATTATGGTTTGTACTGCTTGTGCTGCTTGAAGTCCGCCAATAGCTTTGATGTAATTGTCAAGAACACTTTTTACTGTAACTCCTGCAGGAATAGCTTTCTTTAACTCTGGTTTTGCAGTTGGGTTACCGTATTTGTCAAAATATTGTACTGGGTATTTTAGTTTTTCTAATCCAGCAGCTACATCAGCAGCTTTACCAACTATAACAATACGGCTATTATCTGCTAAGAAATATTTATTGGCTACACGAAGAACGTCATCGGCAGTTACAGCACTAATGTTTTTAATGTAGTTTTCGTAGAAATCAGCAGGTAACCCTTGTGATTGTATTCTTAAAGCATAACCAGCAACAGTTTGAGGTTTTTCAATTTGCATTACAAACCTACCAATGTATCCCGCTTTTACGCTTGCTAACATTTCCTCAGAAACTTTTTCAGTTCTAATCTTTTTTAATTCTTTGAAAATTTCAACGACAGTACTGTCTGTAACAGCGTTACGCACCTGAGTAGAAGCGTTGAAAGTTCCAACTTTTTTGTCTCCATAAATGCTACTTCTGGCACCATAAGTCCATCCGTGAGCTTCTCTCAAGTTCATGTTGATGTAACTATTAAAATCACCACCTAAAATTTGGTTTGCAATTAAAACAGCAAAATAATCAGGATCTGTCATTTTAAGTTTAGAAATATTCACCACAGCAACTTCTGATTGTACTGCGTTAGGCATGTCAATAAAGTTAATTTGTGTTTGAGGAACATCCTTTGGATCAGTATATGAAATTGATGGTGCAATGGCTTTTTTCCAGTTGCCAAAGAATTTCTCAACCATTTTTTTAGTTTCGCTAAACTTTACGTCTCCAACAATAATAAGGTAAGCGTTACTAGGAACAAAATAGGTGTTGTAATTTGTTTTTACATCCTCTAGTGTTACATTTTTTAGCGTAGTTTCGCTTACAAACTCACCAGCTGGATGATTTTTCCCGTAGGTTAAAACATTTACAACTCTTCCAGCTACTGCTGAAACGCTTTTTTCATTTGCCTTTAATCCTTCAATAAATTTTGCCTTTTCTTTATCAAATTCCTCTTGGGTAAAAACAGGGTTCAAAGCGCCGTCAGCCATTAATTCTAATACGCGTCCTGCGTATTTTGAAAGAGAACTTGCTGATGCTCCATTAGAACTAAAATTGATGTTTGCTCCAAGAAAATCAACCTCTTCGTTGAAAGCGGTTTTAGAAATTTTTGTAGTTCCACTACCTATCAAAGCGCTTGTCATGTCAGAAACTCCTTTTTTATCCCCTTCAGTGTAAGGATCGTTATCTAAGGAAAGACTAAAGGATACACGTGGTAGTTTATGGTTTTCAACTACCATAACTTTTAAACCATTTTTTAATTCAAATGTTTGTGGTTTTCCAATTTTGATTGTTGGAGCTACTCCAGGTTTTGGCTGTGGGATGATTTGTCCTTGCATAATTATGGTTAAGAACAAGCTTGATATAATTAATATTGATTTTTTCATAATGAGATATCTTAGTTTTGAGCTTTGTCTTTAGATGGAACATAATCCAAAACTAACCTTTGGTTTGGATTCAAATATTTTTTTGCAACATCTCTTATTTCCTCACGAGTAATAGATTGGTAAATTTCTATCTCGGTGTTGATCAAGTTAATATCGCCGTACAATAAATAGTAGGTTGCAAGATTATCTGCAATACCATCAATTGTTGAATTGCTGTTTACGTATTGATTTTCGAACTTGTTTTGTAATTTTTGTAAATCCTTTTCAGAGATCAATTCAGTTTGAAGTTTTGCAATCTCGGTATCAATTTCAGTAAGAATATTTTCAACAGTATTTGGTGCTTGTGGCAAGCCATAAATAATGTAGCTTCCGTAGTCTTCTTGATTATTACTAAAAGCACCTATTTGCAAAGCCATTTTCTTATCGTCTACAATTTTCTTGTACAATCTAGAGCTTTTTCCGTCGCTTAATATTGATGAAATCATATCCAGTACTCTTGCATCTCTAGTTTTCATAGATGGCGTTCTGTAGGCAGCAACTATAGCAGGGATTTGGATGTTTGCATCCTCGTATTTTGCTTTTATAGTTTGTGTAATTGGCTCTTCAACGAATGTTTCTCTTTGTATTGGAGCTCCTTTTTGAATTGGTCCAAAATATTTTTGAATCCATTCTTTTGCTTGTTCTTTTTTGAAATCTCCTGCTACAATTAAAACCGCATTATTAGGAATGTAGTATTTCTTATTAAAAGCTTGGAATTCCTCCAGTGTTGCAGCATCTAAATGACTCATAGAACCAATAGTAGCCCAACGGTATGGGTGTTTTGTAAAAATGTTCTTTTTTACCTCTGCTAAGAAGTTACCATAAGGCTGGTTGTCCACTCGTAGTCTTTTTTCTTCTTTTACCACTTCGTTTTGAGTATCAACACCAATTTGATTGATAACTGGGTGTAACATTCTTTCAGCTTCCATCCACAATCCTAACTCTAAGTTGTTTGATGGGAAAACTTCATAGTAATACGTTCTGTCATCTGTAGTATTGGCGTTATTAACTCCTCCATTTCCAGTTACAATTTTAAACCATTCACCACGTTTGATATTCTCAGTACCTTCAAACAATAAATGTTCAAAAAAGTGAGCAAAACCAGTGCGTTCTGGATTTTCGTCTTTGGCTCCTACATGGTACATCACAGATGTAATCACTGTAGGTGCAGATGGGTCATTGTGTAAAATTACATGTAAGCCATTGTCTAATTTGTATTCCTCAAAAGCTACTTTCTGAGCAGAAGCGACTCCTCCTAGCATAAACAAAGCACCTAAAGCCATTAATGAATTTTTCATAAGGTTAATAATTTTATTAATATGACAATTAGTAGTTCAGATATTTATTTTGTTACAGTAAAAATGCGACCCAAATAAACTTTAACATCTGTTTGATTGATGATAGAGATTATGACCTTGAAAAGAAAAGTAAATCAGGTGTTTAGAGGTTTTAAATATTTTTTATAGTACGAATTGCAGGTTAAAAATATAATTGTATATTTGCAACCTTAAAAATTATTAAAACAATTCAGTATGTATGCAATCGTAGAGATAGCAGGGCAACAATTCAAAGTAAGCAAAGACTTAAAGGTTTATGTTAACCGTTTGACTAATGAAGAAGGTTCAAAAGTTTCTTTTGATAAAGTTCTTTTATTAGATGATAACGGAGCAATCACTTTAGGCGCCCCAGCTATAGAAGGTGCTTCAGTAGAAGCTAAAGTGTTACAACACTTAAAAGGAGATAAAGTTATCATTTTCAAAAAGAAAAGAAGAAAAGGATACAAAAAGAGAAACGGTCACAGACAATATCTTACTCAAATTGTAATTGAAGGTATTAGTGCATCAGGAACAAAAAAAGCAGCTCCAAAAGCTGAAAAAGTTGCTGAAGTTAAAGCTCCAAAAGCATCTAAAAAAGGTGATGATTTAAAAATCATTGAAGGAATTGGACCTAAAGCCGCTGAAGCATTAGTTGCAGCAGGAGTTGATACTTTTACAAAATTAGCTACTGCAACTTCTGAAGCTGTAAAAGCAATTTTAGAAGCATCAGAGTCTAAATTATCTCATTTAGATCCTACTACTTGGGCTCAACAAGCACAATTAGCTGCAGATGGTAAAATGGATGAATTGAAAAAATTACAAGATGAATTAAACGGTGGTAAAGCTGTTTAATTATTTTATTAACTAATATAAAACTTATACGTCATGGCTCACAAGAAAGGTGTCGGTAGTTCTAAGAATGGTAGAGAATCAGAATCAAAACGTTTAGGCGTTAAGATTTTTGGTGGTCAAGCTGCTATTGCTGGGAACATCATCGTAAGACAAAGAGGTTCAAAACATAATCCAGGTGCTAATGTTTACATCAGTAAAGATCACACACTACACGCAAGAGTAGATGGAGTTGTTTTCTTCCAAAAGAAAAGAGATAACAAATCTTATGTTTCTATACTTCCATTTGAAGTTGAAGCATAATTGATTTTCTCAATTATTTAAAACCCATTTCGAAAGAAATGGGTTTTTTGTTTTTAGCTTGATTGTGTTATTTCTGTATAGATACAAGGCAGGTAAATGACTTGGTTTAAAATTTAATTAATATAACGTTTTTGACCTTTTGAAGGCAAGAAGCCAAGAACTGAAATCTACAATAGAAAAAGATGTTGTGTTGATTGTTTTTGTTTTAGATATGAAGTTTTTAACTATTGCAATTTGAAATAAAACAATTCCGGATTTCCGCATACTAATTCAGTATAATTATCATCTATTTTTTCACCTAAATAGTATGCTTTTAATTCGCCGGTAGTTGAATTAATATTATAATCCCAAATTTCATTATTAGAATTCAGAAATTCAGTAAAGGAATATGATTCTGGATTTTCTGAAAATCGGATCTTATCGGTTTGTGTTAGTTTCCATTCTTTGGCATTTTTATACAATTCAAAAAACATAATTGATTCTGTAGTAATATGAATCATCTTGCCAACCAAATTATCTTCTCGTATTGCCCAATTGCCTTCTTTGGGGATCCATTTCCATTTTCCAATTAGTTCGTTGATTTTGTTCTGACGCAATATTCTTTTTAAGGAATCACCTTTTTTAATTGCAAAAGCTGCAATTTTAGCTTTAGGATTGATATTGTTGCTAATTGCAAAAGTTCTTATTGCTTCTAAATAATCACCGCCCTCACTCGTTTTTATTGCTAATTTATACAGCTGAGTTTGGTAGGCGCTTCGATCATTATCTTGTGCAGCCAAGCTTTGAAAAACAATTATTAAAAGTATAACTAAGTAGGGCTTAATGGTAGTCATAATGGTTTTTTTCTTATGATTTATTCTGGTATAATTAAATACATAGTTATGGAGTTTATTTGTTTTAATTTTTCGCTATAAACTAATTTATTTTGAATATCTCTTAAGTGTGATTGTATAACTAGCCCGTTTGGCATTTTCCTCGTTACTCTCCAAACCTCAAAAGCTGTTGAAAATGTCAATAGAGGTTGATGATCAAAATCAGTATCAAAAATATACTGTAAATTGCCTAATTTTTTCTTTTTGGCTCTTTTTAAATCATTACTTAAAAAAGAGATTTGTTTGAACGCTTTGTTGTTTAGAATGGTGTCATTAACTTCTGAAAAATGATAGTTATCTATTTGATATGTAAATGGATAAGGGTAGTTTCTGATCTCATTTTTCGCAATATAGATAATTTTATTGTTAAAAATTTTATGGCTAACTTTCTTTCGTAATATAGCTCCATTCGAGTCGATAAATTCGATTTCTGAATATATACTGTCTAAAACAGTTCTACAAATGGAATAGGAGTTGTCTTTTGAATTTGTGTAGTAGGTTTTAATACAGTTTTTACTTGGATATGAATGATTTGTGAATTCATATTCTATTTTATTATCAAAGAAATATTTGTTCTGGGAATAACAAATTGTAGAAATAAGTATTATTAATATCCAAAGATTCTTCATAACTGTCTTATGTAATTAAGGTTTACTCTAAAGTACTAAATAATTAATTGGCGCGATTGTAAATTTAACTTTTTTTAGCTTTGTATAACTTAACAGCATGAGGGATAGCAGCGGCATCCTTTTATGGAGCGCAGCGCAATAAAAGATACAGCGAAAAGCCCGACCCGCAGTTATGACGGAGGGTCATGCCCAAAAAACAAAAAACCCTCGCATTACTGCAAGGGTTTCTCTATTTTAATTTAGCTAGTCACTAAGGACTAATTTCTAGTATCTGTAGTACTCTGGTTTGAATGGTCCAGCTACTTCAACACCAATATATTCTGCTTGATCTTGACGTAAAGTTTCAAGCTCTACCCCTAATTTAGCAAGGTGTAACATAGCTACTTTTTCATCAAGGTGTTTTGGTAACATGTATACTTCATTATTGTAAGCAGCACTGTTTTTCCACAATTCGATTTGAGCCAAAGTTTGGTTTGTAAATGAGTTACTCATTACAAAACTTGGGTGACCTGTAGCACAACCTAAGTTTACCAAACGCCCTTCGGCAAGAACGATGATGTCGTTTCCAGCAATGGTATATTTGTCAACTTGTGGTTTGATTTCAACTTTTGAAGCTCCGTGGTTTGAGTTTAACCAAGCCATGTCAATTTCGTTATCAAAGTGTCCGATGTTACAAACGATAGTTTTATCTTTCATTTTCTCGAAGTGAGAACCTAAAACGATGTCTTTGTTACCTGTTGTTGTGATAATGATATCAGCGGTAGCAATTACAGTATCTAATTTTTTAACTTCAAAACCGTCCATTGCAGCTTGTAAAGCACAAATTGGGTCAATTTCAGTAACCGTAACAATAGATCCAGCACCTCTAAAAGAAGCAGCTGTACCTTTACCTACGTCACCGTATCCACATACTACAACTCTTTTTGCAGCAAGCATTACATCAGTTGCACGACGAACTGCATCAACTGCAGACTCTTTACAACCGTATTTGTTATCAAATTTAGATTTAGTAACCGAGTCATTTACGTTAATAGCAGGCATTGGTAATGTTCCCGCTTTAACTCTTTCGTATAATCTGTGAACTCCAGTTGTAGTCTCTTCAGATAATCCTTTGATGCCAGCAACTAAATGTGGGTAACGGTCAATAACCATGTTTGTTAAATCTCCACCGTCATCAAGAATCATGTTCAATGGCTGTCTGTCTTCTCCAAAGAAAAGTGTTTGCTCAATACACCAGTCAAAATCCTCTTCGTTCAAACCTTTCCAGGCGTAAACTTGAATTCCAGCAGCAGCAATAGCAGCAGCAGCTTGATCTTGAGTAGAAAAAATGTTACAAGAAGACCAAGTTACCTCAGCTCCAAGTGCAATTAAAGTCTCAATTAATACGGCAGTTTGAATCGTCATGTGCAAGCATCCTGCAATACGAGCGCCTTTCAAAGGTTGTTCGTCTTTGTATTCTGCTCTAAGCGCCATTAAACCTGGCATTTCAGCTTCAGCTAATTCAATTTCTTTTCGTCCCCAAGCTGCAAGGGAAATGTCTTTAACCTTGAAAGCCACGTATGGCATAGTTGCTGTACTCATTTATTGTATATTTGTAATTATTTTGACTGTTGGCCTGACAAATTCGGGCTAATTTTTTGCAAAATTACACAATATCTTAGGATTATAAAAACATTCACTTCTATTTATGAAATGTTTAGCGGTGTAAACTTTTAAAAATCAATAAAATAAAAAGTTTTCAAGCGTTCATTTTCGTTTGTAGGAGCTATTTCCCGCTTTTCACTGCAATCTTTTTTCCCGCTACAGAAGCGGATAAAAAAGGATTTCCGTTGCAATCGGGGCTAAAAATCAAGTTATTAACATGCCTTTATTTCAAGATACACGCCCGCAATTGGGAACTATAATGCTTATTTGGAAAGTCACGGAGTCGCTTACAGACTTGCAAAGTCAAATTCAATTAAGACCCGAAAGCCAAGCTCGGTTGGAGTCTATGAAGTCGGAGTTGCACCAGCGTGCTTTTTTAAGTGTTCGTATGTTGCTACTCGAGGCAGGTTACACGGATTTTGATTTATTCTACGACGCTTTTGGAAAACCGCACTTACAGGATGGTCAGCATATTTCTATTACACATTCGCATGAATTTGCAGCGATTATTATTAGCGTTCAAAAAGTAGGTATTGATATCGAATTACAGCGCGAAAAAATAAAAAGTATTGTTTCTAAATTTTGTGATGCTGAACTAAGTTTTCTAGTTGAACAAAGCCAAGATTTTATTCCGAAATTAACCGTTATTTGGGGCGCAAAAGAGGCCATCTTTAAAATCAGAAACGAAAAAGGGATCAGTTTCAAAGATCATATCAAAGTAAACTCTTTCGAGGTAGAAAGTAAAAAAACGATTGCTGAATTACATTTCCACAATTTGGTTAAGAGTTTTACTATTCATTTCGAAGAAATAGAAAACTTTATTTTAGTTTATGTTTTTGAAAAACAGGAGACAGTTTCCATCGAGCAGTTTGCTAACATCAAGAAGGAATAACGAATAATTAGAATCTGTATCAATCTGTAAAATCCGCGTCATCTGCGTGCCCATAAATGACAAATATTTATAACGAAATCACCGAATCAAAAGTTAAAAATCAAAAATTATTAGCGATCCTTCTGGATCCTGATAAAATTACCCTATCGCAACTGAGTGTTTTGATTCCAAAAATCAATCAATCTCCCGCTACGCATTTGTTCATTGGCGGAAGCTTAGTAACTTCCAACATTCTGGACGAATTAATAACTGTTTTAAAAAGAGATTGTGCTTTGCCGGTAGTTCTTTTTCCGGGTAATCCTTCGCAAATTTCGGATAAGGCCGATGGGATTTTGTTCCTATCATTAATCTCAGGTAGAAACCCTGATTATTTAATTGCCCATCAAGTACAGGCAGCTCCTATTTTAAAAAGAACGCAACTAGAAATCATTCCGACTGGCTATGTACTAATTGAAAGTGGTGCAAAAACTGCAGTAGAGCGTGTTAGTGAGACAAAACCTCTTGATCGCTCAAACATTGATTTGGTTGTCGCTACAGCACAAGCGGGTGAAATGTTGGGTCATCAGTTGATTTATCTTGAAGCGGGTAGCGGTGCCAAGCAAGCAGTGCCAATAAATTTGATTACGGCAGTTGCACAATATATTAAAATTCCTCTAATTGTAGGCGGAGGGATTAAAGATTTACAAGGAATTCAACTTGCTCATGATGCTGGCGCAGACCTAGTGGTTATAGGAACCGCATTTGAGAACGATATTAATTTTTTTAATTAACTTTCTATGTTTGATTATTTTTTTGCGCAATACAGCACTTATCCTCGATTAGATGTATACCTCGAAATTATTGCCGTAATATTTGGTCTTTTGAGCGTTTGGTGTGCCAAAAAAGATAATATTTGGGTTTTTCCAACAGGTTTAGTAAGCACTTCGATTTTTGTCTATCTACTTTGGAAATGGGTTTTGTGGGGCGATATGATGATTAATGCCTATTATTTTATAATGAGTATTTACGGCTGGTATCATTGGACCCGCAAAAAAGGAGATGAAGTGGCTTTTCCTATTGCTACAATTTCCGCTCAAGAAAAACGAATTGCCATATTTCTTTTTATATTTACGGTCGCTTTTGTTGTGGCGGTATACCATTTTTTTGATAAATTCACTACTTGGTATGCGTACGTAGACACTTTTATCACAGGGATTTTCTTTGTAGGAATGTGGCTTATGGCAAAACGAAAAGTAGAAAACTGGATATTTTGGATCATCGGAGATGTAATTTCGGTTCCTTTGTATTTTTTTAAAGGGTATACCTTTACCAGTTTTCAATATGTAGTATTTACAATAGTTGCCATATTTGGCTATTTAGAATGGAAGAAAATCTCAAACAACAAGCAAACAGTAAAAGTGTTGTAAAAATCACTTTATTTGGTCCCGAAAGTACTGGTAAAACAACTTTAGCCAAACAATTGGCAGAACATTACCGTACGCAATGGGTTCCTGAATTTGCTCGTGATTATTTACAAGAAAAATGGGAAAAAACAGGGGCTATTTGCTCTGTCGATGATATGCTGCCCATAGCATACGGGCAAACCAATTTAGAAAACGCGAGTGTTGAAAACGCCAATGCATTATTGTTTTGCGATACTAATTTATTGGTTACCAAAGTTTTTTCTGAGATGTATTACAACTACTGCGACCCTAAACTAGACCAAGCGGCTAGGGAGCATGAATACGACTTGTTTTTTTTGACTGATATTGATGTGCCTTGGGAGAAGGATGATATTAGAGATACTCCAATTGGTAGAGCAACTGTATTTGAGGTCTTTAAACAAGCTTTAGTAGAGCGCAATATGCCATTTGTAGTTCTTAGTGGTAATAAAGAAACCCGCTTTGAAAAAGCAGTAGCAATTATTGATGATTTAGTTTTGGCAAAAACATTAGGGTTTTCAACTGCTGATTTTTTACAAATTCAAGAGCATGGTGTAGCCATGAAAAATGTTGAGCAACAATTGCATTTTTTTAAAAATGGTGTTGCTCCAGCCCATTTGCTGCGTCCGGCAAAGTTGTCCGATGGCATTTTAAAACTATCTGAAAAAGAATTCCAAATGCACGCTTCTTTTTATGAAGCACACAAAGAAAAATTAACACTTTCTAAATTTGTACCAGCATCAGGCGCAGCAAGTAGAATGTTTAAATTTTTAACGGAATTCATTAACGATTTCGATGTTGAAAACGAATCGATTAACGCCTACATTAACCGAAAAAAAGCAAGCGAATTATCGATTTTTATTGTGGGAATGGATAAGTTTCCGTTTTTTGAAGCGGTTTATGAAACGTTGAAACAAGAATTCGAAAATTTTGATGCACTTGATCGTGATCTCAAAAACTATTATTTTATAAAAGTATTGCTGGCTTCGAATTACTTTAATTTTGCCAACAAACCAAAGGGAGTGCTTCCTTTTCATAAATATGCAACACAGATAGCAACTCCTGTGGCAGAACATCTCAAAGAATGTGTGCAATATGCCACTGCCAACAAGCAGTCTAATTTGCATTTTACAGTTTCGACCTCGCATCAATCGTATTTTGAACAAGAGGTGGCAACGCATTTAACAGAAGTTCAAAATCAAAACAATGTAGCTATTAATGTAACCTATTCGTATCAACACCCAAGCACGGATACGATTTCCGTGTCGCCAAACAATGAGCCTTTTAGAGATGCTGCTGGTCAGTTATTGTTTAGGCCAGGAGGTCACGGAGCACTAATCCAAAATTTAAGCGAAATTGATGCTGATATCGTTTTTATCAAAAACATAGATAACGTAGTACAAAATCATTTAGATAAAGTAAGCTTGTATAAAAAAGCATTGGCAGGAATGTTAATCGCTTTGCAAGAACAAGTTTTCAACTTCTTACGCGGCTTAGAAGATGCTGCAGTGAGCTCCACTTACATCAGTGAAATAGTAGTTTTTTTACGTGATAATTGTCAAATTGAGTTGGGGAATGATTTTCAAACGGCAACTCAAGAGTATAAAATTACAACCCTACAATCTATTTTAAACCGACCAATTAGGGTGTGTGGTATGGTAAAAAATGAAGGCGAACCTGGCGGAGGACCTTTTTGGGTACGCCATGCCAATGGTGTTGTTTCATTGCAAATTGTAGAAAGCTCACAAGTGAATCTTGATGATACAAAACAAAGAGAAATTTTACAGGCAGCAACACATTTTAATCCAGTAGATTTGGTTTGCGGATTAAAAGATTATAAAAATAAAAAATTTAATTTGTCTGATTTTGTTGATGAAAAAAGTGGATTTATAGTTGAGAAAAACACAGCTGGATTGCCTATAAAAGGTTATGAATTACCTGGTTTATGGAATGGAGCTATGGCCAACTGGTTCACTGTTTTTGTTCAAGTTCCATTGCTTACGTTTAATCCAGTGAAAACGGTAAATGATTTACTAAAATCGCTGCACCAAGGACATAATTAGGCTATTTTTAATTACCCAAATGGATAAAACGCAATTACAATCAGAGTTACAATATAAGGCCGTACGGAGCAGTGGCGCCGGTGGTCAAAACGTAAATAAGGTATCTTCAAAAGTGGTACTAAGTTTTGACTTGAAAAACACGCAGGGTTTGGATGAGCACGAAAAAGAATTAGCTTTGGTACAATTGCACAGCCGTTTAACCACCGAAGGTATTTTAAATTTAAATTGTGATGAAGACCGCAGTCAACTCCGCAACAAAGAGCTGGTGACCAAACGATTTTTTGAGTTGATCAAAAATGCTTTGGTTGTACCAAAGGAACGTAAGCCAACCAAGGTTCCGAAAGCGGTAATTAGAAAACGCATTAAGAATAAAAAAAGCCTATCAGAAGTAAAGAAAAATCGTCGAAAACCGGATTTTTAAAAATTATTGCAATTCGTAATTTGTAATTCACAATTTATAAGTAGTTTTGCGCTGTCTCAAAGGGGTGCTCTAAATGACGAGCTGAGATCATACCCAAAGAACGGGAACAGGTAATGCTGTTTACGGAAAAATTGACAAAACAAGGCAGTACATGCTGCGTTGCGTCATAGAAACAAATCATTTTATTAATTAAAAAACAAAAAGAATAATTCCCCCTTTTATTCGTAATCAATTTACGGATGAGAACTTTATTTTATTTTACAAGCCGCAAAAGCGCGCAGGCGAAACCGTCAAATTTATCATTGATTCGCCTATTTTCTATTTCCTTTTCTCTTTTTTCTTTTTCCACTTTTGCACAAGTAAAAGATACTACTAAGGTCAACCAGCTTGATGCGGTTTTAGTATCAGCAGTTCGTGTTACTACAAAAACTCCAGTTAGTTTTAGCAATCTCACAAAAAAAGACATTAAATTCAGAAATCTAGGGCAAGATATTCCTGTTTTAATGAACTATTTGCCATCTGTAGTCACTACGTCTGATGCAGGAAATGGTGTGGGCTATACAGGTATACGAGTGCGTGGTAGTGATGCTACACGTGTAAATGTAACCATCAACGGTATTCCTTATAACGACTCCGAAAGTCATGGAACGTATTGGGTGAATATGCCTGATTTTGCATCATCTGTCGAAAGTTTACAATTGCAGCGTGGAGTAGGAACGTCTACCAATGGAGCAGGTGCTTTTGGCGCAAGCCTTAACATGCTTACCGATAATTTTGCAACAAAAAGTACTGGCGAAATCTCAAATTCGTTCGGAAGTTTCAATACGCGTAAGCATACCGTAAAATTCAGCACCGGATTAATGAACGATCATTTTGAAATTGCAGGCCGTTTGTCAGCTCTAAATTCGGATGGGTTTATTGACAGAGGTGCTTCGGACTTGAAATCGTATTTTTTGCAAGGAACGTACGTTGATAAAACTACTTTAATCAAAGCTTTGGTTTTTGGAGGAAATGAAAAAACATATCAGTCTTGGAACGGAATTGATGGCGAAACCTTGAATACCAATCGCAGGTTTAACTCGGCAGGAGCTTTTAAAGATGAACAAGGTAATATGCGTTTTTATGATAATGAAACGGATAATTATCAACAAGATCATTCCCAATTGCATTGGAACGAAAAATTTTCGGATAAATGGAGTACCAATTTTGCTTTGCACTACACCAAAGGAAGAGGCTATTACGAAAATTACAAAGAAGATGCTGACTTTGCAGATTATGGTTTACAGCCTTTTGGTACAGTGACAACAACTGATTTAGTGCGTCAAAAATGGTTGGATAATGATTTTTATGGAACCACTTTTTCAGCTAATTATAAAGACGAGTCAGTAGATCTCATTTTTGGTGGAGGCTGGAACAAGTACGAAGGCAATCATTTTGGGGAAGTTATTTGGGCTCGTTTTGCTTCGCAAAGTGAATTGGGCGACAAGTATTATGATGATGATGCCATCAAAACCGATGGAAATATTTTTGCGAAAGCCAATTATCAAATTTCAAGTCAGTTGAGTTTATTTGGAGACCTTCAATTTCGATCTGTAAATTACAAAGCAGATGGTGTGCAAGCACTGCCGGTAAATGATACTTTTAACTTTTTTAACCCAAAAGCAGGTTTGACGTACACGGTAAACGCAAGCAATGCCTTGTATGCCTCGTACGCAAGAGCCAATAGAGAACCAAACAGAAGTGATTACGAAGGGGGCAATGTAAGACCAGAGAAATTAAACGACTTTGAATTGGGTTGGAGGTATACTGCTGAGAAAATGCAAATTAACACCAATGTGTATTATATGGCTTATAAAGACCAATTAATTTTGACGGGAAACCTAGATGATGTTGGCGCTCCAATTCGATCTAACAGTGAAAAAAGTTACCGATTAGGATTAGAAGTAGATGCGACTATTGCATTTAATGAGCAGTGGATTATTCGTCCTAATTTCACCTTGAGCGCCAATAAAAATAGAGACTTAGCTGTTGAAGGACAAAACTACGGCACTACAGATATTGCTTATTCTCCATCAATTATTGCAGGAAACATTATAGTGTATTCGCCTATTGAAAATCTGCATCTTTCATGGTTACAAAAATTTGTGGGTGAGCAGTACATGAACAATATTGAGTTGCCAGCAGCACGATTAGCTGATTATTTTGTCAATGATCTAAACGTGGCGTACACTTTTAAACCCAAAACCATATTTAATGAAATAGTCTTAACGGGCTTACTGAACAACTTTTTAGATAAAAAATACGTTTCAAATGGGTACATGTACGATATCTATCCGTACTACTATCCGCAAGCGGGGACTAATTTCTTGCTAGGTTTGACCTTGAAGTTTTAAAAGAAGAGTTTGTAATTGGAGTAAATCCTGATGGTTCGCTGTCAGGATTTTTTATTTGATTATCATACCCATTTTGAGGAACGATCTAGAGGTGAACTATAATTTAATTGCTTCTTTCTGTATAAAATTACTGTTTCAACCTGCGCTTTCATAAAAAAAAAAGATTGGTTTTTAAAGTTTTCAAACCGATGCGATTACCTCTGATTTTGACATTACTGTTGCAAAATTTTGGACGTTCAAATGCAGTTACGAAAATTTGAAAAACACCAATAGCAACAAGCAGAGTAATTTTTACGACATCGCAAATACATCGTTGCGTTACCAAAAAAAGAACAGTCCATTTGGATTTGAGTTAATGGCTAACAACCTTTTTGATAACAAGGTAAAAAATGATTTTTCCTTCTCGGATTATCTCATCAGTCAGCGTACCACTTTTGTACTGCCGAGGGTTTTCATGCTATCCGTTAGTTATAAATTATAATTTAGTTATACACACGTAATATATCTCCATTAACTTGAACTCGATATTGTTTCATAGGATATTGAGCACCGCCTTGAGCTTGTCCAGTAAACAAACTATATTCTTTACTGTCACAAGCGCAAACTACATTGATTCCTTTTAGAGTCATATTAGAACAAGAGTTCAAAGCTTGGTTGGGACAGGCTGCGTCAAAAGCATTATAGTTACCCGGTGCTGTACAAAACACATAAATTCCCTTTGCTCCTAATCCAGAAATATAAACTGCATTACTAACGAATTTTAGATTAGAGTAGGTAGGCAAATTTAAGTTTAGATCAATAGTGAAAGTATAGTTAGGAACAAAGGGATTGTTATTGTTAACGCCAGAATCACTGCAAGAAAAGATCAAGGGAATCAATGCAAATAAGAGATGAATTTTTTTCATTTTAAATTAGTGTCAAAGTATTAGTGAAACAAATTTAATTTATTTAACTTTGAATTATATATGATTAACATATATTTATAGACGAAAAAAAATAGTAGTATCTTTGTGGAAAGAAATCCCGTCCCGATGGGATTTTTTCTATTTATATAATTAATGAAATTATGAGTACAGTATCGTATTACACCGCAGAAGGATTAAAGAAATTAAGAGAAGAATTAGATTATCTAAAAAGCGTGATGCGTCCTAAAGCATCAGCAGATATTGCAGAGGCTAGAGATAAAGGAGATTTATCTGAGAATGCTGAGTATGATGCAGCCAAAGAAGCACAAGGTATGCTTGAGATGCGTATTGCTAAACTAGAAGAAGTACACTCAAACGCTCGATTAATTGACGAGTCCCATTTAGACCTTTCTAAAGTACTGGTTTTATCGAATGTGAAAATCAAAAACCAAACCAACGGAATGGAAATGAAATACACATTAGTAGCAGAAAGTGAAGCAGATTTGAAAACAGGAAAAATATCCGTTACTTCACCAATTGGGAAAGGTTTACTAGGAAAATCAGTAGGGGAAGTTGCAGAAATTACGGTGCCAAATGGTGTGTTGAAGTTTGAAATTCTTGAAATCACTAGAGACTAATTTTGAAATAAAAGTTGAGGTTCAACTCCTAAAATTGTAAATATGTCAAGTATTTTTACCAAAATTATCCAAGGAGAAATTCCATGTTACAAGATAGCAGAGGATGAAAATTTCATAGCTTTTTTAGATGTAAATCCAAACGCAAAAGGTCACACACTTTGTATTCCGAAACAAGAAATCAATAAGATTTTTGATATAGAAGACGATTTGTATTTGGGGCTAATGCAGTTTTCTAAAAAAATAGCAATTGCACTTGAAAAAACAGTTCCTTGTAAACGCGTCGGGATGGCAGTTGTAGGACTCGAAGTTCCTCATGCGCACGTACATTTGATTCCGTTAAACGAAATGGATGAAATGCGTTTTCAAAATAAAGTGAGTCTAACGACCCAAGAATTTACTACACTGGCAGCAGCAATTGCAGCCAACTTGTAAAAATTAAAACATAAAAAATAAAAAAAGGAATACGACAAAAACGTGTTCCTTTTTTTATGAATTAAAATTTGAGTCTTGTTTGATTTTTAGCAATACTTGCATGGTAGTTCCTTTGCCAATTTCAGAATGTAAAACTTTAATTGTGCCTTTGTGATATTCTTCTACAATTCGTTTGGTTAATGAAAGTCCCAATCCCCAACCGCGTTTTTTGGTGGTAAATCCTGGTTCAAAAATAGTTTGAAATTGTTTTTTTTGAATGCCGCTGCCTGTATCTGTAACGTTGATTTTTACCGTGTCAGCGTCGGCAACAATTGCCAGTTGGAGTTTTCCTTTTCCCTTCATGGCGTCAATGGCATTTTTGACTAAATTTTCTATCGTCCAGCTGTGCAAAATAGGGTTGAGTTGTACCCAAATCGGGTGATTTGGAGCGCTAAAAGTAAAGTCAATTTGTTTTGAAAACCGAGATTGTAAATAATCATATGCCTGTTGTGTTTCGTGAACAATATCAGTGCGTTCTAGCTTAGGTTCCGAACCAATTTTTGAAAATCGGTCGGTTATCGTTTGCAGGCGTTCGATATCTTTTTCTATTTCTTGCGTGATCGAGGCGTCCACGTCATCTGCTTTCAAAATTTCGACCCAACCAATCAATGAGGAGAGCGGCGTACCTATTTGATGTGCTGTTTCCTTTGCCATTCCGGCCCACAATTTGTTTTGAGTCGCCATTTTTGTGCTGCGGTAGTAATTGTAAACTAATCCACCAAAAAGAACAATAATTAAAACCAGCGCAAGGGGGTAATATTTTAATTTGTTTAATAGGGAAGAGTTGCCGTAATATAGTTTTTGAAATTTTCCAGGAACATATTCTATAACAATGGGATCGTTTTCTGATTTTAAGGTGTTTAGTATCGTGATCGCCTTTTTACTTTTTAACAAATTTTCCTCGTCAATATTAACAGTATTGATAATGCTGTCATTTTCAGTTAGCATAATTGGGATTGATGTGTTATTGCTAAAAATCTGTAATGGCAATTCAACCTCAGTATTTTCATCGGCGTTAATTAATGTTTTTTGGGCCTGCGCCCAAAGATTCATTTTCAAGCGTTCTTCATTCTTGAAAATTTGAAAAAAAGTATACGTATTCCAGAGAATTAAACTAATGATAAAAAACGATGCCAAAATAATAACCCAGCGGGTGTTAACTCTTCTTTCGGAAAATTGCATACTAATGGATTTTAGTGCTAAATATAACGAAATAAATGCGCTTGTATTTTAGTTTTTGATAAAGAATTTTTGGCAGCATCTCAAGCAAGATAATTTTGTTTAAAATGTAGCAAGCCATTCTAAAAACCAAATTCATTTACTTACTTTTGTATGATACAGTAAAAAAATATCTTTATGCTAACGATAGATCCTAAAAGTATTTCTACAGCTCAATTACAAGGTTATTTGCAAGGTTCAGTAGGACCAAGACCTATTGCATTTGCCAGTACGATGGATGAAAATGGCAATGCCAATGTTTCTCCGTTTAGTTTTTTTAATGTTTTTAGTGCTAATCCACCTATTCTTATTTTCTCACCGGCACGCCGCGTGCGAGACAACTCAATAAAACACACTTTGATTAATGCCGAGGCTACCAAAGAAGTAGTGATCAATGTAGTGAACTATGATATTGTACAGCAAATCTCGTTGGCTAGTACAGAGTATGCTGATGGGGTAGATGAATTTGTAAAATCAGGCTTGACGCCAATACCATCAGAGGTTGTAAAACCGTATCGAGTAAAAGAATCTCCGGTACAATTTGAATGTAAAGTCAATCAAATTATTGCTTTGGGTTCAGAGGGTGGTGCAGGGAATTTAGTCGTGTGTGAAGTAGTAAAAATTCATATTGACGAAGCCGTTTTAGACAGTAACGGCGCTATCGATCAACATAAAATTGACTTGGTGTCGCGTTTGGGCGGCAATTGGTATTCTAGATCCAATCAAGGACTTTTTGAAGTGCCAAAACCATTGGCAACCTTAGGAATTGGCGTAGATGCTATTCCAAATTTTATAAAAGAAAGTAAGGTTTTTAACGGAAATGATTTGGGGATTTTAGGAAATGTTGAAGCCTTGCCTACAACCGAAGAAGTTAGTATATTTGTACAGCAAAATTTTGCAGTTAAAGCTGTTTTGAGCTCAGATGATACTGAAAAAGTGCATCTTACGGCAAAAAAATACCTTAACGATAATGATGTAGTCTCGGCATGGAAGGTCCTTTTAGCCGATACTTTAAAATAGAGCATAACAATAAATATAGAGAAGATGGAAGTAACAGGAAAAATTAAAATGATCGATCAAACTAAAGAAGTTGGATCTGGAGGTTTCAAAAAAAGAGATGTTGTAGTAACAACTGATGAGCAATATCCGCAACATATTTCGGTTCAGTTTGTTCAAGATAAATGTGATTTGTTGAATAATTTTCAAGTAGGTGAAGCTGTAAAAATTGACATTAACTTGAGAGGAAGAGAGTGGACAAATGCACAAGGTGAAACGGTTTATTTTAACACTATTCAAGGATGGAGAATAGGGAAATTACAAGCGGAAAGTCCTTCTGCTCAGCAAATGCCTCCCATGCCATCTGCAGAAACATTTGCACCAGCAACTAGTTTTAACGAAGAGGAAGCAGACGATTTACCGTTTTAAGATAAATTTCCAAAGTATATAAATCCAAATTCCAAGTTGAAGCTTTCTTCATATTGGAATTTGGATTTTTTTTGAGCATTCCTACCGTTTTCTTTATAATTTATTCATCATGCATTATCTTTCTGATATTTTGGAATTTCCCGAAGTGAACCAAGCCAATCGCGATGGAATTCTTGCTATTGGTGGCGATTTGTCTCCTGAGCGCTTGCAGCTAGCCTACAAAAGTGGCATTTTTCCGTGGTTTGAAACTGGCGATCCTATTCTTTGGTGGTCGCCTAACCCAAGAATGGTTTTATTTCTTGAGGAGTTAAAAATCTCCAAAAGCATGCGCAACATTCTCAATAAAGGCGAATTTTCGGTTACCTTCAATCAAAATTTTAGAGATGTGATTTCCTACTGTCAAAAAGTAAAACGCGACGGTCAAAACGGTACTTGGATTACTAATGACATGATTGAGGCCTATTGCAAATTGCACGACTTAGGCATTGCAAAATCAGTAGAAGTGTGGCAAGATGACATCTTAGTTGGCGGTTTGTATGGCGTTGATTTGGGTCATATTTTTTGCGGCGAAAGCATGTTTTCGTTAGTTTCAAATGCTTCCAAAGTGGCGTTTATTGCCTTGGTAAACCATTTGAAAAAAGAAAATTATAAGCTGCTCGATTGCCAAGTATACAACCCACATCTCGAAAGTTTGGGTTGTCGTGAAATCTCTCGCGAGGAGTTTATGCAAATTTTGCAGCAGCAGTAGGGCCTAATTCCAGCTGTCTGTTACAAGTCCTCCCTCAAAGCCTTATTTTTTCTAAAGCCATCAAAGGAGCTTCCTGCCGGTCGCTCTTTGCTGTCTATAAAAAATAACCTTTTCAGTCCGGGCTTTTCACGTCCATCTGGGGCAAAACGCCTGTTTTTTCAGTGCTTAATAGATTGCTTGACACAATTAAAACTGCAACTTGGTAAAACTCCAATCCAAAGTTTGATACAGAACCAATTCATTTTTTAAAGTTGGTAAACCTATAATTAATTTTAAGGTTTCGTGTGCCATCATCGTTCCTATCATGCCCGGTAAAGTGCCCAGCACGCCATTCAAACTGCAATTCGGTACGTCTTTTGGATTGGGAGGCTCTGGAAATAAATCCCGGAGATTTTTACTTCCGTTATGATTAAAAACAGCTAGCTGACCTTCAAAACCTAAAATACTGCCATAAACCAAGGGTTTGCCCAAAGCTACACAAGTATCACTCACTAAATAACGAGTAGCAAAATTATCTGATCCATCCACAATCACATCAAAATCTTGGATGATTTGAACAGCGTTTTCAATAGTTAGTTTCGCTTCAAAAGCTGCTACTTTAATCAAAGGATTCAACGCTTCTAATTTTTCTTTGGCCATCAAAGCCTTAGATAAACCCACTTGATCATCGGTGTATAAAATTTGTCTATGTAAGTTGTGAATTTCTATTTTATCGAAATCAACAATTCCGATAGTGCCCACTCCTGCGGTCGAAATATATTGCAAAATAGGACAACCTAAACCACCTGCACCAATGACTAAAACCTTCGCTTGCTTGAGTTTTTCTTGTCCTGAGTCACCTATTTCGGGTAACATTGTTTGTCGGTTGTATCGTAAAAATTCTTGTATTACACTCATTTTATTGTGTCTTAAAGTTTGAAAATCTTATATTGGAAAGTCAAAAGCTAAACTATCAAGTAAAGTCGAGTACTTATGACATTCGACTTTATGAAATTTGACTAAATGTTCTATCCCAGTCTTTCCAAACGGGTTCGTAGCCTTGGCTAGAAATAAGAGCGGCAATTTCCGATGCTGAACGTTCGTCACTAATCTCAAATTGTTCCAAAGATTGCGGATCCACTACATAACCACCAGGATTGGTTTTGGAGCCAGCACTCATACTTGTTGTTCCAAGCGGAATAATGTTGTTTCTGAATTTTTCATTCTCGCGAGTCGATATAGAAATTTCTAAATCCTCATTCCATAACCGATAAGCACAAATCAACTGCGTCAAATCTTTGTCATCCATAATAAAGTTGTGTTGAATCACTCCTTCCGCGGGACGCAATCGTGGAAAAGAAACCGTGTATTTGGTTTTCCAATACGTTTTTTGGAGATAATCCAAGTGTAGAGCATTGAAAAAACTATCAGTGCGCCAATCCTCTAATCCTAACAAAACGCCCAAACCTATTTTATGAATTCCAGCAGTTCCAACCCGATCTGGAGTTTCTAAACGAAAATCGAAATTAGATTTTTTCCCTTTGGTGTGGTATTGCTTGTAAACATCCCGATGATAGGTTTCCTGATAAACTAAAACGGAATACACCCCAGCTTGGTGCAATTGTTCGTATTCTTCTGTGGATAAAGGTTGCACTTCTACCGAAATAGTCGAAAAATCATTTTTTATTTGATCAATTGCATTTAGGAAATAGTTGATGTTCACGGTATAATTAGCTTCGCCAGTAACTAATAAAACATGGTCGAATCCTGCTCTTTTCAAGGCTTCAACTTCTAGTGTTATCTCGCTTTCAGTCAGGGTTTTTCGTTTGATTTTGTTGTCTAAACTGAAACCGCAATAGGTACAAATGTTTTGGCATTCGTTGCTCAAATACAAAGGCGCATACATTTGAATGGTTTTGCCAAAACGCTTTTTGGTTAATTCGTGACTTATTTGAGCCATTTGTTCCAAATAAGGTAGGGCAGCAGGTGATATCAAAGCCAGAAAATCATCGAGATTGCGTTTGGTTTTTCCTAAAGCTTGTTCTACTTCTTTGGTAGTTGTTTGATAGATTTTAGCTTGAATTTTGTCCCAACTATATTGTTCGAAAACCGATTTGAAATTTGTCATTATTTGTTTTTTAAACACAAAGCGCACAAAGTTATTTCACAAGAGACACAAAGTATAGTGTGCTTTGCGTTCGCTTTGTGAACTTTGTGGTTAAATTATTATTCATATAAAAATGCCGTCAAAGGACTCGAAGCCACCGCTCGATTTACCTTTTGTGCCAATTGTGCTTCATATGCTTTTCGTCCTGCAATTACGGCTGCTGCAAAAGCTTCAGCCATCAGTTTTGGATTTCCAGCAACAGCAATAGCGGTGTTGACTAAAACAGCATCGGCGCCTAATTCCATTGCTTTTGCGGCATCAGAAGGTGCTCCAATTCCTGCGTCGATTATAACAGGGACTTTACTTTGTTCGATAATAATTTCTAAAAAATCAATTGTTTTTAATCCTTTGTTACTTCCAATTGGCGATCCTAAAGGCATTACCGCTGATGTTCCGGCATCTTCCAAACGTTTGCATAAAACAGGATCGGCATGAATGTATGGTAAAACAATAAAACCTAATTTAGCTAGTTCTTCTGTTGCTTTTAAAGTTTCAATCGGGTCGGGTAACAAGTACCTTGGATCGGGATGGATTTCTAGTTTGAGCCAATTGGTTTCCAAAGCTTCTCTTGCTAGTTGCGCTGCAAAAACAGCCTCTTTAGCATTTCTTGCTCCCGAAGTATTGGGTAATAAATTAATACGTGGATGTTTGAGGTGGGCTAAAATCGCATCGGTTTCGGTTTCTAAATCGATACGTTTTAGGGCTACGGTAACCAATTCACTTCCGGATGCCAAAATAGCTTCTTCCATTTGTTGGTTGGAGCCGAATTTTCCGGTCCCTAAAAACAAGCGTGATTCAAAGGTTTTATCTCCTATTTTAAATGGTAACATATAGTTTTTCGTTTAGTTGCGTGATTAATTCGGATGGATTTTCGCTTTGGGTAATTAAACCCGAAAGAGCAATCCCGTGAACGCCAGTTTCCATTATACTTTCAACGTTTGTAAGTTGGATTCCTCCAATGGCATAAATGGGCATTTGTATTTTTTTTGCTTTCATCTTTTCGATAATGCTGCGGTAGCCTTCTACCCCTAAAATGGGACTTAATTTTTCTTTTGTTGCTGTAAATTGGAACGGCCCTAAACCAATGTAATTACAGCCATTTTCAGTATGCTTTTGAATATCTTCAAAAGTATTGGCAGTTGCTCCGATAATTTTTTCACGACCTAAAATAGTTCTCGCCGCTGCTACATTCATATCGGTTAAACCTACATGAACTCCATCCGCATCTAATTGCTCTGCTAGGTGCACATTGTCATTGATGATTAAATAGGCAGAAAAAACGTCACACAAAATTTTTGCGGTTTCTGCAACATCAAAAAGTTCGGCGGTGGAAGCATTTTTGAAACGCAACTGAATCCACTCGCAACCGTTGTCAAGCGCTTTGCGAATATTGGACAATTGTTCTTCGACGGTGTTTCCTTGAGAAATATATTGTAGTTTATTGTACATAATGATATCCTAGTTTTGTTGGGTTAGATTGTAAGTAGGCTTCTATATATTTTTTGGCATTGGCACAAGCCGTTTTTAGTTCCTGTCCCAAAGCCAAATGAGCTGTAATCGCAGATGACAACACGCAACCTGATCCGTGTTTGTCGAAAATTTTAGTAGTCTTTGGCGCCAGTTTCAAATGTTCATTTTCTAAATACAAATAATCAAAGCCAATTTCGTTTGGATTGTGACCGCCTTTTAACAATACGGGGCAATGTTTTGAAAGCAAAATAGCTGTTGTTTCTGCATTAATTTCTTTAGAAGATAATTGCATAATTTCATTGTAATTGGGAGTGATCAAATCAATTTCTTTCAGTATTTCAATCAAAGTAGTTTGGTTTTCAATAGTTAAAAAATCGAATTCTGTTGTCGATTTTAAAACGGTGTCCCAAACTATTTTTGTTTCTGACGAAATCTTTTTTATCAGAAAAACAACTTCTTTTAAAAATTTTAAAGAAGGTACAATTCCAATTTTTACGGCTTTTATGTCGTAAGTATTAAATATTGTTTGAACAGATTGCAAAACAAAATCCAAATCCGTCCATTGTATGGCTACAAATTCATTTTCGGTTTGAATGGTATTTGCACTACTAATAGCAAAGCCATACACTTGATGTTGCTCGAACGTCTTTACATCTGCCAAAACTCCCGCACCTGCTGAAGGATCGAAGCCTGCAATGCTTACTACAAAAGGTCGTGACATAGTTTAAAATTTTCTATTGAAAGGTTGTTGTTCCAAATATTGCCTAAAAGAGCAACATCATCAAACCCAAATGTTAATGCAGTTTTGATATTTTCGGATGTAATTCCTCCAATAGCAATCAATGCAGTTGTGTTATTTTTTCGTTGTTCTAATTCTTTTTTGAAATCCAGATTTGAAACATAATTAGGTTTTGAAATACTTTCGAAAACAGGACCGAAAAAGGCGTAATCAAAGACACTTGATAGGGCTTCAAAATCGGACATTTTATGAATAGAGGTGGAGAGTATATATCCGCTTTTTTTCCATTTTTTTAATTGTTCTTCGGGTGTTTCTATTCTTGTTTTTTCTGTAAAATGAATGCGATTAATTCCTAATTCTAGCGCTAATTGATGATGACTATGCAAAGCCAATTGGTGTCTGAAAGCTGTTTTTATTTTCGATACAAATGTTTTCATTTCTGTTTCTGAAAAATCAGGTTTCCGAATATGAAGTAACTCCAATCCATTCTCAATGAGAGCGTGTATGGTGTGGATTTCGTTTGCTATTAAAGTTGGATTGGAAATGACTATCATTTTTGATTAGATTCTGAAAAGGAAAAAAGAGTATAGAATATAGAAAATACACTGTGATTTAGGTCTATTCTCTATATTCTTTTATCTATTCTCTCGCCTTAAATATAAATTTCTTTTCCTTGTTCAATAAACTCTTCTGATTTTGCTGCCATTCCTTTCTCGGCTTCGGCAACGTCACGAATTTCCTGCGATATTTTCATGGAGCAGAATTTTGGTCCACACATTGAGCAGAAGTGAGCCACTTTTGCACCGTCTGCAGGCAAGGTTTCATCGTGAAAATCACGAGCAGTATCTGGATCTAATGATAGGTTGAATTGGTCTTCCCAGCGGAATTCGAAACGGGCTTTGCTTAAGGCATTGTCTCGATATTGAGCGCCTGGGTGACCTTTGGCTAAATCCGCAGCGTGAGCAGCAATTTTATAAGTAATCACACCATCTTTTACATCTTTTTTGTTGGGCAATCCAAGGTGTTCTTTTGGGGTAACATAGCACAACATGGCGCAACCATACCAGCCAATCATGGCGGCTCCAATGGCAGAAGTAATGTGGTCGTAACCTGGAGCAATATCAGTGGTTAATGGCCCCAAAGTGTAAAATGGAGCTTCATCACAATGTTCTAATTGCTTGTCCATATTTTCTTTAATCATATGCATTGGTACATGACCAGGTCCTTCAATAAATACTTGAACATCGTGTTTCCAAGCTATTTTTGTCAATTCTCCTAAAGTTTCTAACTCGGCGAATTGTGCAGCATCGTTGGCGTCGGCTATTGAACCTGGGCGAAGTCCGTCACCCAATGAAAAGGCAACATCATATTGTTTCATGATTTCGCAAATCTCCTCGAAATGGGTGTAAAGGAAGTTTTCTTTGTGATGAAACAAACACCATTTGGCCATAATAGAACCACCGCGTGAAACAATTCCGGTAACGCGATTAGCGGTCAAATGGATGTAGCGCAATAAAACACCAGCGTGAATGGTGAAATAAGAAACGCCTTGTTCTGCTTGTTCGATTAAGGTATCACGGAAAACTTCCCATGTTAAATCTTCGGCTACACCGTTTACTTTTTCTAAAGCTTGATAAATAGGCACCGTACCGATGGGAACAGGGGAATTACGAATAATCCATTCTCTGGTTTCGTGAATGTTTTTTCCTGTAGATAAATCCATAATAGTATCAGCTCCCCAACGACAAGCCCAAACCGCTTTTTCTACTTCTTCTTCGATGCTTGAAGTGACTGCGCTATTCCCAATATTGGCGTTAATTTTTACTAAAAAATTACGTCCTACAATCATTGGTTCGCTTTCGGGATGGTTGATGTTGTTGGGGATAATAGCTCGACCTCTTGCTACTTCGCTACGAACAAATTCAGCCGTGATTTTAGTTTTTGGTGTATTTGCTCCAAAACTATTTCCAGCGTGTTGGCATTGCATTGCTTTGGTTTGCTCGTTTAGTTGGTCGATGCGTTGGTTCTCTCGAATGGCGATGTATTCCATTTCGGGAGTGATAATGCCTTGTTTGGCGTAATATAATTGAGTAACATTGGCGCCTTTTTTGGCACGCATTGGTTTGTGTAAATATTCAAAACGCAAGTGATCTAACTTTTCATCATTCAAACGGGATTTTCCGTATTCTGAGGAGATTTCGGTTAATTCTTCTACATCATTTCGGTCTAAAATCCATTGTTGGCGGATGCGTGGCAATCCTTTGCGAATATCAATTTCAAAATTAGGATCTGTAAAAGGGCCTGAAGTGTCGTAAACTGTTACCGGTGGATTCTTTTCTATTCTGCCATTGGTTAGTTTAGTATCTGCGAGCGAAATTTCACGCATCGCTACTTTTATGGGGTGGATTTCTCCATCGATGTATACTTTTTTCGAATTTGGAAACGGGGTTCTAGATATTTTTTCTTCTGTATTCATAGGTAATAGGATAGTGTTTAGTATTTTTTCTGCTAGGGATAGTAATGGAAAGCCCGTAAAGTGGACAGACGAATAAAACAAGGAGACAGTGAAGCGACCGTAAGGAAGCTTTAATGGCGACTGTGTTTTATAGGATGGTCACTGCGGACTTGTAATGGATAGCCCGCTCGAGCACAAGGTCATTAAGTTAAATAGTTGCTTTTTTGTCACGCAGATTTCGCGGATTTACGCAAAAAAATCAGTTAAAATCTATTGAATCTGCGTGCTGTTTTTTCTTTTTCCTCTTAACTTAATTAGATTGCGCTCGAGCAGCCGTCTCATCCACCTTGAGTTGCGGAGATGATAAGGATGGTGTCGGTTTCTTGTATGGGATGCAAATTCCAATTAGATTTTGGAATGACGATATTGTTAATGGCTACAGCAATTCCGTTTTGTTTTTCGGGAATTTCCAAGTCAAGAAGTGCTTGAACCGTTAGGCTCTTGGCGGCAAAATGTTTTGTTTGGTTGTTGATTTTTAGTTCCATTCCTTTTGAATTTAGTATATAGGTATACTTTAGGAATGGCTACGACGGTACCCAAATATGGTACAATGAAGTCATCTTACTTTTCCCTACGCTAGTATGAACTAGATCAGGTTCAGAGGGTAAAATCTCAGCCTACCGTGGTAGACACCCCTAAAGTGTGAAGCAAATGTAATGAAAATTATGAATTATCAGTTATAAATTATGAATTTCGTTTCCAACAATTTTCTACATGATCATTAATCATGCCTGTGGCTTGCATGAAGGCATACATAACGGTGGAGCCTACAAATTTAAAACCCCGTTTTTTTAAATCTTTACTTATAGCATCAGAAATTGGGGAAGTAGCAGGAATTTCTTTTAAGTTTTTTGGGGAGTTGTTAACCGGTGTGTGATTTACAAAAGCCCAAATGTATTGCGAAAAGCTGCCAAATTCTTCTTGGAGTGTAATGAAATGTTGAGCGTTGGTCACAGCTGAATAAACTTTGAGTTTGTTGCGAATGATACCCGCATCTTGTAATAATTCTTGAATTTTATCATCAGAATAGTGCGCAATTTTTTTATAATCAAAAGCATCAAAAGCATTGTAGAAATTTTCTCTTTTGTTCAAGATGGTAATCCAACTTAGGCCTGCTTGAAAGGTTTCGAGGAGTAAAAATTCAAATAGAGTAGTGTCATCATATACGGGAACGCCCCATTCTTCGTCATGGTATTTCATGTATAAATCACTGGAATGACACCAGCCACAACGTATTTTATCAGTTATAATCATTCTTTTTCGGAGGCTAAATAATTTTTGATCAAGTAGTGGCCTAAATAAATTAAAGGAGTCAAGAGTATGGCTGTTCCAAGCTTGAAAGTATAGCCGGTTAAAGCTGAAGTAAGAAACGTGTCAAAATTAATTTTTCCTGGCAACCAAAAAGCAATTCCCAATACGATAAAGGAATCAAAAAGTTGCGAAATGATGGTAGAACCCGTTGCTCTCAGCCATATTTTTTTATTTCCGGTTCGGTTTTTAAAAAACCAAAAAACAGCAACGTCTATTAATTGTGATATAAGAAAAGCAATAATACTGCCCACAATAATCCACATGCTTTGACCGAAAACGGCGGTAAACTGAGCATCATTTACTGGGCTAATTCCTTTAGCAGCTGGAATACTCATGGCCAGCAGTAAAATAATAAACGAGTAGGCAATTAATCCAGCAGTGATCAGGGATAATTTTTTCACTCCTTTTTCGCCAAAATAATCGTTGATTAAATCTGTAGTCAAAAACACAATAGGCCAAGGCAAAATACCGATGCTCATTACAAACGGACCTATTTGAATTAGTTTGCCGCCGATCAACTCGGCAGTAACCGCATTAGTGATAAATATCCCGGCAAGGATTATAAAGACAAGTTCTTTTTTGGTTTTGAACATAGAATTAACTTTCATCAAATTTAATAAAATAAAATAGAATTTTAGTGGTATGCTATTTCAAAGAAAAAGCCCCATTCCAACAGAATTGAAATGGGGCTTTGTATTTAAAAATGAAATCAAATAGCAATTATTTGAAATCAAATAGTGACTATCCTAAAGAAGCTCTTTTGAAACCTGTAATTTCAACATTGAAACCTTTAACATAATCACCTACTTTTTTACTATCATCTTTGATGAAGTTTTGATCAAGTAAAGCTTTTTCTTGGTCTAAAGTAGTGTTGTCAGAGATAAAACGTTGTACTTTACCAGGAATAATTTTGTCCCAAATTTGTTCTGGTTTACCTTCAGCTTTTAATTCAGCTTTTGCATCTTCTTCAGCTTGTTTAATAACTTCTTCAGTTAATTGAGAGAAAGAAATGTATTTAGGAACATTTTTTAAAGTTTTTCCTAAACGTTTTGCCTCTTCATTTTCTTTTTCAATGATCGCAATACGAGCTGCTAATTCAGACTCAACAAAAGCAGGATCAAAATCTTTGTAAGATAATGTATCAGCTCCCATTGATGCTACTTGCATAGAGACGTCTTTAGTCAAAACTTCTGCATTAGGTACAGCAGCAGAAATAGCAGTTAATGCAGCAATTTTGTTAACGTGAACATAAGATCCAACAAAAGCACCTTCTAAAATTTCAAAACCACCGATTTCGATTTTTTCACCGATAACACCAGTTTGCTCAATTAATTTTTCAGCAACAGTCATTCCGTTGAAATCTGATGCTAAAAATTCTTCTTTAGATGAGAAGTTGATCGCTTTCTCAACTAATTCTTTAGCCAAAGTTACGAAAGATTCATTTTTCCCTACGAAATCTGTTTCGCAGTTTAAAGTGATGATAGCTCCTTTAGTTTTATCAGCATTGATAAAAGAAACAGCAGCTCCTTCAGAAGACTCACGATCAGAACGGTTAGCAGCAACTTTTTGTCCTTTTTCTCTAAGGTTTTGGATTGCTTTATCGAAATCTCCATCAGCTTCAACTAAAGCTTTTTTACAGTCCATCATTCCGGCACCTGTAGTTTGTCTTAATTTGTTTACGTCTGCAGCAGTAATTGTTGCCATAATATTTTGAATTTTAATGTTAAAAGTAAAAATTCCAATCTTTAAATCCCAAATTCCAATGTTATCAGAAAGTTATTTTCTGATTTTGGAATTTGGAATTCAAAATTTGGAATTCAAAATTTGATTTATTCTTCAGTTGCAGTTGCAGCTGGAGCTTCTGCAGTTTCAGTAGCTGGAGCAGCAACTTCAGCAGTAGCTTCAGTTTCTTTTTCAGTACCTCTATCAGAAAGACCTTCGATAATTGCAGCAGTAACTAAAGTTAAAATTTTATCAATTGATTTAGAAGCGTCATCATTTGCAGGAATAACATACTCTACTTCACGTGGATCAGAGTTAGTATCAACCATTGCGAAAACTGGAATGTTTAATTTTTGAGCTTCTTTTATAGCGATGTGTTCTGCTTTGATATCTACTACGAACAATGCAGCCGGTAGTCTAGACATGTCAGCGATTGAACCTAAGTTTTTCTCTAATTTAGCACGAAGACGATCAACTTGCAAACGCTCTTTTTTAGATAAAGTCATGAAAGTACCATCTTTCTTCATTTTATCAATAGTAGCCATTTTTTTAACAGCTTTACGGATAGTTACAAAGTTAGTTAGCATTCCACCAGGCCATCTTTCAGTGATGTAAGGCATGTTTGCAGCTTTTGCTTTATCAGCAACGATGTCTTTTGCTTGTTTTTTGGTAGCAACAAATAATATTTTTCTACCTGATGCAGCGATTTTTTTCAAAGCTTCGTTAGCTTCTTCAATTTTTGCTGCAGTTTTATATAGATTGATAATGTGAATACCATTACGTTCCATATAGATGTAAGGAGCCATGTTTGGGTCCCATTTTCTAGTCATGTGTCCAAAGTGTACACCTGCTTCTAGTAAGTCTTTAACTTCTATTTTGTTTGCCATTTTGTTCTAGTTTACGTTCTGTTGATTAGCAATAAGCTTCTTTGATACGACTTTAGGCATGTGCCTTTAAGACTTTCGGCTTATTTAGATGCTAAACTATTTCCTACCTCGGTAGGAGAGCAACAACAACTGTGTTTTTAAATTTTTATGCTAAATTTATTTTAACATATTTCAGTTTAAGCTGATAACAATACCAGCGTTTGAACTTGATAATCTGAAAAATAACCAGATTGAATATTAACGCTTAGAGAATTGGAATCTCTTACGAGCTTTCTTCTGACCGAATTTCTTACGTTCAACCATTCTTGGATCTCTTGTTAATAAACCTTGTGGTTTAAGGATTCCTCTGTTTTCAGCATCAACTTCGCACATTGCACGTGCTAATGCCATTCTTACAGCTTCTGCTTGTCCTGTTGAACCACCTCCGTAAACATTAACTTTTACGTCAAAGTTGCTTACATTTTCTGTCATAGACATTGGTTGTAAAACTTTGTACTGTAAAGTTGCAGTTGGGAAGTAAGTTTCAAATGCTTTTTTGTTTACCGTGATTACTCCTGTTCCTTCTGAAACGTATACACGTGCAACAGCGGTTTTTCTTCTACCGATTTTGTGAATAACTCCCATTACTTAAGATCGTTAAGGTTAACTGTTCTAGGTTTTTGAGCTCCTTGTTTGTGCTCTGATCCTACAACAACATTTAAATTTCTAAAAAGCTCTGCTCCTAATTTGTTTTTAGGTAACATCCCTTTTACAGCTTTTTCAACTAATAATGCAGGGTTTTTAGATTGCAAAACTTTAGCAGTTAAAGTTCTTTGACCTCCTGGGTAACCAGTGTGACGGATGTATGTTTTTTCATCCATTTTGTTACCTGTAAGGTTAATTTTTTCTGAGTTGATAACAATTACGTTATCTCCGCAGTCCACATGTGGTGTGTAACTTGGCTTGTACTTACCTCTTAAAATCATTGCGACTTTTGAAGCAAGACGTCCTAAGTTGTGACCATCTGCATCTACAACAATCCACTCTTTTGTAACTGTGGCTTTGCTTGCTGACTGTGTCTTGTAGCTTAATGCGTCCATAATATTTTTTTAATTAAACATTCCATCCCCAATAAAGGGGTTGCAAAAGTACAATTAATTATTTTAAATACAAATACCTTAAAAGATTATTTTGTTATGTGCTTTGTACTGATTATCAAATGTATATTATTATTTTTTTTGCGTTTTCTAAATCATCTTTTCTAAATTGATTTTATTCCTCTATTTAATGATCTGTATTGGTGTATTTTTTTTGTTGTTACAATTACTTTTTTGAACTTAATGCGTTATTTTTGTCAATAGATTGAATTTTTTAGAAATTATACTATCTTGTACTTTAACTTTATACTGAATTCTTAATATGAAAGCCAAAGCAACTTTAAAGCAAATCGCGAAGGAACTCAACGTTTCTGTTTCTACCGTGTCTAAGGCATTAAACGATAGTCCAGAAATTAGTGAGCTAACGAAGGTTAAAATAAAGGAATATGCGAAGCTTAAAAACTACAAGCCAAATATTATTGGGTTGAATCTTAAAAATAGAAAGACAAAGACTATAGGCGTTATCATACCTAACATTCTTAATTCTTTTTTTGCCAAAGTATTTAGTGGCATTGAGAAGATTGCTGATGAAAAAGGGTATAATGTGATTATGTGTATTTCTAATGAGTCTCTGGATAAAGAAGCACATACCTTAGAGATGTTAAGTAATGGTACTATTGATGGTTTTATAGTGTCTGTATCTGAGGAAGCTCAGAAAGCTCAAGATTATCAGCATTTCACAACTATTATTAATGATGGAACTCCTATTGTAATGTTTGATCGTATTGCAGATGGGGTAGACTGTGATAAGGTAATTGTAGATGATTTTGATTCGGCACTTCATGCGACCCAGCAACTTTTGAACTTGGGTTGTAAAAATATTGCCTTACTTTCTTCTATTGATAATTTGAGTGTGGGTAAATTAAGAACTGATGGCTATTTAAAAGCATTATCTAATAATGGTATAGCTGTTAATCCTGATATTATGATTAGAACTGACTCAGAACTTGATCTTAAAAATAAAATGGATTCTATATTTGAAAACCCAATAGATGGAATTTTTGCATTGGATGAGAATGATTCAGTTGCAGCATTAAGAGTTGCATTAAAAAAAGGATTCAAAGTACCCGAAGACATTTCTATCATTGGTTTTGCTGATGGAATTTTAGCGTCAAGAAGATTGTCACCTAGTTTGACAACAGTTAGTCAACATGGTATAGAAATAGGTGAAGTAGCGGCCAAGTTGCTTATTAAGAGGTTGGAATCAGAGGAGGAGCACCTTCCTTATGAAACAAAAGTTATTAAAACGAAATTAAAAGAAAGAGAGTCGACACGTGTGGTGTAGTTTGATCTATTTTAAACTTTAAATAAAAAATCTCTAATTGCTTAATTAGAGATTTTTTATGTGCAGTATATTTTATTAATGAGCTTCTAGCCAGTCTTTACCGGTGCCAATTTCTACTTCCAGTGGCACAACAAGTTGGAAGGCGTTTTCCATTTCATGTTTAATCATGGGTTGTATTTTTTCCAGCTCTTCATTATGCACATCAAACACAAGTTCATCATGAACTTGCAATAACATTTTGCTTTTCCAATTTTCACTTTTTAACCTTTTATGAATATTGATCATTGCAATTTTGATAATATCGGCAGCACTTCCTTGAATAGGAGCGTTTACGGCATTTCGTTCTGCGCCACCACGCACGATGGCGTTTTGAGAGTTGATATCTTTTAAATACCTACGACGGCCTAAAATGGTTTGTACATAACCGTGGTCACGTGCAAAGTCTACTTGATCCTGTATATACGATTTTAATTTTGGATACGTTTGGTAATACGCCTCAATCAATTCGGCACTTTCTTTACGGGTCAAACTAGTTTGATTGCTTAGTCCAAATGCTGATACGCCGTAAACAATCCCAAAATTTACGGTTTTAGCATGACTTCTTTGTTCTCTTGTTACCTCTTCAAGCGGAACGTTAAATACTTTTGATGCCGTAGATTTATGAATGTCTTCGTTGTTTTGAAACGCTTTTATCATATTTTCTTCTCCACACAAAGCTGCAATGACGCGCAATTCAATTTGTGAATAATCGGCAGATACTAGGGTGTGATTTTCATCTCTTGCAACAAATGCTTTCCTAATTTGGCGACCACGTTCCGTGCGTATTGGGATGTTTTGTAAATTAGGATTATTAGAGCTTAACCTTCCGGTAGCTGCTACGGTTTGCATATAGTCTGTATGGATGCGTTTAGTAACGGCGTCAACTTGGTTTGGTAAGGCATCTACATAGGTGTTTTGCAATTTCACTAACTGTCTCCACTCTAGAATGTCCTTTACTATTTGATTTTCTGGGGCAAGATAGCTGAGTATTTCCTCGCCGGTAGCATATTGCCCTGTTTTGGTTTTCTTTTGTTTAACTCCGCCAATTTTTAATTTGTCAAATAAAATATCTCCTAATTGTTTAGGTGATGCCAAATTGAATTTTTCACCTGCAGTTTCATAAATGCTTGCTTCTAAAATTTTGATATCCTCATCAAGTGTTTTAGAAAGCGACTTAAGGAAATCTACATCAACCCGAATACCTTCTTTTTCCATATCGGCAAGTACTTTTACCAATGGGATTTCTATTTCTTCAAAAAGTTTTTTGGTTTCGGTTTGTTCTAGTTCTTGGGTAAAAATATTTTTAAGTTGCCAAGTGACATCAGTATCTTCAACGGCGTATTCTTTTATTTCTTCGAGAGCTACGTCACGCATTGATTTTTGATTCTTCCCTTTTTTTCCAATAAGAGCCTCGATAGATTGTGGCGAATATTTTAAATAAGTCTCGGATAAGATATCCATATTATGACGCATATCTGGATTAATTAGATAATGTGCAATCATGGTGTCAAATAACTTTCCTTTTACTTCTACCTTATAGTTGGATAGAATTTTCAAGTCGTATTTTAGATTTTGACCAATTTTTTCAATGCCTTCATTTTCAAAAAATGGAATGAATTTATCTATCAAAGCTTGTGCTTCTTCTTGATTTTCTGGAAACGGAACATAAAATCCTTTCCCTTTTTCATAAGAAAAAGAAATTCCCACTAGTTCTGCATGTAGTGCATCAAGCCCAGTAGTTTCGGTATCAAAACATACAGAGGTTTGTTTGTTTAAGTTGTTTAAAAGCAATTTTAGACCTAAATCACCTTGAATAATTTGATAGGAATGTTCAGTGTTTGTTAGCGTACTGTAAAATTGATTTCGATTCTCATCTGATGTAGCGTCTTGATCATTCGATCCAAAAAGATCAAATTGATCTTCATTTTTTGTAGACTTCTTATACAGTTTGGCATCTGTTTCGGATCCGTTATTTTGTGCAAGCGGAGATGGATTTTTAAAAATAGCGTCAAATTGCTCAGCCATTCTTCTAAACTCTAGTTCATTGAATAAGGCATCGGTTTTTTCTACATCAGGTTTAGAAAGCTCATAGTCATTTTCATTAAAGACAACAGGGCAATCCAGTAATATAGTTGCTAATGTTTTAGATAACAATCCTTTTTCTTTATTGGCTTCAATGTTCTCTTTCATTTTTCCTTTCAGCTTATCTGTATTTGCTAAAAGGTTTTCCATACTGCCAAATTCTTTTAACAATTTCTTTGCGGTCACTTCTCCTACGCCTGGTAAACCAGGAATGTTATCTGCCGTATCGCCCATCATGCCTAGAAAATCAATAACTTGTTCAGGTCTTTCAATTTCAAACTTAGCCAAGACTTCTGGGACTCCCCAAATTTCAATACCATTACCCATTCGGGCTGGTTTGTACATAAAAATATTTTCAGATACTAGTTGTGCAAAATCCTTATCAGGAGTAACCATAAAAACCTGGTAATTCTCTTTTTCAGCTTGTTTTGCAATGGTTCCTATTAAATCATCGGCTTCATAACCGCTTACTTCAATAATAGGAATGTGCATGGCCTTGAGTAATTCTTGAATGTAAGGAACCGCAATTTTTATCGCTTCTGGTGTAGCGTCTCTATTTGCTTTATACTCAGGAAAGAGGTCATTTCTTAAATCGCTTCCGCCTTTATCAAATGCTACAGCAAGGTGATCTGGTTTTTCACGTTTTATAACATCCATCAATGAATTCATAAAACCCATAATGGCTGATGTGTCCATACCTTTTGAGTTAATACGTGGGTTTTTGATAAAAGCATAATAGCCACGAAATATTAATGCATAGGCATCAAGTAAGAAAAGACGTTTTTGTTGAGACATAATATATTTTTTGAAAAGTTCAAAAGTACAAAACTTGAATGAGTATGAACCTTAGCTTTTTAATTTTTATGGATTTGTATTTTATGATATTGAAGTGATAATTTTTAAAGTTAAATATCTTTTAAGATTAAATTACGAACCATATAAAGTAAGAAAAAATACTATTTATTAATAAAATTATGTATTTCATCGATTAAATATGTATTTAAACGATAATTTGTTTTATATTTACAGCAGGTTTAAAATCAAAAGGAGTTGTAGTTTTTAATATTTTAATACATTTTGTCATGAGAAAAAATTATTTTCCAAAAAGAGTGTCACAAGTTGTTTTATTCTTTTTCTTAATAATATCTGCAAATACTTTTGCACAAGTAGGTATAGGGACAACAACACCTCATTCAAGTTCGGTTCTTGACGTTTCATCAACTACTCAAGGTATGCTTACGCCAAGGATGACCACCGCACAACGTTTAGCAATTGCATCTCCAGCCGATGGATTAATTGTTTATGATACAAATCTTAAATCATTATACCATTATAATCAAGGGATAACTTCTTGGAATCTAATTAATAGTGATGCTAACGGAAGGTTGAAGTTTAAACGTATCAGGTCTACTGATGTATTAGCTACTGTTTTAGCAACAGAACTAGCCGCAGGTGGTGGTACAAAGTATGTTTTAGATAGTGGTACGTATTATGAAATAAATGGGGTTATCAATGTGAATTTTCCAATTGATTTGAATAATGCTTACATAGTAGGGTTAGATGCAAATGAAGATGTATTATTTAAATCCAGTGGATTCCTATTTGAAGGAGCAATGGGAGGCACTATTAAAACACTTACTATTTCAGGAGGAAGTTCTGTTTTTAATTTGGTGGCAAGTGGCAATACCCAAAGTATTATTTTTAGAGATGCTATTGTTGCGAACTCGGCAAATGTGGGGACAATTAGTGGTTTTGGCTTAGTGTTTTTTTCAGTTATTAATTATGCAGCAAATGTAACAGGGATTACCTACACCAATAATACTCGAGTGCTGTTAAGTAACACGGCATGGTTTGGGAACAACGCAGGTACTTTTGAAAGGTTTACCGGTACATTTTCTTTGATCCAAAAACAAGGTGGTTTTTGTGAAGTAAATGGTGCTGCGGTTGGGGTAGATGTAAGTGCAAACCCAACTATAACTGGTGATGCTGTCATGGAATTAGTAGTTTTTACAGGTACACTTTCTACGGGAAAATATGTCAACGGTTACACAGCGGGTTCTTATACAGGCTATAATTTTGATAATAATTGGAATGTTCGATGCTCTGGTATTCCTACGGAAGTAGATGCATCGGCCACAGGAAACTTATACGATCCTAGTAACACAACTTCTACAAGAACTACAGCCACAACTCAAAATGTAGGTTATAAGGTAAATACAAACGTAACAACAACCGATGAACTTTTAAGAGTTAGTTCAAGTACTACGGGGAGACTTACTTACAGAGGAAAAAAAACACGTTCTTTTCAAATTAACTCATCAGTTGCCTTTATAGAATCAACAGTAGGAACTAACGCCGTGTTTGTGTTTTATTTTGTAAAAGTTGGCTCAAATGGAAGTACAATTACACCGCTTCCATCAACTGAAACGTATATTGATACAAATAGTGGCTTTACACAAGCTTTTCCAGTTACAGGTTCTGTAACATTAAATCAAAATGAGTCTGTAGAATTATGGTTAAAGAGAATCAATACCGGTACAAAGATCAATGTCGATACTTTTTCATTCAACATGACTTTAAAGTAAATCTAGTTTTATTACTTGTTTAATTGATATAATTTTAAAAAGCTGAAATAGAAATATTTCAGCTTTTAATTTTTTAAAATGACTTTTTAAGATCCAACTACTATATTTTAGTTAAATTTTGATTAATAAAAATTTATTATGATTCCATAATTTGTTATTTTGCTTAAAAATTATTGGTGATGATCTTTCGTGTAGTTATATTGTGTTTGTTTCTTTTGGTTTTAGAAATCTACACGTTCCAAGTTTTTAAAACCATTATTAAAAATAAGTCTTTTTTATATAGTATTCAAATTGCAAGTGTTGCTTTATCAGTTTATATTGTTTACTCCTTAATGCAGTTTGATAGGAGTGTAGGTCAAACACAAAAAACAATGTTTACTATGGCCTTGTTGCTATTAGTTTACCTTCCTAAGTTTGTTTTCACAATACTACTTTTAGGCGAAGATTTGTATCGTTTGTGTGTAGGGACTTTAAATTATTTTTCTAATTATGATGAAAGCAAAGATTTTTTTAACTCACGCAGAAAATTTATAAGTCAAATAGGATTGGGTCTTGCTGCAGTGCCTTTTCTATCACTTATATATGGTGTTACAGTTGGTAAGTACAATTATAAAGTAATCAAGCAGCGTATTTTTTTTCCGGATTTACCAGATGCTTTTGATGGATTTACAATTACACAAATATCAGATGTTCATAGTGGTAGTTTTGACAATCCAGATAAAATACAACACGCAATTGATTTGATCAATGAGCAAGGTTCTGATTTAATATTGTTTACGGGTGATATTGTAAATACGCATGCCAAAGAAATGCATCCTTGGATAGAAACGTTTAACAATATCAATAAACACGAGTACGGAAAATACGCTGTATTAGGGAATCATGATTATGGGGAATATGTAACTTGGAAAACCGAGCAAGAAAAAGAGGAGAACTTTGAGAATATAAAAAAGCTTTACGGACAAATAGACTTTAACTTATTGCTTAATGAGCATACTTTTATAAAGAAAGGCAATGATCAAATAGCTCTTGTAGGGGTAGAAAACTGGGGACACAATTTTAAACAAGCAGGCGATTTAGATAAGGCATCAGGCTTGTTAGAAAAACAAGATTTTAAAATATTAATGAGCCATGATCCTTCACATTGGAATAAGGTAGTTCAGCACGATAAAAGACATTTTCAACTTACGCTTTCTGGTCATACTCATGGCATGCAATTTGGTATTGAAATTCCAGGCTATTTCAAATGGAGTTTAGTGCAATATGTGTACGAACAATGGGCTGGTTTGTATGAAAACGTGGGACGCTATATTTATGTAAACAGAGGTTTTGGTTTTCATGCCTATCCTGGTAGAGTAGGAATCATGCCAGAAATAACAGTAATTGAACTAAAAAAAGCCCCTAATGTGGCATAATTCGTTAAAAATGTTACATTTGTATATTATCAATCTCTTGTATTACATTTAGAAAACTAAATATTAAGGTTTATGTCAAAATTTGGAGAACTTTTACATACTCAAGTGCCCGTATTAATTGATTTTTATACGGATTGGAATGAATCTTCGGTAGCCATGCATCCCGTTATTAGAGATGTAGCAGCTGCTCTTGGTGATAAAGCTAAGGTTATAAGGATAGACGTTGATAAAAACCAAGAATTAGCCAATGCACTTCGCATTAAAGGACTCCCAACATTGATGCTTTATAAGCAAGGCCAAATGATTTGGAGACAATCTGGAGAGCTCGATGCAAATACTCTTATTAGTATTGTTCAAGGACAGTATTAATTATCATTACCTATAACTTTCGTTTCATAGTTGTTATCTTGTAAATATTGTAAGGTTGCGGGTAACACGTATTTTAGTTTTTCAAAAGCTTTTATACTGTCATGAAAAACAATAATACTCCCTGGCTGCAAGTTCATAATTACATTGTTCAAGCATTCTTCATTGGTTATCTTTCCATCAAAATCGGCGCTTAAAACATCCCACATAATTATTTTATATCCCATTTTTAATAAAGCTCTAGACTGAGCTTTTTTTATTTTGCCGTAAGGCGGACGAAAAATTTTAGAATCAGAATTGTATTGCATATTCTTGTCTATTATTTCTTGACAAAGCTCCGTGTTGTCAATGTAGTTTTGCGTTGATGTCTTCCATCCGTTTAAATGATTGAAGGTATGATTCCCTACAGCATGGCCTTCACTTATAATTTTTTTAAATATTACGGGATATTTACGAATGTTATCACCTATACAAAAAAAGGTAGTTTTAAAATTGTATTTGTTCAATTCATCCAATACCCATGATGTTACTTCGGGTGTGGGACCATCATCAAAAGTGAGATAAACCACTTTTTTTGTGTTTGGAATGTCCCAAATCCATTTTGAGAACAGTGTCTTAATTAGTTTATTAGTTTTGACCCAGTACAATTTCATCTCAAAGAAAGTTAAAAAAAATAGCGACATGATTGCCGCTATTTTAAATGCTATTTTATTTATTCTCTATCACGTTCAAAACGTTCAAACATTTTTATGTAGGTATTAAATGTAGCTCTGTGCATATTGTAAAATGCTAGATCGTTATTTTCTTTCATTACTTTTAGCAAGCTTCTATATCGTTCTATATCTGTAACAATAGGAATCACAATGCTTGACTGCTCACTAGCTTTTAAACCACCATAATAATTAAGATTTTCACGGTATTTCTGGGTTAGTTTATCCAATAATTGTTGAGCTTTAGCTTTCTCACCTGTTTTGTAATATCCATCTGCAAATGGCTCCACAAGGGAGTAGTAACCAAAGTATTCTACTGGAAGTTTAGTCATTGCGAGATCTATAACTTTCTTTGCCTTATCGGTTTTGCCTTCCTTAATGAGTTGGTTCATCAATCTAGAAAGGTATGATCTGTAGTTGATACTGTTGCGTCTAGTTTCAGGATCATGATAAATGGTAGTACTTTCTCCGTTACCCCATTCCCATTTCATGACAATATCATACATTTTATCTGAATCCAATTGTCCCATGTCTAGTGGGCTAGCATCTTTAGGTAAAGTAGTTTTAACAGGAACCAGTTTGTATACCATTCCTTCTAGTTGAAGATACTCTTTCATCCAAATGTAATCTTCGTTATCAAATGCACCGCCACTAAAATAGATAGGGCGTTTCCAGTTGTTATTTGCAACTATATCTAGCATCATCAATCGGTTTTTGTACAAGGCATTTTTGCTAACATCAATGTCAATGTATGGAACTATTGAGTCAAAGTATTGCGCCGAAACAACTTTATTTTTGATAATTGTATTTTTATCAACTGGAATTCTGATTTTGTTTGTTGGATAAAAATGAATCGTTTGTCCGTTTTGCATTTCAACCGTTGATTTTGGATTTTTAATAAAATCAATCAAATCTTTAATGTCCCAACGGGTGTCTATTTTAGGGATAAATGCCACATAGTCTAATTTGTCACCCACGTATTGATCATGCGTAAATGAAATCGGCAAAGCATCTGATTCGTATGTTTTGGTTTTCATTTGATCGATATACCAATCGGTCATGAACAAACTAGTATTTACAATTTTAATGTCAGTTCTTACACCTTCAATTTCTTGGGCATACCACAAAGGGAAAGTGTCGTTATCCCCAATGGTGAACAAAATAGCATTAGGATCACATGAAGTTAAGTATGCTTTTGCCATAGCTACAGCAGTAGATTTCCCTGAACGGTCATGATCATCCCAGTTTTGAGATGCCATTAAAACGGGAGCTGCAAGTAAACAAGCACTAATCATTATTGGGCCAGCAATTTTTGGGGCTAAGTATTTTTGAGCGCTCTCATATAAAGCATATACGCCAAAACCAATCCAGATCGCAAACACATAAAACGATCCTACAAGAGCATAATCTCGTTCTCGTGGTTCAAATGGTCTTTCGTTTAGGTATATTTTCAATGCAATTCCTGTAAAAAGAAATAAGGCAAGTAGAACATAAAAACTTTTTAAATCTTTATTGGCGTGATACATTAAACCAATAAGTCCTAGAATAAAAGGCAAAAAGAAATATACGTTTCTACCTTTGTTGTTTGTCACATCTGAAGGTAAGTTTTCTTGACTTCCTAAATGTAATTCATCAATAAATGAAATACCACTCAACCAGTTTCCATCAAGATAATCATATCTTCCTTGCACATCGTTTTGTCTCCCTACAAAGTTCCACATTAAATACCTCCAGTACATATAGCCAAATTGGTATTCAACCATAAAGCCTAAATTGTCTGCTGTGGTAGGTTTTTCAATTAATAAATAGTCGCCATAACTTTTTAAGAATTTAACATATCCTTCATTGTCAATTTGTTGTTGTGCATACGCTTGTCTAAACTCGTTTACAATTTTTTCTGTTTCACTCTTTAGTTGCGCTATGGCTTTGTTATAATCTTCTTCGCTTAATTGGCTAGGGTCAATGCCGTATTTTGCAAGATCTTCTTCATAAGGATAATCAGGATTTAGTCTAAACGCTGGAGGATTAGTAAAATTCATATAATTCTCAATATGCTCAGCGCTCCACATTCTTGGCAAGATGGTTTTATGATTATCATCAGAATTTTGCTCTGCGTTTTTAAAATTATTTACAATAACATATTTGCCAGTTTTATAATCTCGCTCATAGTTTGGTGCTTTGTCCAAGTACGGATTATCCTTGTCTAAACCTGCAAAATTTTCAGTGTATTGAGGGCCGTAAAAAAGAGGATTAACTCCGTATTGTTCTCTATTATAGTAGGCGAGAACTTCGCGTGCATCAGATGGTTTATTTTCATTAATAACTGTATTAGCATTGGCACGAATAGGTAACATCATCCAGGTAGAAAAACCAATTAGGATGAAAAGTACACAAAGCAATAGAGTGTTGTATGTAATTAGTTGTTTTTTCTTCGTGTATTGCAAACCAAAATAAAACAAAACAGCAATAAGTATAGCAACAAACAATGTTCCAGAGTCAAAAGGTAATCCTAAATTATTTACCATAAAAACTTCGGTTTTACCAAAGAAAGCCATGGTAAGTGGCAGTAGCAATTTAAAAATAAATAACAAAATAGAAATCACTACGACATTTGCAATAATGAAACTCTTAACAGTTACTTTTTCATAATTTTTAAAGAAATATAAAAAACCAATAGCAGGAATGGTTAATAAAGCCATAAAGTGTACACCAAAAGAAAGCCCTACTACTAATGATATAATAAGCAACCATTTATTACCTCTTGGTTTATCCATATCTTGTTCCCAGCGTAAGCCAAGCCAAAACAATAATGCTATTAAAAGGGAAGCCATGGCATACACTTCGGCCTCTACGGCATTGTACCAAAAACTATCTGAGAAAGTGTACGCCAATGCTCCTACAAACGAACTTCCTAAAACAACAACATCATTGTTTTTGTTTAATGAAGGTGTTGATGCAAATCGACCAACAATTTTTCTCAAAATCATTGATGATGACCAAAACATAAATAAAATAGTAAACGCACTTGAAAAAACAGATACCATATTTACCATCAATGCAATCTTTGTATTATCTAATGCAAACATGGCAAAAAAGGCACCAATCATTTGGTACAATGGAGCACCTGGTGGATGGCCAACTTCTAATTTTGCAGCAGTGGCAATGTATTCTCCACAATCCCAAAAACTCATGGTGGGTTCAACCGTCAAACTATAGGTGATTAATGCTATCCCAAAAGTAAGCCAACCGATGATTGTGTTCCATTTATTGAAATTGAATGCTGTTTTATCCATGTATCAAGTATTATATTATTTAAGTTACAAAGAAAATGTTTTTTTGTTTAACCCACATCGCATTAACATTATTTTCTGTAAAACTATCTTCGAATACTAACCTATTGATAATGAATATTTTTCTTCTTTAACGAGTCCTTTTTTTTAATTTGAATGATTTTTTTTTGATAAAAATGTAAAAAAAATTTGTGCAAACTAAAAAATAGTATAAATTTGCACTCGCTAAGCAACAATAAAGCAAAGCATTTTACTGGTCTATGGTGTAATGGTAACACAACTGTTTTTGGTGCAGTCTTTCTAGGTTCGAGTCCTAGTAGACCAACTTAAAAAAAAACCTCTCAATCGAGAGGTTTTTTTTGTTTACAATACGTTTTGAATTTAGATTCTGAAAGTAAGAACCGGTCTAGATTCATGATTTATCAATCCTTGACTAATGCTCCCGCTAAAAAAGTGGGATAATCTTGTTCTTCCGTGTGTGCAAATGCTAATTAAGTCGGCTTCTTTGCTTTTAGCAAAATTAGTAATGCCGTTTTCAACATTCGTATCATTGTATACGTGGGTGGAGTAGTTTTCTAAATCATGTTTTCTAAGGAATTTTTCTAAAATTTGATCGCTTTTTTGAGTGGTTTTAAAACTGTTTGGAGTATTAATCATGACTAAAAGCAGTTTTGCATTTGTATCTTGACTAAATTTCAGCAGTTTCTTAAAAGGTTTTTTGGTTTCTTTCGAAAAATCAGATGCGAAAACTATTTTTTCGATCTGAAATTCGCCGGGATCTTTCTTGATAACTAAAACGGGAGCTTTGGATAGGCGAACTACTTTCTCGGTATTTGAGCCTATTAATAAGTGTTCTGTGTTTGAGCTTCCGTGTGAGCCCATAATAATTAAATCAATTTCGTTAGTTTCATTAAAGGATAAAATTCCAGAAAATGCTTTCTCTAGCTGAACGCTACTTTCTACCACAATGCCCTCTAGGTAAGATTGTGATTTTATATTCTCCAGTCTTTCATTTGCCTTTCGAATAAATAAAATTACTTCAGGAATGCTTTTTCCGCTCGAAACAGCATCGCTCATTTGGCTAGGAAGTTCTAATAAATGTAAGAGATAAATAGATGCGTTGTTTTTTTTAGCAAGTTGAGCTGCGGCTTTTAATGCGTATTCAGCTTGTTCAGAAAAATCAGTGGGAACTAAAATGTGTTTCATAATCAAATAGGTGTTAAATTATGGCAATCAACAAGTTGTTTTTAACTTGATATTAAAGATAAGAATTTTTTTTAAAGCGGTCAATTATTTTAATTTGTAAAAAAACACTATCTTTGCACCGTTATTTATTAAAAACTAGATAATGAGGGGACGAATAGTCCCCTCTTTTTATAAAAATATGACATTTAAAGAAAAGTTACATTCAGTTTTGAGCGACTGCTTAGCAGAGAAGCCCTCGATATTTCTAATTGACCTAGTAGTTACAGATGCTTTTAAAGTTATTGTTGCGCTAGATGGAGATCAAGGTGTGGCCTTGCAAGACTGTATTGATGTGAGTAAATATATTGATAGTAAACTAGATAGAGAAGAGCAAGATTATTCTCTTGAAGTGGCCTCAGTAGGAGTTGGATCTGCCTTGAAACAAGTAAGGCAATACAAGAAAAATATAGGTAGAACCTTGATTGTGAAGACAAATACAGAAATTATTGAAGCAGAATTAGTAGATGCTAATGATGATTTTGTAATTTTGTCATGGCAAGCAAGAGAGCCTAAAAAAATAGGTAAGGGGAAAGAGACAATTCAAAAGGAATTACAACTTCCTTATGGAGATATTAAAGAAGCAATTGTTACAGTAACATTTTAATTAAAGAATTCGCATGGAAAATTTAGCATTAATCGATTCATTTTCAGAGTTTAAAGATGATAAACTCATTGATCGTGTAACGCTTATGGCAATTTTAGAAGATGTATTTAGAAATGCATTGAAGAAAAAGTACGGTTCAGATGATAATTTTGACATCATCATAAATCCTGATAAGGGTGATATGGAGATATGGCAAAGAAGAGTAATCGTTGCGGATGAAGATTTAGACTTTGATCACCTTGAAATAACTTTAACAGAAGCTAGAAAAATTGAACCAGATTTTGAAATTGGTGAAGAAGTATCTGAAGAGGTAAAACTTATTGATTTGGGGCGTAGAGCTATTCTTGCTTTACGTCAAAACTTGATTTCAAAAATACATGAGCACGACAATACGAATCTTTACAAGCAATTCAAGGATTTAATTGGAGACATTTATACTGCCGAAGTACATCATGTGCGCCCTAGAGTTGTTATTTTAGTAGATGATGAGGGGAATGAGATTGTATTACCTAAAGAAAAGCAAATTCCATCTGACTTTTTCCGTAAAGGTGATAACGTTAGAGGTATTATAGAAAGTGTTGAATTGAAAGGGAACAAACCGCAAATAATTATGTCTAGAACTTCTGAGAAGTTTTTAGAGAAATTATTTGAACAAGAAATACCAGAAGTTTTTGACGGTTTAATTATGGTAAAAAAAGTGGTAAGAATCCCTGGCGAAAAAGCAAAAGTAGCCGTAGATTCTTATGATGATAGAATTGATCCGGTAGGAGCTTGTGTGGGAATGAAAGGTTCTAGAATTCATGGTATTGTTCGTGAATTAGGAAATGAAAATATTGATGTTATCAATTATACTAGTAATATTCAGTTGTTAATTACACGTGCTTTAAGTCCTGCAAAAGTTTCTTCAATTAAAATCAATGAGGAAACTAAAAGAGCTGAAGTTTTCTTGAAATTAGAGGAAGTTTCTAAGGCTATTGGTCGTGGAGGACACAATATTAAATTAGCTGGATTATTGACAGGATATGAATTAGACGTGATTCGTGAGGGTGATGTAGCTGGTGCTACTGCTGATGAGGATGACGTTGAGTTAACTGAATTCTCAGATGAAATTGAGGGTTGGGTTATTGAGGAATTTGCTAAAATTGGTTTAGATACTGCAAAAAGTATCTTGAGTCAAGATGTAGATGACTTAGTTAGAAGAACAGATCTAGAAGAGGAAACAATCTTAGATGTAATGAGAATATTAAAAGAGGAATTTGACAGTTAGTCAACAGGTCTTCAACTATAAACATGCCATTTTACAAATAATCTAGTTCGGTAGGTATCGGCTAGAAGTAAAGTGAGGAATAACAAAAAAGGTAAAAATAAAAAGGTTTTATGTCTGAAGAGAGAATTATTAGAATAAACAAAGTTTTAAGGGAATTGAATATTTCTTTGGAAAGAGCTGTGGATTATCTAAAAGATAAGGGAATTGCAATTGATGCAAATCCAAACGCAAAAATTTCTGATGATATATACAATGTTTTGTGCGGTCAATTTGCTGGTGACAAAGGGAATAAAGAAGCTTCAAAAGAAGTAGGAGAAGAGAAAAGAAAAGAAAAGGAAGCATTACGTTTAGAGCGAGAAAAAGAGATCGAGGATAAACGTAAACTTGATGAAGAACGAGCAAAACAACAAGAAGTTATAAAGGCAAGAGCCGTTTTGTCTGGACCAGTTCAAGTAGGTAAGATTGATTTGAATCCAAAAAAGGCTGCAATTGTTCCTCCTGTAAAAGAGGCCCCAAAAGTAGAATCTGCTCCTAAAAGTGTTGAAGTTCCTGCTGCAAAGATTACACCGGCAGAAAATAAAATTGTCCCGAAACCTTTGGATATCAAAACTACTTCAGATGTTAAAGAATCAAAACCTGCAAATGCTCCTAAAGAAGTAGTTAAGGAACCTGTAGCTGAAATACCTGTAGCTCCTAAGGTTGTTGAAAAAGTTGAACCGGTTAAATCTGAAGAGGTTGCTGCTGACGAAACTATTACCACTCAATACCAAAAATTATCTGGTACTACTCTAACAGGACAAATTATTGATTTATCGCAATTTAATAAGCCTAAAAAGAAAAAAGAAGAGCCAAAGATTACACCTAATAAACCAGGTGCTCCTGGTTCTGCGGCAGCTAATGCCAATAAGAATAAACGTAAAAGGATAGCTCCTAAACCAGGTGCGCCAAGGCCTCCTGCTGTTCCGGGTGCTCCAAATCCAAATAAAATTACGCCGAACACTGGTGGTGGTGGTTTTAATGCGAATAGAAGCGCAAGACCTGGTTTCGTAAAAGGAAACAGACCTGCAATTGTTGCAAAAGTTGAGCCAACAGAAGAAGAAGTTAAAAATCAAATTAGAGAGACTTTAGAAAAACTACAAGGTAAAGGTGGTAAATCTAAAGCGGCTAAATATAGAAGAGATAAAAGAGATACGCACCGTCAGAAATCTGATGATGAGCAAAGAGCTTTAGATGAAGGAAGTAAAACTATTAAGGTTACTGAGTTTGTTACTGTAGGTGAAATTGCAATCATGATGGATGTGCCAATTACTAAAGTTATTGGAACGTGTATGTCACTTGGAATCATGGTTACCATGAATCAGCGTCTTGATGCAGAAACGTTGACAATTGTTGCTGATGAGTTTGGTTATGAAGTTGAATTTATTACTGTTGATATCGAAGAAGCAATTCAGGTTGTTGAAGATAGAGAAGAAGACCTGGTTTTCAGAGCGCCAATCGTTACAGTAATGGGTCACGTCGATCACGGTAAGACATCATTACTGGATTACATTCGTAAAGAAAACGTAATTGCAGGGGAGTCTGGAGGAATTACACAACACATTGGTGCCTACGGAGTAACTCTTGATAACGGACAAAAAATTGCATTTTTAGATACACCGGGTCACGAAGCGTTTACTGCGATGCGTGCGCGTGGTGCTCAAGTTACCGATATTGCTATTATTGTAATTGCAGCAGATGATGACATCATGCCACAAACAAAAGAAGCAATTAGCCATGCTCAAGCAGCTGGAGTTCCTATTATTTTTGCAATTAATAAAATTGATAAGCCAAATGCTAACCCTGAAAAAGTAAAAGAAAGATTAGCAGGTATGAATTTACTTGTTGAAGATTGGGGTGGAAAAATTCAATCACATGATATTTCTGCAAAAGTGGGAACTGGTGTAAAAGAATTATTAGAAAAAGTGTTGCTTGAAGCTGAAATTTTAGATTTGAAAGCAAATCCTAATAAAGCAGCATCTGGTACTGTAGTAGAGGCTTTTCTTGACAAAGGAAAGGGATATGTTTCTACAATATTAGTACAAAATGGTTCTTTGAAAGTAGGAGATTATATGTTAGCGGGTAAGCATCATGGTAAAATTAAAGCCATGCATGATGAAAGAGGTAATGTTATAAGCGTTGCTGGACCATCTACACCAGTTTCTGTTCTAGGTCTTGACGGAGCAGCTACGGCAGGTGATAAATTCAATATTTTTGAAGACGAAAAAGAAGCTAAGCAAATTGCGTCTAAACGTTCTCAGTTAATGCGTGAGCAATCAGTACGTACTCAACGTCATATTACATTAGATGAAATTGGACGAAGAATAGCATTAGGTCAGTTTAAAGAATTGAACATTATTCTTAAAGGAGATGTTGATGGATCTGTTGAGGCATTGTCTGATTCGTTCTCTAAATTATCTACCGAAGAAATTCAAATTAATATTATCCATAAAGGTGTTGGAGCAATTACAGAAACTGACGTTATGTTAGCTTCTGCTTCAGATGCGATTATTATTGGATTTAATGTGCGTCCTGCTGGAAATGCAAGACAATTGGCCGATAAAGAAGAAATAGATATCCGTTACTATTCTATTATCTATGCAGCTATCGATGACTTGAAAGATGCAATGGAAGGAATGTTAGCTCCTGAAATGAAAGAAGAAATCCTTGGCACAGCTGAGATTAGAGAGATCTTCAAAATTTCTAAAGTTGGTTCTATTGCAGGAAGTATGGTTATGGATGGTAAAATTGTTAAGAATGCTAAGATGCGTGTTATTCGTGATGGTGTAGTTGTATTCACTGGAGAGTTATTAGCTCTTAAACGTTTTAAAGATGATGTTAGAGATGTAGCCAAAGGATACGATTGTGGTATTCAAATTAAAGGATATAATGACATTGAAGAACGTGATGTTATTGAATCATACCATGAAGTTGCTGTTAAAAAGAAATTGAAATGATTTTATATTATAGTTTTAAAATCCCGATTCGTCGGGATTTTTTTATTTTAATACTTTTTTGTAAAATGATATTTTATAATTGATCAAGTTTGATGTTTTGTTGAAATTCGGCAATAGTTTTTGTTGTTTATCATTATTTTAATTTACAAAGCTATGCCTTTTTATTAATTTTTTTTTTCTTCTTTGTATAAAGCAAAAAAGCCATTCAAAATGAACGGCTTTACCTGATATGCTTTTAGTTTTTGTATAATCTTTTATTTGTTTGGGCGAATCAAATTAAGATTTGGATATTTTTTTTTGATGACTATTATATGTCTTTCAGCTTCTATTCTAGATTTGAAATTCCCTATCCAAACTTTATAATTTGGGGCAAAGAATACAATGGTTCCCTCAATGTTATTAAACTCTTGTCTAAATTCATTTAATATTGATTTTGCCTTGTCGCTGTCGCCACTGTAGATTTGAATTTTAAAACGGTCATTTACAGTGTTTGATTGATTTGTTTTTCTTTTTTCTGTAAGTAGTTGCTCAAATTTTGAGTCTTGTTTTATGGAAATATTTTGCTGTTGCGCAGTTGATTTCGAATGAAAAAATGCTGTTGAAATAATAGTGATAAGTGTAGCTTTCAGGCTTAAATTTCTCATAATGTGTATGTTTTTATGCAAAATTAATATTTAGTGTTTAATACCAAATCAAATACGTTATTTAGAATAAATATAAATTGGAATTAAGGCTATTTTAGGGTTTTGAGAATAGTTCTTATATCGTATTTTTGTCCAATATTTTAAACAAAGGAGCAGTTCTTCTAAGTCTATTAGTAAAGACTGTGCCAATTTTTAGTAGATAATCATTATACTATATGAAAAAGGTGGGTAACCATAATTCGATCACAAGAAAATTATTTTTAGGCGTAGCCTTATCGTTAATTTTCTCTTTCACTTCATTTGCTCAAGAAGCTGCCGCTGTTGCTGCTCCTGATGCGGCCGCAGCTCCTGCTGCTGCTTCTGGTGGAGATGCTGCTAAAGGTAAAGAATTGTTTAATGCAAATTGTGCTGCATGTCACAAGTTAGATGCTAAAGCTACGGGGCCTGCACTTAGAGGTGTTGCTAGTAAGTATGAAATGGCATGGCTTTACAAATGGGTGAAAAACAGTTCAGACTTGATAAAGTCAGGTGATGCTCAAGCGGTTAAAGTTTTTGAAGAAAACAACAAGTCGGTAATGACTGCTTTTCCTCAATTGTCAAACGCTGATATTGATAATATCATTGCTTACACTTCTGAGCCTAAAGTTGATGTTGCTGCTCCACCTGCTGGAGGTTCTGCTGCAGTTCCTGGTGGACCAGTTGCTGATAGTGGTATTTCAAACAATCTTATATTAGCTGCTCTTGCACTAGTATTAGTAGTGTTGGTAGTAATGTTAGTTTTGGTAAACAAAGTTCTTACTAAAGTTGCAAAAGCAAACGGTGTAGTTGTTGAGCCAAAAGCTAAAACAACGCCAATTTGGCAAGCCTTTGCTAAAAATCAATTTTTGATTTTGGTAACTGTTATATTCTTACTTCTTACAAGTGCATATTATGTGTATGGTTTCTTTATGCAAGTAGGTGTTGATCAAGGGTATGAGCCTATTCAGCCAATACATTACTCGCATAGAATTCACGCTGGTGATAATGAAATTAACTGTAAATACTGTCACTCTGCTGCACGTGTTAGTAAAAATGGAGGTATTCCATCGCTTAATGTGTGTATGAACTGTCACAAGAATATTGCAGAAGTTGCTGAAACTACAGCAACACCTGAGTACAGTAAAGCATTTTATGACGGAGAGATACAAAAATTGTATAAGGCTGTTGGTTGGGACCAAGCGACTCAATCATATACTGGAAAAACACAACCAGTTAAATGGGTTCGTATTCACAACTTGCCTGACTTTGTTTACTTTAATCACTCTCAACACGTAACTGTTGGAGGTATTGAATGTCAAACTTGTCACGGTCCGGTTGAAGAATATGAGATTCAAAAACAGTTTGCTCCATTAACAATGGGTTGGTGTATTGATTGTCATAGAAAAACTGAAGTTAAAATGGAGGGTAATGATTATTACACTAAAATCCATGAAGAGCTTTCAAAAAAATATGGTGTAGATAAGTTGACTGCCGCGCAAATGGGTGGTTTAGAGTGTGGTAAATGCCACTATTAATCAAATTATTAAGATTTTAATATTTATATATGTCATCAAACAAAAAATACTGGAAAAGTGTTGAGGAACTAGACCAAAATAGTTCTATTGTTGAGGCGCTAAGAAATAACGAATTTGTTGAAGAAATTCCTACTGATGAATTTTTAGGTAATGGTGATGCATTATCATCTTCTTCAACATCACGTCGTGATTTCTTAAAGTACGTTGGTTTTAGTACTGCTGCTGCTACTTTAGCAGCATGTGAGGGTCCTGTTAATAAATCAATACCATACGTTCTTCAACCTGAGCAAATTATTCCTGGAGTTGCTGATTATTATGCTACTTCAGTTTTTGACGGATTTGATTTTGCAAATCTATTGGTGAAAACCAGAGAAGGACGTCCTATTAAGATTGATAACAATACTATTGCTGGTGCTAAATTCACAGCAAATGCAAGGATTCATGCATCTATCTTATCTTTGTATGATAGTATGCGTCTTAAAGAACCAAAGATTGAGGGGAAAGATTCAACATGGTCTGCTGTTGATGCTAAGATTAAATCTAGTATTGCAGATGCAAAAGCTAAAGGAGGACAGGTTGTTCTTTTAACTAATACATTAGCAAGTCCATCTACTGAAAGGTTGATTTCTGAATTCGTATCAAAAAATCCTAATTCTAAGCATGTAATCTATGATGCGGTGTCAGAGTCTGAAGCTCTTGATGCATTTGAAACGGTTTATGGTGAAAGAGCATTAGTGGATTATGATTTTTCTAAAGCTTCTTTGATTGTTTCTGTAGGAGCAGATTTTCTTGGAGATTGGCAAGGAGGAAGTTTTGATACTGGTTATGCTAAAGGTAGAATTCCAAAAGCTGGAAAAATGTCACGTCATTTCCAATTAGAGTCTAATATGACTTTGTCTGGTGCTGCTGCTGATAAGCGTTTGCCGATGTCTGTTTCAGCACAAAAGCAAGCTTTAGTTCATATATACAATATTGTTACAGGTTCTTCAGTTGCAGTTAAACTTGAAGATAAATTTAAATCAGAAGTTACCAAAGCTGCACAGCAGTTAAGAGCAGCTGGAAGTAAAGGTGTTTTAGTTTCTGGAATTCAAGATAAAAATGCTCAATTATTAGTTTTGGCTATTAATCAAGCTCTTGCTAGTGAGTCATTTGTTAGCGCAGGTTTAAGACAAATTAGAAAAGGTTCAGCATCTAATGTATCTCAATTAGTAGCCGACATGAAAGCGGGAAAAGTTCATACTCTTATCATGAGTGGTGTGAATCCTGTTTATACTTTATCAGATAGTGTAAGTTTTCAAGAAGGTTTAAAGAAGGTTAAAACTTCTGTAACATTCTCTTTGAAAGAAGATGAAACAGCTTTGTTGTCTACAGTAGCTGCTGCTGTTCCTCATTATTTAGAATCTTGGAATGACTTAAGTCTTGTTAAAGGAAGTTATTCTTTGACTCAGCCAACTATTCGTCCGCTTTTCAATACAAAACAATTTCAAGATGTTTTGTTGTCATTAAACGGAACTGCAGGTTCTTTTTATGATTATATTAAAAATACTAGTTCTTCAATTATTTCAGGATCATCTTGGAATAAAGTATTGCATGATGGTGTTTTTGTTTCTTCTGTACCAACGGTAGGTTCTGGAAGTGCTGATTATTCTGCAGCTGCAAATGCTTTATCTGCTTCTAAGTCATCTCAAGGTCTTGAATTAGTATTGTATACTAAAACAGGTTTAGGTGATGGGCAACAAGCAAATAACCCATGGTTACAAGAGTTTCCAGATCCTATTACAAGAGTGTCTTGGGATAATTATGTAACTGTATCTAATGCTGATGCAATTAAATATGAATTGTCTAATGAGATTGTTGCTAACGGAGGTTTAAACGGAAGTTATGCTACAATTACTACTGCAGATGGTTTAAAACTTGAAAATGTACCTGTTATTGTACAACCTGGTCAAGCTGTTGGAACTGTAGGCTTAGCTTTAGGTTATGGTCGTAAAGCTGCTTTGAAAGAAGAAATGATGGTAGGTTTAAACGCTTACTCTTTATATAAAGGTTTCAATAATGTTCAATCTATTACATTAGCCAAAGCTGACGGAGAGCATGAGTTTGCTTGTGTTCAAGGTCAAAAGACATTAATGGGTAGAGGTGATATTATTAAAGAAACATCTCTTGAAATCTTCAATACCAAAGATGCTCATATTTGGAATGAACAACCTGTAGTTTCTTTGGATCATAAAGAAGTTGAGGCTACTAAAGTTGATTTATGGGATTCATTTGATCGTTCAACTGGACATCATTTTAATCTTTCAATAGATTTAAATGCTTGTACAGGTTGTGGAGCTTGTGTTATCGCTTGTCATGCTGAAAATAACGTTCCTGTTGTAGGTAAAGCTGAAGTTAGAAGAAGTCGTGATATGCACTGGTTGCGTATTGACAGATACTATTCATCAGAAAGTACTTTTGAGGGAGATAATGAAAGAAAAGAAAATATTGCTGGTTTAACAAGTTCTTTGTCTACATTTAATGAAATGGAAAAAGCAGGAGATAATCCTCAAGTTTCTTTCCAGCCTGTTATGTGTCAGCACTGTAACCACGCGCCTTGTGAAACGGTTTGTCCAGTTGCTGCAACTTCACACTCTCGACAAGGTCAAAACCACATGGCTTATAACAGATGTGTTGGTACGCGTTATTGCGCTAACAACTGTCCTTATAAAGTACGTCGTTTTAACTGGTTCTTGTATAACAAAAACAGTGAATTTGATTATCATATGAATGATGATCTGGGTCGTATGGTTTTAAATCCAGATGTTAATGTTCGTTCAAGAGGTGTTATGGAGAAATGTTCTATGTGTATTCAAATGACACAAGCAACAATCCTTAAAGCCAAAAGAGAAGGAAGATCAATTGTTGATGGCGAATTCCAAACTGCTTGTTCAAATGCATGTTCTACTGGAGCTATGATATTTGGTGATGTAAATGATAAAGATGCTGAAGTTGCAAAACTTGCTGCTGATGATAGAATGTATCATTTATTAGAACATGTTGGAACTAAACCTAATGTGATTTATCATGTTAAAGTTAGAAATACTTAGTACAAAAAAAATTAATTAAGAATCAATATAAAGGATTATGTCGTCTCACTACGAAGCAACCATTAGAAAACCCTTAGTTATAGGTGATAAAACTTATCATGATGTAACTGTAGACGTAGCCGCACCTGTTGAAGGTAAGGCAAATAAACATTGGTGGATTGTATTTTCAATTGCATTAATAGCCTTCCTTTGGGGACTTGGATGTATCGTATACACTGTATCTACAGGTATTGGTACATGGGGTTTAAACAAGACAGTAGGTTGGGCTTGGGATATTACTAACTTCGTTTGGTGGGTTGGTATTGGTCACGCCGGTACACTTATATCAGCCGTGCTTTTACTTTTCCGTCAAAGATGGAGAATGGCAATTAACCGTTCAGCTGAAGCAATGACTATTTTCTCAGTTATTCAGGCAGGTTTATTCCCAATCATCCACATGGGTCGTCCTTGGTTAGCGTACTGGGTTTTACCAATACCAAATCAATTTGGATCATTATGGGTAAATTTTAATTCACCATTACTTTGGGATGTATTTGCAATCTCTACTTATTTATCTGTATCATTAGTTTTCTGGTGGACAGGTTTATTACCAGATTTTGCAATGCTTAGAGATCGTGCTGTAACTCCTTTTAATAAAAGAGTTTATTCAATTTTAAGTTTTGGTTGGAGTGGTAGAGCAAAAGATTGGCAACGTTTTGAGGAAGTTTCGCTTGTTCTTGCTGGTTTAGCTACTCCTCTTGTATTGTCAGTACACACTATTGTATCGATGGATTTTGCTACATCTGTTATTCCAGGTTGGCATACTACTATATTTCCTCCATACTTCGTTGCTGGAGCCGTTTTCTCTGGATTTGCGATGGTGAATACCTTGCTCATTATTATGAGAAAAGTTTCTAATCTTGAAGCTTATATCACGGTTCAACATATCGAACTGATGAATATCGTAATCATGATTACAGGTTCTATTGTTGGTGTTGCTTATATTACTGAGCTTTTTGTTGCATGGTATTCTGGAGTAGAGTACGAACAATATGCTTTCTTAAACAGAGCTACTGGACCTTACTGGTGGGCATATTGGGCAATGATGACTTGTAATGTATTTTCTCCTCAGTTCATGTGGTCTAAAAAGTTACGTACGAGTATTATGTTTTCATTCATAATATCTATTGTTGTAAATATTGGAATGTGGTTTGAAAGATTTGTAATTATTGTTACCTCTTTGCATAGAGATTATTTACCATCTTCTTGGACTATGTTTTCACCTACCTTTGTTGATATAGGTATCTTCATTGGTACAATTGGTTTTTTCTTTGTGTTGTTCCTTCTTTATTCAAGAACATTCCCGGTTATTGCACAAGCTGAAGTTAAAACTATTTTAAAAGCAACTGGAGATAATTACAAACGCGCAAGAGAAGCAAATAAAGATTCACATCATGAGTAATAAAGTAATATACGCCATTTATAATGACGATGATATTTTGATGGACGCAGTAAAGAAAACTAGAGCAGCTCATCATCATATTGAAGAAGTTTTTAGTCCATTTCCTGTTCACGGTTTGGATAAAGCTATGGGGATAGCCCCAACAAGATTAGCTATTTGCGCTTTCTTGTATGGTTGTGTTGGAATTTCGGTAGCAACTGCAATGATGAATTATATCATGATTCAAGATTGGCCTCAAGATATTGGTGGTAAGCCAAGTTTCAGTTATATTGAAAATATGCCTGCATTTGTGCCAATTATGTTTGAGCTTACTGTATTTTTTGCAGCTCACTTGATGGTTATTACTTTTTATATGAGAAGTAAATTATGGCCTTTTAAGGAAGCTGAGAATCCAGATGTAAGAACTACAGATGACCATTTTTTAATGGAAGTTGCTGTACATGATAACGAAGAAGAATTAGTTTCATTCTTTCAAAATACAGGTGCGGTTGAAGTTAAAGTAATAGATAAGCATTAATTATAGTTATGAAAAGCATATATAAAATAGCACTATTATTTGGTATCGTAATTTTAGTTTCATCTTGCCATGATAATAAGGCACCGAACTATCAGTATTTTCCAAATATGTATGAGTCTTTAGGTTATGAGACCTATTCAGAGTCTGATGCGTTTAAAAATGGTCAAGAAGCACAATTACCTGCAAAAGGTTCATTGAAAAGAGGTTTTGTACCTTACGAGTATGAAAATAGTACTGCTGGTTATGAGTTGGCTAAAGCTAACTTAAAATCACCACTTGATTCATTAGGTAGAAATATAGAAAAAGGTAAAGAGTTGTATGAAATTTATTGTATCAGTTGCCATGGTGCTTCTGGTAACGGTAAAGGTAAGTTAGTTGAACGTGAAAAATTTCTTGGAGTTCCAAGTTATAAAGATAGAGTTATTACTGAGGGTAGTGTTTTTCATGTTATAACTTATGGTTTGAATTCAATGGGTTCACATGCAAATCAGTTGAGTGCCCAGGAGCGTTGGTTAGTTACTGACTATGTTCTAAAATTAAAAAGTGAATTATAATTGTTGAACAAACTGATCGTAATAGATATGTATACATTTTCAAGTAAATTAAAAACTTTTTCTTTTGTCTTAATGGCCATTGGTTTTTTAGGCATAGGTTATGGTTTTTACACTGCACCAAAAGATATTAAAGAAGTAGAAGAAATTCTTGCTGCTGATAGTCATGGTACACACGCTGTTAAGAAAGAGCATGGAAGTACTAATGAAGCTAATTCTCATGAAGTTCATGGTTCAACAGAGGAGAAACATGTTGAGGCTAAGACATCTTCACAAAAACATGAAGTTTCATCTGATGATGAACACACTGAGCACTTAAATCATGTATTACATCAATTGCAAAATAAGCCTTGGTCTGCTTTATATGTTGCCTGTATATTTTTTATGCTTGTTTCATTAGGTGTTTTAGTTTTTTATGCAATCCAGCAAGTTGCTCAAGCGGGTTGGTCTCCTGTTCTTTTTAGAGTTATGCAAGGTATTACATCTTACTTACCTGTAGGAGCTGCTTTATTTTTCGTGTTGCTGATTTTATGTGGTTTGCATTTTAATCATATGTTTATATGGTTAGATCCTGAAGTAGTTGCAACTGATAAACTTATTGCTAATAAAACTGGTTATTTAAACTTTCCTTTTTGGATTGTTAGAGCTGCTATATTTTTAACTGGTTGGTCTCTTTATCAATATTATTCAAGAAAGAATTGTCTTGCTCAAGATGAGGCTAATGATGATTTGTTGTATAAGAAGAATTTTAAGTTATCAGCGATGTTTCTTGTCTTTTTCATCGTTTCTGAATCTATAATGTCGTGGGATTGGATTATGTCAATTGATCCACACTGGTTTAGTACTTTATTTGGATGGTATGTTTTTGCAAGTTTCTTTGTAAGTGGTGTTACTACCATAGCATTAGTTACATTGTATTTAAAGTCAAGAGGTTACCTAGAATTTGTTAGTAATAGTCACATTCATGATTTAGCTAAATTTATGTTCGGTTTAAGTGTTTTTTGGACTTATCTTTGGTTCTCACAGTTTATGCTAATCTGGTATGCTAACATTCCTGAGGAGGTAACATATTTTATAACTAGAATTCAATTATATAATTTGCCATTCTTTGGAGCAGTTGTTATGAATTTCTTGTTCCCATTGTTAATATTGATCAATACAGATTTTAAGAGAATTTCTTGGGTTATTGTAATGGCTGGTATTGTTATCTTAATGGGTCATTATTTAGATTTTTTCAATATGATTATGCCAGGTACGGTTGGTGACAGTTGGTCTATCGGTGTATCTGAAATAGCTTCCATCCTTTTCTTCCTAGGTTTATTTATTTATGTAGTATTTACTGCTTTATCTAAATCTCCTTTGCTAGCAAAAAGAAATCCGTTTATTGAGGAAAGTAAACATTTTCATTATTAATTTTTAAAGAAAAAAACAGATGACAAGTTTGTTAGTAATTATAGTTTTAGTTTTATTAGCTATTGCTTTATGGCAATTGACTAAAATCTTCGACCTAACGCAAGTTGGATCTTCTCCGGACAGTTCAGAAATCGCAAATGATAATGACAATAATGTTCAGGGTTATTTAATGTTTGGTTTTTTAGCCTTTATTTATATATTTTCCATTTATGGATTATTTAAATGGGGACATTTAGTATTGCACACTCCTGCTTCTGCTCATGGTGGCCAAGTAGACAATTTGATGAATATTACTTGGGTGTTAATCTTTATTGTTCAAGCTATAACTCAGGTTTTAGTTCATTATTTTGCTTTTAAATATAGAGGTAAAGAAGGACAAAAGGCTTTGTTTTTTGCTGACAATAATAAATTGGAAGCTGTTTGGAGTATCATACCTGCGGTTGTTTTAGCTGGTCTTATATTGTACGGTTTATATGCATGGACAAACATTATGTTTGTTGATGAGGATGAGGATACTGTTGTTATTGAATTATACGCACAACAATTTAACTGGAAAGCTAGGTATGCTGGTGAGGATAATGTATTAGGTAAAGCTAATGTTAGATATATAGAAGGTGTTAATGCTGTTGGTATAGACTTAGCAGATCCATATTCACAAGATGATATTGTTGTTACTGAATTGCATATTCCTAAGGGTAAAAAGATTCTTTTTAAAATGAGATCTCAAGATGTATTGCACTCTGCTTACATGCCACATTTTAGAGCTCAAATGAATTGCGTTCCTGGTATGGTTACACAATTCGCTTTTGAACCTATTTACACTACCTCTGAGTATAGAGAATTACCTTTTATGGTAGAAAAAGTTGCTAATATTAATGCTTTAAGAGCTAAGAAAAGTGAGGCATTAGTAGCTAAAGGTGAACCCGCTCTTGATCCATACACTTTTGATTATCTATTGTTGTGTAATAAAATTTGTGGTGCATCGCATTACAATATGCAAATGAAAATTATTGTTGATACTCCAGAAGATTATAAAGCTTGGTTGAAAGATAAAACAACTGTAGTTAATGAAGTTAAAGCTTCATTAGCTGCTCCAGCTGCAACTGGTGATACAAAAGCAGTTGACAGTAGTAGTGCAAAAAAAGATGATGTTGCTGTAATGGCAGCTAAATAATTATTAAGAAAATTTAAAGTATAAATATATGTCAGCAGAAGGTCACGATCACGCTATAGATCACGAACACGAACACCACCACAAAGACACTTTTATTACTAAATATATTTTTAGTATAGATCACAAAATGATCGCCAAGCAGTACTTGATTACAGGTATTTTCATGGGTATCATTGGTGTTGGTATGTCGTTGTTATTTAGAATGCAACTAGCATGGCCAGAAGAATCTTTTAAAATATTTAATATTTTATTAGGTGATAAATTTGCTCCTGATGGAGTTATGGCAAATGATATTTACCTTGCCTTAGTTACTATTCATGGAACCATAATGGTTTTCTTTGTACTTACTGCTGCATTGAGTGGTACGTTTAGTAATCTATTAATTCCGCTTCAAATTGGTGCTCGAGATATGGCCTCAGGTTTTATGAACATGGTTTCATACTGGCTGTTCTTTTTATCAAGTATTGTGATGATCAGTTCTCTTTTTGTTGAAGCAGGCCCTGCTTCTTCTGGGTGGACAATTTACCCTCCTTTGAGTGCTTTACCACAAGCTATACCTGGATCTGGTATGGGTATGACACTTTGGTTAGTTTCTATGGCATTGTTTATTGCTTCTTCTTTAATGGGGTCTTTGAATTATGTTGTTACGGTTATTAACTTAAGAACTAAGGGTATGACTATGACAAGGTTGCCTTTGACTATTTGGGCTTTCTTTGTTACTGCTATTATCGGTATTGTTTCTTTCCCCGTACTTTTATCCGCTGCTTTATTGTTGATCTTTGATAGAAGTTTTGGTACTTCTTTCTTCTTATCTGATATTTACATAGCTGGTGAAGTATTACATTACCAAGGTGGTTCTCCTGTTTTATTTGAGCACTTATTTTGGTTCCTAGGACATCCTGAAGTTTACATTGTATTATTACCTGCATTAGGTATTACTTCTGAAGTTATTGCAACAAATTCTCGTAAACCAATTTTTGGTTACAGAGCAATGATTATGTCAATTCTTGCAATTGCTTTCTTATCAACAATAGTTTGGGGTCACCACATGTTTATCTCAGGAATGAATCCTTTCCTAGGTTCCGTGTTTACTTTTACAACCTTATTGATTGCAATTCCATCTGCAGTTAAAGCATTTAATTATATCACTACGTTGTGGAAAGGTAACTTACAGCTAAATCCTGCCATGTTATTTTCTATTGGTTTGGTATCAACTTTTATTACTGGTGGTTTAACTGGTATTATTCTTGGTGATAGTACATTAGATATTAATGTTCACGACACTTATTTTGTTGTAGCTCACTTTCACTTAGTAATGGGTATTAGTGCTCTTTATGGAATGTTTGCTGGTATTTATCACTGGTTTCCAAGAATGTTTGGAAGAATGTTGAATAAGAACTTAGGTTATATTCACTTCTGGGTTACTGCTATTTGTGCTTATGGTGTATTTTTCCCTATGCATTTTATAGGTTTAGCTGGTTTACCAAGACGTTATTACACCAATACTAATTTCCCTTTATTTGATGATTTACAAAACGTAAATGTTTTAATTACAACGTTTGCTCTTGTTGGTGGTGCTTTTCAATTGGTTTTCTTATATAATTTCTTTAGTAGTATTTTCTACGGTAAAAAAGCAGTTATGAATCCATGGAAATCTAATACTTTAGAATGGACTGCTCCAGTTGAACACATTCACGGTAACTGGCCAGGTGAGATTCCTGAAGTTCACCGTTGGCCATATGACTACAGTAATCCTAATCATGAAGAGGATTTCGTACCACAAAATGTACCAATGAAACCTGGAGAACAGGTTCTTCATCACTAATATTTAAGCCTCTACTTTGTAGAGGTTTTTTTTTTTTTATTTGAGGAAGTGTTTTCTCTAAGTTCCTCTTTATTATCTTTGTACTATGAATGAGAATCTAGATCCTACTGGAAACAATTATAATCTTGAAGATTTCGATATCGAAAGGAAGCTTCGCCCTTTATCCTTTGATGATTTTGCTGGACAAGATCAAGTTTTAGAAAATCTAAAGGTCTTTGTACAAGCAGCCAACCAAAGAAATGAAGCTCTTGATCACACTCTTTTTCACGGTCCTCCAGGACTTGGAAAAACTACTCTTGCCAATATACTTGCGAATGAACTTCAAGTTGGAATAAAAATAACTTCTGGACCTGTACTTGATAAGCCAGGAGACCTTGCTGGTTTGCTTACAAATCTTGAAGAGCGTGATGTACTTTTTATTGACGAAATTCACAGGCTTTCTCCTATTGTTGAAGAGTATTTATACTCTGCAATGGAAGATTTTAAAATTGACATTATGATTGAATCTGGGCCCAATGCGCGCACGGTACAGATCAATTTGAATCCTTTTACCCTTATTGGTGCAACTACCCGTTCTGGGCTGCTTACGGCACCTATGAGAGCTAGATTTGGAATATCCTCTCGTTTGCAATATTACACTACAGAATTGCTTACTACTATTGTTGAAAGAAGTGCTGCAATTTTTAAAATGCCAATTTCTATGGAAGCGGCTATTGAAATAGCAGGTAGGAGTAGAGGTACACCTCGTATAGCCAATGCTTTGCTGAGACGTGTACGTGATTTTGCTCAAATTAAAGGAAATGGTTCTATTGATATAGAAATTGCTCGTTATGCTTTAAAAGCTTTGAATGTAGATGCTTTTGGACTAGATGAAATGGATAATAAAATTTTGAATACCATTATTGATAAATTTAAAGGTGGTCCTGTTGGTTTGAGTACTCTGGCAACTGCAGTTTCAGAGAGTAGTGAAACTATTGAGGAGGTTTATGAACCTTTTTTAATTCAAGAAGGTTTCATTATGAGGACTCCAAGAGGTAGAGAGGTTACTGATAAAGCGTATAGACATTTGGGTAAAATTAAAACGAATATTCAGGGTGGTTTATTTTAGAATTCTTTAAAATTACAATTATTCAAACTAGATCGAAGTATACAAATTTTATTAAGGACGAGGCTTCTAGACTTGGTTTCATGTCTTGCGGTATTTCTAAAGCTGAGTTTCTAGAGACAGAAGCTCCACGTCTTGAAAATTGGCTAAATTTAAACCATCATGGAAAGATGGCTTACATGGAAAATAATTTTGATAAAAGATTAGATCCTACGCTTCTTGTTGAAGATTCAAAAAGTGTTGTCTCATTATTACTTAATTATTATCCTAATGAATTTCAAAATGAAGACAGTTTTAAAATTTCGAAGTATGCCTATGGTTTAGACTACCATGACGTCATAAAAGGAAAATTGAGAGAACTTATTCATTCTATTCAAACTAATATTGGTGCCGTTTCTGGGCGTGCTTTTGTAGATTCAGCTCCAGTTTTAGATAAAGCATGGGCTGCTAAAAGTGGTTTAGGTTGGATAGGAAAAAACAGTAACCTATTGACTAAAAAAGTAGGTTCCTTTTATTTTATTGCCGAGTTAATAATAGATTTAGAATTAGAGTATGATTCGCCCACTACAGACCATTGTGGTTCCTGTACTGCATGTATAGATAGTTGTCCTACTAATGCTATTGTTGCTCCATATGTAGTTGATGGAAGTAAATGTATATCCTATTTTACAATTGAATTAAAAGAGAATATTCCGACGGAGTTTAAAGGAATGTTTAATGACTGGGCTTTTGGTTGTGATGTGTGTCAAGACGTTTGTCCTTGGAACAAATTTTCAAAGCCTCATAGTGAACCTCTTTTTAATGCAAATCCAGACGTATTGTCGATGTCTAAAAAAGACTGGATAGAAATAACAGAAGAAACATTTAAAGTTGTTTTTAAAAATTCTCCTATTAAACGTACAAAGTTTGCAGGAATAAAAAGAAATATTGATTTTATACAGTAGAAGCTATTTTCTTTTAGTTGTAGATTCTCTAGCAATCACTTTCGTTTCGAGTTCTATTGTTCTTGGTGTAAAAGGAATTTCTTTTTTGTGACAATTCATTTCTTCTAATAATAATTTAAAAGAAGTTACTCCCATTTCATGACTAGGTTGGTCAACTGTACTAAGTTTAGGGGTTAGCACCTGAGACATAAACCAATTACTAAAGCCAATTACAGCAACTTGTTCTGGAATTTTTATTCCTTTATCATTAAAATAAGAAAGTACGCCTACAGCAACAAGATCTGTGATGGCAAATATTCCTTCAACATCAGGATGGTCAATCATAATTTGTTTTGCGAAATCTATTCCTTCTTGAAAAGTTACTTTTTCACAAGTATAGACTAAAGAAGGATCAAAGGGAATGTTGTTTATTTCTAATGCTTTTTTATAGCCAATAAAACGATCAATAGCATTTTGTGGGTTTAAGGGACCTCTGATGTGTGCAATTTTTCGGTATCCGTTGTCTATTAAATGTTGAACCGCATTTCTGGCCGCAATTTGATCGTTAATAATCACCTTTGAACTGTGAATCAACTTTGCAATTTTATCAAATTGTACAAATGGTATCTTACGTGCTATAATTTCCATAAGATGGCTGTCATCGTTTGATTCATTTGAGAGTGAAATAATTATTCCATCAACTCTTTTATTGATAAGCAAAGCAACTTGTTTTTTTTCTAATTCTAAAGATTCATTTGACTGCAGAATGATGACTAGATAGCCATTTTTTTCAGCTTCAGCAACAATCCCGTTTATAACATTTGAAAAGAAATGATGAACAATTTCCGGAATTATTAAGCCAATGGTTTTTGATTCTTTTGTTCTTAGATTGACAGCAAAAGAATTTGGACTGTAGTTGAGTTCTTTTGCTAATGAAATGACCGCTTCTTTTGTCTTTAAACTAACGTCTGGATAGTCTTTTAATGCCTTAGAAACAGTGGTGATGGATATGCCCAATTTTTCTGCAATTTCTTTAAGAGTAGCTTCTTTCATTAAACAAATATGGTGAAATATTTTTTTATATCAAATCGAAAACGTTTTCGGGAATTCGAAAACGTTTTCGTTTGTGTGATTCGTTGTTTTGTTTCTTTATAATTATACATTTGATAATTAAACCAACTAAAATTTATTAACTAATTTATTTTAAAACCATGAAAAAGTCTATTTTATTCATCAGGCAAATAGGGGTTATTGTAGCATTACTACTATTTAATCTTTCTTTTGCGCAAAATTCGACCGTTACAGGAGTTGTTTCGGATGTTAATGGAGCACCAATACCAGGTGTTAATATTTTAATTAAAGATTCCTCAAAGTCAGTTGTTACAGATATCGATGGAAAATATAATTTTTCAAATCTTAAAAATGGAACTTTTGATTTTATTGCTTCATACATTGGATATAAAAATGTTATGTTTAAAATTGAAGTAAATGGAAATGTAATTAAGAATATAACTTTAACCGAAGATAATAATGTACTTGATGATGTTATTATTACAGGTGTAGTTAATCCTAGAACCAAAATTAAATCTAGTGTTTCTATCACTTCAATAAATACAAATGAAATAGAGCGGTCTGCACCAAGATCTACTGCTGAGATATTTAGAACAATTCCAGGTATACGCTCAGAATCATCTGGAGGAGAAGGAAACTCCAATATATCAGTTCGTGGTGTGCCAATATCATCTGGAGGTTCTAAATATTTGCAAATTCAAGAAGATGGCCTTCCGGTATTATTATTTGGAGATATTGCTTTTGCAACGGCTGATATCTTTACAAGATTTGATGGTAATGTGGCAAGAATTGAGGCTATTCGTGGAGGTTCAGCTTCAACATTATCTTCCAATTCTCCTGGAGGAATTATCAATTTCATTAGTAAAACTGGGAAAACTGAAGGAGGAACTATGAGTACTACTTTTGGACTAGATTATGAAAATTTCAGAACAGATATTGATTACGGGGCTAAAATAGGTGATGGATTGTATTTTCATGTAGGTGGTTTTTATAGAACAGGTGAAGGCGTTAGAAAAACGGGTTTTAATAGCAATAATGGTGGCCAAGTAAAATTCAATATTACAAAAGAGTTTGAAAAAGGATCAGTAACGGTTTATGCTAAATTTTTAAATGATAGAGCAGTAGCATATATGCCAATGCCTGTTCAGGTTTCTGGAACAAATGCTAATCCAAAATGGACGAGCGTAGATGGATATGATGCTACTAGAGGATCAATGCAATCTATTTATTTAAACCATAATGTAGGGCTTGGGACAGATGGAAATGTAAGAAGAGAAAAAGTTGCAAATGGAATGCACCCTATTTCAAAATCTATAGGTGCTAGTGCTACTTTTGATTTAGATAATGACTGGAAAGTTTCGGATAATTTACGTTATTCTGCAAACAGTGGTGGTTTTATATCTCCATTTCCTGCTGAATTGGGTACAGCTACTGCAATTGCAAATTCTTTTGGTGCAGGCGCTACGCTAAGTTATGCAAATGATGGGACAGCTTTTAATACTCCAAATGGATTAGTAGCTAGAGTTCATATGTTTGATACACAATTGAACGACATGAGTAATTTTATGAATGATTTGAGATTGACAAAGAAAATAGATAATTTAGGTGTTACTTTTGGATTTTTCAAATCGATGCAAAATGTTTCAATGTCTTGGTTATGGAACTCTTACTTACAAGAAGTATCAGACAATAATCCGCGTTTAATTAATGTAAAGGATGTTAACGGAAATCTATTATCTGAAAACGGACTCTATGCTTATGGAACTCCTGCTTGGGGTAATTTAGCTAGAAATTACGATACACAGTATAACGTATCTGCACCTTACGTAAATGTTTCATTTGATTTATCTAAAAACTTATCTTTTGAAGGTGGGGTACGATATGATAACGGAAAAGTTACTGGTTCTTTTACAGGCGGGACAGCAACAAGTTACGACATCAATAATGATGGAATATTATCAGCACCGGAGAACAATGTTTTTGCTGTAAATACTGCAAATGATGCTCCAGTTAATTATACTTACGACTATTTTTCATACACTTTAGGAGGGAACTATTTGTTAAATGCGAAACAATCATTATTTGCTAGAGTTAGTAGAGGAGCATCTGCAAAGGCTGATAGAATTTTATTTAATGGCTTGGATTATTTAGATGGAGATAAAATCAACGCTTTGGATTTTTTAATGCAATCAGAAATTGGATACAAACAAAAATTTAATAAAGGATATGTTTATGCAACAGCTTTTAGTTCTAAAACTGATGAGCAAGCAGGTTATGAAGCTGGTGCAAATGTGATTAGACAAAATAATTACAAATCTTTAGGTTTAGAGCTTGAGTCAGCATATGATTTGTCAGACAATTTGAACCTTAGAGGGTCAATGACGTATACTAAAGCAGAAATAACATCAGGTGCAGATAAAGGAAATGAGCCAAGAAGACAGCCTAAATTAATGTATGGTGTAATGCCAACGTTTAAATTTATGGATAAGAAAAATACTTTAGGTCTAAGTTTTATTGGTCAGACTAAAGCTTTTGCTCAAGACTCAAATCAACTTGTAATGAATGGTTTTGTAATTGTAAATGGTTTTGTAGAAGTAGGTTTGACAAAAGGTTTATCAGTGAATCTATCTGGTAATAATATTTTCAACTCATTAGCAATTACAGAGGCAGAAGAAGGAAATATAACTGAGAATACAGTAAACTATGTAAGAGCAAGATCATTGACGGGAAGATCAATTTCTATGGCTTTGTCATATAGATTTTAATGAAATGTTTCATGATTAATTAGTGATTAGACAATTCCTGTATTTTTAAATATAGGAGTTGTTTTTTTTAATTTTAAAAAAAGAATAGGAGCATGTTTAAAAAGGTAAAACTTAATTTTTGGCAAATATGGAACATGAATTTTGGGTTCTTTGGAATTCAATTCAGTTTTGGGTTGCAACAAAGTAACATGAGTGCAATTTATAAATATCTAGGAGCTGATGAAGGCAGTTTACCGATGTTATGGCTTGCAGGTCCTATTACCGGTTTAATAATTCAGCCTATTGTTGGAGCGATTAGTGACGGCACTTGGTCACCAAAATTTGGTCGCCGAAAACCATTTTTCCTTATTGGAGCTTTAATCTCAAGTTTTGCATTGCTGGTCATGCCTTTTTCTAATTCTATTTTTATGGCAGCAAGTTTGCTGTGGATTTTAGATGCTGCAAATAATTTGGCCATGGAGCCATATCGTGCCTTTGTAGCTGACAAATTAGATCAAAAACAACAATCATTAGGTTTTTTGATGCAAAGTTTCTTTACAGGATTAGGTATAACATTGGCTAATTTTACCCCTGCTATTTTAGTGGCATTAGGGATTTTGGCAATTACGGATAAATTAGCAAATGGAATTCCAACCTATACTTATTGGGCTTTTTTCATTGGAGCATTTGCTTCCATTGTTTCGGTTTTGATTTCAGTTTTTACAACAAAAGAATATCCACCCACTGAAGAGGAGTTAGCCGTAATTAATGAAAAGAAGAATCAAAATATTTTTAAAACGGTTTTTGTTGACATTGTAATGGCTTTCCAAACAATGCCCTTAACAATGAAACAATTAATACCGGTTAAATTTTTTACTTGGTATGCCATGTTTTGTTATTGGCAATACATCACATCTACACTTTCACTTTCAATTTTTAAGACTACAGACCAAGCATCACAAGGGTTTTCTCAAGCGCAATTGTTGACTGGCAGTTTAAATGGAACCTATAATATCATTTGTTTTATGGTTGCTTTTTTACTGGTTCCTTTAGCTCTTAAAATCGGGGCAAAAGGAGTTCATTTTTTCGCTTTATTATTGGGCGGAATAGGTTTATTGAGTATTCCATTTTTAAACAATGTAGATGTTCTATTTGTAATGCACAATCCGTTTGGAGAAAACATAGCCGTAACAACCATCTTTTTATACTCATTTGGTTTAGGAATTTCTTGGGCTTCTATGATGGCTATGCCTTATCAGCTTTTGGCTGGTTCTATTCCAAAAGATAAAACGGGTATCTATATGGGTATTTTCAACATGTTTATTGTTATACCAATGGCGATTCAAGTCTTGACCATGCAATACTTTGTATATGATTTATTAGGAAGAAATCCATTAAATGTGATTAAACTAGCAGGTGTCTTTTTAATTTTAGGTGCAATTTTCACTCTTTTTATAACTGTTAAAAACAGAAAAGAAGCAATAGTATAATGGAAAATATAGATTATAAAAAAGCAATTGAACTATTACATAATGCTTCGTCTAAAGCAGGGTTTTTAGCAAGTGCTCAAAACATTTCAAATTACAAAAGAGTTTGGGCTAGAGATGGAGTTATTTGTGGTTTAGCAGCATTAGCCTCTGCTGATGAAAAATTGATTGAGACCTTTGCTGATACATTAGAAACATTAGCAAATAATCAGCATCATAACGGTACAATTCCTTCAAATGTAATGATAGATGGAGATAATGTAGAAGTGAGCTATGGAGGTTTAGCAGGAAGGGTAGATGCGGTGACTTGGTTTATTATAGGTGTTTGTCAATACGCTTTTTATAAAAAGGACCACGCATTCATTCAAAAATATGAGAGTAATATTCAAAAGTGTTTACAGCTTTTAGAAGCTTGGGAATTTAATAATAAACATTTGCTTTATGTGCCTCTTTCTGGTAATTGGGCTGATGAATACATAACAGATGGATATGTGCTTTATGATCAATTATTGAGAGTATGGGCTCTTAAAAGTTATAATTATTTTTGCAAAAGTGATTTGATAGCAAGTAAAATTGAACAAATAACGCAACAGTTAGTAATTAATTTTTGTCCTGATTCAATAGGAGAGAAATACCACGAAAGGGCATACAAGGAAGCTAATATTCAAAATTTCATGCCTTGTTCGTTTTCGCCAGCAGGTTATAAGATGCAGTTTGATGCTTTTGCTAATTCCTTAGTGCTACTCTTAAAGATTGGAACACCTGCACTTCAAGAAGATGTAGTGTCGTATTCATTAGACTTGAAAAATAAAATGCCATTAAAATTGCTACCTGCTTTCTGGCCACCAATAAAAGAGAATGACCCTGACTGGAACTTGCTTAAAAATAATTATAAATACGAATTTAGGAACTTTCCAAACGAATTTCATAATGGTGGAAGTTGGTCTATGGTTAATGGTTTTTATGGACTCGCCTTATTATCTTCAGCAAAAAAAGAAGAAGCTATAGAAATACTTCAAGCTATAAATGCTATTAACAAAATTGATAATTATAGTTTTTACGAAAATTTCAATAGTAAAACCCAATTGCCTAATGGGGTTTTGTATTGCACATGGAGCGCAGCTGCAACTGTAATGTTGCATCAAAGTATTTACAGTGATTTTAAATATTTAGTTTAAAAAAATGAAAAAATCTATTGATATAATTTGTATTGGGGAAGTTGTAATTGATTTTATAGGTCATCAAATTGACACTTCAATAAATAGAACTAAAGATTTCCATCGATTTTTAGGTGGATCCCCTACAAATGTTGCTGTTAATGCAACAAGATTAGGCTTGAAATCAGCTTTAGTGGCCACTTGTGGTCAAGATGGATTAGGAGAGTATATCGTTCGTAAATTGAAGGCTAATAATGTCATTACTTCCTACGTTAAAAAAATTGATGATAAGCCAACTTCGGTAATATTTGTTTCTAAATCTACGGGGACCCCTGATTTTATTCCTTTTAGAGAAGCTGATTCTCAAATTGACCCGAGCCAGATTACAGATGATTTACTCGAAAAAGCCAAAATTTTTCACACAACATGTTTTGCACTAAGTAAAGAACCTGCTCGTACCACAATTCTTGAAAGCGCTAAAAGAGCAAAGCAATTGGGATTGAAAACAAGTATTGATATTAATTTTTCGGAACGAATTTGGAAGGATAGAGAGGAAGCTAAATTGGTATTGAAAGAGTATTTAGCTACGGATCCATTAGTAAAATTAAGTGAGGATGATTGCTACAGACTATTTTCAGAAGCAAAAACCGAAGATTTTATTTTTGAATTTTTTCATAACCTAGGTGCTTCAACAATTTGCTTGACAAAAGGAAAAGAAGGAGTGGTTTTGTCAGACAAAGAGTTTGGGCTTTTTCATCAAGAATCAATTCCAGTTCTAGAAATAAAAGATGCCACGGGTGCTGGTGATGCATTTTGGACAGGCTTTCTATATGCGCAACTTTTGAATAAAAATTTTAATGATACTATTACGATAGCTCAAAAACTTGCAGTTCTGAAATTGCAAAATGTCGGTAGACTTCCTACTAATATTGATATTGGTTCATTTATAGAATTAGATTAGCTAATTGCGCAAATATATTCTTATTGCAATTTATATCCTTTTATGTTTATTTTTTATAACTTTATCATTCACTAAATGAATTGATTATGACAGTAAACCAAATTTTAAGCACAAAAGGGAAAGAGGTATTCTCTATACTATCAACCCATACAGTCTACGAAGCTCTGACCATTATGAGTGAAAAAAACATTGGAGCCATCCTCATTATTGAAAACACAGAACTAAAAGGAGTTTTATCGGAGCGGGATTATGCCAGGAAAATTGTTTTAAAAGCAAAATCTTCAAAGAAAACATTTGTTCATGAAATTATGGAGACAAATGTGGTGACCGTAAAACCAACAGATAATTTGGATTTTTGTATGGAATTAATGAGTACAAAAAGAGTGCGTCACCTGCCCGTTTTAGAGAATGATATTGTAATAGGAATTATATCCATAAGTGATGTTGTAAAAGCAATAATAGAGTTGCAAAAAGATACCATACAGCATTTAAACACTTATATTACACAGTAAATTAATATTTTATAACAAAGAAATAGCTGCATTTATATGCGGCTATTTTTGTTTCTAAGGTAATAAATTAGCCCAAAATTTGAAAAGAATAGTATAAAAGCTGACTTTTTAAACCAAGTCTTCTATCTTTGTAATCTAGAATAAAAGCAAAAAAATGGACAAAAATAACAAAAGAAGAGAAGCATTATTATACCACGCTAAGCCTACTCCAGGAAAAATTCAAGTTGTTCCAACAAAAAAATATGCCACACAAAGAGATTTGTCACTAGCATATTCTCCAGGAGTTGCTGAGCCATGTTTAGAAATTGCAAAAGATATCAATAACGTTTACAAATATACCGCCAAAGGAAATCTAGTAGCCGTAATTACAAACGGTACCGCTGTTTTGGGTCTAGGGGATATAGGTCCCGAAGCCTCAAAACCAGTAATGGAAGGAAAAGGTTTGTTGTTTAAAATTTTTGCAGATATTGATGTTTTTGATATTGAAATAGGAACGAAAGATATTGAAGAGTTCATCCAAACAGTTAAGAATATTGCTCCTACTTTTGGAGGGATCAATCTTGAGGATATCAAAGCACCAGAGTCTTTTGAAATAGAAAGACGTTTGGTAGAGGAGTTAAATATTCCTGTAATGCATGATGATCAACACGGTACGGCTATCATCTCATCAGCTGCATTGTTGAACGCGCTTGAACTTGCTGACAAGAAAGCCGAAGAGGTTAAAATGGTGGTTTCAGGAGCAGGATCGGCGGCACTTGCTTGTGCTGATTTATATGTTTTATTGGGTGTAAAAGTTGAGAATATTTTCATGTTCAACAGCAAAGGTTTGTTAACAAGTGACAACCCAAGTTTGTCTGAACTGCAATTAAAATATGCAAAAAATATCCCTTCAATGTCTCTTGCCGAGGCTTTAGTAGATGCTGATATTTTTCTAGGATTGTCTACAGGAGGATTAATGTCTCCAGAGATGCTGCTTACAATGGCTGATAATCCTATCGTTTTTGCTATGGCAAATCCGGATCCAGAAATTGATTATAATGTAGCTATTGCAACACGTAAAGATGTTATTATGGCAACAGGAAGATCAGATTTTCCTAACCAAGTTAATAACGTTTTAGGTTTTCCTTACATTTTTAGAGGAGCTCTAGACGTACGTGCTACCAAAATTAATGAAGCTATGAAAATGGCTGCTGTTAAAGCACTTGCTTTATTGACTAAGGAATCTGTTCCAGAACAAGTTAATGTGGCTTATGGAGCTACAAAACTTAATTTTGGTAGAGATTACATCATTCCAAAACCTTTTGATCCAAGATTAATATCTATTGTTGCACCGGCTGTAGCCAAAGCAGCTATGGAGTCTGGCGTAGCATTAAACCCTATTACAGATTGGAAAAAATACGAAGAAGAATTGAACGATCGTTTGGGTAACGATAACAAAATGGTTCGTTTGATTACCAATAGAGCCAAGATGGATCCGAAACGTATTGTTTTTGCCGAAGCAGATCATCTCGATGTTTTAAAAGCAGCTCAAATAGTACACGAAGAAGGTATTGGTTTCCCAATTTTACTAGGAAACAAAGAAATTATATTGGAATTGAAAGAAGAAATAGGCTTTGATGCTGATGTGCCTATTATTGATCCAAAAATTAAAGAGGAAGAGTCAAGAAGGAATAAATTTGCCTCAACGTACTGGTCTACAAGACAACGTCGCGGCATATCACTTCTAGATGCTCAAAAACTCATGCGCGAAAGAAATTATTTTGCAGCCATGATGGTCAATGAAAATGAAGCCGATGCACTGGTAACAGGACATTCAAGAAGTTACCCATCTGTAGTGAAACCTATGTTGCAACTGATTGATAAAGCAGCTGGTGCTTCAATAATTGCTACAACAAATATGATGATGACGGCTCGTGGGCCAATGTTTTTATCAGATACTGCAATTAACATCAACCCGTCAGCAGATGATTTAGCCAAAATTGCAATCATGACTGCTAAAACGGCTAAAATGTTTGGAGTTGAACCAGTAATAGCTATGGTGTCGTTTTCTAATTTTGGATCTTCATCAAATGAGAATGCTTCAAAAGTACGTGAAGCTGTAGCCTTTTTGCATAAGAATTATCCAGACATGATCATTGATGGAGAAATTCAAGCCGACTTTGCTTTAAACCCTGAAATGTTAAAAGAGAAGTTTCCATTCTCTAAACTAGCTGGAAAAAAAGTAAATACGTTGGTTTTCCCAAATCTAGAATCGGCAAATATTACGTATAAACTATTGAAAGAACTTAACAAAGTAGATTCTATAGGACCGATCATGTTAGGAATGGGCAAACCGGTACACATTTTTCAATTAGGAGCAAGTGTTGAGGAAATGGTAAATATGGCAGCAATTGCAGTGATTGATGCACAAGAAAAAGCCATTAAGAAAGCCAAACAAATTTAATTTAATGCATTGTAAACAAATTGTAGCATAATTTTTTATCAGAAATTTATGCGTGTACAAATTTTGTTATATTTGGAACTATTTTATATACATCATGATAGCACACTTACAAGGGAAACTCGTAGAAAAATCGCCAACACATATTGTTATTGATTGTGCGGGCGTAGGCTACCATATAAATATTTCCTTATATACATATTCATTATTACCCAATACCGATTTTATAAAAGTATATACGCATCTTCAAATTAAAGAAGATGCGCATACACTTTTTGGGTTTATTGAAAAATCTGAAAGAGAAATTTTCAGACTCTTATTGTCTGTTTCAGGTATTGGCGCAAGCATTGCTAGAACAATGTTGTCCTCACTTGATCCCAAACAAATTACAAATGCCATAGGATCGGCAGATGTAGTAACTATTCAATCTATTAAGGGAATTGGTAGTAAAACAGCACAGAGGGTGATACTTGACCTCAAAGAAAAAGTATTAAAACTTTATGATTTAGACGAAGTTTCTATGTCTCAAAGCAATACAAATAGAGATGAAGCGTTATCAGCATTGGAAGTATTAGGTTTTGTACGAAAAAGTTCGGAAAAAGTTATCGAAAAAATCGTCAAAGAAAATCCAGATGCTACCGTTGAATCTATTATCAAACAAGCTTTAAAAAACCTATAAAAGGGATTTAAGAAACAGGAGTTATATGCATAAAAATTGTATTTTTTGGCTTGTTCTATTATGTGGTTACATATTGCATGCTCAAGTTAAAGAGGGAACTCAGGATACGGTAAGTAAGGGTTTCTCTAAGGGGAAATTACAGCTTAAAAACCCACCAAGTATACTTTCATCATATACGTATGATCCAGCTATAGATAGGTATGTGTACACAAGTTCTTTTGACGGGTTATCTATAAATTACCCTATCATATTGACTCCTAAGGAATATGAGAAATTAGTTTTGAAAGAGTCAATGCGCAACTATTTTAAAACAAAAGTAGATGCCATAGACGGTAAAAAAGAAGGTAGCCAAGACGCAAAAAAAGATTTATTACCGCGATACGTTATCAAATCAGGTTTGTTTGAATCTATTTTTGGTAGTAATACCATTGATGTAAAACCTACAGGATCTGTTGAAATGGATTTAGGTTTGCGTTTTACAAAACAAGATAATCCTTCATTTTCTCCTAGAAACAGGTCTAATCTTTCCTTTGATTTTGATCAAAGAATCAGCATGAGTTTGATGGGGAAAGTGGGAACAAGACTTAATGTAAATGCTAATTATGATACTCAATCTACCTTTGCATTTCAAAACTTAATAAAACTAGATTATGCACCTACTGAGGACGATATCATTCAAAAAATAGAAGTCGGAAATGTGAGCATGCCACTAAACAGTTCTCTGATTCGAGGAGCCCAAAGTTTATTTGGTTTCAAGACACAATTGCAATTTGGTAAAACAACTTTCACAGGGGTATTCTCAGAACAAAAATCACAAACAAAAAGCGTAGTTGCTCAAGGTGGAGGTACCATTGAAAACTTTGAAATGTTTGCTTTAGATTATGATAGTGATCGCCACTTTTTCTTATCGCAATATTTTAGAGACAGGTATGATAAGTCTCTTGTAAATTATCCTTTTATAGATAGTAGAGTTCAAATCTCAAGAATTGAAGTTTGGGTTACTAACAGACAAAATAGGGTAACTACAACCAATAATAATTTGAGGAACATTATTGCTATTCAAGATCTAGGTGAAGCCCAAATCACAGGTATTCCAGATAATGAAGTTGTTGTGCTAGACCCATCTACAGGAATCTTTAATGCTCCAGCTAATACTCCCTCAAATAATGCTAATAACGATTATGATCCAGCTCAAATTACTACTGGAACGGGTTTGTTAAATGCTAATATTAGAGAAATTGCTACTTCAAGTTCAGGGTTTAATACCACTGTTAGCGAAGGTCAAGATTACTCTAAGCTTGAGAATGCTAGAAAATTAAACCCAAATGAATTCACCTTTAATCCGCAACTTGGATTTATTTCTTTGCAACAACGTTTGGCAAATGATGAGGTTTTAGCAGTGGCTTACCAATATACCATTGGTGACCAAGTATATCAAGTAGGGGAGTTTGGTAATGACGGAGTAGATGCTACTGTGGTTACAGGAAACACTCCTGCAACACAAGCCATTATTTCTCAAAGTTTAATATTGAAAATGCTGAAAAGTAATTTAACCAATGTTAAAAATCCCATTTGGAACTTAATGATGAAAAACATTTATCAAATACAAGGTGGATATCAATTAAAACAAGAGGATTTTAGATTTAATATTTTATACGCAGATCCTTCTCCTATAAATTATATTTCTGAAGTTACAGGAACTCCATTTCCAGATAAAAATAATCCAACTTTAATTCCTCCAAAAGACTATACAGTTACTAGTACACCATTATTGAAAGTATTAAACTTAGATAAATTAAATTTCAACAACGATCCTCAAGCAGGTGGAGATGGTTTTTTTGATTTTATACCTAATTTGACTATTGATGCGCAAAACGGTCGCATCATGTTTACTACTAAGGAGCCTTTTGGGGAATTATTGTTTTCTAAATTGTCTAATTCTGCTATTGAAGATTACAGGAATCCATCTACATATAACGACAATCAGCGTAAATATGTGTTTCAAAGTATGTATCGTAACACGCAAGCAGGTGCGTTACAAGACAGTGATAAAAATAAATATCTATTAAGAGGGAAGTATAAATCTAGCGGAAGTGATGGAATTCCTATTGGTGCCTTTAATGTTCCACAAGGTTCTGTGGTAGTTACGGCCGCAGGCAGACGATTGGTTGAAGGGGTAGATTACAGTGTGAATTATCAATTTGGTCGTGTACAAATTCTTGATCCATCTCTTCAAGCCTCAAACACTCCAATAGAAGTGTCTTTAGAAAATAATTCTGTTTTTGGTCAACAAACCAGACGTTTCATAGGATTGAATGTAGAGCATAAAATATCAGATAATTTTGTAGTAGGGGGGACATTTTTAAAAATGACCGAGAGACCTTTTACGCAAAAATCAAGTTTTGGTCAAGAGTCTGTAAACAATACCGTTTTTGGATTAAATACAAATTATTCTACTCAAGTTCCTTTTTTGACCCGCTTGGTCAATATGTTGCCAAATTTAGACACTGATGTACCATCTAATTTATCCATAAGAGGTGAAGTTGCATTTTTAAGACCTGATACCCCAAAAGCAGATCAGTTTCAAGGTGAATCAACTATTTATGTAGATGATTTTGAAGGTTCTCAATCTACAATTGATATGCGGTCGCCGCAGGCTTGGAGTTTGTCATCAACACCAGAAAGAACAACAACAAGTTCGTATGATTTTAACGGTAGCGCAACCAATTTGAGCTATGGTTTTAAAAGAGCAAAACTGGCTTGGTATGCCATTGATCCTATCTTTTATACACAAAGGCCAACCGGAGTTTCTGATGATGATTTGTCATTCAATAAAACAAGAAGGGTTTTTAGTAGGGAATTATATCCCTTAACTGATATAGCTCAAGGGCAAACACAAGTAATAAGCACGCTGGATTTAACTTATTTTCCATCAGAAAGAGGACCTTACAATAATAATAGTGCTTTGGATGCTAATCCTACTGAAAATTTTGGTGGAATCATGAGAGCTCTTAATTCTACAAACTTTGAACAAGGAAACGTAGAGTACATTCAGTTTTGGGTTTTGGATCCTTATGTAGGGAATGGCCCTGCACCACAATCTAATACAGGAAAGATTTATTTTAACCTAGGTGAAATTTCCGAAGATATTTTAAAAGACGGTCGTAAACAATACGAAAACGGATTAGGGCCTGGTCAAGTTGTAGTGACTCCAAGACCGCTTTGGGGAGAAGTTCCTGCCTCACAATCCTTGATTTATGCATTTGATACAGATGTGAATAACAGGCAAAATCAGGATGTAGGTCTTGATGGTTTGTCAAATTCTAACGAAGGATCTGTGTATACAAATTTTGCATCAGAGCTTGATCCAGCAGCTGATGATTATACTTTTTATTTGAATGCCAATGGTACAATAATAGACCGATATAAAAATTATAATGGCGTTGAAAATAACTCGCCAGTTGATATTAATTCCGCTAACAGAGGTTCTAGTACTGTACCTGATGTTGAAGATATTAATAGAGATAATACCATGAATACTATCAATGCCTACTATGAGTACAGTATTGATATGCGCCCAGGAATGAATATAGGTCAAAATTATATTACAGACATTCGTAATACCCAAGTAACCTTGCCTAACGGTTCTACTACTGATGCAAGATGGATACAATTTAAAATACCAGTTTCTCAGCCTGAAAATGTTATAGGTTCCATCTCTGATTTTAGATCCATTCGATTTATGAGAATGTTTATGACAGGTTTTAATGATGAGGTTACGGTACGTTTTGGCGCACTTGACCTTGTGCGTGGAGAATGGAGACGTTACACTAATGCGCTTGATTTTAATGATCTAAATCCTGATGATGATGGCACTAATCTAGATGTTCTTGCCGTTAACATTCAAGAAAATAACGAGCGTTGTCCTGTAAATTACGTTACTCCACCAGCTGTGCAACGAGAACAATTATTTAACAACAACACGGTAATTAATCAAAACGAGCAATCACTTGCGTTACGTGCTTCGGGAGACGGGTTAGAGCCACAAGATTCTAGAGCAGTTTTTAAAAATGTAAGTATAGACATGAGACAATTTAATAAATTGAAAATGTTTTTACATGCTGAATCACTACCTAATGAGATTGCATTAAGTGATAATCAAATGGTAGGTTTTATCCGTTTTGGAAATGATTTTAATCAAAATTTTTATCAAATAGAGATTCCATTAAAAGTTACAGTACCCTCTGGCGGTAATACTTCAGATTGTGGTGCTTTGAGTCCAGAACTAGTTTGGCCATCCGAAAACGAAATAGATTTACCACTTGAATTATTGACTAGAATGAAAATTCTTGCCATGAAAGTAAATCCAAATACACTTCCGCTGGATGGGATTTATTATCCAGATAGTGATGCATCTCTTCCTGACGGAGACAAATCCACTACGCTTAAGTTAGGGATTAAAGGAAATCCTAACTTTGGTTTGGTTCGAACACTTATGGTGGGTATAAAAAACAATGATCCTCTTAATGACATAAAGGGTGAGGTTTGGTTTAATGAATTGCGTTTGGCCGATATGGATAATAAAGGCGGAATGGCTGCTGTTTTAAATGTTGATACTAATCTTGCTGATTTTGCTACCGTATCTGCATCGGGTAGAAAAACGACAATAGGTTTTGGTTCCCTAGAGCAAGGGCCAAATGAGAGAAGTAGAGAGGACATACAGCAATACAATATTGTAACCAATGTAAATCTAGGGAAACTATTGCCGCAAAAATGGGGAGTGAATTTACCGTTCAACTATTCTGTAGGCGAAGAAACTATCACTCCAGAGTACGATCCATTTAACCAAGACATTAAGTTGAAGCAGTTGTTAGAAAACACCACAAATCAAAATGAAAAAGATAATATTGCAAACAGAGCAATTGATTATACTAAAAGAACAAGCATCAATTTTATTGGAGTAAAAAAAGAACGTCAACCAGAGCAAAAACAAAGAGTGTATGATCCTGAGAATTTCACTTTTTCTCAGTCTTTCAATCAAGTAGAACGTCATGATTTTGAAATAGAAGATTTTGTGGATCAGCAAGCTAATTCGGCGGTGGATTATGCCTACACTTTTAAAACAAAACCTGTTGAACCCTTTAAAAAATCAAAGTTTTTAAATAAAAGTAATTATTGGAAAATGTTGAGCGATTTTAATTTTAATTATTTACCGTCAACCATTTCTTTTAATACGAATATCAATAGACAATACAACCGTCAACAATTTCGTCAAGTTGAGGTAGAGGGTATTGGTCTTGACCCTTTATTTAGAAGAAATTTTGCTTTTAATTATCAATATGGCTTTAATTACAACCTTACAAAATCATTAAAACTGAATTACACAGCATCTTCAAGTAATATTGTGAAGAGTTATCTCAATGAAGATAATGAACCTATTGATAGTTTTACAATATGGGACAGGTATTGGGATATGGGTGATCCTAACCAGCACATGCAACAATTAGTTGTAAATTATGAATTGCCTATTAACAAGATTCCGTTATTTAGTTTTATAAAAGCAACCTATTCCTATACGGGAGATTACAGCTGGCAACGAACATCTAATGCGTTGTCACAAATTACAATTGGAGGACAAGACTTTAATTTAGGAAATACCATTCAAAATGCGAGTTCAAGTAATTTGAATGCTAGCTTAACTATGGAAACTTTGTACAAGTACTTGGGAATTTCTAAAACGAGTAAGAAACCAGCACCTAAACCTAAGACAGGCCCGCCTAAACCGGGGGAGAAAATTGTTAATACAAATGTTGCTGCTGCTACTGCTAAAAACGGAATTTTTGTAGATGGATTGATAGGAATGCTTACTAGCGTTAAAAACATTCAGGTAAATTACACGCACAATAGCGGAACCGTTTTACCAGGATATACCCCAGGCATTGGCTTTCTAGGATCTTCTAGGCCTTCGTTGGGCTTTATTTTTGGCAGCCAAGACGACATTCGTTTTGAAGCTGCAAAAAATGGGTGGTTAACAAATTATCAAGATTTTAATCAAAATTATACTCAGGTAGATAATAAAATTTTGAAGGCTACAGCCAATGTGGATTTGTTTCCGGATATGAAAATAGATTTAACTTTTGACAGAGCATTGTCACAAAATGATTCGGAGCAATATGATGTTTCAAACGGGATATACAATCCAAGATCGCCTTTTAGTACTGGAATTTTTTCTATCTCTACGGTATTGATCAAAACGTCTTTTTCGGCAAGTGATCAAAACTCATCACAAGCATTTGATGATTTTAGAGAAAACAGACTCGCGGTTGCCAATAGATTAGCTACGGCTAGGGGAATAAATATTAACAATCCGGCAAATCTTGACGGCGAAGGTTATCCAAAAGGTTTTGGAAAAAACAATCAAGCTGTTTTATTACCTGCTTTTCTTGCTGCTTATTCTGGGAATGATGCAGGTGGCGCTTCATTGGGTATTTTCAGGAATTTACCACTACCTAATTGGGCCATTAAGTACAATGGTCTGATGCGCTATTCTTTATTTAAGAAAAATTTCAAGCGCTTTTCTTTGTTGCATAATTATAGAGCTTCCTATACTATTAATGCGTTCCGTTCTAATTTTGAATATGACAAAAATCCAAACGGAATTGATGCAAGTGGCAATTTTTTTAATAAAACTATTATGTCTAACATCAATTTAGTAGAACAATTCAATCCTTTGGTTCGAATGGATTTTGAGCTTAAAAGTTCGCTAAAAGTACTTACTGAAGTTAAGAAAGATAGAGCGCTATCAATGAGTTTTGACAATAATTTATTGACTGAGGTTAAGGGGCTTGAATATGTTGTTGGACTTGGATACAGGTTTAAAGACGTGATTTTTTCTTCAAGATTGGCTGACAATCCAACGGGAGTTATAAAGAGTGATATCAACCTATCCGCAGATGTTACGTATAGAAACAATGAAACGATAGTACGTTATTTGGATTATAACAACAATCAGCTGGCAGGAGGACAAAACATTTGGACCGTAAAAGTTAAGGCTGACTATGCTTTTAGTAAAAACTTGACAGCCATTTTTTATTACGATCACTCTTTCTCAAAGGCTGTTATATCAACTGCTTTTCCACTTACCAATATCCGATCTGGATTTACATTGCGTTATAATTTTGGAAATTAATTTTTAAATTCTAATCGGTAATTGAAAAGAAGATTGTTACATTTGTCAATAAATTCAAAAAAAATAAAAACTAATAAATAATTACAATTTAAATGAACATACCTGCAAATTTAAAGTATACAAAAGACCACGAGTGGGTTAGTATAGAAGGCGATATCGCAACAATAGGAATCACTGATTTTGCTCAAAAAGAATTAGGTGATATTGTTTATGTAGAAGTTGAAACTTTAGATCAAACACTTGATAAAGATGAGGTTTTTGGTACAGTAGAGGCAGTAAAAACAGTTTCGGATTTGTTTCTTCCTCTTGCTGGCGAAATCATTGCTTTTAATGATGACTTAGAGAGCAATCCTGAAAGTGTAAACTCAGATCCTTATGGAGCTGGATGGATGATCAAAGTAAAAGTGGCGAATGTTGCTGATTTTGACTCTTTACTATCAGAAGAAGCGTATAAAGAATTAATTGGTGCTTAAAAAAATATATCCATGGGCGCTAGTACTCTGGATAGGAACTATAACTTTTTTTTGTTTGGCAACCTTTAAAAGTGTGCCCTTAGGAAGCGTTTCTAATTTAGATAAAATCGTACATGCATTTTTTTATTTGATTTTTACAATTCTGTTTTACCTTTCTGTTAAAAATAACTTCTCAAATACGAGTAGTTTTAAAGCAATGGCATTATCGTTTTTTTGCGCGGTTTTGTACGGCGTATTAATAGAAATTATCCAAGATAAATTTACAGCTACACGCCATGCTGATATTTATGACGTTTTAGCAAATACTACTGGAGCAACTATTGCGGTACTACTAATTTACTTTTCAAATAAAATACTATCATCAGAATCAAAAAAAATCTCACACTAGTGGGATTTTTTTTTGAAGTGAAGTCATTCTATTTTTTTTAAAATAGAGTTCTGGAGCATTTATAGCACCCCTTTCAAATTGTAACTTTTAAGTGTCCTTAGTGTGGAGATAAAATGTATTTTTGTAAACAAGTTTAGTAAAATCAATAATCAAGACGACTATGGATATTAAGCAATATTTAGATGCAACCTATTTAAAAACTGCAGAACAAGCTGGCCTAACTCCAGAAGAAAATACAGTTGTTGTGAAAAAAAATGTTCAAGAAGCAATAGAGGAGGGTTTTAAACTAGTGATGATAAGGCCAGATATGGTTTCACTAGCAAAAAAAATGATAATTGATGCTAATGCGGTCTTGCAAGTAGGAACTGTTATTGATTTTCCTAATGGCGAATCCTCAGTTGAAGATAAATTAGAAGAAGCTCAAATAGCCATTCAAAATGGAGCTGATGATTTGGATTTTGTGTGCAATTATAAAGCGTTTAAAAATGGTGAAATAGATCTTGTCAAGCAAGAAATATTTGAATGTACACAACTTGGTTTAGATCATAATAAAGTGGTTAAGTGGATAATTGAAGTAGCAGCTTTAACAGATAAAGAGATTATTCAGATTTCTAGTATGATTAAAAATGTAGTGGTGACAGCTTTTAGTCAAGAACAATTCTCACGTGTTTTTGTAAAATCGTCCACAGGTTTTTATGAAACGGAGTTGGGTGTACCAAATGGTGCAACTTTACACACCATAAAAATAATGTTAGATAACGCTTCACCTTTGCCAGTAAAAGCAGCTGGTGGCGTGCGTACTCATGAAGAGGCGGTAACAATGATAAATCTTGGTGTGAAAAGAATAGGGACTTCAGGAGCTAAAATAATTTCCGATGGTCAAAAGGCCATAATGGGATACTAAATTGTACAAATATTAAGGATGAACAAAGTATTAATAACACTGCTATTTTTATTTTCTATTGTAAGTGCAACTGCACAAGACAACTCTAATAATGAAAACCGTCCAGTCAATTCGTCAGAACGTTTTCCCGTGTTTGCGGAGTGCAATTCCAAACAATCTAAGGAACTAGAAAGTTGTTTTTACAACCAAGTGCAAAGCTATATTACTTCTAATTTTAATGTACCTCAAGAATTAGTTTCTTCTAATTTCAAAGGGAATATAAAAGTGCTTTTTGAAGTAGACTCAAACGGAATCTTTAAAGTTATTCATGTAGATGCAAATGAGGAGAAACTTATTTTAGAAACCAAGCGTGTTTTTGGTAAAATGCCTAAAATTCAACCTGCAACATATAATGGGAATGCCACTTATTCTAGATTTACCTACATAATTGCAATTCCTTTGGTAAACAATGTTGTGACTGAAAATATTTCTTTGGCGAAAGCCAAATCCAGCATTACAAAAGATAAAACTTTGTCAGAACTTGATAGCATCGTATATAAAAAATTCGATGATCCAGAATTAGTAAGTCAATTGAACATTCCATTTTCGCATAGTTATTATGCACAATTTGATGCAGCGTTAAATCAAATGGGGAGTAATAATCATACAGCTTCAAAGCCATTTACATACGCAGAAGTATCTAAATATTACAATCTTAAAACAGTGCAAGCATCTCTAATGAAGAAAACTTCAAGCTGGTGGTCTCGAAAATTATGGAATGAGAACATGGTTGCCATTCAAGGAGAAGGATATTGGTTTGCACTTAATCCTATTGTAGATTTACAATTGGGGAAGGCTAGTAAAAGCAGTGATGCGTACACTTATGTAAACACAAGAGGACTTAATTTTAGAGGTGCTCTAGGGAAAAATCTTCATTTTACAACAACTGTTTTTGAAAGTCAAGGGCGTTTTGCTCCTTATTATAATGCTTATGCGGCATCTATAAAGCCGGCAGGTGGTAATCCTGCCATAATTCCTGGAATAGGAATTGCTAAGGATTTTAAAACAACAGGTTTTGATTTTCCTTCGGCAGATGCTAATTTGACTTTTACCCCAAGCAAACATATTGATATGCAATTGGGCTATGGTCGAAATTTCATTGGAGATGGATACAGGTCATTGCTAGAAAGTGATGGCGCTAGTCCATACCCATATTTTAAATTGAATACAAATTTCTGGAAGATCAAGTATACCAATACCTATATGTGGCTCAAAGACGTGCGTCCTGAGGTGACTCTTGAACGTACCTATGCAACTAAGTTTATGGCCAATCATTATTTGAGTTGGAACGTGTCAAACAAGTTGAATTTAGGTTTTTTTGAATCGGTGGTATGGACAAATACAAATGATAGAGGGTTTGATATGAATTTTGTTAATCCATTAATTTTTTACAGATCAGTCGAGTTTACGTCTTCGGCAAGAAGTGGGAATGCAGTTTTGGGTCTAACTTTTAAATACAAATGGAATAACCAAATCAATTTTTATGGGCAGTTTATCCTAGATGAATTCTCATTGAATGATGTCAAAGAGCGAAATAATAGTTGGAAAAACAAGTATGGGTATCAGTTAGGAGCAAAGTATTACAATGCTTTCGATGTTGAGAATTTAACATTGCAATTAGAATACAATCATGTGAGGCCGTATGTCTATTCTCATAGTATGCCAATTACAAATTACGCACACAACAATCAAAGTTTAGGGCATCAATGGGGGGCAAATTTTAGCGAGTTAATCCTTTTAGCCCGTTATCGAAAAGAACGATATTACGCTGACGCAAAATTTACAATGGGAACCAGAGGTTTTGATTTTGACACTGCCACAAACGGATTTAATTATGGAGGCAACATCTATAAAGATTACGACGAGAAAAGGCCCTTTGATTCAGATGTAAAAGTAGGTCAAGGTAATAAAACAGCAGTTTTTATTGCAGATCTTCAAGCTGGTTACATAGTTAATCCTTTGACAAACTTAAAGATATTTGCTAGCTATATCTACAGATCATTTGATCCAGCAGCAGCTACTACAGTTGCACAAAATCAAAATACAAGTTGGTTTAGTTTAGGTGTTAGAACCGATATTTTCAATTGGTATTTTGACTATTAATAGAAGGTCATTTATTTTTATACTTTTTTGTGAATTGTTTTTTGTCAAATCCCTTTTGATAGCCTACTTTTGCATAAGTTTTTAGAAATAAAATAAATAGTAGCATTGAGCGCATCACAAAGTACACTTTCATTAAAATCAGTTTACATAGACTTCAGGGAAATCACAAAAGCACGATTAGCGGTTAGTGTCGTTTTTTCGTCTGTTGCGGGTTTTATGTTGGGTATTTATGATTTTCAGTCTTTAGATTGGATGGTTTTGTTAAAACTTGCAATTGGCGGATATTGCATGGTAGGTGCTTCAAATGCTTTCAATCAAATCATAGAGAAAGATCTTGATGCTTTAATGGATCGTACCAAAGGTAGGCCTGTTCCAGCTGGAAGAATGAGTCAAACTACCGCGCTTTTAATTGCAATTTTGTTAACTATCATAGGTCTAGTGCTTTTATATACTATAAATGGAAAGTCGGCCATGTTTGGTGCTATCTCTATATTTTTATATACAAGTGTTTATACACCATTAAAAACGATGACTTCTTTGTCTGTTTTTGTAGGTGCTTTTCCAGGAGCAATTCCTTTTATGTTGGGTTGGGTTGCTGCAACTGGTGAATTTGGTATCGAAGCAGGAACTTTGTTTTTGATTCAGTTTTTTTGGCAATTTCCTCATTTCTGGGCTATTGGTTGGTTCCTATATGAAGATTATGAGAAAGCAGGTTTTTTTATGTTACCAACGGGAAAAAAAGATAAAGGAACAGCGTTGCAAGTGATTTTATATACCGTTTGGCTCATATTAGCTTCATTGTTGCCAGCTTTTGGATATACGGGTAGGTTGTATATAACGCCTATTGCAGCAGGAATTGTTCTCGTATTAGGATTATGGATGTTGTTTTATGGTGTTAAGCTTTATCAGTTAAGAACTGCAAAAGCAGCTAGAACACTTATGCTTGTAAGTGTTACCTACATTACATTATTACAATTAGTATACATATTTGATAAATTTTTAAGATAGTTATGGAAATGACAATAACGGCCGAAGAGCAAAAATCCAGAACAAATAGATCCTATAAATTGATCCTTTTGTTCGCAATGGCAAGTATGACCATGATGTTTGCGGGACTCACAAGTGCTTTTGTAGTGAGTAAATCAAGAGCAGATTGGTTGAAAGATTTTCAATTACCACCAGCGTTTTATTACAGTACTGCTGCTATTATAGGTTGTAGTGTAACATTTCATTTGGCAAAAAAAGCAATACAAAAGAACAATAATAGCACCACAACAATGTATTTATTAGCTACATTGGGACTTGGTATTTTATTTGTAATTTTACAATTTGTAGGTTTTGGACAAATAGTAGAAAGCGGTTATTATTTTACTGGTAGCGGGAGTTCAATTACAACTACATTTCTATATGTAGTAACGGTAGTTCACCTTATTCACCTTGCTGGAGGTGTGATTTCGCTTTTAATTATAATTTATAATCATTTTAAACAAAAATACAATTCATCTCAAACCCTTGGTATAGAACTTGGTGCAATGTATTGGCACTTTCTGGACTTATTGTGGGTTTATTTGTTTTTGTTTTTATATTTCTTTAAATAAGAAAAAAACGTAAATTTGGGAACTTTTTAACGAATAACTTTTATGGAAGCGACAGTTACTACTGCAAATAGTGAAGAAAAAACTTGGGGAGGCGGCAATGAGCCAATGGGAGCAAGTTACGGCAAATTAATGATGTGGTTTTTTATCGTGTCAGATGCTTTAACGTTCTCTGGATTTCTAGCGGCGTATGGTTTTTCTAGATTTAAATTTATTGAAACATGGCCATTGGCTGATGAAGTGTTTACTCACTTTCCGTTTTTACACGGAGTTTCGGCGCCAATGTATTATGTGGCATTAATGACTTTTATTTTGATTTTCTCGTCGGTAACTATGGTTTTAGCCGTAGATGCTGGTCATCAAATGAAAAAAGATAAAGTTGTTTTGTACATGTTCTTGACCATCATTGGAGGTCTTATCTTTGTTGGTTCTCAAGCTTGGGAATGGAAAAATTTTATCAAAGGAGAGTACGGAGCAATTGAAACAAAAGGGGGTAGTTTGCTTCAGTTTGTTGATAAAGACGGAAAACGTGTTGCACTTGCTGATTTTGCAGTGACTTTACCTGAAGAGCGTGAACAGCTTAAAAGAAACAAAGCTAAATGGTTCATGGAAGAAGGAGAATTGCCATCTTACTCTGTTGCCGAGGTACAAGCTGGTTTCAAAGCTCACCCAGATTTATTGATTAGAACTGAGGTTATCAATGCAAACAAACAAAAAACTATCCTTACTAGAAAAGATTCTGAGGCTAGACTTTCTCAGGCACATTATGTTGTAGAGGGTGCTAACTTAATCAGAAACGAATACGGAAGTAAACTTTTTGCTGATTTCTTCTTTTTTATTACTGGATTTCACGGATTTCACGTTTTCTCTGGAGTAGTTATCAATATTATTATCTTTTTCAATGTACTTTTAGGTACTTATGATAAGAGAAAAAGTTATGAAATGGTAGAAAAAGTAGGTCTATATTGGCACTTTGTAGATTTAGTTTGGGTATTTGTATTTACAGTTTTCTATCTAGTTTAATTTCTAAAAAAAATTATTATCATGTCACACGAACACGCATCAAACGTAGGTAGAATCTGGAAAGTATTCGGAATATTATCTGCTGTAACTATAGTAGAAGTTGTTTTAGGTATTTTTAAGCCAGAAGCACTTCACATGAATAATCTAATGGGTATGAACCTGCTTAACTGGATATTTTATTTGCTTACAATTTACAAAGCATATTATATCGTTTGGGCTTTCATGCACATGGAAGGCGAAAAAAGCTCATTGAGAAATGCAGTAGTTTTTCCACTTATTTTTCTGGTATTATACATTCTTTTTATCTTTTTGACCGAAGGGGATTATATTTATGAGGTTTTTAAAAACTCCACTATTAAATGGAATTTTTAACAAGATATTAATTCAATTAAAGGGTACGCATTGCGTACCTTTTTTTATTTTTGTACTATATATTTAAAATGTGATGAAAAAAAATATTGTCCTGTTTGTACTTTTTATTTTGCCTATAGTTGCTTATTTGTTTTTTGCTTCTGGAGTTAATGGGTATACTAAATTACCTATTATTACTCCTAATACTGCTGATTTTGGTCCTTGGAAAACTTTAGACAGCAAACCTATAACATTAAATGGTAAAGTCACCATTTTAGGTTTTTCAGGTTCTGAGTTATTAAAAAATAGAGGTAACCTTTTTAATTTAAATCAAAAAATTTACCAGCGTTATCATGAATTTAAAGATGTTCAGTTTGTAATGATATGCCCTTCTGGAACAGAAACGGATGCTAAAAAAGTAGTTGATGCTTTAGGTGCTTTTACAGATGTTGCTCAATGGAGATTTGTCTTTGCTTCGCCAGAAGATATTACGGCGTACTATTCTCAATTAAAATTAAAAGATCAACTAGATGATAAATTAGGTACGCCAAAGGTTTATATCGTTGATAAAAAAAGAAATTTACGAGGACGAAAGTTAGTCAAAGATGAGATGGAAGGTTATAATACTTTTCATCCAGCTGAACTAAGTAATGAAATGCTCGATGATTTTAAAGTTATCTTGTATGAATACAGAGCTGCTCTTAAAAAGAATAACAATGCAACAAGAAAAATTTAATTGTTATGTTTAAAAACAAATCATACATCGGAATTTCATTTGTTATTTTAGTATTTGGTATTTATGCCATTCCTAAAATTGTAGAGCGTATTAAGAACGATAAAGTCGTACAAGGCGACCGCCTTGATTTTGTAAATCCAGAAGTTATAGAGGAAGGAAAGCTTTTGAAAATAGGTGCTGCACCTAAGTTTGAATTAATAAATCAAGATAATGTTAAAATCACTAATGAGACATACAAAGGTAAAGTATATGTTCTAGAGTTTTTTTTTACAACTTGCCCTACTATTTGTCCTAAAATGAATGAAAGTATGTTGCTTATTGAGAAAAAATTCTTTGGTAATCCTAACTTTGGAATCGCTTCAATAACTATTGATCCTTTGACGGATACTCCTACAGTATTAAAAGCACATTATGATTTGTTAGGAATTAGATCTAAAAATTGGAATTTTTTGACTGGTGAGAAAGATTATATTTTTAAGTTGGCTAATAAAGGTTTTAACTTGTATGCTGGCGAGAATAAAAAAGTGGCTGGAGGATTTGAACATTCGGGTTTATTTGCATTGATTGATAAAAACGGAAACATTCGTTGTCGTAATGATGAATTTGGTAATCCTATTTTATATTATGATGGACTCGATAAAAAAGGAGTTAGAAACCTACAACAAGATATTAATATTTTATTAGAAGAATAGATATGAAAAACAATTCCTTAGAACAAAAATTCAATAAATACATCATTGCCGTATCTATAGTTATACCTGTTGTGGTAGCTATTTTATTTAAAATTAAACTAAAAGATTTTGGAATTGATGTAGCACCTTTATCTTTTTTACCGCCTATTTATGCAACTACAAATGGTATTACAGCGGTTTTACTTGTAGCTGCTGTTGTAGCTATTAGAAACGGGAATAGAAAATGGCATCAGTATTTTATGACTACAGCAATTGCTTTATCGCTTGCTTTTTTAGTGATGTATGTTGCGTACCACATGACCAGCGACTCTACTGTTTTTGGTGATATTAACCATAATGGCATATTAGAGGATTCAGAAAAAGGGAGTGTAGGATCTTTACGTATTGTGTACTTATTGATTTTGGTAACGCATATCATTTTATCTATTGCTATTATTCCTATGGTTTTGATTACTTATGTACGAGCAATAGGTCAAGATTTTGTGGCCCACAAGAAGATTTCGAAAATTACTTTTCCTATATGGTTATATGTTGCGGTTACAGGAGTGGTAGTTTATTTGATGATTTCGCCGTATTACGTTTCTTAATTTATAAGTAGAAAGATGAAATTACATAACAATAGTTATATGAAATTTTTGGGTTTTTTACTGGTATTTTTCATGACTGCCAGTATGAGTGCGCAGTGTGCCATGTGTAGAGCTGCGCTTACTAGTGGTGATAACACTACTCAAGCTGCAGCGGTAAATGACGGTATAGTTTACCTAATGGTTATTCCTTATTTACTGGTTGCCATCATTGGTTTTTTGATTTATAAAATGAAGAAAAATAAAGCTTCATAGTTTATAATGTATCTATCAATGTTTATTTCAAACCATTGATAGATACATTAATTTTACCTTTTACTTTTATAAATGCTATTATGGCTTGATTTGTTAGTTGGATTTTTTGAAACTCAATGTTCTCCATTTTTCCATTTACAAATACGCCTTGCATAGGAGAGTAATTCTTTAAATACGTTTGCATACTTTTTTGACCTTCGTCAAGGTTTGGTTGAATAGAATACCTGCAACTTTGTTTTATTTTTTTTAGGATTAATGATTGAGCAAGCCAGTTTGCGGTTCGCATTAATTTGTTTTTTGTGTCCAAGGCATAGTCAAGATCTTCAAAATAAACTTCTTTGGTTTTGTCATTATATTGTGGTAAGCCAGATAGATACAACGTGCCATTCACACTGCCCAAAACATCTAATGCAATAATCATTTTTCCTTTTTTGTGCCAAATGTCCACGTTTTGAACTTGAATTTTTTTGGACCCCGATCCAAATTCTTGCCCTTTAAAATTTTTAGTCATTATTTTAGACGCTTCTTGATAGGAGGAGATGGCAATAATATTGGCATTAATATCATTAGGTATTTTAGTAACTGGTTTTAATGATATCTTAGAGGCATTAAACTTTGATTCGGGTTGTTTTCCTATAAAAGTTTCCATGTTGCATTTCATGCCCATTTCAATAAGGAATGCGTCATTTTTTAAGCTTGCTGTAGTGGTGTAAATCTCTTGAGGAACGATGCGTAACCAACTTTCGTAAGTGTCATTCATTAAAAACGGAGTAGTTATTTTTTCTAATGCGCTTAAAACGTTTGGTTTAAAATCCATTGATTTGCTAATGGATTCATCTATTTTACGTTCTATTTTTGATTTAAATAACTTAATTCCGGGATTGATTAAGTAGGTTACTGGTACGTTTTTACCAAAGACAACCATGGTTGGGCTTTCGTTCCAGTCAAGGGATTTTAATTCGGTTTTAGTATTAAGAATCCAGTTTGTCAGTGTGACTTCGCTTGAAAGTGTGACAATCCCGTTTAAATTAAATTCTCTGGTGTCATATAATTCAACCCCCATTTTTTTGGTGCCAATCCTATATTTAATGATAGCTTTTAAAGGCAAAACAGTTTTTATTTTCCCCCCTGCTTCTGATGTGATTGTTATTGGGGCTTGTTTCCAAACTTTCATTTCAATATCATCATCCTCAATGGCACTGTCTTCATAAATAAGACCAGTCAACACTTGATTAGTTTGATTCTCGATATCTTTTAATTTTACCGATATAGGTAGATTGATAAAGGATGGAAGATTTTCATAAACCAATGGCACAGCATCATCTGGTTCTGGTTTTAAAGCGTTTATTTTATTTGTTGTGGCGCAGGATTCACACAAAATTACAGCTACAAAAACGAAAATGATTCGAGAGAATGCGTACATTTAATTAATTTTAGAAAACAAAATTAGTAAAACAATTCTTTTTTTATGATTTTTTGTAACAAATGGTACAATCGAAAGTCTTATTGTTTAATTATTGAATTTCAGATTGTAAAATTTATGATTTTGAAGACCATAATTAAGCTAAGTTAAATGTGTGTGACTTTATGTTGTGCAATTATTTAAAATATATGAAAAAAAAGAGTTTCTTTAGTTTATTCATTGTTCTTGTAGGATTGTCTGTAAATGGACAAACCAAAAAATGGACCTTGCAAGAATGTGTGAACTACGCCATTCAAAACAACATCTCTATTAAGCAATCTGCTCTTGATACTAAAACGGCATTGATTGATAAAAGAGGTGCCATTGGTAATTTTTTACCTTCATTGAATGCCAGTACTTCCCACTCTTGGAATATTGGTCTAAACCAAGACATTATTTCTGGTACATTGGAAAATAAAACCACACAATTTACTTCTGCTGGGGCAAATGTAGGAATTGATATTTACAAGGGTTTGCAAAATCAAAATACCTTACGCAGGTCTAATTTATCTCTAGTTGCAGCCAAGTATCAGTTGTTAAAAATGCAAGAAGATGTTGCCTTAAACGTAGCGAATGCCTTTTTACAAGTGCTTTTTAATAAAGAAAACTTAAAAGTACAAAAGCAACAGCTTGATATTAATGAAAAACAATATATACGTTCAGAAGAGTTAGTAAATTCAGGCTCTATACCAAGAGGTGATTTATTAGATATTAAAGCTACTATAGCAACTAATAATCAGAGTATAATTGCTGCCGAGAATGCTTTGCTAATTTCTAAATTGAGTTTATCACAATTGTTACAGCTTAAGGAATTTGAAAATTTTGATGTAGCAGACGATACTGATGTAAAGGATGAAAACAATATCATGATGCAAAATCCTAATGCAATTTATAACAAAGCATTAGAAGGAAGAACAGAATTGAAAATTGCTAAAACTAATTTAGAAATTGCTGAAAAAGATGTGGACATTGCAAGAGGTGCTTATCAACCTACTATTCAAGGTTTTTATAGGTTTGATTCAAGGGTAGCCTATAGTGGTAGACCAGTTGGAAGAATACAAAGCACTGAAAATCCCACCTCTCAAATAGGTTTTGTAGAAGGAACAAATCAAAATGTTTTGGCTCCTAATATTTTACCAGTTTTAGGGAAACCAGCTCCATTTTTTAATCAGTTTAGCGATAATAAAGGGCACTCTTTTGGAGTGCAAATCTCAATACCAATATTTAATGGGTTTTCTGTTAGAAACAATGTAGAGCGTTCAAGAGTAAATCTAGAGCGATCAAAAATTGCAGTAGAACAGCAAGACTTAGATTTACAAAGAAATGTTTACACGGCATTTGCTGATGCAAAAGGAGCTTTAAAATCATACGAATCGGCTGTAATTGCTGTTGAGGCAAGACAAAATGCTGTTGATTTTGCAAAGGAACGTTTTAATGTGGGGCTAATGAACTCATTCGATTACAATCAAGCCCAAACATTGCTTACTAATGCGCAATCTGAAGTATTGAGAACCAAATACGATTATATCTTTAAAATTAAAATATTAGAATTCTATTTTGGAATTCCTCTTATCAAAAACTAATTATTATGTCAAAAAAAACAGTTTATATCCTAATAGGTGGTGCAGTAGTAATTATTGCGGGTTTAATTGCTCTTTCTAAATCTGGGGTTATAGGTAAAAAAGATGTAGGTACGGAGGTAGAAACCGCACAAGTAATTCCATCTACAATAATTGAAACGGTATCTGCTACCGGAAAAATACAGCCTGAAATTGAAGTTAAAATTTCTTCTGAAGTTTCGGGAGAAATCATCGCCTTAAATGTAAAAGAAGGGCAAGTAGTGAAAAAAGGAGATTTACTAGTGAAGATCAATCCAGATTTATACACGTCTGGTTACAACAGATCAGTATCTAACTTATCCGGAACTAAAGCAAGTTTAAGTCAAGCAGATGCTTCTTTTAAAGAATCAAAAGCAAACTACGATAGAAACAAAACATTGTTTGATAAAGGAATCATTTCAAAATCGGATTGGGACAAGGCTATTGCTTCGTTTGAAGTTGCTAAAGCGTCTAAACAGTCAGCTTATTACAACGTTCAAAGCGCTTCTGCAACAGTAAATGAAGCCAAAGATAATCTAGGGCGTACAACTATTTATGCACCTGCTGACGGTACTATTTCTATGTTAAATGTAGAATTAGGAGAGCGTGTTTTAGGAACGCAACAAATGACAGGAACTGAGATTTTGAGAGTAGCCAACTTGAATAATATGGAGGTTGAAGTAGATGTTAATGAAAATGATATTGTAAAAATTAAAGTGGGGGATGAAGCTAATGTAGAAGTTGATGCTTATCTTAAAAAGCAGTTTAAAGGTGTTGTTACAAGCATTTCAAATTCAGCAAGTTCAGCTTTGACAGCAGATCAGGTAACTAATTTTAAAGTTAAAGTAAGAATATTAAAAGAATCTTACGAAGATTTATTAGAAGGGAAGCCAAATACATACTCTCCTTTTAGACCAGGAATGACAGCTACGGTAGATATAATTACTGAAACTAGAAGCAATGTGCTTGCTGTTCCAATTAGTTCAGTTGTAGTAAAATCAGATACTGCAGCCGTAAAAGAAATAAAAGTTGAGGATACAAGTGAGGATCAAAAAGATGCTGCCCCTAAAAGCGACAAGAAATTTGAGTGTGTTTTTGTTAAAGTAGGAGATAAAGCAAAAATTAGAATTATAAAAACTGGTATTCAAGACGATACTAATATTGAAATCCTGACTGGCTTGAAAAAAGGAGATGTAATTATTACAGGACCTTATGCCACAGTTACAAAAGAGCTAAACTCAGGAGATAAAGTGGCAATTGCTACTGATAAAGATAAAAAGGACAAGGACAAGAAGTAATCATTATACATACCATTTTGAAATCACAATCATAAAATCTAATTTTGTGATTGTGATTTTTAATTTAAACAAAAACCAAATTGAGTTATATACTAAACATTGAAACCGCTACTAAGAATTGTTCTGTTTCATTAGCAAAAGATGGCGTAACAATCCTTTGTAAAGAAATTGCAGAAGAAGGATACTCACATGCAGAGCGACTTCATGTTTTTATAGAAGAAATTTTTAAAGAGTCAGGTTGTAATCTCAAAGATTTATCTGCCGTTGCAGTTAGTCAAGGTCCAGGTTCTTATACGGGTTTGCGTATAGGCGTATCAGCTGCAAAAGGATTGTGTTTTGCATTAGATATTCCACTAATAGCTATAGATACGCTGGAAACTCTTGCGGCACAAGCTAAAATTAATAAGGGTTTAATTATTCCGATGATTGATGCCCGAAGAATGGAAGTATACAGTGCATTTTTTGATTCAAAACTTGAAAAAAAGCGTGAAGTTCAGGCCCAAATAATAGATGAGAATTCATTTAATGAGCTTCAAGATGATTTGTATTTTGTGGGAGACTGTGCTGTAAAATGCAAGAGCGTACTCAATAAAAGCAATCATTTTTTTCTAGAAACTTTAGTTTTTCCTTCGGCTAACGAAATGAGTTTTCTTAGTTTTGAAAAATTCAAAATAAACGACATTGTTGATGTCGCTTATTTTGAACCCTATTATTTGAAAGACTTTATGATAACTACTCCTAAAAAAAAGTAAATTATGCTCACTAGTTTTAGGTTGCAGTGTTTGATGTAAACGAAGACTCTTTAACAAAAGGTTGCATAGTAATTCCGGCAATATCAAAGGCTTCTTTGCATCCTTGAAGCGTTTCTGCACATACATTTCCAAAATCTTCATTTGTTGCCCATGGTCTAACAGCTAGTTGAATTGCATTGTCTGTTAATATTTTGACAGCAACTTCGGCTTCTGGTGTTTTTAAAACCTTAGGGTTGTTTTCCAAAACTGTAGTTATGATGTCTTTCGCAATTTTAATATTGGTGTCATAGGATATTGCAATAGTCAAATCGGCTCTTCTAATTTTTTCCATAGAATAGTTAATGATATTCCCATTTGATAAGGCACCGTTAGGAACAAAAATAGTTTGATTGTTACCTGTAATTAATTTGGTAACAAAAATTTGTATTTCACTTACAGTTCCTGTTACACCTTGTGCTTCTATTGTGTCGTTGACACGAAAGGGCTTGAATAGAATAATTAACATTCCGCCAGCAAAATTGGAAAGAGATCCTTGTAATGACAACCCCACCGCAAGTCCCATGGCTCCTAAAATTGCAACAAAAGAGGATGTTTCAATCCCTAATTTAGAGATAAACGATACAAACAAAATTACTCGTAAAACCCAAAGTAAAATATCAGCTAAAAACCGAGTTAGGGTAGGGTCTAGATCTCTCTTGACCATTAAGGTCCTAATAAATCGATTGATTAATCGGATGATGTACAATCCAGCGATTAGGATGATAAATGCCGAAATTAATTTTGGGGAATAATCAATTAATACTTGCGCAAAAGTATTGGCGTAGCTAGTGATTTGGTTTGGGTCTAGATTCATATTTGTAAAATAAAAAACCTTCTCAATAGGAGAAGGTTGGATTTGTGGGTCAAAAATACAATTATTTTACTTTTTATTAAATTAATCTGCGTCTTCTTCGATTTTATTTACAACTTCTTTTATTTCTGTTTTAGCAATTTCTTTTCCGTCGTCAGCTAAAGCTACAGTTTTCTCAGTTGTATTTTCAATCGCTTTTTTGGCATCTTCGGTACCGTTAGCAATTGCATCGCTAGTGTGATTCAATTTTTCTTTTACAGTATCCGTAAGGTTTTCTAAAGTTTCTTCGGCTTTATCAGCAAATTCAGCTACCTTTTCTTTTGCTTGTCCAGCAAACTCTTCTGCTTTATCAACAATAGGTGCTGCGTGTACTTTAACTTTATCAATGGTTTCTTCGGCAAAGTTTTCTGCTTTTTCAAGGTAAGGAGCTGCAGCTTCTTTGGCTTGCTCTAGTTTATCTTCAATAAAATCTTCGGCTTTATCTAGGTAAGGTGCAGCATTTGCTTTTGCTTGTTCTAGTGTTGCTTCGGCTTTATTGGCCAATTCAGTCGTGGTTTCTTTGGCAGAGCCAAATAAATTTTTAAAAAAAGAGGTTAGTCCCATGGTATTTTTTATTTGATTAGTCCTACAATGTTAGTGATTTTTTTTCAATTATAGTTTATCCTATTATTAATAATTTATTGAAAATCAGTTCTAAAATGTTTGTTATTTGTCAAAAGTGTTGATTTTACTCGTTTTGTGGGATGTTGATTTTGGGAATAATCAGACCTTTTATTTTAATTGGAATGTAAATTTGAATCGTGCTAGAACTTTCTATTCTATATAAAACACAAAAAAGCGCTTCGATAGAAACGCTTTTTTAAAATGAATAAAGTTTAAAATATTCTAGGGTTTAATCAATGCTAAACCAATGTAAAAGCACTTATGCATTAACGGCTTCTACTTTGATACTTTCATCGTTTAGCATACTTTTTAACATGTTTTCGATACCGCTTTTTAAAGTAAATGTTGATGATGGACAGCCGCTACAAGCTCCTTGTAAAATTACTTTCACCAGTTTTTCCTCCTCATTGTAGGAGTCAAAAGCTATATTACCTCCATCAGCCTGAACTGCTGGTTTTACATATTCTTCTAAAATATTAATAATTTGTTGAGAAGTGGTGTCTAAATTATCAAACTCTTGCGCCTTGATAGTTTCGGTTTCAGTAGAGCTTGCAATGTAGCTTTCATCTAGTACAATACCGCCGTTTTCTATATATTGTTTAATGAAACTTCTAAGTTCTAATGTGATTTCTTGCCATTCATTGATATCATATTTTGTAATTGAAATATAATTTTCATCAATAAAAATTTCTTTTACATAAGGAAATTTAAATAATTCCTTTGCTAATGGTGAAGCACTAGTTTGATCTATATTTTTAAATTCGACAGCATTTTTGGTCAACATTTTACTAACTACAAATTTTAATGCAGCTGGATTTGGAGTAGTTTCTCCATAAACATTAACAGGTTGCTTTTTTGTAGTAGTTTCACTTTTAGTTACAATTACGCCTCCGTCTATTATAAATTGTTCAATCTGCTCTGCAACTGCGTCCTTGACATCATCCCATTCTACAATGCTAAATCTTTCGATTGCAATAAAATTACCGGAGATATATACGGTTTTTACAAAGGGTAAATAAAATAATTTTTGAGCCAATGGCGAATCTTTTGCTTCGTCGATATTCTTAAACTCAAAATTTTCATTTTGTGTTATAAAATCTTCAAACTCAAATTTTAGTATGGTTGGGTTTTGCGTTTCTTTTATGGTGATTTTGCTCATGATTTTTGAAATTTTTACAAATTTACTAAAGTTATTTTCTATGAATACCTATATTTGATTTTTTAAAGAAGAAATTAACTTTTGTTATCAAGTTTAGGGTTTCAAGGTTTAGTTTTATCTTATAATAGCCATTGAATTCATTTGGTTAATTAAATTATTTTCGATGTATCAAAAACTTACTGTTTTACTTGTTTTTTTCTTTTGCCAAAATACTTTTGCTCAAGAAGGAATTCCTGTTTATTCCGATTATCTATCTGATAATTATTACCTTCTTCATCCTTCTATGGCAGGTGCCGCAAATTGTTCAAAAATAAGACTTACTGCTCGTAAACAATGGTTTGATCAGGAAGATGCTCCTGCTTTACAAACACTCAGTTTTAATGGTAGAATAAGTGATAATGCTGGTGCAGGTATTATTGTTTTTAATGATAAAAATGGATTTCATTCTCAAAAGGGTGTGAAACTTACTTATGCTTATCATTTGATGTTTTCTAGAGATGAAGTAGATCTTAATCAACTGTCTTTTGGTATGAGTGCGGGTTTTATTCAAAGTCAACTAGACCAAACTTCTTTTTTAGAGCCAGGACAAAGTGATCCCTCTGTAGATGGAACTGTGATCCTTAAAGAGGCTTATTTTAATACTGATATTGGTTTGTCTTATAATTATCTTGACTTTTATGCTCATGCTACTGTAAAGAACGCGATCGAATCTAGAAGAGCAATTTATAGTGATTACGAAAGTGACAATCTAAGAAAATATATGATCAGTGTAGGCTATAATTTTGGTAATCCAAAAGAATTGCTTTGGGAACCATCTGTTTTGTATCAACAAGTAGAAGCTACAAATGAAAAAGCAATAGATTTAAATTTGAAAGTTTATAAAAACATTGATTTTGGACGTGTGTGGGGTGGTCTTTCGTACAGACGTAGTTTAGAAGGAGCACAGTTTAATGATAACGGTGTCATTGGAACCCAAAAATTACAATATATTACACCAATTGTAGGGGTGAATGTTAATAAATTTATGTTTGCTTATACCTATTCTCAACTTTCGGGAGCCGTGCAGTTTGATAACGGTGGTTACCATCAAATTACCTTAGGGATTGATTTATTTTGTAAGCCAGCTAAATATTCATGTAATTGTCCAGCCATAAACTAATTTTTTATGATCATAAAATCGGTTCTAGGAAAAACTCCTGCTATACCTGAAGATTGCTATGTTGCAGAAAATGCAACCATTGTTGGCGATGTGAAATTTGGAAAAAATTGTAGTGTTTGGTTTAATGCTGTAATTAGAGGTGATGTAAATTTTATTACTATAGGAGATAAGGTAAATATTCAAGATGGTGCCGTTATTCATTGTACCTATAAAAAGTACCCCACAATTATAGGGAATAATGTTTCTATTGGTCATAATGCTATTGTGCACGGTTGTACCCTACACGATAACGTTTTAATAGGTATGGGAGCTATAGTTATGGATAATTGTATTGTAGAAAGTAACTCTATTGTAGCTGCAGGTGCTGTGATTACTCAAAACACAGTTGTAACTTCGGGTTCTATTTGGGCTGGAGTTCCTGCAAAAAAAGTTAAAGATATTGATCAGTCTGATTTTGCTGGAGAAATTGAACGTATCTCTAATAATTATGTGATGTATTCGAGTTGGTTCAAAGAAGAGTAATTTAATTTAAAAGTCTTTGCTAATGGCTGTAAAATTATTGCCAATAATTTCTTGTAGCACTTTTGGATTCGTATTCGTGTAAAATATATTTTCAGACCCTGAACTAGAACTAAAACCTACTTTTTCTCGTAGCACGTTTTGAGTTTGTTTGGCTACAGCCTGACCTGAATCTATAATTTGAATGTGATCAGGAAGTATTTTTTTTATTTGCGGAATCAAATAGGGGTAATGACTACATCCCAGCACAAGATAATCAATGTTTTCTCGAATCATTGGTGCAAGATAAGATTCTAGTAAAAGAGTCATTTCTGGGGAGTTTATCTTCCCGTTTTCTATCAATTGAACCAAACCGTGTCCTACTTGTTCAATTATTTTTGTATCCTGATATTTTTCAGTTGTTTTATTAAAGAGCTCACTATTGAGTGTCCCTTGTGTTGCTAAAATGCCAATTACTTGTGTTTTTGAATGCGTAACAGCAGGCTTTATAGCTGGTTCTATGCCAATGAACGGAATAGTATATTTGGCTCTTAATTCTTGAATGGCATTTGTGGTGGCTGTATTGCAGGCAACTACTATTAATTTACAACCCATATCCAATAAAAAATCAGTGTTTTTTATGCTCAATGTAATAATCTCTGATTTTGATTTTTGACCGTAGGGAGCATTTTTGCTATCGGCAAGGTATATTGTTTTTTCATTTGGAAGTAATTCGTGTATAGCACTCCATATAGAGGTGCCACCTATTCCTGAGTCAAAAATTCCTATCGGCTGATTGTTGTAATCCATAGTAACAAAGTTATGTGCTTAAATTTAATATTGCAATACTGTATTGAAACAAAAAACTGCTCAAACTTTAATAGTAGGAGCAGTTTTTGAAATATTAAGATAGATTTTTTTAGAAACCTAAATCTTTTTTTACATCAGCTGTTATGTTTGGTCCGTCAGCAAGTAATAAAGAAGATCCATCAACGATATATTGAAAACCTTTAGCTTTACCAATTTTTTGGATTGAAGCTCTTACTTTTTCCATAAGTGGTTTCATGATATCTGATTCTTTTTGTTGCAATTCTTTTTGAGCATTGTCTCTGTAATCAACAATTCTTTTTTGCATGTCTTGTACTTCTTTTGAACGTTCACCGTTTATTGCTTCAGTTACTGTAGAAGCTTCTGCTTCGTACTTTTTTAATTTCCCTTGGTACTCTTCTACCATTTTTTTGTATTCAGCATCATATGTACCACTCAATTTATCTAATTGTTTTTGACCATCTAATACTGCTGGCATTTTTGTCATAATCTCACTAACATCAACATGAGCTGTCTTTGCTTGTGCATTAACGGTTTGATTTGCTCCTAACATTAATAGTGCAGCAATTAATAGAGTTTTGATTTGTTTCATCGGTTTTAAAATATTAAGTAATTAATTGTTATTTGTGTTTTTCTTTTGTGATTCCTCTTTTGCTTTTCTTTGAGCTTCTCGATCTTCAAGGATTTTTTTCTTTTTATCCTCTAAAGCTTTCTTGCGCTCTTCAAAAATTTTCTTTTTCTCTTCTGCTGAATTTAATTTTACCTCTTCGGTTTTTTGAGTTGTTTTGCTTGCTTCATTTGTTGCGGTTTTAGTTGCGTCATCTGAAGTTGGTTTTGCTAAAACCGTGCCATTTTTTTTAGCTAATCTTTCCTCTTGAATTCTTTTTTTATTGTCCTCAAATTCTTTCTTCTTTTGCTCTTGCAAAGCTTTGCGCTCTTCAAAAGCTTTGTCTCGAGCTGTCTTTTTTTCTTCTAGAACTTTTTGTCTTTCTTGAACAAGTTCGTTATCAGCATCGGTATCTTCTTTGCTTTCCCTTGCCTCAGCATCTTTGAGTTGCTTTTTTGTGAGTTGCTCTCTTTTTTCGGCACGTGTAAGAACTCTTAAAACTTGATCGCTAATATCGAATTTTTTTGCGGCAAATAGCATGGTTAGGTCCGAAGATTTATCAAAAATAAAATCATATTTTAATCGGTCTGCAATATCCTGAACTGCTGTGAAAACTTGGTCTTGAATTGGTTTTATCAGTGTTTCTTTTTGCGCTATTAAATCACCGTTGGGACCAAATCTTTTTTGTTGATACTCTAAATTTTCATTTTCAAGAAACCTGATTTCTGTTTCTCTTTCTTCAATTAGCTCTTTTGTTAATAATGTTTTTTCGGCTTTTAATGCTTCCTTAAGCGTGTTGATTTCATTTCTTTTGGTGTCAATCTCAATTTTCCATTTTTGAGTTCTTTGTTCCAATTGATTTTTTGCCTCAATATAATCGGGTACATTTTGTAAAATATACTCCATATCTATGTACCCAAGTTTTGTTCCTTTGACTTGTGCATTCAATCCGTGGATAACAAATGCAAATACTACAAAAACGACTGTAAAATGTTTTTTCATAATGGTACTATTTTAAGTTGCAAAAAACGATTTTTAGAACTGTTGGCCTATAATGAAATGGGTTTCCCATCCATTTGCTTTTGGTTGTCCTGGAAGTGCATCAAATCCATGTCCAAAATCGATTCCTAATAATCCAAATGCTGGCATGAAAACTCGCAATCCAACACCCGCTGATCTGTTTAAAGAAAATGGGTTAAAGGATTTAAAATCTTTGTATGCTGAACCCGCCTCTAAAAATCCAAGTGCATATATAGATGCTGATTGTTTTAATGTGATAGGGTAACGCAATTCCATTGAAAACTTGTTAAATACAGTTCCACCAATTTGATCTCCTCTTTCATTTGTAGGAGTAAGAGAGTTGTTAGGGTAACCACGCAATTGAATGTTTTCACGTCCATCCATTGCAAAGTTTGCTAATCCGTCCCCACCTAAATAATATCTTTCAAACGGAACTGCTCCACGTTCTTGATTGTAGCTTCCTAAAAATCCAAACTCTGTTAATAAACGCAATACTAATTTACCATAAATTTTGGTATACGTATCAGCTTTGAATTTTACTTTATAGTATTCTAACCAGTTGAATCTTTTTTGGTCAACTTTACTTGCATCGGCTGCAGCCAAATTAAAATCAGTTACTTTATTACCATTAGCATCTATATAATCTCCAATGTTTACAATGTTTCCATTAGCATCTGGTATATTTTGTCTGTTTTCAGTATTCTTTAATTTATACTCTTCTTGATTACCAAGGTTAGCATAATCTACTCCATTGAACAACGAATAAGGAGGTGTCAGTTTTGCCGAAAGGCTAACCTCTGAACCGTATGTTGGGAAAATAGGGTTTACACCTTTACTGTTTCTGGTAAGTCCTATAGTGTATGACAAGTTTCTTGAAGTTCCGTTACCAAAAGTAAACAAACCGGTGTTGTAGTTGTTTAATGAATAGTGCTGGTAGCTTATAGATTGAGATAATACAAAGAAATCATCTGGTACAGTAAGTCTTTTTGCAAGACCTACAGATAAGGTTAGGATGTCAAAACTTCTTGTTTTATCCGCTCTTTGCGTAACAAAATTGTTCAAAAATTGTTTACTGTAGGATAGTGATGAACTAAAAGACACTGGTTTCTTACCTCCAAACCATGGCTCAGAAAAAGACATACTGTATGTTTGAAAAAAGGTACTAGCTTGCAAACGCAATGAAACTTTTTGTCCATCTCCCATCGGTAATGGCTTGTATGCTTCTTTTTTGAACATGTTTCTAGCCGAAAAATTGTTGAAGGATAATCCTAGCGTACCTATAAATCCACCACCACCATAACCTCCTTGAAGTTCAATTTGGCTTGATCCTTTTTCAACAAGATTGTATTCAATATCAACTGTTCCTGCTCCTGAATCTACATTTCTAAATTTTGGGTCAATAGCCTCAGGATCAAAAAATCCTAATTGTCCAATTTCACGGACCGTACGTACTAATTCGTCTTTACTGTATTTTTCCCCTGGTTTGGTTCTTAATTCACGGTAAATTACTCTATCATTAGTTTTGTCATTTCCAACTACCGTAATTTTGTTGAAATAAGCAATAGGTCCTTCGGTGATTCTAATCTCAAAATCAATGGTATCGTTTGCCGTTTTAACTTCAACAGCATTTACATTCGAAAATAAATAACCATTATTTTGATATAAGTTTGTTAAGTCTTCTGCATCTGGTTTAGACTTGTCAGCAATTCTTTTTTCTAGTAAAACACCATTGTAGGTATCTCCTTTTTTAATTCCTAAAACTCTACCTAAACCTTGATCGGTATAGATTGTATTTCCAAGGAATTTAATGTTTCCAAAGTAATATTTATTACCTTCTTCAACATTGATTTTTATATTTAGGAGGTTTTTTTCTTTATTGTACACCACAGAGTCAGATACGATTCTAGCATCTCTAAATCCTTTTTCTTTATAAGTGGCAATTACTTTTTCTAGATCGGCTTTGTATTTGTCTTTAATGTATTTTGATGGTTTAAGAATACGTGTAACTTTCTTCTTCTTAGTGTCTTTCATTGCACTTTGTAGTTTTTTATCACTTATCTTAGTGTTTCCTACAAAATCAATATTTTCTATTTTCACCTTGTCGCCTTTATCAATGTTTACAAGCATATTCACTTGATTGATAGTTGCGGTATCTTTTATGGTGTTAATGTTAACTTTAGTATTGTAAAAACCATCTTTTTTATATTTGTTTTCGATATAATTTTTAGTGGTTGTTATCAAGTTTTCATTAACAACTTTCCCTTTTGTAAGAGAGTTGTCTTTGATTAGTTCTTCAACTTTAGCTTTTTTAACACCTACAATTTTTACTTCACCTAGTTTAGGTAATTCAACAATGTTTAAATCAAGGTAAATACTATCGTTTTGAATTCTATTTACATAAAAAGAGATTTCATCAAATAAGCCAAGTTTACCTAGTTTTTTTATAGCAGTACTCACTTCTTCTCCAGGAATTGTGATTTCTTGACCTTTCTGTAATCCTGTAAAAGTAACTACAGTTTGGCTGTTAAAACTAATATCGCCTACAACGGTAACATCAGCTAATATGTATTTTTTTCCTTGATCAAAAGGGACTCTTTCTTGCGCTTTTACTTGTGTAAAACACCCGAAAATCAATACGCTAAGGGCTAATTGTATGCTTTTTTTTAACACTAAAAAATTATTTAATTTGTTCACTTGTTTTTCCAAATCTGCGTTCTCTTTTTTGATAACTAATGATAGCCTCATATAAATCTTGTTCTTTAAAGTCTGGCCACAATATATCAGTAAAATATAATTCTGCATAGGCTATTTGCCACAACAAAAAATTACTTATCCTATGTTCTCCACTTGTTCGTATTAATAAATCTACCTCTGGTAAATTTTGCGTGTAAAGATGCTCATTAATAATGGAATCGTCAATATTGTCTATTGAAATTATATTATTTTTAACTTTACTACAGATGTTTTTAACAGCCGAAACGAGTTCTTCTCTTGAACCATAGCTTAACGCCAAAGTCAAAGTCATTTGCGTATTGTTTTTGGTCTTTTCAATAACGTCAAGTAATTCTTTTTGAGCTGTTTTAGGGAGTTTTTCTAAGTTGCCTATTGCGTTGAGCTTAATATTGTTTTTTTGCAATGTGGTCAATTCTTTTTTTAAGGAATTTATAAGAACCTTCATTAAGGTTTCTACCTCTAGCTTAGGTCTATTCCAGTTTTCGGTAGAGAATGCGTATAATGTTAGGCACTCAATGCCTAATTTTGCTGTAGCTTCAATAATAACTTTTACTGATTTAGTCCCGCTTTCGTGACCAAAAGCGCGTAAAAATCCTTGTTGTTTTGCCCAGCGCCCATTACCATCCATAATAATGGCTAGGTGTTTGGGTAATCTAGTGGTGTCTATATTTTCTAATAAATTCATTTTTATTCAGTGCAATAACACGGTTTTTGTCCAAAAGTGTATGTAAGGCTTACTCCTGTAAAAACATACCAATCGTTATTATTTATATTCCCAAAATTTTGATTAAAACTACCGTCAATATTATCACTAAAGGTGTATCGAGCACCTGTTTCTAAAGCTAATATGAAATGTGGTGTAATGTTTGATTTAACTCCTATTATCATTGGTATTGCAACAGAATTTTTTCTTTCTGTTCTTCCATTTACTTTTAATCCAGTCTTGCTGTTGTTTAAGTTATAATCAGCAAAGATATAATTAATACCGGATGCCACATACGGAGTAATTTTAGTCGATGATTCATGAAGATTAAAGTCGAAAAAATTGAACTCTAGACCTAATGATACTTCTTGAATACTTGTTTTAAAATCATAACCTCTATTAGTTCTGCCTCCTTCCTTAGAATCTTGGTCTCTAGCAGTAAGGTGAGATTGGTTGTATGAAAACCTGTAAGAATGTCTCGGACTTTTATTCCATTTGTATAAAAAACCAAAAGCAGTTTCATTTGGTGCAATATAATTAGTTGTTCCTACATCACCTATGTAATTGCTTCCGCCCATAAAAATACCAACCTCATGTATTTGAGATTGTACTTCAGTAAAGGAAATAATAGATAATAATAAATAAAAGATCTTCTTCATTAACTCAAAAATTGCGTGCAAATATAATAATTATCAATTCGATACAATGCCCAATCTGTTAAATGTGTATTTTTTTAATAATTCACATAGTAACGTTCTTTAAACAAGGCGTTTGTTTCTTTTAAACGTAAAAAACTGATAAAATCGTATAGCCTTTTAAGTAAAATGATTTAATTGCGCTTGTCTTGACCCCAAAGTAGTTTGTTGCGAAGTGTTTTTAGGAAAGTTTCTTCGGGAATTTCAACCATATTAATTTGAAATGGTGTTTTATTTAAGGTTAATATCGATTCGTTTTTTATAGAGGTGACTCTTGAATCTAATGAAACCAAATAATTTTCTTCTCTACCAGATACTTTTAGCCTTATCTCTGTTTCGTCTGGTACAACAAGTGGTCTTGCGGTTAGGTTGTGTGGTGCAATTGGTGTAATAACAAGGCTTTTTACATCAGGAGTTAATATTGGACCACCACAACTTAATGAATATCCAGTTGATCCTGTTGGGGTTGATATAATGAGTCCGTCTGCCCAATACGAATTTAAAAACTCTCCGTTTAGATACGTGTCAATAGTGATCATAGAAGTAGTATCTTTTCTGCTCACTGTTATTTCATTCATTGCAAAATTAATTTCCTCTATGGCCTCGTTTGTGGGTGTGCAGGTTAATGTTAATAGAGTTCTTTTTGAAATGGTATATTTTTTGTCAATTACAAATTGCATAAATGCTGCAATATTTTCCTTTTGTACTGTAGCTAAAAAACCTAGTCTACCTGCATTTATACCTAATATTGGAATGCCAGAGTCTCTCACTAGTGTAGCAGCTCTTAATATGGTGCCATCTCCACCTATGCTTATCAACATATCAAAACTAGTGTCTAATTCAGTGTGCTTGCTAAAGGTATTGTATGTTTTTTCTACAATTTTCTTATCGTTTAATATTTTTAAAAATTGAGCTTCAATAACCATTTCAACCTTTTTTTTATTAAAAAAATCAAAGATATCATTGATAATTGGTTCTGTGCTGTTTTGATAATATTGACCGTAGATAGCAACTTTCATATTTTTTGAATAATCGTTTTATGGAATAATTGGTATAACACTTTTTGAATGTGAAATTTTGCACTAGATATTAAGGTATTTGTCTAAATAATCAGAGCGCTCTTTTAAGTTGTTGATGTAATTGTCTTCTTGGTGGTCTGATAAAATCTCGTAATTATATCGTCTAAATGTTTGAATGATTTCGTTCATAGCTCCCAAAGAAATTTTTAAAGTAACCACAATGCTATCAACTGCTGCTTCCGAAACGAATAAGCCAAGCAGTTTGCCATTATTACTTTCTACAATTTGAGTGATCTGACTCATCGAGTATTCTAAAATTGGTTTTTGAACCACTATGATTCCACCTGGTTCTTTTAAAAATGGGGTTTCATGAAAAAAGCGCATGACATCCTCCATTTCGTAATAACCAACATAGTTATTATTTGAATCTAAAACTGGTACCAAATTAGTATGGTTTTTGGCAAATACTTCTAAAACGTCTAACCAAATAGTAGTAGTTCGAACATAAAAACCTTCTAGAGTAAAACGATAATCAATGATTTTTTTATCACTGTCAAAGGTCTCGCTATCCTCTGCAGCAATACAGCCCAAGTACACGCCATCTTCTACCACAGGAAAGTGAGAGAACGATATATCACTAAAAAAGTCCTGAACTTCCGCAATAGTTTCTTGGCTGTCAAGGGCTTTATAGTCGTTGTTGATAAATTGGAGTAGGTCTGTCATAAGTTTGCGAGCAATATTTCATGCAAAATAATCAAAAAATAGCAAAATCTCCTAAGTTTTACTTTGTATTTTTGCTTTCAATTAAACACTAGTAAATCAAACTAAACCTGTATTCATGACAAAGTTAAGTGTAAACATCAATAAAATAGCAACTTTACGAAATGCTCGCGGCGGCAATGTGCCTGATTTGTTAAAAGTCGCTACCGATATTCAGCGATTTGGGGGTCAAGGAATCACCATTCACCCAAGGCCTGACGAACGACACATTAGGTACCAAGATGCCCGCGATTTAAAACCGATTGTTTACACCGAGTTTAACATCGAGGGTAACCCGCAGCATAATTTTATCGATTTGGTTTTAGAGTGTCAGCCTACACAAGTAACCTTAGTTCCTGATGCCATTGGAGCTATCACTTCTTCGGCTGGTTGGGATACGGTTAAAAATCAAGCTTACTTGACCGAGATGATTCAGGAATTTCAACGCCACAACATTCGAACTTCTATTTTTGTAGATCCACGACTCGACATGATCGAAGGTGCTAAAAAAACAGGTACTGATCGTATCGAACTATATACCGAAGCTTTTTCTCACCAATACAGCTTAGGCAATACTTCAGCAATTGAACCGTATATCGCTGCAGCCGAATTAGCCAATGAATTGCAGTTGGGTATCAATGCTGGACATGATTTAAGTCTGGATAACATTCAATTTTTCAAACAAAATATCCCTGGACTTTTAGAAGTTTCTATCGGTCACGCGCTTATTTCTGAGGCTTTGTATCTTGGACTCGAGAATGTTGTTAATATGTATTTGCAAAAGTTGAAGTAAATAAATGTAAATTAGTTTTAAAAAATAATAGCATATGCTTTTTTCAAAAATAGAAGGTTCTGGGCAACCGCTTTTAATTCTGCATGGATTTTTAGGCATGTCAGACAATTGGAAATCATTGGCAACGCAATTTGCAGCTCATTTTCAAGTTCACACGCTAGATCTTCGCAATCATGGTAGAAGTTTACATTCTAGTGAATTTAGTTACGCAATCATGGCACAAGATGTTTTTGAGTATTGTCAAACGCATGAGTTGTCTTCTATTTATATCATTGGGCACAGCATGGGTGGCAAAGTAGCTATGACACTGGCTACAACACATCCAGAATTAATAAGTAAGCTAATTGTTGCAGATATAGGTCCAAAATTTTATCCGCAACACCACCAACTTATTTTAGCGGGCTTAAATGCTGTTGATTTTTCTAAGAAACCAACTCGTAGTGATGCTGAGATAATTCTTGAAAAATTTATTCCTGATTTTGGTACCCGACAGTTTTTATTGAAAAACCTATATTGGAAAGAGCCTGGTCAATTGGCTTTTAGGTTTAATTTAGCAGCTTTTAATGAAAATTTAGACCAGATAGGACTAGCTTTGCCTGAACATGCACAATTTTCTAAACCTACATTATTCATAAGAGGTGGGAATTCGAATTACATTTTAGATAGTGATTTTAATGATATAAAAAAGCATTTTCCATTAGCAACGATACAAACCATAGCAGAAACAGGGCATTGGCTTCACGCCGAAAATCCAACGGTATTTTATAATGTGGTTGTTTCTTTCTTGATCTAATGTTATAACCATAAAAAAAAATAGAATTTTAATTTTAAATAAAACCTTCATCCCATGAATTTACTTCTAAAAATTATCATCACTTCAATAATCGTTTTAGTACTAGCAAACTTTTTACCGGGCGTTTACGTAAATGGATTTACAACAGCTTTAGTTGTTGCGGTGGTTTTAGGATTGTTAAATATTTTTATCAAACCTATTCTTGTTCTTTTAACATTACCTGTTACAGTGCTTACATTAGGATTGTTCTTGTTGATAATTAATGCGCTTATGATTGTTTTATGTTCAAAATTAGTAGATGGATTTAGGATAGATACTTTTCTAACGGCAGTTATTTTTAGTGTATTATTATCAGTTAGTCAATCTATAATGAATGGTTTATTAGGAATTAATAAGTAAAAAATAAATTTTAACACTCATTTAGCAACAAGATGCTGTGTTGTAAATGATTAATAAATACCTTTGTAAAATATAATTGAATACAATGTCAAAAAACCTATATATATTACTTTTAGTTGTTTTAGGATTCTTTATGAGTCCTACAACAGCTATGGCGTGTAATCAAAAAGGGGAAATGACGTGTTGTGCCAAAAAAAGTACAGCTAAAAAAGAAAAAAAAGATTGTTGTTCTAAAAAACAGTCTTCAAAAAAAGAATCTCATGACGGCTGCAATGGAGCTTGTAAAAGCATTACATGTGGTGGTTCTTTTGTTTGTCTAGGAATGACAAACAGCATACAATTAGAATTTAATAATCCTCTGTTTGATTTTTCTACAAAAAAACAGAACTTTTATTATTCCAATATCTTCGTATCTTCAGGATATAAATCCATCTGGCTTCCGCCAAAAATAGCATAATTGTATTGATGACAGCCAAAAGTCTGTCTTGTTAAAAAAGAATTAGCTAAAAAAAAATCAAAAATTTGTCGTGTCATTTATTCAACAATACATTTTTATGTACTGCTGGGGTATTTGACGGCATTATATCTCAAAAAAATAAATTAAGATGAAAACATTTCATAAAATTATAGTAGCCTTAGTCCTAATACTATCAGTAACAGTAAGCGCACAAAGTACTAATAAAGTAACCAAAACAGTGAAAATTTACGGAAACTGTAGTATGTGCAAAAAAAATATAGAAACGGCTGGTGGCCAAAAAAACGTAGCAAAGGTGCAGTGGGATACTGAGACTAAGATGGCAACCTTAGTATTCAATCCTGCCAAAACAAACCAAGAAGAAATTTTAAAAAGAATTGCAGCAGCAGGATATGACAGCGACAGTCATAAAGCTCCAGATGCAGCTTATGATAGTCTTCACGGATGTTGTCAATACGATCGAGTTGCTAAAAAACAAAAATAAAGATAGTAATTTAAACAAGTACCTACTTATTAAGTTGTGTTTTGCTCAATAAGTAGGTATCTTTTAAACGTATATAAAATGAAAAATATAATAGTAATACTCAGTATATTTTTAAATTTGGCTTTAGCCAATGCTCAAATTAAAACCGGCGATGCGTTGCCAAATATTCAATTAAATAACAATACAGATGTTGCAGTAACTCTTGAATCATTTAAAGGCAAAGTAGTTTTGGTTGATTTTTGGGCTTCATGGTGTGGACCATGCAGACAAGCCAATAAAAAATTAGTACCTTTTTATAATGCTCATAAAAATGAAAATTTTGAAATAGTAGGAATATCATTAGACACCAATAAGGCAAAATGGATTGCTGCTATTGAAAAAGATAAATTGGCCTATCCGCAATTGATAGATGCAAATGGATTTGATGCCAAAACGGCATTGCTTTTTGGAGTTGAAGGATTGCCAAGTTCTTATTTGTTTGATACTTCGGGTACATTGGTAGCTATAAACCCAACCGAGGAAATTATTTTAACCTTTTTAAAAAAATAACAAGATGTTTAGAGATAATTTAAAAGCAGCCATGTCTATTGGCTTAGTTTTGTTATGCGGTTTTACCAGTTTGGCGCAAATGCAAAAAGCCGAAATAAAAGCGACAGGTTTAACGTGTTCTATGTGCTCTAATGCTATAAACAAACAGTTAAAAGCCATGAGTGGTGTTAATACTGTAACTACAGATTTAAATACCAATTCGTTTTTTGTAGCCTTTGAAAACAACAATACCATCACGCCTAAAATGTTGAAAGATGCTGTTGAAAAAGCAGGTTTTTTTATTGGTTCTCTTGAGCTGACACTTTCTGCAGCCGATTTAAAAAAGAAGGAATCAAGTTATGTTTTGCTAGATGAATTCGTACCGAATAACACAGTGGATACCAAGGTTAAAGTCTATGACAAGGGATATGTAACACAAAAGGAGTTCAAAAAAATGCAAAAAGAATTTTCTAAGATAGCTACCTATGCCCTAGACAATGAAGAAGATTATCATATAAAAAGAGTATTGTAATGAAGTTATATACTGCACTATTGTTACTTTTTGTAACAAGTATTAATGCTCAAGAGCTTTTTGTTGTCACGGATCCTGCAAGTAATGTTCCTGCAGGATCTTTGGGAATTCGATTAGGGCAATCTATTTTTAAAAAACAAATGGAGTCTGGGTACAATTATCACATGATGCCCGAAGCAACTTTTGGAATTAATAAAAACTTGATGGCTCGTGCCACATTATTTGTGAGTAATAGAGGCAATCAGTTTAACACCGAAGGAGCTAGTATCTATGCTAAATACAGATTTCTTTCTACAGATGATGTGCAAAGTCATTTTAGGATGGCGGCTTTTGGTCGCTATAGTTTTAATAATGCCGAAATTCATCAAGAACAGATTGAAATTCAAGGGCAAAATACAGGGTTTGAAACCGGAATAGTAGCCACGCAGCTTATCAAAAAAGTAGCTCTTAGTTCAAGTTTAAGTTTTGAAAAAGTGTATGATAACAAGCCTAATTATGACTTTCCAGAGAATTTAAGTGACAATGCCACTAATTACACATTTTCTATTGGTAGATTGATGTATCCTAAGAAATATACTAATTTTAAGCAGACCAACATTAATACAATGATTGAATTTTTAGGGCAAACATTGAATAATAATGGAAGATCATTTCTAGATGTAGTGCCTTCAGTTCAGTTCATAATAAACAGTCAAGCAAGAATTGATGTGGCTTACCGATATGAATTGTATAGTTCTATAATGAGAACCGCTCCTAATGGTTTTTACCTTAACCTGGAGTATAATTTCTTTAATGTTTTAAAGTAATGCATAGCGGCGCAATTCAGTTAATTCATTAGTGAGCTGGATTGTGCTTTTGCTTGAATAGTGTTATTTAATGTCTCTTCTTGAAGTGATAGTTAAGTTTAGGAGCTTTTTTTATTTCTAACTCTATTTTTTTAACAAAAATCTTATTTTTTTAGACACTTAAAATCAAATAGTTGTGGGTTTCATTCCATGTGATTCTTGTTTTTTTATGAAAAAAACAGTAATTTCTTTTGGATTTTAAATTAATGTTTCTATTTTTGCACCCGAAATAATGCAGGCCCGTTCGTCTATCGGTTAGGACGCATGGTTTTCATCCATGTAAGAGCGGTTCGATTCCGCTACGGGCTACAAACTTTCAATTTTGATGTATTAGGTCAATAATTCACACGCAATCAAAAAAGCCTCGATTTTTCGAGGCTTTTTTTGTTTTAGAGTTGATTTATTTTAGTCATATATAAAAAATGTATCATTAAAAAATTGGAGTATGAGATTCGTGTTTAATTAGTATTACTACTTTTAAATAGCTTCTTTATTTTTTGATTATTTTGGTGTATTTAATTTTGTTTTCCTCAGTTGTGATTTTTAAAATATAGACCCCTGCAGAATGATTTTTTAGATCAATGCTTGTATTTTTATTTGACATATCTATCGTTTCGAGTGTTTGTCCTGTAATATTGAGTATAGAAATACTTTTCACAGGTTTGTTAATGTGAATTTTACCAAAAGTTGGATTTGGATACGTTACTAAATTTTCTTTTTCAATTTCATCTATAGATAATGTGTTAGTGTTGTAAATGAATACTCTGGGTATCTCTGTAACTGTTATTGTATTAGAATTTGGGTAATTCGAAATTCCATGTGCTTGGCCGGTAAATTGATAACCAGTAATGTTTGTGCCTGCAATAGTTACATTATAGTTTGGTATGGTAGTTTCATTACCAGTTGGAGACCATACAAATCGCATTTCTTTGCCTTCTGTAATGTCTTCAAAAACATAGTCTCTTACATTTGTTGTTGATAAGTCGGATTTAAGTTTATAGTTTTTGTTTTTAAATAAACTTGTGAAATCTGAAACGTAATAATAGGAACGCTTTTTTTCTAAAGTGCCATGTTTTAGAATTCCTACTCCTCCAAAAGTAGAGTTGTTGTTAGGGTCATTCTCATCAATAGTTTGATACATGTAACTCTTGTCAATGTTTAATTTCATTAATGCTAGATAAGTGCGTATCATCCATGCTCCTTGAACATCTTCTTTATTACCATAACTTGCTAAGTTGGGAACTTGTAATGGTCCATTGTTGGTGCTCATTCCCCATTCTGAAAGCCAGATTTCTACATTAGGTAAATATTTGTTTCGGTAATCAATTACTTGTTGCATTTGTGTGATTAATTGTCCTTGTTCAGGATGTAGTGCTCCTGTTCCTCCACCTTGATCTCCGTTTGCGCTGTTGCTGTTATAGTGATGGAAATTTATTGCATCAGCGGGGAATTTCCCATCAGTTCTATTGGCTTTTGCCCATTCATGCATAGCTTTGATATATTCGTATTGCAATTTGTAAATACCTCCCATAGCTACTTTTAAGTTTGGATCGGCTGTTTTAATTCCGGCTTTGCTTATTGTGCCTTGGTGTCCATCATAAGCTGCAGACATAAGCGATGCAAGTGTAAAAGGGGAGTAGTAGCCTGCTGTTTGAGGTATAGCCCAGGTTTTGTCAGGTTCATTTAATACTTCTATCCAATTTGCTAAACCAAGACCGCTTTCTGCAATGTTTACGGTTTGATTAGTGTATTGAGGTGTGGTGTTGAAATTCATGTCGGAAAGCGGTATTTTTTGACTGCCGATATAGCCTGCTAAACGATAATACACTTTTGCAATTTCTTGCCAGTTTGAGGGGATATTGTAGTTTGTAATATTCCATGCAATTGGTTTGTATTGTCTGTCATGTTCTGCAGCTGATTTATTCATGAAAAATAAAGGGGACTCTTGTAGTACAATAATAGATTCTGTCCCTACATTTTTTAAAGCTGTCATGTTGTTCTTAAAATGAATGCCTCCTGTATTTGATGGCGACACCATAAGTTTGGCATTGGGGTCAAAGAACATGTCTACTTCAGAGAAGCATCTATAGCCTGTAAAAAGTCCTGCATATATAGGGTCATTTGTAATGTAGCCATTACTTCCTAGTAATTGTTTTGCATCAATAGGGGGTTTTGTTGTGGCTGTTACAGAAGGGATAGTTGATATGGCAGTTCCGTATATTTCAATTTCTGATGGAAATCGCGAAAGATTTTCAAGTTGTTCAATAATAATGTACCTGACGCCATTTGCGGTAACGTTTTGAGTGTTGTAACTATTAAAGCCAGTTAAGCTAATAGGTCCAGCTATTAAATTGGTGTTTGCTGCTGATGTTCCGGCATACCAATTGATTGTTGGAGACGAAAATCCATCATGAGCCCTAAGTTGTGTAATGTTGTAGGTTCCTCTTAGGTCAATAAGTACTTTATGAGGCCATGATATAGCAGAAGTATTATTTGCAGGTGCATATGTAAATTGATTGTCTAATCCAACTACGCCATCTACAAGTTTGCCATAATCAGCATTGATTTCAAAATGTGTAAGTGGAGTGAGTTGTTCTTTACTGATTTGGATTTTTTGAGCAATAAGGTTATTATAAAATAGTGTAGTTAGCAAGTTAAATAAGTAAATTTTTTTCATAAAGCATTGTTTTTTAGTACAAAAATAAAATTATAAAACATAAAGTATTTATTTTGTTTCTGTAAGTGTCTTTTTTGAACAAATGCAATGAGATATGTTAAATATCAGGATTTTATTTTATATTCAGAGGCTGTTTTTGTGTCTCAATATTGCTTTTTTACTTTGAATTATAGATGTTCGAAGTATTCTTTAGTGTAGATTGATGATTATTGACTAGATAAATAGTGATTATTTCATGTAAATTGAAGGTGTTTAAATGGTGTTTTTAGTATTTTATAGGGATAAATTAGGTAAAAAGGGTCTCGATAAAAAGCTTGGTTGGCGTATAAAAATTTTATAATTTTGCAACCCAATTTTATAATGTAAATTAAAGAAGAAGATGGATATTAAAAGAGTAGCAATAGACGCTGTAAATGAAACAATTGTAATGACAGTTGTTCATATGGATTATAAAGGTCAAGTAGCAAAAAGAATAAATGAAAAAATGCCTTTGGCAACTGTAAAAGGTTTTAGAAAAGGTGCTGTGCCTAAAGACTTAGTTGAAAAACAATACGGCAAAAAAATCAAAGAGGAAGAAGTACAAAAAGTGGTTGATCTTGCCTTAGAGCGTTATGTGCAATCAGAGCGTTTGAACCTCCTAGGAACTCCATTGCTTAAAGTGAATGAAAACTTTGATTGGAGTGCTGAAGAATTGACTTTCGAATATGAAATTGGTTTGGTTCCTAATTTCGAATTGGATTTAGAGGCTAAAAACGACATCGTGAAATATGTTGTTACTGCTGATGATAAATTAATCGACGGTCAAGTAGAAAGAATCCAAAAACAATTTGGAACTGCAATTCCTCAAGAAGTTGTTGCAGCTGATTCAGATGTTACGGGAACATTCTCTAACGAAGAAAAAGGAATTAATAATGCTACCACCATTGCTGCTGATCTTTTTAAAGACAAAGCTACTTTTGATTTATTCATTGGTAAAAAAGTAGGTGATGTGGTAACTGTAAATACTAAAGGTTTATTTGAAGACGATCATCAATTGATGGACGTGATGAAAGTAAATCATGATGACGTTCACGGTTTAGACGTTGATGTAAACTTCACTATAGAAGCAATCAACAAAGCTGAATTAGCTGAATTGAATCAAGAATTGTTTGATAAATTGTTTGGTGCAGGAGTAATCTCTTCACTTGAAGAATTGAAAGGAAAAATAAAAGAGGACGCTGAAAGCCAATTTGCTGCTCAAGCAGATCAAAAATTATTAGGTGATGTAACGGAGTTCTTAATTGAAAGTACTAAGTTTGATTTGCCAGCTGAGTTCTTGAAAAAATGGTTGCAAACTGTTGGTGAGAAAAAATTAACTCCAGAAGAAGCTGAGGTTGAGTATGCACGTTCTGAAAAAGGATTGCGTTTTCAATTGATCGAAGGTAGAGCTATGGCACAATCTGACATCAAAATCACTTTTGAAGACTTGAAAACATTCACAGTTAAAAACATTCGTCAGCAAATGGCACAATTCGGACAAACAAATCCTACTGACGAAGAAGTTCAAGGAATTGTAGCAAGAGTTTTATCAAACCAAGATGAAGTAAAAAGACTTTCTGATCAAGTTGTTGCTGAAAAATTATTAGAATTATTCAAAGAAAAAGCAAACCCAACGACTAAAGAGGTTACTTACGAAGAGTTTATTGCTGCATCTTACGGAGAATAAATTCTAGTCGTAAAGTCAAATGTCATAAAGTCAAAAGTTGAAAAAACCGAAAACAATTTCGTTAGTTGTTTCAAATTTTAAGATTTTATTACAAATGCAAAACAATAAAAATTACCTATATTTGAGCGTCAGAAAAAATTTTTTTTGACGCTCTTTTGTTTGAATTTATTCTGATTTTTTTTTCAGAAGCAAATCCAGCTATTTGTTACAAGTTTTTTTATTTCGTTTACATTTTTATAAACAATAAAAGGAGCTCTCTTTGGTCGCTCTTTTCTTGTAATAAAATGTAACTCCATTTCAAAAAGCTTTTCACTACTATCTGGGCTAAAAACAAGACATATTGGCATCATCAGTAAAAAGGTATGACCTTTGTGTTATTGTTTGTGACTTTCAAACTTTAGACTTTCAAACTTTTAAACTTATACAAATGAACTACGGTAAAGAATTTAAAAAATTTGCTACAAAGCACCAAGGAGTAAATGCCATGTATTACGATAAAATCGTTGCGGCAATGAATCCTACTAATATGACTCCTTATATTATTGAAGAACGCCAGTTAAACATTTCGCAACTTGACGTTTTTTCAAGATTAATGATGGATAGAATTATCTTTCTAGGAACAGGAATTGATGATCAAATTGCAAACATAGTACAAGCACAATTGTTGTTTTTAGAAAGTGCAGACGCTTCTAAGGATATTCAAATTTACTTGAACTCTCCAGGAGGAAGTGTATATGCAGGTTTAGGAATTTATGACACCATGCAATACATCAAGCCTGATGTAGCTACAATTTGTACGGGTATGGCTGCCTCAATGGGAGCAGTATTGTTATGCGCTGGTGCTGAAGGAAAACGTTCTGCATTGCCACATTCTCGTGTTATGATTCACCAACCATCAGGTGGAGCACAAGGTGTTGCAACAGATATGGAAATCAATCTAAGAGAGATGTTGAAACTTAAAGAAGAGTTATACAACATTATCTCGCACCACTCAGGACAAACTTTTGATAAAGTACATGCAGATAGTGAGCGTGATTACTGGATGAAAGCTGATGAGGCAAAAGAGTACGGAATGATCGACGAAGTGTTGAGAAGAGGATAAAAAAATGGTTTCAGGTTTCAAGTTTAATGTTAGTATGGAAACTTTAAACTTGAAACTTTAAACTTGAAACAAAAAATATGGCGAAAGAAAAATTAGAATGTTCGTTTTGTGGAAGGAAAAAGCCAGAAACTAATTTATTAATTGCAGGCATTGATGCACACATTTGTGATAAATGTATCGAGCAAGCGCACGGAATTGTTCTTGAAGAATTAAAAACAACTGGTAGTTCTAAGCTAGTAGGAGATTTAGTTTTGCAAAAACCAAAAGAAATTAGAGCTTTCCTAGATCAATATGTTATTGGGCAGGACCAGACTAAAAAGGTGATGTCTGTAGCAGTTTACAATCATTACAAACGTTTGATGCAACAGCAACAAGACGATGAGGTAGAGATTGAAAAAAGTAACATCATCATGGTTGGGCAAACCGGAACAGGTAAAACATTAGTAGCTAAAACCATTGCAAAAATGCTTGACGTTCCTTTAGCTATTGTAGATGCTACAGTATTGACAGAGGCGGGTTATGTAGGAGAAGATGTCGAGAGTATTTTAACACGTTTGTTACAAGCTGCTGATTATGATGTAGCCAAAGCCGAACGTGGAATTGTATTTATCGATGAGATTGACAAAATTGCTCGTAAGAGTGATAATCCATCTATTACGCGTGATGTGTCTGGTGAAGGAGTACAGCAAGCCTTGCTAAAATTACTAGAAGGAACCGTTGTGAATGTCCCACCAAAAGGAGGACGTAAACACCCAGACCAAAAATTTGTAGAAGTTAATACTCAAAATATCTTGTTTATTGCCGGTGGTGCTTTTGATGGAATCGAAAGAATTATTTCGAAACGATTGAACCGTCAAGCCGTGGGGTATTCGACGTCAAAAAATGTAGACAATATTGACAAAGACAATTTGTTGCAATACATTATCCCTAAGGACATCAAAGATTTTGGATTGATTCCGGAGATCATTGGTCGTTTACCAGTTTTGACACACATGGATCCTTTGGATAGAGCAACATTACGTTCAATCTTGACAGAGCCTAAAAATGCATTAATCAAACAATATGAAAAGTTGTTTTTAATGGATGAGGTTGCATTTACCATTACTAATGAAGCTTTAGATTTTATTGTTGATAAAGCCTTAGAATACAAATTAGGTGCACGTGGTTTGCGTTCTTTATGTGAAGCTATCTTAACAGATGCGATGTACGAATTACCAAGTTCAGATAACAAAGTACTTGAAATAAATCAAGAATACGCTGAGGAAACCTTGAATAAAAACTTATTGAAGCGTTTGGAAATAGCTTCTTAAATTACAGTTTTCTTAAAAACACTAACCTGTTCATTCATTTGGACAGGTTTTTTTGTAGAAATTTAAAAAAAGATATTGGCATTTAAAAAAGAAATCCGACTTTAAATATTTTGTATTTTTACTATTCAAATCTATAAAACAACTTCAAATGATAACAGTACAAAGCACCATAAATGCTTCAATAGATCAAGTATGGGAAAAATGGACTACTCCAGAGCATATCATGAAATGGAATAACGCCTCAGATGATTGGCATACTCCTTTTGCAGAAAATGACTTAAAAGTGGGCGGTAAATTCAAATATACGATGGCTTCAAAAGACGGTACAATGCAGTTTGATTTTGAAGGAGTTTATACTAAAGTTGAGAACCTTTCTTTAATAGAGTACCAACTGGCAGATGGTAGAAAAGTGATACTTGTTTTTGAGAAGGAAGCAGATAATGTAAAAATAATAGAAAGCTTTGACCCAGAAACAGAGAATACTGAAGAATTACAAAAAAATGGGTGGCAGGCAATTTTAGATAATTTTAAAAAACATGTCGAAAATGCAACTCTTTGAAAATTTTTAAAAATAGCACGTTGAAGTTTAGCGCTCTAAGATAAATAGTAAGTATGATTTAATCAAATTCGAGTATCTCTTAGATTGCAGTTTTCTTAAAATTACAAACCTGTTTATTAATTTAAACAGGTTTTTTTATGCAGTTTTTACAGTATTTGTTATTGTTTTAAAAAATCACAGCTATTTATTTAATATCAACTTTAGAATATCGATTTTTGTTGGTACAATTTAATTAGGTCACATGAAAGTAGAGGACAAAGAGGTTATATTATTGAAAGTTTCAGGACAAGATAAGCCTGGAGTAACTGCTGGTTTAACATCAATTTTAGCCAATTATAATGCTATTATTTTAGATATTGGTCAAGCTGATATTCATGATACGCTATCCTTGGGTATATTATTTGAAATTCAGGCTGGATCAACATCAGGACCGGTTTTAAAAGATTTGTTATTCAAAGCCTATGAATTGGGGGTTAAAGTCAAATTTATTCCTATATCTATTGCTGATTATGAGATTTGGGTCAAAGGACAACGTAAACAAAGATATACAATCAATATTTTAGGGGAAACACTAACAGCGGTACAGATTGCTGCTGTGACCCAGATTTTATCCAATCAAAACTTGAATATTGATGCCATTAAGAGATTGACAGGACGTGTTTCCATTATTGAAAAAGAAGAATTCCCTCGTGCTTGCATTCAGCTTTCGGTAACGGGAACAATCGTTGATAAGTCTTTTATAACCGCTAGTTTTATGGAAATTTCGAGAACGCTTGATGTGGATATATCGTTTCAAGAAGATAATATGTATCGCAGAAATAGGCGTCTAGTGTGTTTTGACATGGACTCGACCTTAATTCAAACCGAAGTTATTGATGAGCTTGCAGAACTTGCTGGAGTAGGCGAGCAAGTTAAAGCAATTACTGAGGCCGCAATGAATGGCGAAATTGATTTTAGCGAAAGCTTTAAGCAAAGAATGGCTTTGTTAGAGGGTTTAAGTGAAGAAGTGCTGCAAACTGTAGCCGAGAATTTACCTATCACAAAAGGCGCACATCGTTTGATGAAGGCCTTAAAATATTATGGATACAAAACGGCTATCTTGTCTGGAGGTTTTACCTTTTTTGGGAACTATTTGCAAAAAGAATTGGGAATTGATTATGTACATGCAAACGAACTTGAAATAAGAGACGGTAAGTTAACAGGCAATTACATAGGTGAAATTGTTGACGGTAAAAAGAAAGCCGAATACCTACAAGCCATTGCTGATAAAGAAGGTATTCATATCAATCAAACCATTGCGGTTGGTGATGGCGCAAATGATTTACCAATGTTAAATCTTGCTGGTCTTGGAATTGCTTTTCACGCGAAACCTACTGTTAAGGAAAAGGCAGAAAGTGCTATTTCTAGTTTAGGTCTGGATGGTGTTTTATACCTATTAGGATATCATGATAGACATATTGATATGATGGAACATTAATCTTCTAGAAAATATAAAAAAAAAGCACTCGTTATTCACGAGTGCTTAACTCAAAAAAAAATCTATGATGTATTTTGTGATGGCTATAAATCAAAAAATAGTATCAATAGATGGTTGAAACAGCTAACTGATAAAAGTTTTCTTATTTCAAGTTGAGATGGATAAATCATCTCAACAAATTGTTTGATAGCACTAGAATGCTGATTTTTTAGTTTATAATTTCTTAAAAAAATAACTATATACTTCTAAAATTAATCCTAAAAGAAGTAGTAGGTCCTTCGTCAGATTAGTATGATTAGTGTAAAATCAATCTAGTGCTTTCAATTTTTAACAAACGCTTAATAGAACAGAAAATTGGGGGCATTCTGTTTTTTTAAACTTCTACTTTGCAAATCTAATGTAAGATTTTGGATTAATTTTACGGTTTTTATGTTAAAATTTTACGGTTTTTTGGATTAGAGGATCCCTATTTTTTTTGCTTCCTCTATGATATCTTTATCGGTTCCTTTATCAACTAAAAGCTGGATTTTAATATTTGACTTCCTTTTTTCAATAGTGCTCAGGGAGAGTTCAAGTTGTTCTGTCATGTCTTTAGTCCTTATGCCGCGGGATAGTAAGGCCAATATTTCACAATCAATGGCATCAAAATCAAGTTTTTTTATAATGTCTTGGCGTAACACTTTGTGAATGGTGGTGCTGTAAAATTTTTGCCCAACTACTATTTCTTGATAAGCGGTCATCAGGGATTGTGCGTTAATGTCATTCTTTAATATAAAACCTTCGGGATTTATTCTCTCAATTGCATTGTGTAAGAGGAGAGGTTCACTATGCATGGTTAATAAAATGATTTTACATTTAGGAAAGTACTGTCTGATAAGAATTCCTAAATCAATACCGTTTTGAATATTTCTGTCTTCATATGGAGGTAAACTAATGTCTAAAAAAGCTACGTCTAATGTTAACTGAGAATGATTCCTATCCCTTATTTTGTTATATGCTTCTTGACATGAAAATGCGGTAGTAAAATGTTTTGGAATAGTAGCGTTTTCAAGTCGGGATAGTATATTGATATAGGCATCAATAGTAATAGGATGATCGTCTACAAGAAGAAGGTTATGTGTTGTCATTAAATGAATTGCATTTTAAAATGCTAATATAGAATAATGTATTTTGCGTTCAAATAGATATTTAAAATACTTTTTTATTTCTTACTCATTGAGATATCATCTTGAAGTTAGATTTTGTTAAAATTGCTATTGCAATATTTATTAAGGAATAGTACTTCTATTTAATTTATACAATCTCAATTCATTTCGATCACGTATATTTTTTTTTACTGCAACTCCTTCAATTGCTCCAGATAATCCCTCTGATTTGATAATCTTGGTATTTTGTGTTGCCCGCCTAGTTTGTCTCGGTCTTTTAACCAGTCGTAAAATAAATTTTTACGTGCTATATTGATCACCAATGGGTTTAAAGTCATGTTGTTGTAACGTTTGGCTTCGTAGTCAGAGTTTAAAGATTGTATGGATTCATCTAATACTTTCTGAAATTGCAATACATCAGTAGGGTTGTCTTTAAACTCAATCATCCATTCGTGAGCGCCTTTTTCTTTGCCTTCCATAAAAATGGGTGCCACGGTATAATCCACCACTTCGGTTTGGGTGATTTTACAGGCTTTGGAAATAGCCTGATCCGTATTTTCAACCATTAATTCTTCCCCAAAAACATTGATATGATGTTTCGTTCTGCCTGTAACTCTTATTCTATAAGGATTTAAAGAAGTAAAACGTACCGTGTCGCCTATCATGTAGCGCCACAAACCTGAGTTGGTCGTAATCACAATGGCGTAGTTTTTAAATAATTCTACATCTGCCAGTCGAATAATTCTTTGATTCGGCGTACCAAAGGTATCCATCGGAATGAACTCATAAAAAATCCCGTAGTCCAACATCAACAACAAATCACTAGAGTAATTTAAATCTTGAATAGCAAAAAAACCTTCGGAGGCATTGTATATTTCGTAGTATTTAAAATCTTTTTTAGGAAGTATTTTTTGGTACTGCTCTCGGTACGGTTCAAAATTGACACCACCATGAAAATACACTTCTAAGTTGGGCCAAAGTTCTAGTAAATTGCCTTTCCCAGTTTCCTCCAGCATTTTATTCATTAATACCAACATCCAGGAAGGAACTCCGGCAAAACTAGTTACATTTTCGTTTTTAGTTTCGTTGATAATGGCTGCAATTTTAGTTTCCCATTCGCTCATTAAGGAAGTTTTGCTGCTTGGTGTGCTGCTAAACTCCGCCCAAATAGGCATGTTTTCTATTAAAATAGCCGACAAGTCTCCAAAAAAGGTATTCTTATCTTCATAAATTTGGGAACTGCCACCTAAACGCAAACTTTTCCCCACAAACAGTTCTGAGTCTTCATTGTTGTTCAAGTACAAGCATAGCAAATCTTTGCTGCCTTTGTAATGACAATCTTCTAATGCTTCGTTACTTACTGGGATAAATTTACTCTTAGCATTTGTGGTGCCGCTTGATTTAGCAAACCACTTTATGGGTGTTTCCCAAAAAACATTTTGTTCTCCTTGGCGAGTTCGTTCAATAAGGGGTTGTAATTCTTCGTAGCTAGATATAGGAACTCGATCTGCAAACGTGGCGTAGTTTTGTATAGATGTAAACTCATATTCTTTGCCAACAACTGTATTCTTTGAGGATTGTATCAAGTGCATAAGCAATTCTTCCTGAACTTCATTAGGGTATTTCAAGAAAAGTTCGATTTGATGAATCCTTTGTTTAAGAACCCAAGAAGCAAACGAATTGATTATGGTTAGCGGCATTTTTAAATTATGAATTATGAATTACGAATGATAACTTTACCAAAAATAACAAAATTTGTTTAACAACTTGTGTTAAACCCGAAACTTTAAAGCGCATGACTTACGAAGGTGTACTTGCAAAAATGCAAACCGAATTGGGTAATCCCATTCAATATTACTTGGTTTTTGAAGATAGTTTTTTGAACGTGAATCAGTTACTGAATAAAGAGCTAGAGATCAATTTTGTAGGCTATCAATGTTTAAATTGTGGCAAAAAGAAAAAAATATTCCGTCAAGGTTTTTGTTACGATTGTTTTTATTCTAGCCCAGCCGTGGGCGATTGGATTATGAAACCCGAGTTAAGTACCGCGCATCTTGGGATTCAAGACCGGGATTTAGCCTATGAACAAAAAGTGCAATTGCAACCTCATATTGTTTACCTAGCCTTATCCAGCGAAGTAAAAGTAGGTGTGACTCGCAAAACGCAAGTCCCAACCCGATGGATAGATCAAGGTGCTAACCAGGCTATTTCAATTGTAGAAGTGCCTAATAGATATCTAGCTGGAATTACCGAAGTAGCACTCAAAAACCATTATGCTGATAAAACCAATTGGCGAAAAATGTTAACCAATAATGTAGAGCAAATTGACTTAGTTGCAGAACGTTTAAAAGTTGAAAATCTAATTCCAAATGAGGTTCAGGAATATTTTCATGCTCAAAAAAATGATTTGTATGAAATGCACTACCCCGTTTTAGACTATCCCACTAAAGTAAACAGTTTAAGCTTGGACAAAACACCTCAATTTAAAGGCAAACTTACCGGTGTAAAAGGGCAATATTTACTTTTTGAAAACGGAACTGTCTTTAACATCCGTGGTTCAGAGGGGTATGTAGTATCTCTTGCAGTATAAAAAGTTCTAGGGCGTATCCTTTTTTTAAAATTGGAAAAAATTTTAAAAAAAGGTCAGGCTGTTCGCTATATCTTTTATTCCGCTTGGGCTCCATAAAAGGATGCCGCTGCCATCCTTTACGCACGCAAACCCGTTGCAGCAGCACGCCTATACTAGGAACTATACTAAAATTACAAACAAAAAAAGAGGAATTTCACTTAGTGAATTCCTCTTTCCTATTTTATAAAACGTTCTTAATTTACTTTAGTAGTATCTACAGCTTTCTTTTTCTTTTTAAACAAACCGTTGAGCAAATCAGCTGCTTTTGCTTTTACTTCTTCTTTTGCCGCAGGTGTACTTGGCTTAGCTGTTTTTGTAGTATCACCTGGTTTTTTATTCTTGTTGATATAATCTGTAATTGCCGAGGTTCCTTTTTTAACCAATCGGTCTTTTTGTTGGTTTACCAGTTGCGTTGTAAGCTTAGTAACTGCTGTCTTTACATCAGTTGTAATTCTCGGATTTGTAAAATTACCAACTAAGGACGCATTGATAGGTAAATTCTCTAGTTTGGCAGCATCAGCAGGTGTTAGTTTGGCTAGTAACGCATTGGCCTCCGAGCCTAAATATTTGGCGGGCACATCAAATTTTAAGGTGTAATTCATGCTTTGGTCAAAACCATGCGTTCCGCCCACAGTAGCTTTGATGTCTTTGTATTTAATATCAAATGGCTTTACATTTACCTTACCATCCTTGAAGGTTATGGCTGCTTTAATGTCATTTAAATTAATTTTGTTTACATCAACAAATTTAATGTTAGACCCAATTGCTTTCAACAAAGTAGAATTATTTGCATTTACAGTTGATGACAACAATTGGCCCAATAAATCTCCTGTTAGTGTTTTTAAATCGGGTGTAAATTCAGTTGCATCTAGATTTCCGTTCAGTTTAATGCTAGAGTTCAGCTTCCCGTTGATGATACCGGCAATAGGCGCAATTTTTTTCAGCATATCTAGCTGCGTAAATGATTGTGCAATATCAACTTGATTTAATTTCAAATCCATGTTAAAAACGGGAGTCTTTCCTTTAGTAGAAACAGCTCCGTTTACGCCAATTGTTCCTCCAAAAATAGATGTTTTTACGTTTTGTAAACTGACTTTTTGGTCTCTTACGGTCAATTTTCCAGATACATCTCTTAGTGTAAGGTTGTCATATAAAACCGTAGTAGCTTTTGCAGTAAGCGTACAGTTTAAGAACGCAGGAATCTTCATGGCATCAGCTTTTTTAGCTGTACCAGCTTCGGTTTTTGCAGGTTCGCCTGTCGTCATAAAATCATCAACAGCTAATTGTTTAGAGGTCATGTTAAAATTTCCTTTTAGTTCTTGATTTCTAAAAATAAATCCATAAAAATTCTCTAAAATTCCACTTACACTAATATCGCTTTTTCCTGTTGTAGCATTCAATTGTTTTAAATTCACTTGGCTAGGATTGAACTGAACCACTGCCGTGCTTATGTTCATTGTTTTTCCGTTTTCGTCAGCGTATTTAAAACCAGATAAACTCATGTTACCGGCATTCTTTATTTTTTCATAGTCGCTTTTCTCAACAGATTGCATGTCAAATTTTGTAGTAACATCAGCTTTTAAAATACCTGATAAAGGTTTGTCAAGTTTGATAGGATAGGCTTTAGAAAGATTAGCTAAATTAATAGTTCCTTTTAATGCGGCATCAACTAGTGCGTTTTGGGTCACGTTTCTAATATTGGCTTTGGCATTAAATACATCCTGGTCAATTTGAAATGACAGTTGGTCTAGGTTTACATAAGTGTCATTAAGAATTCCTGTTTCGTTGATAATTTTGGTGTCAATTATAATTTTATCAACTGATTTAGGCAAGTTCGGATATTGAAACGAAGCATTGTTTGAGGCAATGGCTATGTTAAACTTTGGAACAGTAGTCTCAGAGTACAACCCTTTTGCAAAACCAACTATGGTGAAATCTCCAGTAGTTTTTACATTGTCTAAACTAGCGGCGTAGGCTTCAGGGATAATCCCTAAGAAGTTTTTGAATGAGGAGGTAGGTGTTTTAAACTTTAAGTCATATTGTTGTCCTTTTGGCGTTATTTGTATAAAACCATCAAATTCTAACGGCAATTGGTTGATTAAGGCTTTGTTTTCTTTAAACGTATATTTGCTTTGCGCCAAATCAATTCCTAAAACGGCATCTAGTGTCAAGGCTACTTTATTCATATAGTTGACCTTGTCCAGATTGAGAGAAACTTTGGCTGTAGTTTTAGTGTCTAAGTCTAATTTTTGTGCGGCAAAATCTCCTGTCCCTTCATGGTTAAGACTATCAATGACCATTTTAATTTTAGAACTTTCATCAAAATAGCGAAATTGAAAGTTCTCAATTTTATAATCTTTGATTTTTAGTAGTAATGGACTACTTGGACCTTCTTCTTTTGTTTTTTGATCTTTAAGAGCAATATCAAAGTTGCCAATTCCATTTTTATTGAAAATGATATTAATTAAACCATCTTTAGAGTAAATACCATCAATAGCAATGGCTTCTTTTTTATCCTTAAAAAGTTCTTTGATAGACATTTTTAAGTCTAATTCTCCCAATGAAACAAGAGTGTCACCTTCAAACGGAGCTTTATTGATTATGACAAATTTTCCTAAGGTTACATTTGCATTTGGAAAATTTTTAAAAAGACTTAAATCTGCTTCTGCAAAGGTTACTTTGGCATCTACATTGGCGTTTATAGCCTCAGATATTTTTGCTTTTATCTGGTCTTTGAATAAAAACGGTGCTGCAAATAGCGTTACTACCAAAAGTAATACTAGGATTCCGATGATTTTTAAAATTTTCTTTACCATAATGTTTTAGTTTTTAATGGGGTAAGACCAAGGAGAATTTTGGTCAACTCCATACAAAAATAATAGTTTCTTGGGGAAATTGTATGTAATGTTTTCATAAAACCCAAAAATCTTTATTATTTGAAAACAAAAAAATCCGCTAGAGTATCATACTCAAGCGGATTTTGTAAGCTTTTGATTTTTATTAATTACCTAATGTTGATTTCATAAGGCAATATAGCTTGTATACCTTTGCGGTTTTGAAGCTTTTTTATCTCCTGCATCACACGGTAATTTTCTTCTCCAATTTCTTCTTTGATAAATGTTGCCTTTGAACTAGCAAATGGGAATCCAGCAAATAATTCTTCAAAGTTTTTTTCGTATTCAGGATAATTTTGAGTGCTGTATGACTCTATTTTAGCCAGCTTAGCAGCATTTGCAATAGCATCATCAAGACCACCTATATTGTCTACAAGTCCTATTTTTAGTGCCTCAGATCCTGTCCATACTCTTCCTTGAGCAATGGCGTCTACTTGAGCAAAGGTCATTTTTCTTCCTGTAGCTACATGCGTTACAAATGTTTTGTAGATGTGTTCTACCCCTTCAAGAGTAACAGCTTTAAAGTTTTCGTCTAATGGTACAAATGGGCTATAATCAGCAGCATTAGTATGCGTTTTAACTTGCTCGGTATAAATTCCCATCTTTGTTGCCAGTGGAGTAAAATTTGGCAAAACTCCAAAAACTCCTATTGATCCCGTAATGGTATTTTCTTCCGCAAAAATAGTATTGGCGTTACAAGCAATATAATAACCTCCTGATGCTGCATAATTCCCCATGGAAACAACAATAGGTTTTACTTTTTTGGTCAATTCTATTTCTCTCCAAATCAAGTCAGATGTCAGTGCGCTTCCGCCTGGACTGTCTATTCGTAAAACAATTGCTTTGACGTCTTTATTATTTCTGGCTTCTTCCAATGAGCGACGGATAGATCCTTCACCTATTACTGTTACATCTCCTTCACCACCCATAATTTCTCCCTGAGCATAAATAACTGCAATTTCATTTGAGCTATCTTTTGATAGGGAGGTTGTAGCTACTTTTTGTGCATAATCAACAACAGATATAGTGTTGTATTCTTCGTCTTTGTCTACTTTCAAAATCTTCTTAATGGCATCATGGTATACATCTTCGTAGGCAATAATATCTACCAGTTTTTGTGCTTTTGCCATTTCTGGTGTTCTAGCTTGCAGGCCATTGGCAATTTCATTTAGTTTTGCCACTGGGATATTTCTACTTTTTGAAATGTCATTTACAACAGAATTCCAAACAGAGGTTAACAAAGCTGTAGTTTGCTCTCTATTGGCCTCGCTCATTTGGTTCTCTAAGAAAGGTTCTACGGCACTTTTGTACTTTCCGTGGCGGATCACTTCCATTTTTAGTCCTGATTTTTCTTGGAAATCTTTGAAAAACATAATTTCGGAGGAAAGACCTTTAAAGTCCATTTCTCCAACAGGATTGATATAAATAGGACTCGCAACAGAGTTGATGTAGTACTCTTTTTGCGAATACACATTGGCGTAAGCCATGACAAATTTGCCTGATTTTTTAAAACTTTCTAGCGCATCACGCAAGGATTTGCTTTGGGCCATCCCTAATCCAGAATTGCTATTCAAAATAGATATTCCTTTAATATCATCATCTGTTTTTGCTTCCTCGATAGCATTTAGTATGTCAATCAAGCCTATGGTTTTGTTTTCTGAGAAAACGGTAACCCAAGGATCCTTGTATTTCCCTGCATAATCATTTTGTATATTTCCTAAATCCAACTCGATAACAGAATTTTTTTCAACTACAACTGCTTCAGATTCTCCACCAAAAATGGCTCCAAGTAGAACAATGCCAAAGAAAAACAACATGAAAAACACAAAAATACCAATGATGGTAGCTAATACATTTCCTAAAAATTTCATACTTATATTTTTTTAATAAGTCTCTGAAACCATCGTATTGTTACACAATTGGGAGACTTTTTTATGTTTATTATTTTATGCATAGCGCAATTTGATATAATTCTAAAATTCTTTTAGTTAATTTGCACCCCATTATGAAATCACAACATCAAGTCATATTATCCATAGGAAGTAATCAAGGAAATCGCAAGGAAAACATCCTTCAATGCCTGCACTTAATACATCAAGAGGTTGGTACAATTATCAAAACTTCTAAGTTATATGAATCACCCGCTTGGGGTTTTGAGAGTGAAGCCTTTTATAATTGTGCTGTACTAATTCACACGTATCAAGCGGCGCATAAAGTTTTGAATCAGGTTTTAAAAATTGAAAAACGTTTGGGACGTGTTCCTAATCTATCAACTGAATACCAATCTAGAGTAATTGATATTGATATTGTTGCTTTTGATGATGATGTTATTGCTACTGAAAAACTACAGGTGCCACATCCTTTAATGCAAAACAGGAATTTTGTTTTGGTTCCCGTTTTGGATCTGAATCTAGATTGGAAACACCCTCTTTTACATAAAAATGTTTCGGAGTTGTTGGCATGTACTCCAGACACAAGCGCTTGTGTATACGTACAAGATCTTGATGAACCGTTGCGTAACATTCCGCTAGAACGCTATAATTATGTAGCTTTTGAAGGGAATATTGGGGCTGGAAAAACAACCTTAGCATCAAAAATAGCAGAGGATTTTAATGCTAAAACAGTTTTAGAGCGATTTGCCGATAATCCTTTTTTACCAAAATTTTATAAAGATCAAAACCGTTATGCCTTTCCACTAGAGATGTCTTTCCTTGCCGATAGGTATCAGCAATTATCAGATGACTTGGCACAATTTGATTTGTTTAAAGATTTTTTAGTTGCTGATTATCATATTTTTAAATCGTTGATTTTTGCTAAGATTACACTCGCTGAAGATGAATACCGCTTGTATCGTAACTTGTTTGATATCATTTACAAAGAAATGCCTAAGCCAGATTTATACGTTTATTTATATCAAAATTCAGAACGCCTGTTGCAGAACATCAAGAAAAGAGGACGCAGTTATGAGCAAAAAATCCCTGCCGATTATTTAGATAAAATAAATAGTGGCTATTTAGATTACATTAAATCTCAAACGGATCTCAATGTGTTGATTATTGATGTGTCTGATAGAGATTTTGTTAAAAATCAAGAAGACTACTTGTTTATCCTGAACGAAATTCAAAAGAAGATCAATACTGGTACTGTTTAAATAAATCCCAAACAACGATGCCAGCACTCACAGATATGTTTAAGGAATGCTTAGTCCCAAGCTGAGGGATTTCAATACAACCAGTACATAATGCCACCGCTTCTTGAGAGACGCCATGAACTTCGTTACCAAAGACTAAAGCGTATTTTTTATCTTTTTCAACTTCAAAATTTTGAAGAAAAGCAGCATGCTCTACTTGTTCAATAGCTAGAGTAATCACATTTTCATTGTTTAATTTCTCTATAACTTCCAAGACGCTATCGTAATGTTCCCAAGCAACAGTGTCTGTAGCGCCTAGTGCTGTTTTATGAATTTCTTTGTTAGGAGGAGTGGCTGTAATGCCGCACAGATATATTTTTTCAATTAAAAAAGCATCCGCGGTACGAAACACAGATCCGATATTGTGCAAACTTCTAATATCATCTAAAACCAGTATCAGGGGTGTTTTTGTAGATTTTTTAAAGGTTTCAATTGATTTACGTTCGAGTTCACTGTTTTCTAACTTTCTCATGTTGTGGAATTATTCAAAAAAAAAGCTTCCAATTTTACAGGAAGCTTTAAAGTATTTGTTGTAAAAAAGAATTAGCTTTTTGATGTTTCAGCTGCTAAAACATTTCCTTTGATAGTAAGCGTTTTAGTAGGAACAACTGCGTTTGATGTTAACGTGATTGTTTTTGTAAACGGCTGTCCTCCTCTTGAAGTATCATATTTCACTCCAATAACTCCTTTTGCTCCAGGAGCAATAGGCTCTTTAGGATAACTAGGTACAGTACAACCACATGATCCTTGAGCATTTGTAATGATCAATGGTTTGTTTCCGTTGTTTGTAAATACAAATTCTCTTCTTCCATCAGAGTTGTGAGCAACAGTACCGTAATCAATAGTTTCTGTTACAAAAACCATTCCAGCTCCATTTACTTTTGTAGCAGCAATTTTAGCTTTTACTGGTTTTAGTTTTTTTGTAGTTTCTTGTGCGTTCATACCTGTTATCCCAAAGGTAACTAGCATAGCTAAAGCAATTATTTTTTTCATGTCAGTATAATATTAAATTGTAAGCACAAATTTAATTAAAAAAATATATGTTACATCTAAAAATTAGATTAAAATAAATACTTTACCCTGAATAACATTCAATTTTGTTTAAAAATCTATAAATTCGCCTAAATTTTAATTACCAAATACCTCAAAAAAAGTGGCGTCAAAAGATAAAATAGTCAAGGAAACACCATTGATGAAACAATACAACGAGATAAAAAGAAAGTACCCTGATGCTTGCTTGCTATTTCGTGTTGGTGATTTTTATGAAACCTTTGGCGAAGATGCGGTTCGAGCCTCAAAAATTCTTGGAATTGTTTTAACCAAGCGTGGCGCAGGCTCCGAAGGAGAAACTGCCTTGGCAGGTTTTCCGCATCATTCCTTGAATACCTATTTGCCTAAGCTTGTCAAAGCAGGTTTGCGTGTAGCAATTTGCGATCAGCTCGAAGATCCCAAAATGACCAAAACCATTGTAAAACGAGGTGTTACGGAACTCGTTACTCCAGGGGTTTCAATGAACGATGAGGTTTTGCAATCTAAAACAAATAATTTTCTTGCGGCAATTTATTTTGCCAATAAAATCATAGGAATCTCCTTTCTAGATGTTTCAACAGGAGAGTTTTTAACCGCTCAAGGCAACGCCGAATATATAGATAAGTTGCTTCAAAATTTTAGTCCAAGTGAAGTTTTGATTCCAAAAAATAAAAAAGGGGAATTTAAAGAAGCTTTTGGAGAAGACTTTCATAATTTTTATCTGGAAGATTGGGTTTTCAAGGAAGATTATGCCTTTGAAACGCTTACAAAACATTTTCAAACCGTTTCTTTAAAAGGTTTTGGTATTGAAGATTTGAACGAAGGTATCATTGCATCTGGAGCCATATTGTATTATTTGTCCGAAACGCAACACAATAAGGTGCAACACATAACTTCCATACAGCGTATTGCTGAGGATGCTTATGTATGGATGGATCGCTTTACCATTCGCAACTTAGAGCTTTACCATAGTTATAATCCTAATGCGGTCACCTTGCTTGATGTGATTGATAAAACGCTTTCGCCAATGGGTGGAAGACTACTAAAAAGATGGTTAGCTTTACCTTTAAAAGACAGTCATAAAATAAAAGGCAGGCATCAAGTGGTGTCTTATCTAAAAGAGAATCAGAGTGTTTTAAAAAACATTCAAAATCAAATCAAACAAATATCCGACTTAGAACGATTGATTTCTAAAATTGCTGCTGGCAAAGTTTCGCCACGCGAAGTGATTTACTTGAAAGAATCTTTAGATGCCATAATTCCCATAAAAACACTTGCTTTACAAAGTCAGCAAGAAGCAGTAAAAGTAATAGGGGATAGCTTGCATAGTTGCGATTTGCTTCGCGAAAAAATTAAATCCGTTTTAAATCAAGATGCTCCTGTGGCTATAGCCAAAGGAAATGCTATTGCGCCAGGAGTTCACGCTGAGCTAGACGAGTTGAGAGCCATTTCAACTTCAGGTAAGGAATTTTTAGAGGGTATTGAAAAACGCGAATCACAAGCAACGGGGATTTCATCGTTGAAAATCTCATTCAATAATGTTTTTGGCTACTATATTGAAGTTCGTAATATGCACAAAGATAAAGTACCTACCGAATGGATCAGGAAACAAACACTAGTCAATGCAGAACGGTATATTACGGAAGAATTAAAAGAATACGAAACAAAAATCTTAGGCGCCGAGGAAAAAATTCATAAAATAGAAGTCGAATTATTTGAGCAATTAGTGAGTTGGATTGCAACGTACATCAAACCAGTTCAAATGAACGCTAATTTAATCGCACAACTAGATTGCTTGTGCTCTTTTACTCAGTTAGCTGTTGAGAATAAGTATGTTTGTCCTGAACTTGATGATAGTTTTGAATTGGATATTAAAAACGGAAGGCATCCTGTGATAGAAAAACAATTGCCTGTAGGTACGCCTTATATTGCAAATGATGTTTTTTTGGATCGAGAGACACAGCAATTAATAATGATCACAGGGCCTAACATGTCTGGTAAATCAGCAATATTAAGACAAACCGCCTTAATTGTACTTTTGGCGCAAATGGGAAGTTTTGTCCCTGCCGAAAGTTTACGAATGGGAATTGTAGATAAAATATTTACAAGAGTAGGGGCAAGCGATAATATTTCTATGGGTGAGTCTACTTTTATGGTTGAAATGAATGAAACGGCATCTATCTTGAATAATATTTCAGATCGAAGTTTAGTTCTATTAGATGAAATTGGTCGAGGAACCAGCACCTATGATGGAATTTCGATTGCTTGGGCCATAGCCGAATTTTTACACGAACACCCATCTCAGCCCAAAACTTTGTTTGCTACGCATTACCATGAGTTGAATGAAATGAGTGAGTCATTAACACGCATACAAAATTACAATGTGGCTGTCAAAGAATTAAAAGACAATGTTCTTTTTATTCGAAAATTAGTAAAAGGAGGAAGTGCACACAGTTTTGGGATCCATGTAGCCAAAATGGCTGGAATGCCTCAAATAGTGATTTTAAAAGCCCAAAAACTACTCAAGAAATTAGAGCGTAACCATTCTAGTGATGCCTTAAACGGCACTAAAACCTCAAAGCAGGGGTCAATACTAAAAGGAGAACCAGAAGAGCCAATGCAAATGAGTTTCTTTAACCTTGACGATCCTTTACTCGAAGAAATAAAAGAGGAGATCATTAGTCTTGATATTAATACCATAACGCCTATGGAGGCGTTAATGAAACTCAATGAAATTAAAAGAATGTTGAGTAGAAAATAATTTATGTTTTTTAGTGGCACGTTATCAGATTGTTATCTTTTTTGTTTGATTTTTTTGCAAAAAAGGCTTGTGTAATCCAATAAATGTCTTAAATTTGCATCCGCAATACGGAACAAGTTTTGCGGTTCTTTTAAATACAAAATGCGAAAATAGCTCAGTTGGTAGAGCGCGACCTTGCCAAGGTCGAGGTCGCGGGTTCGAGCCCCGTTTTTCGCTCAAACACCTCTTAATGCTCGGATGGTGAAATTGGTAGACACGCTGGACTTAAAATCCAGTGAACAGCAATGTTCGTGCGGGTTCAAGTCCCGCTCTGAGTACTAAAAAAGCTTCAAACTATGTTTGGAGCTTTTTTTATTATATATTTTAAATCAATGTATTTCATTTATATACTTTATTCTCAAAAATTAGATAGGTATTATGTTGGAACGACCGATGATGTTGATAAAAGATTAGTTGAACATAATTCTGGGTTGTACAGTAATTCATTTACTAGCAAGGGAATTCCTTGGGATTTAAGATTATGTTTTGAATGTGACTCAAGTACAACAGCATATGATTTGGAGCGTTTTTTGAAAAGAATGAAATCTAGGGTTTTTTTGGAGAAAGTGATTGTTGATCCAGGTATTTTATCAGATATTCAAAATAAATTATAAGATCTGCGGGTTCAACTCCGAAGCTTCGGAGCTGCTCTGAGTACAAAGCTCCTTCGTTTGAAGGGGCTTTTTTTATGACCTTTTTTTATTGCTGATTATCTGTGGTTTTAGTTGTTAGTGAGTTAATTGTTTTTTATCTTTTTAATAATATGTATGGGTGCTTTTGTAATTAGTAAGCGGTATAATGAGGAGTATAAATTTGTTTTTACTTCTAGAAAAGGGAAGGTAGTTTTTACAAGTTTGAGTTATGAGTTGAAGTTTGAATGTGAGGAAGCCATTGAGCAATTTAAAATTAAAAGTGATACTGCTGATTTTTTAAAGTTCAAATCTACGTCAGGTAAATTTTATTTTAAGCTCATGCTTGAGGGGAGTCATTTTGCAACAAGTAGAAAGTATACCACGTCCTTGCGTCTTCAGAAAGGTATTGATGAAATTGTACGCTACGCATCGGTATCTGAGACGTTAGATTTTACGTCGAATGATTTGATATTTTTAGAAGATTAAACTAAATATTGTAAACTAAAAAAGAGCGCTTGGAATCAAATCCAAGCGCTCTTTTTAATTATGACTGTACTCCAATAAAAAAGCCATCTCGCAAGGCGGATGGCTCTTAAAATTTTTAGAATTGAGTTCTAATTATTTTTTTGCAGCTTCAGTAGCAACTTCAGCAGCTTCAGTAGCAGTAGCAGCAGCAGAATCAACAACAGTTGCAGCAGAATCAACTACAGCAGCAGCAGAATCAACTACAGCAGCAGCAGAATCAACTACAGCAGCAGCATCCTCAGCAGGAGCATCAGCTTTTTTACAAGATACAACAGTTAATACAGCAACAGCAGCTAAACTTAAAAATACTTTTTTCATCTTAATTTAATATAAAGGTTAATTATTAATTCGTGGCAAAGATATAAATTTTTTAATATGTAAAATATTTTTTTATTTTTTTTTTGAAAAATAATATACTTTTTACCAACACTGTATTTGATTACAATTTTTGTGCCAATTTTAATAAAATAAACGGTGTTTTTTTTGTTATTAATTTTTGAGCAAAATCTGACTTTATTTTGTGTTTGACTTTTTTGTTGTCAATCTTTTACTTTTTTTTGGGTGAACTAGTTTCAACTCATTGATTAGATTTTTCGCCCCAGCGTATTTATCCATAATGAAGAGCACATAGCGGATGTCTACCATGATGTTTCTACAAATACTTGGGTCGTAATAGATATCACTCATTGTACCTTCCCAAACGCGGTCAAAGTTCAAACCGATCAAGTTACCGCTAGCATCTAGAGCAGGGCTTCCTGAGTTGCCTCCAGTAGTGTGGTTTGTACCTATGAAACATACGGGCATTTTTCCGTTTTCAGCATACTCACCGTAGTCTTTCTTTTGATACAAATCGATCAGCTTTTTTGGAACATCAAACTCGTAGTCACCAGGAATGTATTTTTCCATTACACCATCTAAATACGTTATTGGGGTGTACAGTGTAGCATCTTTGGGTTCGTACCCTTTCACTTTTCCATAAGTAACACGTAAGGTACTGTTTGCATCTGGGAAAATTCTACTATCGGTATTGAGTTCTAATTGCGCCTTCATATAAGTGCGTTGCAATGCCGTAATCGTTTGGTTGATTTCGTCATACTTAGGAGCTACAAGTGTATTGTAGCTATCTGCAAGTTCTTTTGCTAATAGATATCCAGGATCTTTATTTAAATTCGCTAAAATGGTTGGCGCGTCTCCAGTTAAAACTTCTTTTAAGCTGTTGTAGCTCGTTAATCTTGAATTGGTGTATATTGTTGTAGCTAGATTTTTGGCGTCAATATTTTCTAAACTTTTCGGTAAAAATTGTTTTGGAGATTTTGTAGCGTACAATGCTATCAATTGTTCAAAAACTTTTTCGTCAACGGTAGCATTGAAGTTTTTATAAAAATCGGTCAAGCCGCTAACTAAATTATTTTTTCGATCCGTAAAGGCTTGTTCCCCTTTGGATTTGTATACTTGTTCTAATTGATACAATCTGAAAGCGGTACTCAATAGTTCAGTATTTCGTTGTACGGTTTCCATAAAGTAATCTCGAGCAAGCGCGTAGGGCGCAATTGCTGTGTAGTTTTTATCAAAATCAGCTAAAAGTGTACCGTATTCTTTTTCTTTACCAGCTTTAGTGATTTTTTGCTGAAAAGCTTTTTCGGCCTCTCTTTTTACTGCTACCGCATTCGATTTTTGAAGTCCTTGAGTTTCACCAATCCATTTTTTCCAATAATTAGCAATACTAGCATATTTAGAGGCGTACTGAATTTTAATAGCATTGTCTTTACGCATGAATCCATCGGCTACTTTTAAGGCTTTATCGCGAATTTAAATCTTTGCAGGATTGAGTTCGTTGACAATTTGTTCGATGGCTACAGATGGTAGGTATTCGTTGGTTTTCCCTGGGTAACCAAAAACAAGCGTGAAATCATCTTCGGCTATACCGTCAAGCGAAATAGGTAAGAAGTGTTTTGGAGTATAAGGAACATTGTCTTTGGAGTATTTTGCGGGACGATTATTTTTATCGGCATAAATGCGGAATAACGAAAAATCTCCTGTATGACGTGGCCAAACCCAATTGTCTGTGTCAGACCCAAATTTCCCTATTGATGTAGGCGGAGCTCCAACCAAGCGCACATCAGAAAAAGTCTCTGTTACAAAAAGTAAGTATTGATTGCCTTCGTAAAACGTACGAATTTTGTTTTCTTGCCAAGATTCTTTCGGGAAAGAGGCGCTCAAACGAGTCATGTTTTCTTGAATTTTTTTCTGTTTATCGGCTTCGTTTGTTAGTGTCGCTGTGCCTTCAAGAATTTGAGTAGTTACGTCTTCAATTTTCACCATAAAAGTAACAGTCAAATTTTCGTTTGGTAATTCGTCTTCCATTTTATAGGCCCAAAAACCATCAGCTAAATAATCTTTCTCAACTGAAGAGTGTGATTGAATTTGAGAATAACCGCAGTGGTGATTGGTAAGTAATAAGCCTTTTGGCGAAATCACTTCAGAAGTACAGCCACCGTTAAAATGCGGCACTGCATCTTTCATGCTAGATTGATTCACATCATAAATGTCTTTGATTGACATTTTCATGCCTAGATTCTTCATTTCGGTTTCATTCATTCCTTTCAATAAAGAGGGAATCCACATACCGCCTTGTTGCGCTTGTGTTTGAATGACAAATAGTAATAAGAACAATTTTAAAAATTTCATTGGTATATAATTTAGTTTGAGAAAAGTGTGATACAACTGGATGATTGATTTTAAATATAATGGAACAGAAAATGTTTTAGTGTCGTTTACCTTTCCAAGTTCCTCCGTATTTATATTGAGTCAATGATTTTGATTTTTCGCAGCAAGATTGGCAAACAAAAATCCAATTTTTTCCCGTGGCGATTTGAACCCGAAACATAGTATCGGCTGCAATGGAGCAAATTTCACATATTTTGGTTTTCATTTTGTTAGCTCAAGAGAGGCGTTTCATTTTAATAATCAATACTTGTTTTTAATATGTTTCTACAAAACGAATCGGCTTAGTAAAAGTTTTAAAAAGTCCGTGTTTGATTATTGTATTAGCAATTTCAATCGGTTTTAAGACGCATTAATTTTCGATTATGTATTTCGAAACCGCTGGCAAGATACAATTTTTGTGCTTTTGTATTGTGTGGTTCTACCTCAAGATAGATCAGTTTTAACGATAATTTATGGCTTTCGGCTTTTACAAAATTTATGGCTTTGCTGCCAATGCCTTTGCCTCGAGCTGTTTCTGTTACGAATAATTCATCTAAAAAAGCAATTTTTCCTTGGTACTCAAAACTAAACACAAAAGTTAGAATTATGTAACCTACCACTTGCTCTTGCCAATAGATCAACCAAGCTTTTCCTAACTGTGGATTGTCTATAAATTGATCTAATAATTCTTTGGTCGTTTCAATAGCAATAGGATAACCGTCAATGGCGTAGAAATTGACCATCAAAGCACTGACAGTATTTACATCTTGTTTATCTATTGGTTTAAAGTGAATCATATTGTTCTATTTAATAGCGTAAAGGTAGTTAATATCGAATTTGGTCTTGCCATAACCGTTCGTCATTTCGTTACAACCGTTCGTCATTTTTCATCAAAACTACAGCCTTAGCCGTTCTATATTTGTCTCATCAAAACAAACAAAAACAATTTAAAACAAATAAAAATGAGAACAGAAATTTTAAAAAAAGGAGTTGTTGTAGTAAAGGCAGTATTAGGTTTTATTTTAGGCTTTGCACTTTTTCATCTAGTTAAAACGTTAATCGGCTAAACTCAAATTTGCCTAGGCAATTCGAACATCAATCAATCAATCAATCAATCAATCAATCAATCAATCAATCAATCAATCAATCAATCAATCAATCAATCAATCAATCAATCAATCAATCAATCAATCAAAAATATGAAAACAGAAATTTCAAAAAAAGGGTTAGTTATTTTAAAAGCAGTTTTTGGTTTTATAATAGGTTTTTTACTAGTTTACTTAATGAAATTAATAATGGCTTAAAAAATATATCATCAATCAAATCAATCAAATCAATCAAATCAATCAAATCAATCAAATCAATCAAATCAATAAAATCAATCAAAATCAATTTAAATCATGAAAAAAAATATCATTGTACTTGCACTAGCAATAATGGGATTGTCAAATGCCAATGCACAAACAGCTCAACCTGAAGCAAAAAGACCTGGCGATATTTCGCTGCCTTCGTCGAAAGGAGATCTAGAAAAATTAGCCTCTTTTGATAACGGAAATTACAAATATGCTGTTGAAGATTTCTTTGCAAAAGCAAAAGCAAGAACATTTAGATTATCACCTGACGGATTACGCATGTCTTATTTTCAAAAAATGGATAACGGCAAAACCAATGTATACGTAAAGGAGATTAAAACAGGCAAAGTTTCGCTAGTAATAGAGGAAAAAGAAGAACTCATCAAAACGTATTTTTGGTTGAATAATGAGCGATTAATTTATGCCATGGATAAAGGAGGAAATGAAAACATACATGTTTATTCTGCTGGTATTGATGGTTCTACTTCAATTGATTTGACGCCTTTTGACGGTGTACAGGCAGAAATTAATACGGTACTAAAAAATCAAAGGGATTTTATTATCGTTACTATGAATAAGGAAAACAAGCAAGTTAAGGAGCCTTATAAAATCAATATCAAAACTGGAGCGATAGAAAGATTATATGCCAATACGGACCTTAAAAACCCAATACTGGTCTATAATTTTGATAAAGATGGCAATCTAATAGGCTTTACAAGACTGGTTAACGGGATTAACATGCAGTACTACTACAGGCCTGCAGGCGCAAGCGATTTTAAATTGTTAAAAGAATTTGAATCAACAGAAACTTTCAGTGTTGTTTCTTTAAATTACCAAACTCCCAATCCAGATGATGCTTATGTATTATCAAATTTAGAATCTGATAAAACACAAATTGTTTTGTATGATTTGAAGCAAAATAAAATGATTAAGGAAATTTATTCTAACCCGACCTTTGACTCCAATTATTTGGTGCTCTCTGAAAAAAGAAATTTTGAAGTGGACTACGTTGGTTTTAACGGAGAAAAAAACACCATCATCCCAATAAGTAAACCTTTTAAAAAGATATATGACAACATACAAAAGGAATTTAAAGATGCGCAATTTTCAATTGTTTCACAAAGTGACGATGAAGAAAAAATGTTGATCATTGTTTCTAGTGATAAATTTTACGGGAAATATTATCAGTACGATTCAAAGTTAAATAAATTAACATATATGTTCGATTTGATGCCAAAACTAGAACAAAAAGATATGGCTGTTATGCAACCGATTTCGTTTAAAAGTCGTGATGGAATTTTAATTTATGGCTACATCACCTTGCCGAAAGAGGCTTTAGAAGGAAAAAAGGTGCCTTTAATTGTTAATCCGCACGGTGGTCCACAAACGGTAAGAGACAGTTGGGGATTTAGTCAAGAAGCACAATTGTTTGCGAGTCGAGGCTATGCAACGCTGCAGGTAAACTTTAGAATTTCGGGAGGATTCGGAAAAGAATTTGCGAAAGCAGGATATGGTCAAATTGGTCGTAAAGTGATGGATGATATTGAAGATGGAGTGCAGTATGTATTGTCACAAGGATGGATAAACAAAGATAAGATTGCTATTTATGGTGCAAGTCACGGAGGATATGCTACTTTGATGGGATTAGTAAAAACACCTGATTTATATGCGTGTGGAGTGGATTATGTAGGAATTTCAAACATTGAAACTTTTTTTAGTTCTTTTCCTGAATATTGGAAACCTTATACAGAAGCGACAAAGAAAATTTGGTATGATTTAGACAATCCTGCACAGGCTAAAATTGCCAAAGAGGTATCACCTTTTTATCAAGTCGATAAAATCAAAAAGCCTTTGTTTGTGGTTCAAGGTGCAAATGATCCAAGGGTTACTATAGTAGAATCAGATCAAATTGTGACTGCTTTGCGCAAAAAAGGATTTGAAGTTCCTTATATGGTAAAATACAACGAAGGACATGGTTTTCTTAGAGAAGAAAATCAAATTGAGCTCTATAAATCAATGCTTGGTTTTTTTGCACAACACTTGAAGTAGTAAAAATTAATTTGAAAAAGTTTACTTTTGGCGGAGTAGTTGTACTTCGCCAAAAGTTTTAAAAGGAATATTTTAATTTAAAACCCAAAATGATGGTAAAACTAATTTTGATTACAGTTATAAAGATTGCTGAGTACTTCACAGCACTAATCTCATAATAAAACAATGAAAACGAATTCAATAGAAAAAATATCAAAAAGAAAATATACGTTTTGGATCATTCAAATTGTGATCTGGACCATTGTACTAGGCTTTATATTTATACCTCCAATGTTAGACCTTAAAAGAAATGTTTTAAGATATGAAAAATGGCAATTGGTTTTAGATTATGTATCTTATACTGTTGCTATCCTTGTTGTGACCTATTCTGTACGGTTCTTTTTTAATAAGTATATTGATTTTGAAAGTTTTACGAGAAGAGATCTTTTTAAAATTATTCTAGTGTTTGTGATGTCAATCGGTATCTATTATTCATTTATAATGGGGTATAACTATTTGATGCTTACATATGTGTATAAAAGGCCAGAAGTTTTAAATCACCCTAGCCAAAGTTTATTGGCAAATATTGTATTTATCATTTTGTTTTCTATTTTGTTTTTTTTGTGGATAATTTCATATACTGTTGTTAAAACAATCTTATTATTAAAAGACAATAAAATGAATCGGTTAGAGCTAGAGTCTACACTTAAAGAGTCACAGATTAACGCTTTAAAAGGACAAATTAACCCGCATTTTATGTTTAACAGTCTAAACAATATCCGCGGTTTGATTCTGGAAAACCCAATGAAATCAAGGGAAATGATCACGCGATTGTCTGAAATGCTGCGGTATTCTTTGACAAAAAGTGAAATCAACACCATTGCACTTGAGGAAGAAATTGAAATGGTTGAAAATTTTATCGCCATTTCAAAAATTCAATTGGAAGATCGATTGCAATTTATTTCAGAAATAGAAGAAGAGACTTTAAAATTGCCTATTCCGCCTATGATTATTCAAATGTTGATTGAAAATGCTATAAAACATGGAATTTCGCAACTAAAAAACGGCGGTATTTTATTGTTGAAAATCAAAAAAGAAAATACCAATTTACATATTCAAGTTAAGAATACAGGGAATTTGTCTCAACAAACAGGAACTACACAATTAGGTCTTAAAAATATTCAAAGAAGATTGCAATTGATTTACGGCGAAAACGCGACTTTTTCACTCAATGAAATTGAAAATGAAGTCGTTGCCAAAATAACACTACCTATTTCTTAGTAACCGATGAAAAAAATAAAAGCTGTCATAGTCGAAGATTCTCGTTTGGCTCGCAATGAGCTAAAGGAATTAATTAAAAATCACCCTGAAATTCAAATAATTGGTGAAGCCGAAAATGTAGATTTAGGTTTTGAACTCATCAACAACACGCAACCTGATTTGCTTTTTCTGGACATTAACATGCCTGAAAAAGATGGTTTTGCCTTGCTTGAAATGCTCGATAATGTACCTATTACGGTTTTTACGACTGCCTTTGATGAGTATGCCATCAAGTCATTTGAATACAATGCACTCGATTATTTATTAAAACCAATCAATCCAAAAAGGTTTGCACAAGCGATAGAAAAGGTAAATACCAATTTGATCGAAAGAGCCGAAAAAAATGAGAAGAAACTAGCTTTGGACAATCAGATTTTTATCAGAGATGGTGAAAAATGCTGGTTGGTGAAAATCTCTGATATTTACTTATTTGAAGTTGATGGCAATTACACCAAAGTATTTTTTCAAAATGAAAAAGCCACGATCAACAAATCATTAAACCAAATTGAAGAAAAACTTCCCGAGAAATATTTTTTTAGAGCCAATAGAAACCAAATTGTAAATGTGCAATACATTGGTAAAATTGAAACCTGGTTTAGCGGTAATCTTTTAGCAGAACTTCCAAAAGATATTAAAGTGGAAATTTCCCGAAGACAAGCCAGCAATTTCAAAGATAAGCTCAGTTTATAGCAATAACTTAGTCTTCGGTCATGGGCGCAATGATTTTTAATTTGAATTCTAGTTAACAGCTCTTTCAGAACTGTTTTCAAAATTAACTTGTTCTCTAAATCATAAATAGAATTAAGCAACAGTGAGCACAATGATTCTTAATTTTCTTACTGAACTTAATGGTTTATTAATTTGTGAACGGTTGACTAAACTAATTTAATCAAACCTTTTAAAAACGGGTTAAATTCGGCTCACAATCATTTGTGTTGCGCCTTTGTTCATTTGTACAAAAGTGCTGCACATATGTCCTTTTTCGTGACGGATGTCTTCATTTCGAATTAAATTTTCAAAAGCCTCGTTCAGTTCTTGTTGATTGTTTATGGCAGTACACGCTTCCATGTTTAGCAATGCGATTGCTTCTGCAAAATGCGAATAATTGGAGCCAATAACGATTGGAACACCAAAAGTAGCTGGTTCTAAAACATTGTGCACGCCAGGATTTCCAAAGCCGCCACCCACATAAGCAATATCAGCATAACTGTAAATTTTGGTCAAAATCCCAATGGTGTCAATGATAAAAACATCAAAATCGCCTAGGTTTTTATTTTCTTTTTCAGAGAATAAAACAGTTTTTCGGCTGATGCTGTTTTTGAGTTTTTGAATTTGCTCGTCTTTAATATTGTGTGGAGCAATTATAAATTTCACATTCAAAGCAGTCGAGTTAAGGAAGTTTACAATAAAATCTTCATCCTTTGGCCAAGAACTTCCCACAACAATTGTGGTAGTGTTATCCTTAAATTGAGCAATAAAATCCAGCGTATTGTCTTTTTCTAAAATGGTGGCCACACGATCAAAACGGGTGTCACCAGACACAATAACATTGCTTTTACCTAATTGTTGCAAGAGTTTTTTAGAACTTTCATTTTGAACAAAAAAGTAAGTAAAAGCATCGAGCGCTTTTCTATAAAACCCGCCGTACCATTTAAAAAAGGCTTGATTTTCTCTTAAAATTCCAGAAATCAAATAGGTTTTTATATCGCGTTTTTTGAGTTCGTTTAAGTAATTCGGCCAATATTCGTACTTGATAAAAAACGCCATTTCAGGATGAACGAGGTCAAGAAATTGTTGAGAATTTTCCTTTGTGTCCATTGGTAAATATACCGTAACATTAGCCACAGTATTGTTTTTTCGAACCTCGTAACCTGATGGGGAAAAAAAAGTCAAGACAATTTTATGACTTGGTAATTGTTCTTTAATTTTTTCAATCACAGGCAAGCCTTGCTCATATTCGCCTAGCGATGCGGCATGAAACCAAATGGTTTTGTCTGTTGGTTTTATTTGCTGTTCAAGTTGCGTAAAAACACCTTTTCTGCCCTCTACAAAAAGTTTCATTTTTGGACTAAAAAGTGCCACAATCTTTAAAAGAAAACTCGCAAATAGAACTAATAAATTATAGATAAAAAGCATGGTTAAAAATTTTGGGCTAAAATACGTTTTCTTTAAATGAATTTCTAACGCATCATTTTTTTAAATTTCAAGACTGCTAATTTTATTTTATCGTATTCCCCGCTTTTTAAGAAACGTTGCATTGGTATCAAGACATAAATAACTATTTTTGTTCTACGTTTTAAGAAAGGAACAAGAATGTAATAGCAGGCTTCTCTTTCGAACATTAAACTGAAAATCGAAATGAAAAAAATCCAAATGGTTGACTTGAAAAGTCAATATGAAAAAATAAAAAATGTTGTAGATGCTTCTATTCAGGAAGTTTTAGACACCAATACGTATATCAACGGACCTAAAGTGCATGAATTTCAAAAATCACTTGAGGAATATTTAGATGTAAAGCACGTAATTCCTTGTGCCAATGGTACTGATGCCTTGCAAATTGCAATGATGGGATTGGATTTGAAACCTGGTGATGAGGTCATCACTGCCGATTTTACTTTTGCAGCCACTGTTGAGGTAATTGCCTTGTTGCAGTTAACTCCCGTTTTGGTAGATGTAGATATGTACAACATGAACATCTCTATTGATGGGATTCGCAAAGCCATAACTCCAAAAACAAAAGCCATTGTACCGGTTCATTTATTTGGACGTGCAGCCAATATGGAAGCGATTATGGCTATTGCCAAAGAACATAATTTGTACGTGATTGAAGATAATGCTCAAGCTATTGGTGCTAATTGCAAATTCTCTGATGGTACTAAAAAGAAAGCAGGAACTATTGGTCACGTAGGAGCGACATCATTTTTTCCTTCTAAAAATTTAGGATGTTATGGTGATGGTGGAGCAATTTTCACGAATGATGATGCTTTGGCTCACAAACTTCGCGGAATAGTAAATCACGGTATGTATGAGCGTTACCACCACGATGTTGTGGGTGTGAACTCAAGACTAGACAGCATACAAGCAGCAGTTCTGAATGCAAAATTACCTTTATTAGATCAATACGGAAAAGCCAGACAAGATGCAGCACGTAAATATTCTGCGGCTTTTGAAGGGCACAAAAATATAATTGCACCTAGCATTTGTGATATTTGCGACTGTCACGTTTTTCATCAATATACATTACGAATTATCGATGCAGATAGAAATGGATTGATGCAACATTTGTTGGATAAAGGCATTCCTTGTGCCATTTATTACCCAATTCCGTTGCATTCGCAAAAAGCATACGCTGATGCTAGGTATAACGAAGAAGATTTTCCAGTAACCAATCAATTGGTTAAAGAAGTACTTTCTTTACCAATGCACACAGAATTGGATGATGAGCAAATTGCTTTCATTACATCGAGTGTTTTAGAATTTTTAGGATAATTGTAGAGACGCGATTTATCGCGTCTTTTTTATGAAATAAAATTTAATAATATATTAATAAAGTATGAAAATACTAGTAACAGGAGGTTTAGGATTTATAGGATCACATACCGTTGTTGAATTACAAAACGAAGGATTCGAAGTTGTGGTTGTTGATAATTTATCTAACACTTCTTTGGATGTTTTAGATGGAATTCAAAACATTACGGGTGTGAAGCCTGCATTTGAAAAAATTGATATAAGAGAAAAAGATAAAGTTCAAGATTTTTTTAAAAGACATGATGATATTGCAGGAGTAATACATTTTGCGGCTTCAAAAGCGGTTGGCGAAAGTGTTGAAAATCCTTTGCTGTATTATGAAAACAACATCAGTGCTTTGATTTATCTGTTGCAGGAATTACAACAAAAACCTGAAGCCAATTTTATTTTTAGTTCCTCTTGTACGGTTTACGGTCAAGCCGAAACAATGCCGATTACTGAGAGCGCGTCTATTCAAACAGCGATGTCTCCATACGGAAATACCAAACAAATTGGTGAAGAAATTATCACTGATACAGCCAAAGTTACCAATATCAACGCTATTTTGTTGCGTTATTTCAATCCTATTGGGTCACATCCGTCAGCTGAAATTGGAGAATTACCATTGGGAGTACCGCAAAACTTAGTGCCTTTTATTACGCAAACAGGAATGGGTTTGCGTGCAGAATTATCGGTTTACGGGAACGATTATCCTACGCCTGATGGTACTGCCATTCGCGATTATATTCACGTAGTCGATTTGGCGAAAGCCCATGTTATTGCATTACAGCGCTTATTGAATAAGAAAAATGAAACCAAAGTAGAGACGTTCAATTTAGGTACTGGTACCGGAAGTTCGGTTTTAGAAGTAATTGAAACTTTCGAGAAAGTAAGTGGGAAGCAGTTGCCTTACAAAATTGTAGGTCGACGCGAAGGAGACATCACTTCAGCTTACGCCAGTACAGAAAAAGCTAATGAGGTTTTAGGTTGGAAAGCACAATCAACACTTGAAGAGGCCATGGCAAGTGCCTGGAAATGGGAACAGAAAGTAAGAGAATAATTGAAAAAGGCAGTCTATTCTAGACTGCCTTTTCTAATTTATTTTTTTGCTGCTTCTTTCATTTTAGCAGCTGCTTCATCTAATTTTGCGGCACCTTTTTCAAGTGCTTTTCCAGTTTTTGATTGTAAAGTATCTACAGCCTTGTCCATTTTTACAGTGGCAGTATCTATTTTCGCTTCTAATTCAGTGCCTACGGCATCTTTTGCCTCGTCTAATTTAGCTTTCGTTTCTTCTTTACAAGATACTGTTACTAGTGTTAAAAATGCTATTCCTAAAATTACTTTTTTCATATTCAATTTATTTATGGGTTTGTATATTTTAAAGATATAAAAAAATCCTCATAAACACAGGTCTATGAGGAATTTTTAATAGTTTGAAAACGAGCTTATGCGTTGGCTGTAACTGCTTCTTTATTGATTTTTCCAATTAACCCAGCAAGTACTTTTCCAGGACCAACTTCGGTAAATAAGGTTGCTCCGTCCGCAATCATTTGCTGTACAGATTGCGTCCATTTTACAGGAGCGGTTAATTGAATGATTAAATTTTTTTTGATTTCGTTCGGGTCCGAAACGGCAGTTGCAGTTACATTTTGATACACCGGACATATTGGTGTTGAAAAAGTGGTAGCTTCAATAGCTGCTGCAAGTTCTTCACGAGCTGGTTCCATCATCGGAGAGTGGAAAGCACCACCAACAGGTAAAATCAAAGCTCTTTTGGCACCCGCTTCTTTCATTTTTTCGCACGCTAATTCAACAGCTTTGTATTCGCCAGAAATTACCAATTGACCCGGACAGTTATAATTGGCAGCTACAACAATACCATCTATAGAAGCGCAAATGTCTTCAACAATTTTATCGTCTAAGTTTAAAACAGCGGCCATAGTTGATGGAGTAATTTCGCAAGCTTTTTGCATCGCCAAAGCTCTTTGAGAAACTAGCTTTAATCCATCTTCAAAAGATAAAGTACCATTAGCAACTAGTGCAGAGAATTCGCCAAGAGAATGTCCCGCTACCATTTCTGGAGTAAAATTTTCTAAAGTTTTAGCCAATATTACAGAGTGTAAAAAAACTGCTGGTTGAGTTACTTTGGTTTCTTTTAATTCTTCGGCAGTTCCTTCAAACATGATATCGGTGATGCGAAATCCTAAAATTTCGTTAGCTTTTTCAAATAATTCTTTTGCAAGAGGATTACTCTCGTACAAGTCTTTACCCATACCTGTAAACTGTGCGCCTTGCCCTGGAAAAACGTATGCTTTCATGTGTTTCTTTTAAAATTGAAAAAAATAAGGATAGAATTTACTACTCTATCTCGCTGCAAAAATACTATTTTTTTACAAGCGACAATAGTTTCCTTTTTTTCGGAATAGTACTGTAACGCTTTTTGATGTATGAAGACTAATTTGGTACACAAATAACTTTTCAAAATGAAAAAGACATTTACTTTTATTTTTTTACTGCTTTTAGGGTTTTTATTGGTTTACAATAACCTACCCGTTTTCAATTACGGTTTTCCGGGCTTTGCTTTTATTGTACTTATTTTATTGGTTTTAGCTCTTTTGTTTTCGACGGGATTTGCTGTTTCAGGTTCTAATAATCAGGTAAAAGTGGTCTCGAAACCCAGTCGCTTTTTGGTGTATGCTTTTCTTGTTGTTTTAAGTTATTGTACAGTTTTACCTTTTGTAACGAGTCTCAAAATGTTTCGCTCTGACTCGTACCAAAAGTTACTTGGCAAGGTAAAAAACGGCGACAAAATAACCACTCACATCGCTCCAATTGCAATTGACAAAATTCGTGTTGTTGATGAAGAATTAGCACACCTGCTGGGAGAAAAAATATTAGGTTCGCAACCAGCTCTAGGTAGCCAGGTAGAATTAGGTGATTTTTGTATTCAAAAAGTAAATAACAGTTTGTATTGGGTTGCGCCTTTGTTACACTCTGGTTTTTTTAAATGGTTCAACAATCAAGAAGGAACAGCAGGATATGTTATGGTTTCAGCAACCAATGAGCGTGATGTAAAACTGGTACAAAACATAGCGGGTAAAGCTATCAAAATTAAGTACCAGCAAGGAGCTTTTTTTCAAAGTAATATTCACAGACATATTTATTTTAACGGAAATGCGACAGTAGGTTTGACTGATTTTAGTTTTGAAATTGACGATGCTGGAAATCCGTTTTGGATTGTAACTAAATATGCTAAAAAAATAGGTTTCTCAGGTAAAGATGCCATTGGTGTAGCTGTTGTCAATGCACAAACTGGAGCTATTGTAGAATACTCAATTGATAAAACACCAAAATGGGTTGATCGCATTCAGCCTTTAGAATTTATTGAAGATCAATTGAATGATTGGGGCGAATACGTGCATGGATATTGGAATTTTTCGAACGCGAATAAACTTCAAATTACCGAAGGTTTGACATTAGTTTACGGAAACGATAACAAATCATACTGGTATACGGGTTTGACATCAGTAGGAAAGGACGAATCTGCTGTGGGTTTTGTATTGGTGGATACCAGAACCAAAGAAACTACTTTTTACAAACAAGGAGGCGCAACTGAATTTGCTGCCCAAAGTTCGGCTCAGGGTAAAGTTCAAGAAAAAGGATATGAGGCATCTTTGCCTATTCCGTATAACATTAATAACATTCCAACGTATGTGATGACTTTGAAAGATAAAGGTGGATTAGTTAAAATGTTTGCAATGGTTGCGATTTCGGATTATACCATTGTAGGTGTTGGAAATACCATGCGTGAAACGCTGACCTCGTTTAAAAATGTCTACAATATGGCAGATAATAAAATCAATCCTAACAGTGCTGCGACTCAAAAATCAGTACAATCTATTGTGACGCGCATTCAAAATGATGTAAAAAATGGAAATAGCTTTTATTATTTCAAAGTTAAAGATTATCCTAATATTTTTGTAGGCTCATCGCAAATATCCAATCAACTGCCTGTGACCATGGTGGGTGATAGTGTGATGATTTCTTTTGATGTCGATTTAGAAGAAGTGATTGATGTGGCAACATTCGCTAATAAGACTTTGAAGCCAAATTCAAAAGGCAAATAGATAGAATAGTTTAAGATAAAAAACACCCCAAAAAGTTCACGACTCTTTGGGGTATTTTTTTAGGATTTCTTTTTCTCTTTTGGCAAAAGGGTAAAGGAGGTTGCCTTGAAACGATTGTTGACGACTTCGCCTTGTACAGATGCCTTTCTAATAGCGGAACAAAAGCCATCTTTGGCATGCGCATCTCCGTGAGAATCGATGGAACTGCCATCAACAAAATAGGACTTTCCGTCTATTCGAACGGCTAAATCGCATCCGTGTCCTGTCATACCAAATTGGCATTGACCACATGAAGCTTCAACAATTTTAGCTTTTTGATTTTCTTTCTTATCCTGAGCGCTGGCAAGTGTAGCCATAAATAGAAGCGCTAAACAAAGTATTTTTTTCATGGTAATAGAGTTATAGAAAACAAAGATACCTGTTTTTTACATCGAATAGTTTTTGAACATGTAAATCCATAACAGTCGCGACAAACGAATATTGAACGAAGCTAAGGCGATTATCACAAAGGCAATAATGGGTATGATTCTCAAATCAAATCTTTCCTGAAAGAAAAACTGAGCAATACCATAAGTGGCTATACTTTGCGCCACTGTTAGGCCATAATTGACGTACATAGCTCCAAAAAAATAGCCAGGTTCTTTCTCAAATTTGTAATGACAATGCGAGCAGTATTCGTTCATTTTAGGGAAACCAAAAGTAAAAAAGATACTTTTTTCATTAAAAACCTTACCTTTTTGACACTGAGGACAATCATTATTTAGGATATGAGCGATAGCGTGTGACATGATATTTATTTTTATCAAAGGTATTTCTTATTGCTATGCGTAGTATTTTCTATCTTCGCTACTTCTAGGACAATAAAGACATTTAGAAATCATGGCGAAGTATCCCATTTACAATATTCAGCGGTTTAATTGCAATGCAGTCAACAGTAGTTTGTATATCAATACCTTTAAAAATCATTTAATTACGCACAGTTTTGTAGAGGAGCCACACCGTCATAACTCTTATGTTTTAGTGTTTTTTACACAAGGCTCCGGAACGCATGAGATTGATTTTGATGTTTTTGACATTCAGCCCGGAAGTATGTTTTTTATGCAACCTGGACAAATTCACCATTGGCATTTATCCGAAGATGTTGAAGGATATGTTGTTTTTTACTCGCAGGAATTTTACAATCTTTACTTTGGACAAAAAGATATTGCCGACTATCCTTTTTATTCTGCTGTGGATAATAAACCCGAGCTTGTTTTACAAACTGCCGAAAGTCTTGCCATTGTGCCCTATTTTGAAAGACTTATCGAGGAATCACAGTCTAATCAGCCTTGGCAAAAGGATTATATTTTGAATCTTTTGGACTGTATTCATATTCAAATTGCGCGTAAATACCAGAAATCGAATTTGCATCAAGCACATGCCTACAATGTAAAAATTAAAGCTTTTGAAACGGCGTTAGAAAAGCATTATAAAACAGAGAAAGCGGCCTCTTTTTATGCAGCCCAGCTTCACATAACGCTGAAACATTTAAATAGAATTTGCAACGAAAGACTCCAAAAAACCACCACCGAAGTGATCGCGGACAGAGTTATACTGGAAGCCAAACGCATGTTGTTTGACAAAGATTTTACGGTAAACGAAATCGCATTACGTTTAGGATATGAAGATTACTCGTATTTTACCCGATTGTTCAAGAAACAGACTGGATTGACACCTAGCCATTTTCGATTGGACAAACGAAAAAGATAGTCTTTATTTGGATGAAAACTTCTTTTTACATTTGTCCGTTGGGGTAATAGGGTTAAGCATGAACTTTTACTAAAGCTGCCGCTTTTTTCGCTTTTTCTACAACAATATCAATTGGTGTTTCAAGACTATCATTTACTAAAGCTACTCCCATACGTCTATAAGGTCTTGAAGAGGGTTTGCCAAAAATTCTAAAATCAGTTTTGGGTAAAGCAGCAATCTTTTCTATTCCTGTAAAACTAGGGCTTTCAGAGTTTTCAGATGCCAAAATAACGGCACTAGCACCTATTTTTTCTAAGGTGATTTCAAAAATAGGCAAGCTTAAAATAGCGCGCAAATGCAATTCGAATTCGTTAAAGTTTTGCGTTCCCGCCAAAGTTACCATTCCTGTATCATGTGGTCTTGGCGATAATTCTGAGAAATAAACACCATCATCAGCCAAGAAAAATTCGACTCCAAAAAGTCCTGCGCCTCCCAAAGCTTCGGTAACTTTCTCGGCCATATCTTGGGCTTCGTACAAGTCTTTGTCTGAAATCAGGGCAGGTTGCCAGCTTTCTTGGTAATCGCCACGTTCTTGTCTATGACCAATTGGAGCACAAAAAAGCGTAGGATTATTATTTTGCGTGACGGTTAATAATGTAATCTCCGAATTGAATTTGACAAAAGCTTCTACAATTACTTCAACTACATCACCACGAGAACCATCAACAGCGTATTGCCAGGCTTTTAAAATATCATCGGAAGTTTTGATGGTGGATTGCCCTTTTCCAGATGAAGACATCAATGGTTTTACCACACAAGGGATACCAACTTCGGCTACCGCTTTTGTTAATTCTTCGGCGGTGGTGGCGTAACGATAGTTGGCAGTCTTTAGCCCTAGCTCTTTGGCGGCCAAATCACGAATGGCTTTACGATTCATAGTAAAGTTGGCTGCTTTTGCGGATGGTACTACGGTAATACCTTGTTTTTCGTAATCATAAAAACGTTCGGTGCGAATAGCTTCTATTTCGGGAACAATAAAATCGGGTTGGTGTTTGGCAACGATGCGGTCTAATGCATCGCCGTCAAGCATATTAATGACTTCAAAACCGTGCGCTACTTGCATAGCAGGTGCATTTTCATAACTGTCTACCGCAATTACAGTTTGCCCAATACGTTGTGCAGCAATTACAAATTCTTTACCTAATTCGCCTGAGCCGAGGAGTAGTATTTTCATTTTTTTTAAATTGTTTGTTTTTGAGAATTTTGACTCCGTTTTACAATTATTAAACTACTAATAAACGTCAAAATCATTAATAGGAATGATAAAAATAGAATCATTAGTATTGAAAATATAATTTGAGAATAAATCTGTGACCCTAACACAACAGATGTGCCATTAATAAATAGTCCTATTATATATGTTGCGAACAAAGTTATTATAAGTTTTGCACTTACTTGAAATGAAAATTGATAACAAGTTCGAAAGTAAGATGCTTGTCTTACCGATAAACTTATTTTTTTGGCTGAATTCCAAAAAATAAAAATAATAAATAGGGGGAATAGAATTCCCCAATAAAGTTGATTTCCGAATAATCCAAAGTCACCTACTGCTATTAAGATTTCAATAAATAATGTTTTCGTAAAGATTAATATTGGAAAAATGGAGCAAATAAAAAAACCAGCGATTATAGAGTTTCTAGTAATGCTATTTTGTGATTTCATTTACATTTGGTTTTGAGAGTAAAGATAAAAAATGGATTTTATTCCCGAGTATTTTTTGCAGATTTGGTATATTTAATTCTATACAGAAATAATAATTTGGTATTTAGTAATTTGAGGATTTTAGTAATTTGGATAGAAGTTAGTAGTTTAATTCAAATTCAAATTTGTTTTCTCACTCCATTCTAGTTCGTTTGGTAATTCTTTATTACTGAATTCAATATGAATTACTCTGCGTCTTTTGTTATTAGTTGTTTTATTTGATGCGTGAAAAAGTAAAGGTCTCATGATCATTATTCCGCCTTTTTCAACTTCACAGATCTTTTCTGTTTCGTTTTTAAATTCTATATTTTCAACTCTTACGATGCCATTTTTATGTGATTTGTTTAGAACTTTTAGTGCTCCATTTTCTTTGGTTGTTTTATCTAAATGAATTCTAATGGTGAAATTTTTTTCTAGAATATCTTTAGGAGGTTGAACCGCATATTGATTTTGTTTTAAAGTCCAATTTACGAAATTATCAACTTCAATTTTTTTGTCAACAGAAATAGTTAGATCTTGATGATAAGCTACAAACCAATTTGATTTTTCTGGTTTATCAAAGTATATAGATTTTGTTATAAAATAATCTTCCCCAAAAGTTGAGTGTATTATGTTAATCAAGTTTTTATTGAAGATGTGGGGAAGTACTTGGGGAATTTCTTTATGAAATTGTCGAATTGCAAATAATTCTTTAGATTTTCTAAAGGTTGAATCAGAAGGTTGCTGGGATGTTTTTTGGTCAATAAATGAAATTATTTCGTCTATTTCAAAATCTGAATAAACATTGTCAATAATCTCAAAACCATCAGAATGTATTTTGTTTGAGTAATTCATTACAAGTTTTTTTTGCGTGAGGGATAGAAGCGGCATCCTTTTGTGAAGCGATAGCGGAACAAAAGATATAGCGTATAGCCCGCTCGCCGCGGCGAACACGCCCAAATTTAATAAAAAAACCGATGCCTTTTTTTAATAAAGCATCGGTTTTGTATTTTAATGAAAATGATCTTCTTCAATTTCGAATTCAGCATCTTTTTCCCAAATCTCCATTTCGCAGGGTTTGCAATTGAATTTGAGTTTGTATTCTAATTCGCCTTGTTTTAATACCAAAGGTTCTTTTACCTTTTTGTCCATATTTTCTCGATGGTATTTCGGGCAACGTTCTAATTCGTATTTAATACAATATTTCGTGGTCATCACACGTGATTTTCCAGGATCCCATTGCAATTCAAAAGCTTTTTCGATTTCGGTAACTCCATGACGTTCGTAGAATTTACGGGCTAGTTTGTTCGAAACATTGTACATAAAATCCAGTTTTGTCTCAGGGTAAGGATGTGATGTTTTAACCAATTGGTGTTCCTCAACTTTGTAATTAGCCAAACGAATTTCTGACAGTTGTTCGTAAACTGTTCGTCGCATTTCGTTGATTTTGGATATCGGTAAGAACCAATTTTCAGAGAAATCAATTGTAATTTCATCGGCTGTGTAAGGCGTGAAACCTGTTTTTGCCAAGTTAATTTTAAAGTTTTCTTCAATCGACTCGTTGTTCTTGGTTCTTTCTTTTGGATGCGCCAATTGAACCGTACTCACATTACCATCTTCGTCAGTAGCAGCTAGCTCAAACCCATTTTCAGTTTCGGTTAGGTGCAAAGTGGTACTTATTTTACGAACCGCACTATCTTCTCGTTCTACAATTTTGATAAAAGCTGCATCGTTGTTACGGTAAATAAAAGTGCCTTCTTTTAGTTCTTTTAATACATTTGGGTAAGCCAAGCCGTTTTCGACTTTGTTTACATAAATTCCGTCAGCTTCATTATTTTCATTGATGTAACACAAACCGTCGCCGTTGTTGAGTAATTCGCCGTTTTCTATTTCATAAGCGTTGCCCACAGTGCGAATTAGTTTCCCGATGTATTGCCCTTTTGATTTTGGACTTTCCCAAGAACCGATAGATTGGTGTCTTTCGTTTACAAAATAATCGGTGTATCCACGGTTGAAACTTTTGTTCAAAGCAGAGTCAAAAGTGTAGGTACATTTTCCAGAAGAAGCTTTGGTGTAGTTTTCATTTCCATCCAAGAAAGCATCTAATTTTTGACGTAAATACGAAACGTTATTTTTTACATAAACGATATCTTTTAAACGCCCTTCGATTTTAAAGGACATCACGCCTGCTTCTACAAGATTTGGGATTTGATCCGAAACGTCAAAATCCTTGATCGAAAGTAAGTGACTGTTTTTGATTAAAGTGTCGCCATTCCCATCGATTAAGTTGTAAGGCAAACGACAGTTTTGAGCGCAGGAACCACGGTTAGCAGAGCGTTCGCCATTGGCTACACTCATATAACAGTTTCCACTGAATGACACACAAAGCGCGCCGGTTACAAAGAATTCTAATTCCACATCAGCCGTATCAGCGATTTCTTTGATTTGGTGTAAATTCAATTCACGAGCTAAAACGACGCGTTTCATTCCGGCATCTTTCAGGAATTTAATCTTATGAGGATCACGGTTGTTGGCTTGCGTACTTGCGTGGAGCACGATAGGAGGCAAGTCCATTTCCATGATCGCCATGTCTTGTACAATTAAAGCATCAACTTTAATATCATACAATTGCCAAATCATCTGACGGCAAGTTTCTAGCTCGTTATCGTACAAGATGGTGTTGATAACCACAAAAACTTGTGCATTAAAAAGGTGTGCATACTTAACTAAAGCCGCTACATCTTCGATAGAGTTGGTGGCATTAGAACGGGCTCCAAATTGTGGTGCACCAATATAAACGGCATCAGCCCCACTATTGATAGCTGCCATACCATGAATTAAATCTTTGGCAGGTGCTAGAATTTCTATTTTTTTCTTCATCGATTTGATGATAAATTAGTTGTTTTTTAACACTTTAGTCTTTTTGGTGGTTCCAAAAAAAAAGTGAGCAAAGGTCTAATAAATTATTCAAGATTTCTAATTCAAAACCGTATTTTTTGGATTTTATCTTTTGCCATCAGCATATAAATGAAACAAAACAATTGATGTTTGAAATTTTGCTCGCATTTGGAGTTGATTTTGGCTTTAAATAACAAAGCCTCTTGTTTGATCAAGAGGCTTTTAGGTATGTGCGTGTGGGTATTAAACCGTTAATGCATTTTTGATTCGAGACAGCGCTTCGGTTAAAAGGGCCTCGCTTGTGGCGTATGAAAAACGAATACAGTTTGGGTTTCCAAAAGCATCTCCGGTAACGGTAGCTACATTGGCTTGCGCCAAAAGATACATGGATACATCATTAGCATCTTTAATTTCGGTTCCGTTTAATGTTTTTCCGAAGAAAGAAGACACATCTGGAAATACATAAAAAGCACCTTCAGGGACATTTATTTTTACACCCGGAATTTCTTTTAACAATCCTACAACTAAGTCTCTGCGGCTATGAAAAGCATTTACCATCTCTTTCAATACACTAGGATCAGCGTCAAGAGCGGTAATTGTAGCGCGTTGCGCTATAGAATTGGCTCCTGAGGTAACTTGACCTTGGATTTTAGTACACGCTTTGGCAATAAATTCAGGTGCTCCAATATAACCAATTCTCCATCCTGTCATGGCAAAAGCTTTAGCAACTCCGTTTACAGTGATTGTTCTTTCGAGCATTCCTGGGATGGATGCAATACTACAAAAAGTTCCAGAAAAATTGATGTGCTCGTAAATTTCGTCAGCGACTACGTATATGTTTGGATATTTTTCTAAAACTGCCGCAAGTGCCGTTAATTCTTCACGACTATAAACCGATCCTGATGGGTTACATGGTGAGGAGAACCACATCATTTTTGTTTTTGGTGTAATGGCAGCTTCTAGTTGTGCCGGCGTAATTTTGAAATCTGTTTCTACAGATGTTGGAACTTCAACAGGAACGCCACCTGATAATTTTACAATTTCGAAATACGATACCCAATACGGCGCTGGCAAAATTACTTCGTCACCATCATTCAACATTACTTGAGCAATATTGTACAACGATTGTTTGGCTCCGGTAGAAACTACAATTTGAGTTGGTTTATATTCTAAATCATTATCTCTTTTAAACTTTCTGCAAATCGCCTCCTTAAGTTCTAAGTACCCTTCAACAGGTGAATACGTACTGTAGTTTTCGTCTATTGCGCGTTTTGCTGCTTCTTTGATAAAATCAGGAGTATTAAAATCAGGTTCACCAAGGCTAAGGCTAATAATGTCTTTTCCTTGTGCTTTTAATTCTCTGGCTAAAGCCGCCATGGCTAAGGTTTGTGAAGTAGATAAATTATTTATTCTATCGGATAATGGATTCATTGGTATTAAGTTGTAGTTAGTTTTAATATATTATTAGCCCATAAAGGCTTTTTTTTTATGCGGTTAATGCTGGATTTTGTCCTAAATCTTTTAAATGTTTGAAATGAGCAATCACGGCACTTCTCATTGTTTTGTACTCGTAATAAGGTAAATTGCACTCCTGCGCAGTTTCTTTTACAATTTTTGCAATTTTGCCGTAGTGAATATGGCTGATATTTGGGAAAATATGGTGCTCAATTTGATGATTCAAACCACCTGTGTACCAGTTTACTATTGCGTTTTTGGGTGCAAAATTAGTCGTGGTAAACAATTGGTGAATAGCCCAAGTATTGTCCATTTCGCCCAATTCGTTTGGTGTAGGATTTGTAGTTTCTTCTACTACGTGCGCTAGTTGGAATACAACACTCAAGATCAAACCAGCAGTGTAATGCATCACAAAAAATCCTATTAGTACTTTCCACCAAGTGATCCCAATTACGATTGGTAATACAATCCAAATGGCAACATAGATAATTTTAGTAATGATCAATGTTGTCCAAAGTATTTTTGGGCTCTTAGCTTCTCCGTAAGATAATTTTCTTTTTAAGTAGTTACGCATTTGCTTAAAATCAGTAGTAATAGCCCAATTGAAAGTCAATAAACCGTACAAGAAAATAGAGTAGTATTGTTGAAAACGGTGAAAGTTGTACCACTTGGCTTCTTTGGTAAAACGAATAACACGACCAGCATCAAGATCTTCATCATGTCCCGGAATATTGGTGTACGTGTGGTGTAACACATTGTGTTGAACTTGCCAGTTATACACATTACCAGCTAGTACGTAAATTGTTCCGCCCATGAATTTGTTAACCCATGATTTGTTTGAATAAGATCCGTGATTTCCATCATGCATCACATTCATTCCAACACCTGCCATACCAATTCCCATGACGATTGTCAATAATAGGTGTGCCCAAAATGGCATACCAAGGGTTAGAATTAAAAAGTAAGGTGCTAGAAAAACAGAAAATAAAATAATCGTTTTCAGGTATAATTGCCAGTTGCCTGTTTTTTGAATGTTGTTCTCTTTGAAGTAGTTGTTAACCCGAGAGTTAAGTGTTCTAAAAAATTTTAGGCTATCTTGCTTAGCAAAAGTAGGGGCATTGTTATTCATATAATGTAGATAAGGTTCAAAGGTAATTATTAAAAATTTTTTGGTATACAAATTTCAGATAAATATTTTAACCATAAAGTATTACTTTTGTTAAAAAAAATAATAGATGGACGAGATTTTAAAGTATTTTCCTAATTTAAGTGATCTTCAGAAGGAACAGTTCGAAAAGCTCGATTTTTTATACCACGAATGGAACGAAAAAATCAATGTGATTTCGAGAAAAGATATTGATTCTTTATATACCAAACATATTTTACATTCACTTGGAATTGCTAAAATAATGAAATTTGAACCTGGAACGTACGTTTTAGATGTGGGAACTGGTGGTGGATTTCCAGGAATTCCATTGGCAATTCTTTTTCCGGAAACTAGATTTTATTTGATTGATGTTATTGCCAAGAAAATAAAAGTGGTTCAGGCTGTTGCCGAAGGTTTAGAGTTGAAAAACGTAAAAGCAGAGCAAATACGTGCTGAAAATGTAAAAGGTGATTTCGATTTTATTGTGAGTCGCGCGGTAACCAATATGCCTGATTTTGTGTCTTGGGTAAAAACCAAAATCAAAAAGAACAACAAACACGAATTGAAAAACGGAATCCTCTACCTAAAAGGAGGCGACTTAACCGAAGAGTTAAAAGATTTCCCGAAAGTTACTGAATACAACTTAGCAGATTATTTTGAAGATGAATTTTTTGAAACTAAAAAAGTAGTACACTTGCCGTTGAAGTTTACGGTTTAGCCTTAAGGTCAAAAGTCATAAAGTCTAAAGAAAGAATTAGACAAAATAAAGCCGAATCTAAATTTTAGATTCGGCTTTTGTTGGTATAAATAATATAGAACGCACAAAGTAGGTGCTTTTATATCGTTTTAAAGTAATCGCTATAAAAATTATCGCTTTGCATCAAGTTGTTGTGAGTTCCTTTGTAGATTATCGTTTTATTCTCTAAAATGTATATTGTATCAGCATTATGTTTTAAAGTATTCAATCGATGTGAAATAAAAAGAATTGCACAAGACGGTTTTATTTTCTCAATCAAATTCATCGAAAATTTTTCTGTATTTCTATCCATTGCCGAAGTGGATTCGTCTAGTATTAAGAATTGCGGTTTTTTATATAAAACTCTTGCTAATGCTATAATTTGCTTTTGTCCGCCGCTCAAATTAACTCCTTCTTCTCCAACTAGAGTGGCTATTCCTTGAGGTAATTGATTAAAATAAGCTTCAAAACCATTTTCTTTGACAAATTGAATTATGTTTTGCGGAGTGTCTGTTGCTCCTAATAAAATATTATCTAGAACATTTCCATTAAAAATAGTTATATCTTGAGGAATAACACCAATTAAATTTCTGTAACTGTTTAAGGCTATGTCAGATAAATGGGTGGCATCATTAATCAAAATAGTTCCATTTTCAAAATGATAGAAACGTTGTAAAATTTGTCCAATTGTACTCTTGCCACTTCCGCTTTCACCCACAATTGCTGTCAGTTTTCCTTTTTTAATTTCTATATTTATATTAGTTAGTAACTCACTTCTTCCAGCAAATCGAAAAGAAAGATTTTTAATTGCAATTGAATTTATTTCGTTTATTATTATTCCTTCCTCTATTTCTTTTTCAATTGATGAAAATTCAAACATTCTATTAAAGGCAATTTTTGCTTCATTTATAGGTATGGCAACTAAAGCTAAATTTGCAATTGAAGGCATTAATGAACCTACAATTCCTAAAACGGCCATTAACTCCCCTAATTTCATTTGCTTGTTAAACACTTCAATCGATGTGTAAATTAATACGCCAATAAGAAAAAAAACACTTGCTAAACCTGATTGCCAAGATAGTGTGATATTGATTTTTCCTAAATTGAATATTTTTTCTTGAAAATTAGAAAATATTATTTCGTTGTTTTTGTTAAATAAATCCTGCTTATTGTCGTTTTTTATAGTAGCAATTCCTTGTATGGTATTGATGTAATTACTCTCGTTAATAGCATAGCTTTGCATAACATCTCTTTGAGCATCTATTAGCTTTTTATTACTTCTATAAATAATATAAAAATAAATAGGGACACTAAGTAAAGCAATAATTCCTATTTTCCATGAATAGATAAATAAGAAAGCTAATGAAATTATAGACACCAGTATGTCAATAATCAAGCTACTTGCCAGCATTTTTATAACGCTTTGTACTCTTTGTGTGTCATTTAATCGAGCGACTAATTCTCCTATTTTTCGAGTATCAAAAAACGGCTTGGGTAAACGTAATAAATTAGTAAAAAACTGATTATTAATTCTATTGTTAAAATCTTTTGATTGTTGTAATAAAAAGAATTCACGCAGTAGCTCAATCCCCACCCGTGCTAAAAGCAAAACGGTAAGCAAAGCAATACCAGAAATTAATTTGGTCTTGTTTTCAGAAGGTAGAATGTCATCGATGAGTTTTTTTGAGAAAACAATGACATGGCTAAACCTAAAATAGCCACAAAGACACCTAGTAAAACCGAAATATAAAGCAGTTTGTAGTCTTCTTTCAGTAAATTTAAAAACCATTTCTTCTGCAAATTTTTTGCGGTTTCAGCCGTTACAAAACTTTCATTTACATCAAGCGTCAAACAGGTTTTAGAGACCCATATTTTGTCTAATTCATCAACCGATAAAATATAAACACCTTTTGCCGGATCGCCTATTAAGAAACCTTTTTGTTTTTCGTATAAATAACAAACTACGTAATGTTGCAATTGATTATCCATAACAACATGCAAAATAACAGGTTTATTGTGGTCTATCAATGCTTGAATATCAGCTTCACAACCTTCGGCTGTAAAGCCTATGTTGTTAGCCACTTGATGCAAACCAAGCATAGTTGTTCCTTGTTTAGTTGTATCACTTAACTCACGAAGTTTTTCAAAGGAATTTGTGCCTCCATTTAGTTTTATAAGACTCATTAAACAAGCAACGCCACAATCTGATTGATCTAATTGTAGCGTATGCGTTTTTTCGATATGTTTTAAGTTCATTTTTCTTTATTGTAATTGCGTACTTTTTGTCATCCCGTGCTTTTTTTGTTATTTTAAAGCAGGAAGGATCTTTTGTGATTTTTTGTTTTTGGGTAAACTTGTTTCTAGGTCGACGAAGCAATTTTTTTTAAAATAGTTTCTGTTTTTGTTTGTCCTTTTATTTTTTCAATAAGTTTATTGTTTTTATCATAAAGTACTAAACATGGAAGTGACTGAACGTCAAATGTAGAAGAGAAAGTAAGCCTATTATCGCATAAAAAAGTAACTTTATCATTTTGGTCTAATTTATGTTTTTTTGCAAATTCAACTATTTTTTCTGGTTTTTCAAATGAAACGAATACAAGTTGAATATCTTTAAATTTAGCAATATTTTCTTGTATCATTTGCGTTTCTTCATTGCAGAAATTACATTCACTGTTGTAATAAATAAAAATTGTTGGAATATTTAGTTTCAAATTTTTATCACTAGTGTCCACTAAAAAATAAAACAAGTTCTTTAAAATTATTGTAAATCTGTATTTTAAGAGTCATTTTTGAGCGTGACGATTTGAAATGATTATTATGTTCGTAAATCAATATTACGAATATGAATCACGGTAAATATGTCTTTTCTCAACTGATTGAATTTCTTCCCCAACGTGTTTTTGACAGGTTAACTAGTAAATATTCCGGCAATAAATCGGTCAAACATTTTACTTTTTGGAATCAATTATTATGTATGATTTTTGGTCAACTTTCAGCAAGAGAAAGTTTAAGAGATTTGATAATTGTTATAGAAGCACATCAATCAAAATCATATCATTTAGGATTTGGCAAAAATGTAACTCGTAGTAATTTATCCAAAGCTAATGAAAATCGTAATTATAAAATATTTGAAGAGTTTGCCAATCATTTAATATTGATTGCCCAGAATAAAAAAAGCAATGATGGCTTTGAAATAAAAGGCAATATTTATGCTTTTGATTCTTCAACAATTGATCTATGCTTGAGTGTGTTTTGTTGGGCTCATTTTCGAAAAACTAAAGCAGGAATAAAATTGCACACTTTATTTGATATTAACACACAAATCCCTGTATTTATTCATATTACAGAAGCAAATGTGCACGATGTTAACGCAATGGATGTCATAGATTATGAGCCATTTGCTTATTATATTTTTGACCGTGCTTATGTTGATTATGATCGACTTTTTCGAATTACAAAAGCTAATGTTTATTTTGTTGTTAGAGCAAAATCTAATGTGAAATTTAAAAGAATGTATTCTCTAAAAATTGACAAAACCACTGGAATTAAATATGACCAAGTTGGTAAAATAGAAGGTTTTTATACCTCAAAAGATTATCCAGAAAAGATACGAAAAGTAAAATTTTTCGATGCTGAAAATAAAAAAAACGTTAGTCTTTTTGACCAATAATTTTGAATTATCAGCTCAAGATATTGCACTACTTTACAAACAAAGATGGCAAGTAGAATTGTTCTTTAAATGGATAAAACAGCACCTAAAAGTTAAGACCTTTTGGGGAACAACAGAAAATGCTGTTCGGATTCAAATTAATGTAGCAATTGTAACGTACTGTTTGGTTTCTATAATAGCAAAAGATTTAAAAATCAATCGCTCAACATACGAAATTCTACAAATTTTATCCGCATCATTACTCGATAAGACATCTATAAATGAACTACTTATGAAATCAGATTACAATAATGTCAATGAACATAATACTAACCAGCTGTTTTTCAACTTATTTTAAGTGGACACTAGTGAATTTTTATTAGTAAAAATACCGCCATTAACATTTTGATATTTAAATTTTGGTATTGTTTTGATATTTTGTGCAACTTGATTTTTGTATTTCACTTTGGTTACAACTTTAAATCCAATAAAACCAAGCAAGATTACAAAGAGCGAAATGATTAGTATTTTGAGTGATTTTTTCATTGTTTTTTATAATAAATGCTTTGAAAAAGTATATGCTTTTTTAGAGTTCTGGTCTTACTTAAGAATAATTTAAAGTAAAAAACATAACCACGGTTACCCACAAAAATAATGCGGGTACATAACTGCTAGCCACGATTTTTAGTCCGAAATCTATTGAGTTTTCTTTGTTTTGAGGTGTGTAAACCAATTTGCCAACGTAATACCCTAAGAGTAAAATATATGCTAATTCAAACAAGTTTAAAACCTGAAAAGGGTAAATAAAATAAGTTTCTAAACCATTATATCCGATAATATTTAATGCTGATAAAGGATAAAAATATTGTAAATCTTCCAACGTATAATTGGTCTGGAAAAAATAAAACCATATCAGTTTTAAAATACCTACTCCTAGAAAAATAAACTCTGCCTTGATAGAAACATTTAGTAATTGCTTAAAGTTGACTTTAGTTTTACTAAAGAAAAAAACACCAACATACAATATACTTGATATTATACTCGCCTTGATGTAAAATATAACAGGCAATAATAAAAATGATGCTAACTGCCATTTTTCTTGTATTTTTAAAAATTTTTCAATTTGATTTGCAGATAATTGTTCTGCAATAGAGTTTAATACCAATTTATCGCTTTCAAGTAATATATTAGTTATGTATCCTGACGAAAAAAACAGAATCGATAAAAATAATATCTTATACTTTTTTAAATTTACTCTCTGCATAAAGATTTTATTCTTTGTGATTTTGTTAATAATAAAAATTTTAGTTTGACAATTACTAAATAAATATCAAACTCTGCTGTGTATTTTAGTTTCTAACTTGAAAAAAGTGAACATTTGAATTTAAAGTAGTCGAACGATCTTTATTTTTTAAATATTGTTTTTTTCTTATCATAAATGATTAATAAAAAAACAATTAAAAGAATAATGTTATAATAATGGTGGAACCATGGCGAGAAGACTATGATAAAGTAAAATACAAGCAGAAAAACTGTGAAATAAAAAATTTTTGTCATAATGAAAAGTTTAACTGGCTTCTTTATCAGAAGCCAGTGAAATGAGATCTACCACCACCCAGCAGCTGTTCCTACAAAATTAGTAAGACAAACAGCGGCTAATACATTGCCAACTCCCGTTGGTACAGCGACAGCTGCTACCAATTTTAGTGATGCTGCTAAAGTCCAACCCGCACCTGCCCCACACGCTCCATTTATAACGTTGCCTACAACGCTTCCTCCACCATTTATGGCAGTCATATTATCTAAATTTATTGTTTTCATTGTGTTATTTTTTTAAATTAACTTTAATTTTTTAATTATATCCAAGATCCTGATGCAGAACCCCAACCAATTGCGCCACCGTAAACAAGCCCAGAAACCATAGCTCCAGCAAAAAGGCCTGCGCCAAAAGTTGCTGCGGTTAATATTCCTGTAACTGCTATAGCTGTTAAACCGCACGCCACTCCCGTACCAGTACCATTTGCGTAAGGATACTTTCCAGCCACCAGATATCCCATCTGGTTTAATTCTAATTTTTTCATAATATTAGTTTTGATTATTAATGAAAGCGAATCTATATGTAATAGAAAACACACGCAAGCAACAAAATAATAAAATTAAGCAAAAAATTGCTATATTCGTACAATAAATTAATATCACATGAGTATTGGTACAAAAATAATGCGTTTAAGGATGCAAAATAAAATGAGCCAAGAAGAATAGGCTTTTAAACTAAATGTGGCTCAAACATCAATTTCTAATTTTGAAGCTGACAAAACAGTGCCTGATTTTGTAATAATGCAGCAAATTGGGGAAGTGTTTGAGGTGGGCTTGGAATATTTTATTGATGAAAAAAAAATATTTACGGTAAATATAAATATTGGAGGTATTGTAGGTGATAATGCCACAATAAATAATAGTCTTCCAGAAGGAATTTTAGAAACCATGTTAAAAAGAATAGAACTCTTAGAAGAAAAATTTAATAAAATTCAAAGCTAATTTTACGCCAGATTAAACACAAAAAAAGCCGAATCTAAAACTTTAGATTCGGCTTATTGGTATTTACTAAAATGCTTTAAAGACTTTTGACTTTAAAACTTTAGGACTAAAAATTACTCTCCTAAAAATGGGTATCTGTAATCAACTGGAGTCACAAAAGTTTCTTTGATGGTTCTTGCAGAAGTCCAACGCAATAAGTTTTGCATAGAACCTGCTTTATCATTTGTTCCTGATCCTCTTGCTCCACCAAACGGTTGCATTCCTACAATTGCTCCTGTTGGTTTATCATTGATGTAGAAGTTACCAGCTGCGTTTTGTAATTTCACAGTAGCTTCTTCAATAGCATAACGGTCTTGACTGAAAACAGCTCCTGTTAAAGCGTACTCTGATGTAGTGTCTACTAATTCTAGAGTTTCTGCCCATTTAGCATCTTCGTAAACGTAAATAGTAACTACAGGTCCGAATAATTCGGTTTCCATTGTTGCGTATTTTGGATTGGAAGTTAAGATAACCGTTGGCTCAATAAAGTATCCTTTTGATTTGTCATAATTTCCACCCATAATTACTTCTGCATCGCTATCAGCTTTAGCTTGGTCAATAGCTTTCGCCAATTTATCAAATGAACCTTCAGAGATTACTGCCGTGATAAAGTTGCTCATATCTTGTGGCGATCCCATTTTCATTGATTTCAAATCAGCTTCTAGTTCAGCTTGTACAGCTGGCCATAAACTTTGCGGAATGTACACGCGTGAAGCAGCGCTACATTTTTGACCTTGATACTCAAAAGCACCACGTGCTATACCTGTACTAACTTGTTTTGAGTTTGCAGATGGGTGTGCAATAATGAAATCTTTACCACCAGTTTCACCAACAATACGTGGATATGTTTTGTATTTGCTGATATTAGTACCAATTTTTGCCCAAATATCATTAAATACTCCTGTAGATCCTGTAAAGTGAACTCCAGCCAAATCACGGCTAGCCAATAAGGTTTCGGTGATCATTCCTGAGTCTCCCATAACCATGTTGATAACACCATTTGGTAAACCTGCTTCTTTGAAAATTTGCATCAATAAGTTAGCAGAGTACACTTGAGTTGCTGCAGGTTTCCAAACCACAACGTTACCCATTAAGGCAGCACTTGTAGGTAAGTTTCCAGCAATTGCTGTAAAGTTAAAAGGAGTAATGGCGTATACAAATCCTTCAAGAGGTCTGTATTCAACGCGGTTCCACATATCAGCAGTAGATTTTGGTTGCTCGTTGTAAATTTGTGTCATGTACTGTACGTTGAAACGTAAAAAGTCAATGAGTTCACAAGCGGCATCAATTTCTGCTTGGTATATTGTTTTTGACTGTGCAATCATAGTAGCTGCGTTAATCTTAGCTCTGTATGGTCCTGCTAGTAACTCGGCTGCTTTTAAAAAAATTCCAGCGCGTTGCTCCCAAGCCATTTTAGCCCAGTCTTCTTTAGCTTCTAGTGCTGTTGAAATTGCAGCTTCTATATGTTTTTTTTCTGCTTGGTGATATACCCCTACAATATGCTGGTGGTCATGAGGAGCAGACATTTTTTTAGTGTCTCCTGTTCTAACTTCTTCGTTTCCTATATAAAGAGGAACGTCTACTGTAGCGTTCCACATTTCGGCGTATGCTGCCGAAACAGCTGCTCGTTCTGGTGAATTAGGGGCATAGCTTTTTACAGTTTCGTTTACTGCATTGGGTACGTGAAAAAATCCTTTTAACATGTTGATGTTTTTATTGGGTTAAAAATAGTGTTGTGTTGTTTTTAAACTAAAAACAAAAGTACAAAGGTTTCTTTAAAGATTTGATATTTTTTAAAGTAATCTAAAGCATCTTGTTGTTCTTAATCTAGATTGTAGCCCTGATAGTAATGGAAAGCTTTTTATGATGGAAAGCCGAATTTGCAGCGCTAAAAAAGCGACTGCAAGAAGCTCTTTTTAGGGCTAGCAAAACGTGCTTGACGCTTAAAAACTTGAAATGGATCGCAGGATGTGCTCCTAAGTAAATATATTAATTAAGTGCAAATGGTGCACAAAGTCTGAAAGCAGGAACTATTACTTTGAAATTTCTAGTTGAGGTAAAGTTAATCATGTTGAAGTGCCCTTTCATAGCTCCATACGGTGATGATAGCAAGCAACCTGAACTGTAAGTGTGTTGTTCACCTGGTTTTAATACTGGTTTTTTTCCAATAACACCTTCGCCATCCACAATTTCTATATCGTTAAGAGAATCAAAGATTTCCCAATGACGTGAAATTAATTGTACTGAATCTTTACTGTGGTTTTCTATGGTAATTACGTAACTAAAGGCAAAATGAATCTTGTAGTTCTTGAAGTAAGTGCCTTCAAAACTAGTTAAAACTGAAATTTTTATGCCTCTTGTTATTTGAGAAACCATATATAATGGATAAATACGTAATTATTATTGACAAATTTACAAAAAAATGATCTACATGCGGCTATATGATAAAAAGATTTTTCTAGTTAATTATATTTAGTGAGTTAGCTACTCCTTTGCCTACAACGCGCTCATACCTATCAATACTTTCTCTATAGTAAACTAATATGGTGTACTCATTTTCAGTTTGATAGAAATTACCATCTACGTTATTTTCGAGGTCAATTATACCCTTATCATCGGCAATAGTGTATTGAAAATTTGTGAATCCTTGCTTGATTAAAATTGCTTTTTCGTATCGACCATTTTTTGGGTTGTATTCCATTTTATACTCGGGAGTCAATGCATAATTGTTGAACATTCCTGTAACGTAAATACTTTTTTTTAACTGAAAAGCAGGCGCAGAAAGGTTGAAGTATACCCAAGCATAATCGGCCTCTATTTCACTTTTTTGGGTGTTAATGTTTTTTACTACAAAGGTACCATTAGCATCTTGAGTAAAAAGGTAAGGAAAGTTACCACGAGCAGGACTTGTATGTAAAAGGGTGCCGTATATAGGTGTGCTAGAATCTATTCTGGCAACGTTATTACTGGCTGATCGGATGTCTTTGTTTTCAAAAAATAAGAATTCATTTCCAGCCCAAAACTGCGTTTCGGTATCGTATTTATAAACTAAATCATTGCCTATTGTAAACTGCGGTGGAATATTTTTTAAGGCTGTTTTGAACTGAGCATTTTGTAAAATCAGCACTTTTACGTTTTTTATAGGGTTTTGAAAGGTGATACTGCTAGATTTAATGCTAAAATCAAGATTATGCTTGGCGTCATTACTTTGTACTGTTCTTGCTCTTTTTATTTGTAAAGGAACCGTAACAATGTCTTCATAGAGAATGAATTTTCTAGAAAAAACTACCTCCTTATTATCATCGGTAATTTTAAGGATGTAGTTTCCACTAATTTTAAGGCGTTGTGTAAATTGGTTTGGAAAAGCTAGTTTGTAATGAGAATAGATTTGTAAGGCATTGAAAGAGTTGGTGTGATCTTGTATTCTTTGATTGTCAAAGCCGTCTAGGTATTCAATTTTAGGGATAGGAGTGGGATTCCAGTTGTAATCACAGTGGATGATTTCATAGTAATAATTAGCCTCATTGCCGTAAAGATCATCAAATTCTAATTGAAATCCTTCGCCAAGTTTTATGAACGGAACGATATTTTGATTGTTTTGGATGAATGAAACGGTTTTTATGTGGTATGGTGGATCAATTTCTTTTTCGGGTTGTGCTTGTACAATAGTTCCCAATAGAAGAGCAATAAAAACAAAAAATTTAGTCATTTTATGGTTTTTTTATTTTGGTAAAGATAAGAATAACCTTTGTGTTATGCCATTATTAGCAACTGTTTTAGCAATTTCTTTCGTGTGTAATTTCTGTTAAATAAAATATAACTAAGCAATAAATTAGTAAGATTGTATTATTTTTACCCTAAACTAACAAAACTTATGAAAAAAATCACAAATTTGGTTCTGGGTATGATGTTGTTTCCAGCGGCTGTTTTTGCACAGCAAATGGATTTTTCAACAGCAATTCCCTTAGACCCTTCGGTCAAAACAGGAAAATTACCTAACGGGTTAACGTATTACATCAAGAAAAATGCCAAACCAGAAAAGAAAGTAGATCTTAGACTGGTTGTTAATGCAGGTTCTATTCTTGAGGAAAATGATCAGCAAGGTTTAGCGCACTTCATGGAGCACATGTGTTTTAATGGAACAAAGCGTTTCCCTAAAAATCAATTGGTAGATTACCTTCAAAGCATTGGTGTGAAATTTGGTCAACATTTAAATGCATACACTAGCTTTGATGAAACGGTATATTTTTTACCAATTCCATCAGATGATCCTGAAAAATTAGAAAAAGGATTTCAAATCATTGAGGACTGGGCTTTCAACACTGTTTTGACACCAGAAGAAATTGATAAAGAAAGAGGTGTTGTTCTTGAAGAATATCGTTTAGGTCTAGGCGCTGGAAAAAGAATGATGGGTCGTTATCTTCCTAAAATGATGCACGATTCAAAATACGCTACTCGTTTGCCAATTGGTCAAAAAGAGGTATTAGAAAAGTTCAAACATCAGTCCTTAATTAATTTTTACAAAGATTGGTACCGTCCTAACTTAATGAGTGTTATTGTAGTAGGTGATATTGATGTAGCCGAAATGGAGAAAAAAATTGTTTCTCACTTCTCTTCTTATAAAAATCCTGCAAATGAAAAACCAAGAAAAGTATTTGAAGTCCCTAATCACAAAGAAACTTTTGTAGCTGTAGAAAGCGACAAAGAAGCATCGAATACACAAGTACAATTATTGTACAAAGATTATGCTGCACCTAAGAAAATGGTAAATCTAGGTGATTTTAAAAATTACATGATCGAAAATTTATTTGCAACGCTTTTAAATACGCGTCTTGATGAGTTAACAAATTCTGCAACACCACCTTTCACTTATGGGTATTCTTATTATGGTGGTACTTTTGCAAGAACCAAAAAAGGATATCAATCTGTGGCAATGTCATCAGAAGACAAGCAACTAAGTGCCTTGAAAACATTGGTAACAGAAAATGAACGTGCTAAGAAATTTGGATTCACACAAGGAGAGTTAGACCGTGCTAAGTCTGAATTTATGGCTTCTATTGAAAAAGCATACAATGATAGAAGTAAAACGAATTCAGAGAACTTTGTTGGGGAGTTACAAGCAAATTTCCTTGAAAACGAGCCAGCTCCAGGAATTGAATGGACTTTTCAAACCTTTAAGCAAATCTTACCGATGATTGATCTTAAAGATGTAAATGGGTTAATTAAAGAGTACGTTAAAGAGGATAACCGAGTTATCATTTTAACGGGTCCTGAAAAAGAAGGCTTGAAGAAAGTAACAGAGCAAGAAGTATTAGCTGCAATAAAAGTGAATACTGACGAATTAAAACCTTACGAAGATGCTGCAGTCGCTACTAGCTTGCTTAGAAAAGAGGTAAAAGCGGGAACAGTGGTAAGCAGAAGTAGTAATGATAAATTGGGTACAAAAACCTTAGTTCTTTCCAATGGTGCTAAAGTGACGTATAAAAACACCGATTTTAAAAATGACGAAGTGCTTTTTGAAGCGGTTAGTTTAGGAGGGTCTAATTTGTATTCGAATGAAGAAATGAAAAAAGTTCAGTTTGCCAATGGTGCACTTGCTGAGGCTGGTTTCTCTGGATTAAAATTGAATGACATTAACAAATTCATGACGGGTAAAATTGCAAGAGTTAATCCTTATATTGGAGGTACTAGCGAAGGACTTAGAGGTACATCAACTCCTAAAGACTTAGAGTATTTAATGCAAATGACGTATGCTTACTTTACAGATTTAAATTTTGACCAAGAAGCTTTTGAAGGATTCAAACAAAAACAATCAAGCTTTTTCAAAAACATGGCTTCTACGCCACAGAATTACTTCCAACAGGAGTTTTATACCTATTTGAACCAGAATAACCCACGCTTTTTTGGAATCATGCCTACTGATAAATCATGGGCTGATACCGATTATAAATTGGCTTACGAAAAATACAAAGAGCGTTTTGCAAATGCTGCTGATTTTGAATTTTTCTTCGTAGGAAATGTTGATGATGCAACAATCGAAGCTTTGGCTACAAAATATATTGCCTCATTACCAGCGAATGATAAAAAAGAAAAAGCAGTAGATTTAGGTTACCGATTGCTAAAAGGCGACTTGAAAAAAGTAGTAAATAAAGGAGCAGATCCAAAGAGTAACGTTACAATCATGTTTTATGGTGATGCTAAATATTCTGCCAAAGATGCTATGAGTATGCAAGCGTTAGGAGAAGTACTTACTATTAAACTGGTAGAGCAATTACGTGAAAATGAAAGTGGTGTTTACGGTGTAAATGCTAGAGGAAGCATGAACAAAATGCCTTATGGATCGTATACTTTCTCAATAGGTTTCCCATGTGGGCCAGAAAATGCCGAGAAGTTGACTGCATCAGCCTTGAAAGAACTTCAGAATATTATTGATAAAGGACCAGATGAAAAAGATGTAGCTAAATTCAAAGAAGGTGAATTAGCCGATTTTAGAAAAGATAGTAAAGAGAACCGTTTTTGGTTGTCTAACTTGACAAGATCGTATTTAAACGCATCTAATGCTGAAGATGTTTTGAAAATGGAAGAAATGGTAAATGCCGTTACTGCCAAAGATATTCAGAACATCGCCAAACAATATCTTACAAAAGATAAAGTGATAGGTATATTGATGCCAGAGAAAAAATAATTTTTTTAGTCTTAAAACTAAAACCTGCTATTTCATTGAAGTAGCAGGTTTTTTTTATGCTAAAATAAAATCTAAATTTTCTTCAATTTCAGGGCTGATGTGGTTTTCATCAAGCAACGCATCCGAAAGTAGTTTTTTGTTTTCCTGCAAACGAATGATTTTTTCCTCGACGGTATTCTTGGTAATGAATCGAACGACATTTACTTTGTTCAACTGTCCAATACGATGAGCCCGACCAATTCCTTGCTTTTCAGCAAAAGGATTCCACCATGGGTCCAAGAACAAGACATAAGAAGCTTTAGTAATATTGAGTCCCACGCCACCCGCTTTTAAGGAAATGAAAAACAATTTTGAGGGTTCTTGTTCTTGAAATTTTTGCACTTGATACGCGCGTTCATTTTGTGGAGTTGCACCAGTCAATTCACAAAAATCAATTTTGTTTTCGATGCTCCATTTTTTATAAAATTCTAAGTTAGACACAAACGAACTGAACACTATCGTTTTTTGATTGGATTGCACTAAGGTTTCCAAATATCGGGTCACCGCAATATATTTTCCCGAATCAATTTCTGATTTTTTATCAATCATTTTAGGATGATTACTCAATTGCCGTAAGCGCATCAACGTATTGATAATATTGATTTTGCCAATTCCAAAACCATCGGTTTTTAAAAGTGCGTTTCTTGCTTTTGACTTTTCTTCTTCGTATAGTTTTTCTTGTTCAGGTTCCATATCACAATAAAAAACTTGTTCTGATAGTTCCGGCAAGTCTTTTAAAACCTGTTCTTTCGTTCGGCGTAAAATAAACGGACTGACTAGGTTTTTGAGTTCCAGCAGGCTGTTTTCGTCTTGGTTTTTCTCTATTGGAATTTTGTAATGCTCCGCAAAAAAAGCGTAACTCCCCAAAATATTCGGATTTATAAATTGCATTTGTGACCACAAATCGTCCAATGAGTTTTCGATAGGAGTTCCGCTCAATGAGATTTTATGAGTGGTTTGCAGTTGATTTATAGCCTTAAAAATTTTCGAGTTTTTATTTTTGATGTATTGACTTTCGTCCAAAATCAAAAAACGAAATTGGTATTTTTCTAAAATGGAAAGATCTCTCGCCACTACCGCATAACTCGTAAAGATCAAGTCGTATTTTTCTAATTTTTTAGAAATTAGTTTACGCTCTTGTCCTACATATTGAATTCTCCTGAAATGAGGCGTAAACTTTCTAGCTTCGTTGTACCAGTTGAACACCAAAGAGGAGGGAAGCACAATCAAAGCTTTTAGGTATTCTTTGGCTACAGGAATTTCATTGCCAAACAAATCGAGTTGTATGTTTTCGGCTTTTTCAAAATCTAATTTTTCTTGAACGGCGACCAGTGTTGATAGGGTTTGCAATGTTTTTCCCAATCCCATATCATCGGCCAAGCAAGCGCCTAAACCGTTATTGTAATGTTCTAGAAGCCATTGTACGCCTTCAATTTGGTACGGTCGTAACGTGGCATTAACCAAATCCGAAGGTTGGTATTGAACCGTTTCTTTTACATGCAAGGTCTGTTTTAATTGCGGGATGTCTTCAAAAACACCAAAATTACTTTTGAGCACTGCCATAGTTCCGTTGTTGATTTTAGCCAGCTTAGCCATAGCTCCGTAACGCGTCATCCATTCTAACGGAATCAAAAAATAATTCCCATTGGGTAAGAGAAACAAGCGATTTTGGCTTTTTATATTCGGAATCAAGTCGCTGAAATTGAATTCAAAATCATCACAAACTACAGTCATTTTAATATCAAACCAATCATTTTGAATGGTGTTGGAGAATGTAATGGTAACTGCATTATTATCAATATTTTTTCCGTCGATTTTAAGATTCTCTAACGAAAAACCTAATGATTCTAATTTTACACGATTTTCTAATGCCCATTGCACACAAGCGTAGGTGTCTTTTTGTTCTGGTTTTTGCAAAAGTCCAAAAAGCTGATTTTCTTGTTTGCCAAGACCAAGCGTTTGAAGGGATTCCGTAAATTTATCCTCACCTTGACTGCGCTTGTATTGGATTAATTTTATGTTCTCTAAGTCTTTTAAATCAATTTCAGTATGAGTATTTTTGGTTTTAGTGGCATCAAAAACGTATCCATCATAATCAAAAGAAAGACTGATGAAATAGGTGTTTTTAAAAAAATCATGCACCAATTGTAGGTTGCAAGAACGAATACTGGTTTGGGTAATCACCTCAAACCCCGTGGCGCTAATATCTACTTTTTGGGCAATGTCTTTAATGAATTTTTCAAAATAGTCGGGTACTAATTTCGAAGGAATTTCGACCGTTTTTTTATTTAAAAAAGGGGTTGCTTTTTTGGAATTGATGCTTTTTAACACATACAGTTTATGGTGTGAAACCAACCATCCCGGCTCATCTAACAACAATGTTACTGTTGTGTCCGAAGGATAAAAAGCAAGGTCATTTTCCTTGAGTTTTAAAGTATATGAAATTCCGTTTTCGTGTTTATCAAAATGGAGTTCGGTTTCTAAAGCTGGATTTTGAGTGCGAATACGACTGATCCGAAAATCTTTTTCTTTACCCAATTGAAATGAAAGTGGAAAATCATGTTCGCGAACTAAAGCATAAAAGGATGCTAATTGCAGTTGTATGAATTGTGTGATTCCGAATTTTAATTTCTCGTCTTGTAACAAGTCCTCAATCTTTTTGGCAGCTTTACTTTTTGTGCGGTATTTTTTAAACAGGACTTCTGGCTGCAGGCTTTCGCAAATGCTAAGTGTTTTTTGCGTTGCAAGCGGGAGTTTTTTTGTCTCAACGCCCATACTCTGCAGGACTTCTGAACTTGCTTTTTTTTCTAAATACGTGATGGTATCCACATGACCAACTACATACGAAGTAGGGATATAGCAATTGAGTTTCGCTTCAAAACTAAGATCAAAGCAAAACTGGAAATGATTTTCGGGTTCCAAAAGCAATACGTTATTTAATTATTTAGTTTTTTTAAACAAAGATTCCACAAATTTACACAGATTAATTTGTGCTAATTTGTGGAATCTAACTCGGCTTTTATTTTACAATAATTATTTAAAACAAACTGGGATAATTTCTCCTTTGGCCAAACAGTATTTTTCGACTAGTTCAGGAGCAATTTTGTTAGTGTAATCCTCTTCAACAACTGTAAAACCTATGCTTCTTAATTTGTCAAAATAATCACGACCGTAAATGCGCACGTGGTCGTATTGGCCAAATATTTTGGCACGTTCTTTTTGGTCGGTAATGCTATCATCTGCAAAAGTTACGTCTCTTTTTAAATCCTGCGGAATTTGTAAAATAGCCATTCCACCTGGTTTCAAAACGCGATACAATTCCTGCATGGCTTTGGTATCGTCTGGAATGTGTTCCAAAACGTGGTTGCACAAAATGACATCGTATTGATTGTCTTTGAAAGGCAAATTACAAATATCTGCTTTCACATCTGCCAACGGCGAAAACAAATCGGTGGTGGTGTAGTTTAGGTTCTTTTGCTTACGAAACAATTTATAAAAAGCCTGCTCAGGAGCAAAATGCAATACTTTTTTTGGAGCAGTAAAAAAATCAGTTTGTTCGTTGAGGTACAACCACAATAAACGGTGTCTCTCTAATGAAAGCGTACTTGGCGAAAGCACATTGTTACGTTGCGTTTCGTATCCGTATGGTAGCATCGATTTAAAGCTTTTGCCGTCAATAGGATCAGTGAATTTATCTCCTTTAAGAGTAAAGGCTATTATAGGGCGTGCCACATAACTCAAACGAATTAATAACGGACGCGGAATGGTATTGAGGATAAGTTTAAAAGCAGATTTCATTTAAAATTTATTATTGAACACGAATTTCAGATTAGTAAAATTATACGACACAGATTGCACAGATTTTCACAGATTCAAATAGGAGCGAAATAGATTTTTTATCATAATATAACTCTTTTGTATTTTAAACTATCCTCGCCAAAATTAATAACAAGTCCTATTTTATTTTTCGAACAAGCTAAATAGTTTAGAGTTTGCCCCGTATCACTAGTTGTTAATTGTGAGATTGCTTTTATTTCTAATATTATTTCATCAAAAACTACAAAATCAGCAAAATATTTTTTTGACAAAATAATATCCTTGTACTCAATTTTGTATTCTTTTTCTCTTTCAAAAGGAATATTATTTTTTATAAATTCATATTGCAAAGCTTCCTTGTAAACAATTTCATTGAAACCTTTCCCTAGAATTTTATGTACTTCCATACAGAGTCCAATTATTTTGTATGTTTCTTGTTTTAAATAAAATTCCTCCATATTCAAAAAAAAATAATCTGTGAAAATCTGTGTAATCTGTGTCAATCAAAGAAGTGTTACATCACCAATGGCACTTTTCTAAATTCATCTTCTTCATTGCTCACAATTCCCAGTTCTTTATAGATGTATGCAAAAGTGGATAAAATTTCAGGTTTTCCATCAATAATGGCTACATCGTGTTCAAAATGAGCTGATGGTTTTCCATCGGCAGTAGTGATTGTCCAGCCGTCTTTATGTTGTTTGATGTTGCGTGTTCCCATATTGATCATCGGTTCTATGGCAACCACCATACCTTCAATAAAAAGTTTACCACGACCTTTTTTACCATAATTTGGCATTTCTGGATCTTCATGCATTTTTTGGCCTAAGCCGTGACCTACCAGCTCACGCACAACACCATATCCATGTGCTTCGGTATATTTTTGAATTGCATTGCCCACATCTTCCACGCGATTTCCTAGACGGAGTTCGCGAATTCCTACGTACAATGATTCCTTTGTAACTTGTAATAATTTTTTTGTTTCGGGTGCTACTTCGCCAATTTCGAAAGAGTACGCATGATCACCATGATATCCGTTTTTGAAAGCCCCGCAATCTACCGAAATCACATCACCACTTTCTAGAGGTTTGTTGTTTGGGATTCCATGAACTACTTGTGAGTTAGGACTCATGCATAATGAATTAGGAAAACCGTACAATCCTAAGAAACTTGGAACTGCACCGTGATCACGAATAAAGGCTTCGGCAAGTTTGTCTAGGTATAATGTGGTTACTCCTTCTTTAATCTCAGAGGCAATCATTCCTAAAGTTTTGGATACGATTAAGGCACTTTCGCGCATTAATTCTATTTCTTCACGTGACTTTGCTATAATCATAATTTCGAATTTTCAGTTGGCAAAAGTACGATTTTATAATTATTTAATCCGGATTGGCCATAATTTTAAACAGCTCCGAATTTGAAATGTAAAAGCGGTTTTCCAATGCTATTTTTGAGAGTTGCGCACTCACTAAATTGTTCTCTCTAGTATTGATTAAAAACAGCGAGCTTTCGCCAAAAGAAAACAAGCGTTCCTCAGAGTTGAGCATGGTTTGATTGTCTTTTACCAAACCTTTTATTAATTCCTTTTGTTTTAATAAAGATTCAATTTCTGTCTTTTGAGCATTAATCTTGTTGGTCAATTGTACTTTTTCAAGATTTAAAGCAAACTCAGTTTCTTGTACTTTGAATTTAGCTAATTTAAGGCTACCTCGTTCTTTTCTTAAAAATAGTGGAAAGTAAAAGTTCAATCCAATTTTGTAATCTTCAAAACGATAATTATCTATATAACTTGGTTCAGAAAGATAGGAGTAACCGATGTCAATTTTGGGTAAAAGCATGTTGGCTTTGAGTTTTTGATCTACAGTTAACATATCAATCTTACTTTCAAGGGCGTTAATTTTAGGATGATTGGTTATGGAAAAGTCTTGATTAACCAGATCATTAGTTCTTAAACTTTCCTGAATGGTAAATTCTAATTGACTTTCCGGAATTAAATCTTCAGCTAGTTCGAGCGGAATGTTGTTCTCAAGCCATAAATAATTAGAAAGTTCTAATTTGGCTTTGGTAAGTTTTAATTTAGAATCTTCAAGACTTAAAGCTCTATTTTTTACAATAATTCCTGTCTCAACACTATCTATAGCGGGCTTGTCACCTTGAATAATTAAAGATTGAATTCCTTTAAATCGTATTTGAGCATTTTTATTGTATTCTTCATAAAGTTCTACTTCATTAAAGTTTCTTTTCCAATTAAAATAAGCCAGAGAAGCATCATAAAGAACAGCAATTGCTTCTAATTTTCGCTCTGCTTCACTAAGTTGTAATTGCATTTTTGCTTTCCTCACATCGGCCATTCTTTGATTAATAAGAAGACCTTGACCTAATGGAACCGTAATTCCAAGAGAGGTAAGCCCTTGATTAGGTACTGTATTTTCGGGATTCAGGTATATGCCTTCATTGTTATCAAATCCAGCTTTAATTTCAATTCCATACCAAGTTGGGATTTTAAAGCTGCTGTTTAAAATAGAATAATACTCTTTGTCTTTGAATTGTTTATTGCTAAAATCGACTTCTATTTTTGGATCAAAGCCACCTCTTGCCATCATTAAGTTAGCTTGTGCTTTGCTTATCTCAAGGTTAGCATTTTTTACTAAAGGATGGTATTTTTTTACGTAACCTAAAAATTCAGTGTATGTGAATTCCTTTGAAACCGTAGTTTGTGCAGATAATGTGATGCAAAAAAATAAAAACGCTACTAGTATTTGTTTCATTACTTCTTGTCTTTTGTAGGCTGTGCAGCTGGTTTGTAATAATTAGGTGGAAATCCGTTGAGTGTTCTCCAAAGTTCAAACCATACAGGAACATTGTTAAGTAAGGCTAGGGTTTGAGCACCAGCTCCTATACTTAATTGTTTAGGCCACTTATCTTCGTTTTCATCAGGAGCAATTAGCACTCGGTATTTACCGTTTACACTGATGAAATTTTCAATGGCTACAATTTTCCCACCAAAAGTTCCATAAGACATATTAGGCCAACCCGAAAAGACAATTGTAGGCCATCCATCAAACCAAACGCGTACTTTTTCACCTTTACTCAAAAGTGGTAAGTCAATTGGGTTTACAAATGTTTCTACAGCAATATCATAGGCAGATGGCATAATAGTAGCAATTGGGGTTCCCTCTTTTATGGTTTCTCCAATACCAGATTGAATAGCTCTGTTGACATAGCCGTTTTGAGATGCTTTGATATAATACATGCCGTTTCTGATGCTGTAGTTTGCATATTGATTTTCTAACTTATTCACTTGAGCATCCGTATCAAACTGGCTGCTTAAAGCAGTAAATTTGTCACTATTAGCTTTTGATGCTTTTTCTGCATACTCAGCACTAATTCGGTTAATTTCTACTTTTGCATTTATAAATTCGTTTTTACTAGTCAAGTATTTATTTTCTTGCGTAATAATCTTGGCTTCAACTTCCTGTAATTTCAGTCTTTTTTCTTCAATATCTGTAAGTGGTTTTAATCCCTCTTTGTTTAAAGCAACTGAACGATTATATTGGGTATTAGCAATTTTTAATTGTGTTTTTACAGCCACAAGATCAATACTGTCACTTTTAATTTTTAGTACCGCCTGTTTAATTTTGTTTTGAGCTTGTTCTAGTTTAAGCTCTTTTTCTCGTTCTATAGCCTCTATTTGTCCTGATAAAGTAGTCACTTTTGAACTGTAAGATTCTAAGGATTGTTTTTTTGCATTGATTTGGTTCCTAGTATTTTGTACTAAGTTTGGATCCATGTAATCTTCCTTAATCTCGGATATAAAAACTATGGTGTCTCCTTTTTTTACATAATCTCCTTCTTGTACGTACCATTTTTCAAGTCTACCGCTAATAACACTTTGTATGGATTGCGGTCTCTGGTCTGGTTTTAATGTAGTAACACTACCGCTTCCAGATATGTTTTGTGTCCAAGGTAAAAATAAAGCGATGACTCCAACCACTGAAACCGCAGCAATAATCTTATTTAAAATTTTGTAATGAGGTCTATTAGCCAAGTTATGTACCGTTTTGAAACGATCAAAGGACGGCAGTTTTGTTTTATTTTCGGATATGTTTAGCATGCCTAATTATTTATTAAATCTTGTTCTATTATACCGTTATTCATGATAATTACTCTAGAGCATTTCGTTTTCCAGTATGGATTTTTTGATGATACTACAATGGTCCATTTGTGTTTTTCTGACGTTATAAAATCTATAATTTCCTTTGCAACTGCAGCATCCATTTTATCTGTAGGGTCTTCATAAAATAGAATTTTAGGTTTATGTACGATGCTACGAGCTAATAATACCTTTTGAGCATTAGAGGATGAAAGTTGTTTTCCTTCGGGGAAAATAGCAGTATCTAGTCCATTTGGTAAGGATTTTATAAATGAAGTAAGTTGTACACCATCAATAGCCCATCTTAAATCATCGGCACTGATAAATTTATCATTAAAAGTGATGTTTTCTTGTAATGTCCCTTCAAACGGAGTTTCTCCCGTGATAATAGTTCCTATTTGAGAACGATATTGTTTTAAGTTTATCTTTTTAAACGTATCGTCATTGATAAACAAAGCTCCCGATGTGGGTTGTAATAAACCCGATAGGATTCTAATGATGGTAGATTTTCCTGATCCGTTTTCACCTTCTATAGCAATGCGTTCTCCTTGTTCAATATTTAAGGAGAGGTTGCTTAAGATTTCTGTAGGCGAATCTGGGAATTTAAAATATACTTTCTCCATTTCAAGAGATATTTTATTGTAACATGTATCACTAGTAAATGGTAATTCTTCTTCAAGTTCAAGATCAGTTACTTGTCCTATTTTTTCAATAGAAGTAAGAACATCATAAAAAGTTTCAAGTCCTAAAATTATTTTTTCTACAGAGTTGATGACTAGTAAGATGATGATTTCTGCAGCCACAAATTGACCGATGTTCATTTGTTGTGATAGCACTAAAAAACCACCTATAGAAAGTAAACTGGCCGTAATTATTATTTTAAAAATAATTAACTGGGTAAATTGTCTTTGTATAATTTTAAAATGTTTTTCACGATATGACAAGTAATCACTAACTAAATTGTCATTTTTTTGCAATCCAAAATTGTAATTTAAATCGTTTTTAAAACTGTAGCTGTTTCTGGCCATTTCTTGAATCCAACTTGCCACTTTATATTTGAATTTCGATTCTTTTAAACTCGTTTCAAGTCCAGATTTGTACGAAAATTTGAATATAAAATACAGTAATAAAAATAAAAGTGCTCCAAAAACAATGAAATAGGGGTGGTATAATGACAATAATATAATACCAAATACAATTTGAAGTAAGGCAGCCGAAAAGTCAATAAGCAATTTAGAGGTGCCTTTTTGAATGGCTAAAGTATCAAAAAAACGATTGGCAAGTTCTGGGGGATAGGTGTTGTATAGTTCTTCTATTTTTATTTTGGGTAAACGAGCGCCAAAATCAAATGAGGAACGTACAAATATTTTTTGTTGTAAGTTTTCTGTGATTCGGAGTTGCATTAAAGATAAAAGCCCTACTAAAGCTACTCCAAAAACAACTAATACAATTAACACAATCCAGGAGGCGCTTACTCGTCCAGATTGAATAAAATTTGTAATAGCTTGAATACCCAGCGGAAGAGATAAGCTTATTAATCCAGCAAAAATGGCATAGAAGAAAATTTGGTAAACATCCTTTCTATCTAAGGCAAGTAAATTATAAAATCGTTTTAATGGTGTTTTTTTCATAGTTTTTATTTTGCAATTTTTTCTACTAGATCTATGTAAAAATCTGTTGGTGAAGTGGTTTCATTACAATTTGTTATGGTTTTTAAATGGTCTTTTAAAAAATGTTGGTGCAAGGCTCCTTCAACAATAGAGGAGGCTAAGCTTTTAGCAAAAGGATAATCCTCATTTATATCCTTAATCATTTCTATCAATCTATTTATTACTCTCTTGTAAACTAAAAAGAAACCTTCTTTGTTTTCCTCATCAACTTCTTTAGTGAGTAGTGTTTTTGTAAACTCTGCAACAATAATTTTGTTCAAAACACTTTCGTTGATATGCGTTGTGGCGTAATCATCCTCTATTTTTTCAGTAACAATAGTGATGGCTCTTTTTAATCGGTCAAGAGGAACAAGAATATTATTTGTAGCAAATACAAGTTTGTACTCAATCCATCCCCAGTACCATGAAGAAAGGTAAAGGAGTAGTTTGTGTTTGCTTTCAAAATAGCGGTATATAGAACTTTCATTAGATCCTATTCGTTCTCCCAGCTTTTTGAAGGTGAAATTTTCAAAACCTATTTCATCAATAAGCAAAATACTGTTTTCTATTATTTTCTTACCTAAAGTGGAAGTTTCGGGATTTTTCACAAACAATTTTTCGTTGATTGCAATACTAATATTTGATAAAATAGCGTCCATAATGGTTGTTTAATCTCAATTTTAATATGATCAGTTTCAATTTATGTTGGTTTTAAAAGTTAACTTTTATACCAAAATTCAAATTTTTCATATCTTGTAAATCAGTTTTTATTTTGTTGTCTTTTAAGTCTAAATATTTAAGATGATCTAATTTTTTTAAAACGGGAACTTTATCTATTTGATTGTTTCCTAAAAATAAATTTTCTAGACTTTTCATTTTTAAAACCTCACTTGGGATGGTTTTAAGCTGATCGTTTTCTAGGTACAATGATTTCAACATGGGTAATTTTGCCAAAACATCAAGTGTTTTAGGTAGATTCATCTTTGTTTCATCATTTAGTTTTATTTCTTCAAGGAATTCTAGATTAGCAAAATCACTAGGAAGAACATCAAAGTCGTTACCACTTAAATCAATTGATTTTAATGTTTTTATTTTGGTAATACCACTTGGAATTTCTTTCAAATGGTCATTTTTTAAACTTAAATATTCAAGATTAATAAATTTAGACCAGTCTACACCATCAAGTTTAAGATTTTGATTACTCAAATTCAATCGATAGATTAGTTCTGGAGTTTTTAAAGCGTCATTAAGATCATTAAACTCTCTATTTTTATCATTCTTAATTTGACTCCATAGACTAGTTGTGCACAAAAGAACGAGGGCAGAAAGAAAGTATGTTTTCATGATTTTGATTTTTATTTATACAAAAGTACATCATAATTAATAGTAATACTTTTATTTTTGATTATTTAACTTTAATTTAAGACGTGATTACTCTTTAAATAAGAGAGTGCTGTTAACAAAAAAAAGAGGCTATTCAAAATACTTTTGAATGCCTCTTTCTTATTAATTATTGTTAGTTATAGTGGGACTTACCGTTTTTACCAGGAGTGCCATTTTTACCTTTCTCGGTTCCTATTGCATTTGAGCCATCTTGTCCGGGTGTACCATTCTTGCCTGATCCTAATGAGCTGCAACTATATAAAGTTATAGCTAATAGCGCAGTCATATACTTTTTCATAATAGAGAATTACAAGTCATTACCGCAGGTTTTTCAATACCCATCAATTCAAGTATTGTTGGGGCTATGTCTCCCAACACACCATTTTTAATCATTGTTAAGTCCTTATCTACTAAAATTAGTGGGACTGGATTTGTGGTGTGTGCTGTATTTGGACTTCCATCAGGGTTAATCATTGTTTCGCAATTGCCATGGTCAGCAATTACAAGCGTGGTGTAATTGTGAGCGAGTGCTGTGGTGATAACTTTTTCAGCGCATTGATCTACGGCTTCACAAGCTTTTATTGCTGCGCTCATGATACCTGTATGTCCTACCATATCTCCATTGGCATAGTTTAAGCACACAAAATCAACTTCCTCTTTTTCAAGTTCTGGAATAAGTGCCTCCGTGAGTTCATACGCGCTCATTTCAGGTTGTAAATCATAGGTAGCTACTTTCGGAGAGTTTTTTAAGATTCGGCTTTCACCAATAAAAGGCAGCTCTCTACCACCTGAAAAGAAAAAAGTAACATGTGGATATTTCTCTGTTTCAGCAATTCGGATTTGTTTTTTGCCAGCTTTTTCGAGAACTTCACCCAGTGTTTCAGTGATGTTGTCTTTATTGTAAACTACTTTTACGTTTTGATACGTTTCATCATAATTGGTTAGGGTTACATAATACAAATTAAGCTTGTGCATGTTTTGTTCATGACAATCCATTTGTGATAGTACCTCTGTTAATTCTCTGCCTCGGTCTGTTCTAAAGTTAAAGAAAATAACTACGTCGTCATCTTCAATTACAGCAATTGGTTCATTGTTGTTGGTCGTGATTACGGTTGGGTTAATGAATTCATCAGTAATATTTGCCTCATAACTTTCTTGTATAGCCTGTACAGCATTAGTGGCAGCAGTTCCTTTTCCGTTTACCAGTAAATCATACGCAAGTTTGACTCTTTCCCAGCGTCTATCTCTATCCATAGCATAATACCTACCAATAACCGATGCTATTTTAACAGAAGTGTTGCTAATGTATTCTTGCAAATCTTGAATGTAATTTTTTCCTGATTTAGGATCTACATCACGACCATCAGTAAAGGCATGAATATATACTTTCTCTAAACCATATTCTTGTGATGCATCAATCAATCCTCGTAAATGCGAAGTATGTGAGTGTACACCACCATCTGATACTAGTCCAAGAAAATGTACTTTTTTATTGTTGGTTTTGGCATAAGTAAAGGCATCTACTAGTACCTGTTCTTGTGCTAAAGTGCCGTGTGCAACGGCCAAGTTAATTTTGGCTAAATCTTGGTACACAATTCGTCCGGCACCCAGATTCATGTGACCTACTTCACTATTGCCCATTTGTCCTTCTGGAAGCCCCACATTTAAGCCATCTGTGCGTAATTGTGCACTTGGGTATTTGTGATATAAACTGTTTATAAAAGGGACATTTGCATTATCTATTGCAGATACTTTTGGATCAGGTGATTTACCCCATCCGTCTAGTATCATAAGAATTACTTTTTTGTTCATCGTTTTAGTTTTAAACAAAGATAAAGTTTTTCTAAAAAGGATAAAGCACCTGTGTTTCACTATTGCAAAATCTTGAAAAATCCCCGTAAATATTGATTATTTAAGGATATAAATGCCTTGTTTTTCAATTTAACTGCATTTAAAAATATTTTTTTACTGAGTTGTAATCAATAAAATAGCGCACACTAATAGAAAAAACGTGACTTAAAGCTTCGTTATTTAACAATTGGGTTACATTGTTTTCAAAATTCTTATTGATGGTTCTTTCAAATGCGCCTGCATTATTTCGGTATAAAATAGAAATTTGGCTTCCGGGTGCAAACCACCAAGTGTAGGATACATCAGCATTCCACGAGTAAAAACTAGAATTTTTATTGGTGTTGTATCCTGTAAAATCCTGTAATCTGCCGTTTTGTTCTAGGGATAAAATATTTTTATTCTCGGCATAAGACCAGTAATGACGCAAAGCAATATTAAAAGTCATCTGACTGTTCAAAGCATACTTTCCTGATAAAGTGTTAGAGTAGGTAATTACATTTCTATTTGCAAAGACTATAGTTGGAGGTACGTTTATGTTTGGATCCGGGTTTGAAAAAGTGTCTATATATCCTTTATTGTTATTCTGTCTAAAAAAATTGAAATTATGAGCTAGTGTAAATTTGTCATTAAAACGGTATCTCGGACCAAAAGAAAAGCCATACGTTTCTCTTCCAGCTTCATTAAATATAGCATACGAAGGGTTGAAATCAATAGCAAAATTGTTATTATAATTAGTAGATATGTACAGAAATCCTCCTATTCGTTGTGGTATAATTACAAATCTATTTTCAGCTCTTGGTTCATAATAATCGTATGATTCTAGTGGGTTGCTATTTAACCCAAAACCAATGTAATGATTTTTTCTAGTATCAGAGTTTATTTGAAAATTAACATTGTTAGATTGTATTTTTCCAGTTTCTTTTTGAAATTGTGTGTACACATTTAGCCTTGTGTTAAAGGAGTTAAAATATTTAGTAGGGTTTAAAATTCTATAACTCGCATTTCCATATACACTGTAATAATTGGTTTGAAAGTTGATTCCTAAATCATTATTATCAAAATCTTTGGTCATGATTTCAGCCCCCATGCCATAGCGGTATTTACCACTTGTTTCTGAAAAATTAAGTTGGGAATAGATCCCTTTTTTATCCTCGGCTGCATTGATAAAACTGTATTTAAAATCTCCGGCTAAATTATAAGTGTTTTTCTTAGTGTTTAAATCCCATGCTAGTGCAGTAACGTTTCCATCTCTAAAACGCCCATTTCTAGTTACATTTGTATTGATGAATGCCACTGAGGAATTTTTGCGAAAGCGCTGGTCTAGCACCAGTACATTATAATTTGCTAACGGTTCTACTACTTGTTCTCGTGTAGCGCCAGTTACGGTATTACGAATCGATGCGGTTGTTTTTTCGGTAACAGCATTCAATATTCCCACACCTAGTCCGCCCTTAGTTCTGCCCGAAACTTTAAAGGCATTAATTAGGTTTACAGAGGCAGGACTTGCATCAATTACCTCATTAGTTTCTAAATTAGGTCTAGTGCTTGGGCTTCCGCCAATACGTCTCGAATACAGTAAATTCCCTTTGCTAAACAAATCCGTTCCTTCTGTAAAAAAAGGTCTGTTTTCATTGAATTGCTGTTCAAACGGGCCCAAATTCAAGATTTGATCGTCAAATTTTGTTTGTCCAAAATCAGGAATCAAAATCATATCTAGCGTAAAAGCATCGTTAATACCGTATTTTAAATCCAGTCCGCCTTTAAGTGTGCCATATGTTTTTTGTTTAGCATTGGCATTTACATAAAAAGAGGAGTAAGGCAATAAGAAAAGTCTAACGGGTGGTTTGATGTTTTCAATACCTTCCAGAATGCCGTTTTGTTGTGTAAAAGTCCCTAGTTTTGAATCAATAAAATTCCAAGAATATTTATAACGATCTCTTCTTACTTCTCTAAAAAAGTTCAGTCCCCAAGTTTGTTTGTTTTCTGCAGAAAAGCGAAGTGCGGCATACGGAATTCGCATTTCTACAATCCAGCCTTTATCAGTAATAACGGCCTTGCTTTCCCAAACTGCGTCCCAAGAATAATCTTCTCCATTTGAATCAGTTGTAATACAATCGGCTTGACCATCAGCAGCATTTACAAAAAATTGAAAATCTTGTTGACCATCATTAAATCCATTTATAAAAACCCCAAAAATATCCGAAGTCCCAAAATCATCTCGCTGTGTGATCTCTCTTAAAATTTTATCAGGATTTTCATCATTCATCAGCGCACCTATATATATTGCATCATTGTCATACAATACTTTAACTTCTGTTTTCTTAGATTCAGGAATTGGCTTTCCATTATCAGGTTCAAATGTGATAAAATCACCCGCTACAGCTGCTGAGTTCCAAATAGCTTCATTTAGTTTACCGTCAATTTCTATTTTTTCAGAAATGAATTTGGTTTGTAATGTTTTCTTTTGGCTGTAGCCAATGAAAGAAAGTGAAATAAAACAAAATAAAAATAGATTTTTCATGTAATGATTGAAGCTGATTGATGATTAAAACCGGTTTAGATGTAAAGCTCAAGACCTCAACAAATTCATAGTTTGTCATAATAGACTTGCTTTATCTCGTTTTGTTACACTTTTCTTAATTAAATAACCAAAAAAAAGTAATCATTATCATTATGGATTAAAATTGCGAAAAGAAATCAGGTATAACGGTACTGCTTCCCATCTAAAATGAAAGGAAGAAGTGTAGGGAATAGTGGTTTAAAACATTCATTATCAAGTATTTTTTAAATAAAAATATGTTAAATCCGTTAAACGACATGTTATTATGTGTAATTTTGCAATCCCAAAACAAATTGTAACCTATAGACACGCATGATTTATACAATACTGCCTACTATTTTATTGCTTTTAGTTTCTTTATCAACTCAAAAACCACGTTTGGTTGATAAGTCCACAAGCAATCACAGTGTATACGCAAGTAATACTGTACCTACCGAAGAATCAAAAATGGAACAAGTATACCGAAGTTTGCACTCGGATCGTTTTTCATTACCTAAACTAGAAAGCTTTACTGAGGCTCTCAAAGGATATTATTCTTTAAAAGAAAAAGGAATTATTAAAAAAGAAATACTCACCATCATTGATTTTAGTATGTCCTCAAATGCTAAAAGACTTTGGGTGATTAACATTGAGACCGGTGAAATTTTATTTCACTCCCTTGTAGCGCATGGTCGCAACACCGGTGAAGAGTATGCTTCTCAATTTTCTAATGCTTCAGAATCGTATAAAAGTAGTTTGGGTTTCTATGCCACTGGCGAAATTTATACAGGAAAACACGGTATGTCACTGCGTCTGGATGGATTAGAAAAAGGAGTAAATGATAATGCTAGAGCACGTGGCGTTGTTATGCATGCCGCTGATTACGTATCAGATTCTTTTATAAAAAATAATCAACGCTTAGGCCGTAGCCAAGGATGTCCGGCAGTTCCTGCAGAATTATCTAAAGAGATCATCAATACGATTCAAAATAAATCTTGTTTTTTTATTTATCATCCTTCAAGAACAACAGTTTTTGGAAGTAAAAGCATTTCGTAATGCTTCATAAAAACAAGTAGGAACACTTATTGAGTAGTGTTTTTTATCTTATAGGTGCTTAAAACAGGTGTTTTTAAAATATTTTTTATAATTTTTTTTAAAGCTTTCAAGCGTTATAATAAATTCATATTAAATTATTTAGGGTTGTAATTTCTCGTTTGTGTAAAGGTTGAACGGTTGATAGCTTTGACTTTTTCTAAAAAAAACTTGCATTAAAGGAAACTTATTAAGTATATTTGCACCGTTGTTAATGCGAAAGTAGCTCAGTTGGTAGAGCTCCAGCCTTCCAAGCTGGTTGTCGCGAGTTCGAGCCTCGTCTTTCGCTCTAAGTTTCAAGTTTTACTTAGAAATTTTTTTACTGTTATAATGCGAAAGTAGCTCAGTTGGTAGAGCTCCAGCCTTCCAAGCTGGTTGTCGCGAGTTCGAGCCTCGTCTTTCGCTCTAAAACCTCAAACTTTTGTTTGGGGTTTTTTGTTTTAAGGTTGTTCTAGTCCCGAAGCTTCCGGATATCCCATGAACGAAGAGATACGGGAAGCCTTGTCTTTAACTTTTTGAAGCCGAAACTTTATGTTTCGGCTTTTTTTATTTCAAAAGTTTCTTTAAATTATTTAATATAACTCAAGTCAGTTTCTGTTTCAAGTTCTGTGGGAGTTTGATTTTGACCAAATAATCTTGCGGTTAAATTGCCTTTCAAAGTTATTTTATCTCCTTTTACTTCTAGCCAGCTGCCTTCTCGCAATCCTAATACGGGAACCGAATTGTATGCGTGGAATTCCTTAATTCTAGTCTCGCGTGTTTCACCCATGTGAGTAGATGTTGTATCTGGATCAAGGTAATGCGGATTTAAATTAAACGGAATCATTCCTAAAGTTTTAAAACTAGGCGGATAAACAATAGGCATGTCATTTGTGGTTTGCATGCTAAGTCCGCATATATTACTGCCAGCACTTGTGCCTAAATACGGGGTTCCTTTCTTAATAGCATCAGCAAGTGGTTGCATGATGTTGTTTTTGTATAATTGAGTTACCAAAACAAAGGTGTTTCCGCCACCGGTAAAAATTCCAGATGCTTCTTGTATGGCTTGTACGGGATTTTCAAATTCCTCAATTCCATTTACAGTAATATTAATTTTGGCGAAAGCCAATCTAACAATTGCTGTGTATTCCTCGTGGGTAATACCGCCAGGTCTAGCATATGAAATAAAAAGGATGTTATTACAATCCTTAAAATGTTTGGTTAGGGTGGGTAATAGATATTCTAAGTAACTTTGATGAGCAAGTGTTGAGGTACTTGCAATAATCATATTTTTCATTGTTCAGGTATTATTTTTTTATAAAGATATTAAAACCGTCTTTTTTAACTGCGATTTTTAATTAACATTTTTTTACCATCCTATTAGTAATTAATTTGCAAAGCATTACGATACTTTTACAACGAATCAATACTCCTTTTTTTACGAATGTTTAAAGTGCTGTGCTTGCTTATAATTTTGATGACTACACAAATGGAGTCGCAAGAGTTGCCTAGAATTGTTCTAAAGGGTTCGGTAGTGGTGCAAGATGAGGTTTTAGAGGGTGTTGATGTTGTGAACAAAAAGACTAAAGAAACCACTCGTACGAATGCTCAAGGAAATTTTTCGATACTTGCAGCGGTTGGAGATACTTTGGTATTTACTGGATTTCAAATAAAAGATATTTATTTTCCAATATCGGCACAGCAATTTCTTCAAGGATTTATTTCGGTACAAGCAAACTTACGCTCGTATCAATTAAAGGAAGTTGTAGTTCAAAACGGAATCAATGCTAGAGCACTTGGAATAATCCCAAAAGGACAAAAGACGTACACTCCAGCTGAAAGAAAATTATATACTGCAACTGACTTGAATGCCTCTTTAAATGCAGGTTCAATGGCTGGTGGCTCAGTATCAGTAGATCCATTGCTCAACTGGATTTCTGGTAGAACAAAAAAGTTAAAAAAGCAGTTGAATGCAGAGAAGAAGGAATTTTATATAATTCAAATAGAAAATTGGTTTACCAATGAATATTTTATGACTAAGTTTCAAATACCAGCTTTGTACGTAAAAGGATTTGAATATTATTGTATAGAAAACGATAGTTTTGTTGCGGCTTTAACCTCAAAAAATGTGGCATTGACTACCTTTTTGATGGGAGATTTAGCCTTACAATATAAAGAAATAATTGCCAGTGAAAATTAAAAATACATTATTGTTTGTGCTGTTTATGATGGTGCAATCAATGTACAGTCAAGATGCGCCCGTAAAAGAGATTCGGGGTAAAATTGTAGCAGATTCTGTTGCTGTAGATCGCATTAATATTGTTAACCTTACTACCGAGAAGGCAACAACATCTGATGCAAATGGTTTCTTTACAATTCCTGTAAAAGAAGGTGATATACTTGTTTTTACCGCTGTAAATCTAGAAGGATTCCGAAAAAAAATTGAGAAACAAGATCTTGATCAAACGGTTTTATTGGTAAAAATGAATTCCAAAAGTATTATTTTAAAGGAAGTTATTATTAACGAAAACAACATTACTGCCGAAAGTTTGCGAATCATTCCTTACGGTCAAAAAAAATACACTCCCGCTGAACGAAAGTTGTATACCGCAACATCTGGAGGAGGTATTGACGGTTTGCTCAACACTTTATCAGGACGAAAAGCGATGCTTAAAAAGGAAATAATTGTAGAGAAAAAAGAACAGTTGTTAGCAAAGTTAGGCTCTTTATTCGAGGAAAAATATTATGTAGAAAATTTAAAAATTCCGCAAGAATATATCTTAGGATTCCAGTACTACTGTGTTGATGATATTGAATTTGCCGACGCTTTAAAAACCAAAAACAAATGGAAGGCTATGTTTTTAATTTCGAAACTAGCTCAAAATTATAACGAAATCATTGCACTTGAGACTAAACAATAGTATAACGCTACTTGTCCTAGTATGGAGTATTTATACACAAGGACAGGTTGTTAAGGAGGAATATATAACAGGTAAAATTATTGCAAATGCAAAGCCTGTAGTCGGTGTTCATGTATTGAATATTGTAACTGAAAAAGAAGTGGTTAGTGATAGTTTGGGTTTTTTTAAAATCTTGGTAAAACCAGATGATCTTTTGGTTTTTACCTCGGTGAATTTAGAAATCCATAGGTACAGCATTGACGAAGAGGATATGAATCAAAAACATTTAGATATTGAAATGTTTACAAAAGCAATTGAATTGCAAGTGGTTTATGTTAATGCTCATCCAGGAATTAATGCTAGAGCACTAGGTATAATCCCTAAAAATCAAAAAGTAGTAACGCCAGCGCAACGCGGTAGATATTCCCAGCCTAATGGACCACTGCAAGCAATAAAAATAATGATAACAGGTAAAAATCCTGCACTTGAAAATGCTCTTAAAGTTGAACGGAATATAGCATCATTAAATAGACTTAATGGGATTTTTCAAGACAACTATTATATTGAAACCTTAAAAATCAATAAAGATTACATCAAAGGGTTTCAGTATTATTGTATAGAAGATGCAGAATTTAGTGCGTCTCTAAAAAGCAAAAACAAGTGGAAATTAATGTTCAGAATTGTAAAGCTCGCCGAAATTTATAATGAAATGAATGCGTCACAATAAATTTAAAATAGTCTTTTGTGTTCTTTTTTTATTCCAAATTGCATTTGGTCAATCTACTGTTGAGAAGGTTTATAGTGGAAAAGTAATTGTAAGCAATCAGATTGTAGCAGGTGTAATCATTACCAATAAAAAAACAGGTTTGCAAGTTAGGACTAATCCAGATGGCTTTTTTTCTATGGCGGTTCATGTTAAAGATACTCTAGTTTTTGAAGCCGTTCACTTGCAAAAGAAACAAATAATAATTTTAGATGCTGATTTAGAAAAAGCAGATGCTATAATAGAGATGCAACTAAAGAATACGGTGTTGAAAGAAGTTGTTGTCAATGGTAAAAAGATTGATGCTTACAGTTTAGGAATAGCGTCAAAAAATACTAAAAAGTTCACTCCTGCAGAACGAAAGTTACAAACAGCGGGCGATTGGAAACCCATCATGCTGTTAGGTTTATTAGGTGGTTCAATGGAATTAGATCCCTTGATCAATAAAATAAACGGCAGAACCAAACGCTTAAAAAAATTGATTGTTCTTGAAAAAAAAGAACTGAATATCAAATGGATTTCCGAGGAGTTTCAAGATGCCTTTTTTATAAATCAATTAGGGATTAAACAGGAATATATCAGTGGGTTTAAATATTATTTGGTTGAAAATGATAGCTTTACAAAAACACTACTTACTCGGGACAAAGATCAAATTATTTTTAGCATGATACCCTTGGCACAAGAATATAAAGATAAATTAAAAGGCAACTGAAATAGCAATTTTGAAAAATCAATAATATGAAGCAGCTCTTACTTATTTGTGTTCTTTTTGGTAACGTTTTGTGGGCTCAAAATAATGATAGAAAGCCATTGCATGCTCGATTGATCAATGATTTTACCCTAGTAGATAATGGATATGTTTTTAATTTGAATGCCAAGACTAAAACGTTTATCAGCAAGCAGGGTTTCTTTGATATTTTGGCTCAAGCCAAAGATACGTTGCTCATTTCCAGCTTAAATTTTAAGTCGAGAAAAATCATTGTTTCTGAAAATGATTTTTTAAAACCGCTCGCTTTATTTGATATGGAATCTCAGTTGACGGCCTTAAAAGAAGTTGTGGTCAAAGGAAAGTTAGACCCAAAGCCTTCTTTGCCTAACACCCAAAAAATAGTTGATATGAAATTTATAAGTGATGAAAAATCAGCTGTCAAGAATAGCGCTATGCCATCGGATAGATCCATTGAAAACGGATTAGATTTTGTACGCGTTTTTAAAATGCTTAAAAAAGCATTCTCAAAGAAAAACGGAGAGGTGGCTGAGAGCAACAATACAGATGTGTTTCCTGAACTAGTTTTGTCTAGAATTGATGGTTATTTTTTTACGAATACTTTAAAATTAGCACCAGATGAAGTCAATTTATTTTTGGATTATTGTAAAAACGATACTGCTTCAAGTAAGTATTTAAAGGATACAGATACCTTTTTACTAATGGATTTTTTGGTTAACAAGAACAAAGAATTTAAAAGATTCACTACTTTTGAAAAATGAAAAAAATAATTACTAGGGTTCTTTTTGTATTACTCATTCTCTCTATGTCATCTTTTGCGGCACACAAATTTTATGTTGCCTTGTTTCAAGTAAATTATGTTTCTGAGAAAAAAATGATTCAAATCACGGCTCGTATTTTTGTAGACGATTTGAATAATGCCTTGGAAAAAAAGCACAATAGAAAAATAAATTTAGGTTCAGAAATGGAGACAGCTGAAGATGTCTTGCTTTTAAAAAAATATCTTAATGAAAAGTGTATTATTAAAGTAGATGGACAAACTAAAGTTATAAATTTTGTGAGCAAAGAGATGGAAGGGGATGTGCTTATTTGTTATTTGAGTATCAAAGAAATCAAAAAAATTAAAGCACTAGATATATATAATGCAGTATTGACACAAAATAATGCTGAGCAACAAAACATTATGCATTTTAACGTTTTGGGGGTCAAAAACACACTTTTATTTACGACATCAACATCAAAAGGTGTGTTAAAGTATTAATTTGTACCTTTTTAAACAAAAAAAATATTATTTTCACGCATTGAAATAACCAGATTTCCAACTATGAAAAAATTATCCTTATTCTTGCTGCTTCCTGCAATGCTATTTGCTCAAGAGAAAACGGCACCTGTAACTCCTAAGCAAACAGGGAGATATGACAACAACAAATTTAGCCAGATGTACGATGTTTTGGCAACGCCAAACATGTTTCGTACTGCATCTGGAGCCCCGGGACCTGCTTACTACCAGCAACAAGCGGATTATAAAATTAACATTGAATTAGACGATAAAAAATCACGATTGACAGGTTCAGAAACCGTGACTTATTCCAATAACTCACCAGATACGTTAGAGTATTTATGGGTTCAATTAGATCAAAATCAAGCAGCTAAAAATTCGCAAACACCATTAGCAGATAGCCAAAGAATGGAGCAAGTTTTTCCAGCGGGAAGTTTTGCTACTAAATTTTTAAAAGAGCCAGCAGAACGCGGTTTTAATATTGAACAAGTTAAGGATGCTAAAGGAAATCCTTTATCTTACACGATTAATCAAACCATGATGCGTATTAATTTGGCATCACCATTAAAACCGGGAGAAAAAATTTCTTTTTCTATTAACTGGTGGTACAACATTAATAATTATAGACTAGAAGGCGGTCGTTCTGGATATGAATTGTTTGAAAAAGAAGGCAACAAATTGTATGTAATTGCTCAGTTTTATCCAAGAATGGCGGTGTACAATGATGTTGAAGGATGGCAAAACATGCAGTTTTGGGGTACAGGAGAGTTTACATTGCCGTTTGGTAATTTTGATGTAAATATCACAGTTCCTGCTGATCACGTAATGGAAGCAACAGGAGAGTTAACCAATAGAAGCGAAGTTTTTACTGCAGAGCAAGTGAAAAGATACGAATTGGCAACAAAATCATATGATAAGCCAGTGGTTATTGTAACGCAGGCAGAAGCTGAAGCGGCTGAAAAAGGTTTCTCAGATAAAAAGAAAACATGGAAATTCAGTGCTAAAAATGTTAGAGATTTTGGTATTGCAACTTCTAGAAAATTCATTTATGATGCAATGGCGGTGAAACTAAATGAGAAAACGGTAATGGCTGTTTCGGTTTACCCAAAAGAAGCCAATCCATTGTGGGGAGAAACTTCAACTAGAACAGTAGCACATACTTTAAAGAGTTATTCAGCACATACTTTTGATTATCCGTATCCAAAAGCAGTTTCGGTTTCAGCAGAAGATCAAGGGATGGAATACCCAATGATTTGCTGGAATTACGGGCGTCCTGATGAAAAAGGAGTTACAAGTGATCGTATTAAAAACGGAATGATAGGTGTTGTAATTCATGAAGTAGGACATAACTTTTTCCCAATGATTGTAAACTCTGATGAGCGTCAATGGTCTTGGATGGATGAAGGATTGAATACGTTTATGCAATACATGGCTGAGCAAGAAATGAATGTTAATTTCCCTTCAAGCCGCGGACCAGCAAGTAAAATAGTTCCTTACATGAGTGGTGATCAAAAATTCTTAGAGCCAATCATGTCAAATTCTGAAACCATAGTTCAATTTGGAGCTAATGCCTACGGAAAACCTGCTACAGGATTAAACATCCTTAGAGAGACCATTATGGGTAGAGAATTGTTTGACCATGCGTTCAAGGTTTACGCTAACAGATGGAAATTCAAGCACCCTACTCCTGAGGACTTTTTTAGAACCATGGAAGATGCTTCGGCAGTTGATTTAGACTGGTTTTTCAGAGGTTGGTTTTACTCCACTGATTTTGTAGACATCGGTGTAAAAGAGGTAAAACAATTTTATGTATCTGAAACTGCAACAAAGGAGTTAAAGGATGCAGTAGTTCGTAGAGGGCGTTTTGGTCAAGAAAAAGGGCCATTCGTATACTTAGTTCCTGCTACAAGTGAGGAATTAGCTGCCAAAGACAAAAAAGCACTGGCTATTAACGAGGTAAGTTTATTATCTGAGTACGTAGAAAAAAACTTTAATGCCGAGGAAAAATCAGCATTAAAATCACCAAAATATTTTTACGAAGTAGAGTTCAATAAGCCAGGAGGAATGTTAATGCCAATCATTGTGGAGTTAACGTATGAGGATGACTCAAAAGAAACGTTTAAATACCCAGCTCAGATTTGGAGAAAAAACAATGACACTGCTAAGAAAGTATACGCAACAGATAAAGCGATCAAAAAAATTGTTGTAGATCCAAAATTAGAAACAGCTGATATTGATGTAGCTAATAATACTTGGCCAAAAGAAGAAGTGAAATCAAAATTTGATTAATTACTTTTTTAATAAAATACAATACCCCCAAAAGCAACTGCTCTTTGGGGGTATTTTTATGAAATAATTAAAAGTCAAACATTCAAAAAGTAATATCTTTGTAACCATAAAAAATATAAAATTATGTTTGGTATAGGAGGAGGCGAATTAATTTTTATCATGTTTATTGTTCTCATGCTTTTTGGGTCAGATAAAATACCCGAAATTGCAAGAACCATGGGTAAAGCAATGGCACAGTTAAAAAATGCTACAAATGACATAAAAAGTGAAATTCAAAAAGGAGCAGAAACAAATGGTTTTGATACCAAATCAATTTCTAACATAACAGGATCGATCAATAGCGAAATTAATAAAGCAAAAGAATCTATCTTGGGCGATACCTCTCCATTTGATTCTATTACATCAGGTGTAACGGATGAAATTACAAAAGTAAAAGACAGTTTACTTGCAGAAACAAAGCCTGTTGAAGAGGCAACTTCTTCACTTGAGGATGAAATTACAGGACCTATAAAAAGACAAATGTAATGCTAGAAAAACTACGTGCACTTGATGTAGAACTTTTTGTTTATCTCAACAGCCTTGGCAATGAAACCTTTGATGCGACATGGTTATTTTTGACCAAACAAATCAACTGGCTTCCCTTTTTTTTATTGCTATTGTTTTTGGTTTACAAAAAATTAGGAAGCAAACAAACCTTGTATTTACTCCTATTTGTAGCACTATTAATTACCTTTACAGATCAAACTACCAACGCTTTTAAAAATGGTTTTCAGCGTTTACGCCCTTGTAACAATCCAGATATTAATACGTTTATTAGGGTGGTTCAATCCAGGAGTTCGTATAGCTTTTTTTCTGGGCATGCCGCAAATTCTATGGCTGTTGCTAGCTTTTTATACTTTGTATTCAAAAGTAGAATCAAGTATCTTGGATTCTTGTTTCTATGGCCCTTAATTTTTGCGTACAGTAGGATTTATCTAGGTTTGCATTATCCGTTAGACATACTCACGGGCTATTTCTTCGGCTTTGTTTTTGGGTATCTAATGCACCTTTTATACAAAAAAGCACAAAAAAAATATTTCCCTCAGCAGCTTTCATAACTCTTTTTATTTAGGAGCTATTTCCTGCTATCCGCTATATTCCCGATCTTAAAAAAACTACGGCAAAAAGAGCCTTGTTTTTTTAAGATCGGGAGATGTCGCTTCTATCAGGGCTAGGGTATTTGTTTTCAGTAGAATTTTTAAACTAAAGAACTCTGCTTACCGTTAAACCATCACGAATAGGCAGTAAAACGGTCTCTACTCTTGGATCTGTTGCTAATAAATGGTTGTATTCTAGTAATATTTTTGTACTTAAATCTTTAGGATTCAGGGGTTCTAAAACTTTTCCGCTCCATAAAACATTATCAGATAGAATAATCCCTCCTTTATTCATTTTGGGTAAGATCAATTCAAAATAGTTCAAGTAGTTTTCTTTATCAGCATCAATAAAAACCAAATCAAACTTTAAGTCAATCGTTGGGATAATGTCAACCGCTTCGCCGAGATGTTGAACAATTTGCGCACCCCAAGGAGATTTGTCAAAATGCTTGCGTTGAAAATCAACTAATTCTTCTTTGATGTCAATCGTGTGCAATTGTCCGTTTTCTTGCATGCCTTCGCACAAGCACAATGCTGAATAACCAGTATAGGTTCCAATTTCCAGAATATTCAGAGGGCGAATCAATTTTGACAGCATACTTAAAACCCTGCCTTGAAAATGGCCGCTCAACATGCGCGGAAGCAAAATTTTTTGATAGGTTTCTTTATTTAATGCTGCGAGCAATGCAGGTTCTTTTTCGGAATGTTGCTCAATGTAATCTTCTAATTCTGGAGAAATGAAATGCATTATTTTAAATTTTTCACAAAATTACAAATAACCAAATTCACAAATAACGAAAACCTCAAAATACTTATTAACTTTGCAGCATGGAAATCGAAAAAAAAGATATAAGATCCCTTTCAAAAGAACAATTGCGTGATTTTTTTGTTGCCAATAATGACAAAGCCTTTAGAGGGAATCAGGTATATGAATGGTTGTGGAGCAAAGGTGCTCACAGTTTTGAGGACATGACCAATGTTTCTAAGCAGACCAGGATTATGCTGGAAACTCATTTTGTGATCAATCACATCAAAGTAGATACCATGCAACGCAGCGAAGACGGAACCGTAAAAAATGCGGTTCGTTTACACGATGGTTTAGTAGTAGAGTCGGTTTTGATACCTACAAATACACGAACTACCGCTTGTGTTTCCAGTCAAGTAGGGTGTAGTTTAGATTGTAATTTTTGCGCTACGGCACGATTAAAAAGAATGCGCAACCTAGAACCTGCGGAAATTTATGATCAGGTAATTGCTATTGATAAAGAAAGTCGTTTGTATTACAATCATCCGTTGTCGAATATTGTTTTCATGGGAATGGGAGAGCCGTTGATGAATTACAACAATGTTTTGAAGGCCATTGAAATGATTACTTCCACTGAAGGATTAGGGATGTCTCCAAAAAGAATAATGGTTTCCACTTCGGGAGTTCCTAAAATGATTAAAAAACTAGCCGATGACGATGTGAAATTCAAACTAGCTGTGTCATTACACTCGGCAATAGATGAAGTTCGTGCGCGAATTATGCCTTTTAGTGCTAATTTTCCTTTGGCTGAATTACGGGAATCATTAGAATATTGGTACCGAAAAACCAAAAGCAAAATTTCCTATGAATATGTAGTTTGGAAAGGCATCAACGACAATAAAGAAGCGGTGGATGCTCTAGTCAAATTTTGTAAATATGTTCCTTGTAAAGTGAATCTTATCGAATACAACCCAATAGATGATGGGGAATTTCAACAAGCATCTGAAGAATCTATAAATGCTTATATAAAAGCACTTGAAGCAACCGGAATTGTGGTAAAAGTGCGCAGAAGTAGAGGTAAAGATATTGATGCTGCCTGCGGACAATTGGCAAACAAAGAAGCTCAAGAAATTACTGCTTAATAATAATCCAAAAGAAGATGCTTTGTTGCCTGATTTCTTGCTAATATCGTATCTTTGGAAATCATGAATGTCACCTCTCAAATAAAACAGCCAATCTTAAAAGAAATGGAACTTTTTGAAAAAAAGTTCTATGAATCTATGACTTCGCAAGTGGCTTTACTCAATAGAATTACCTATTATATAGTAAACCGCAAGGGGAAACAAATGCGTCCTATGTTTGTTTTTTTAACTGCAAAAATGGTTGCTAATGGTCTTGTAAATGAGCGTACGTATCGTGGTGCTTGTGTGATAGAGCTTATTCATACTGCTACACTGGTTCACGATGATGTAGTAGATGATAGTAATCGCCGAAGAGGTTTTTTCTCGTTGAATGCATTATGGAAAAATAAAATTGCTGTTTTAGTAGGTGATTATTTGTTGTCAAAAGGCTTGTTGCTGTCTATTGATAACGGTGATTTTGATTTACTTAGAATCATTTCTGTTGCTGTACGCGAAATGAGCGAAGGGGAATTACTCCAAATTGAAAAAGCCCGCAGACTGGATATCACTGAAGATATTTATTATGAAATCATTCGAAAAAAAACAGCTACTCTTATAGCTGCCTGTTGTGCTTTAGGTGCTTGTTCTGTCATTGAAAATGAAGAGCAAGTTGAAAAGATGCGAAAGTTTGGAGAACTTATAGGTATGGCTTTTCAAATCAAAGATGATTTATTTGATTATACGGATGAAGCCATTGGTAAACCAACCGGAATTGATATCAAAGAGCAAAAAATGACTTTGCCACTTATTCATGTTTTAAATACCTGTACCTCAAAGGAGAAAAGCTGGCTTATCAATTCGATAAAAAACCATAACAAAGACAAAAAACGCGTTAAAGAGGTTATTGCATTTGTGAAAAACAACAATGGTTTGGTTTATGCTGAAGCAAAAATGGTTGCTTTTCAACATGAAGCACTTTTATTACTTCAAGATTTCCCTGAATCCGATTATAAAAGCGCCCTAATTTTAATGGTCAACTACGTTATTGAAAGAAAGAAATAATTTTTTTAAAATATTTTATCTTCTGAACGCCTTATTTTACTGGTTTTTTTGATTTTCAAAGTTCAAAATCAAAAATAAATCAGATGACATGCAACCTTTTTATATCGAAAAGCGTCTATGTAAATAGAGATGAGGTTCAATATCAAGATTTAATTGCAACAGCACTAAAATGTATTGACATTGATATTGATTTTTGTCATTGAAACTATTTATGAAAGTAATCAACTTACATCACGAGGAAAAGGAATTAATTCGATTGGCTGTCGATAATAATCGACAAGCGCAACAGCAAATTTATACCCAGTTTTCTCCTAAAATGCTAAGTGTTTGCCGTCAATACATAAAAGATATGCATCAGGCCGAAGACGTCATGATTACCGCTTTTATGAAGGTTTTTACCAATCTTAAAAATTATGAACACAAAGGAAGTTTTGAAGGTTGGATAAGGCGAATTATGGTTAATGAATGTATTTCTTTTATCAGAGTAAATAAAAAAATTAAATACATCGTAGATGATTTCGTAATCGGTCGCGATGAGGAAAGTTTTAATGCTATTGAAAGTCAATTATCAGTAGACGACATTCAATCCTTGATAGATAATTTACCAGATGGCTATAAAATGGTTTTCAATTTATTTGCGATAGAAGGATTTAAGCATCATGAAATTGCAACCCTGTTGGGAATTAATGAAGGAACATCAAAGTCTCAATTATCGCATGCTAGAAAAATGCTGCAAGTACAAATTAGTACAATAAAAAATTATGAGTATGGAACCGAATAAATTTGAAATACAAATAAAAGAGCAGTTGAATGCTAGAGAAATTAAACCTTCGGCGATGGCTTGGGACAAATTAGATGCAATGCTTTCTGAGACAGAAAAACAAAAAACTAAATTCCCATGGTTGTATGTGGCGGCAAGTTTTGTTGGTTTTCTACTTATTGGAACCCTATTTTTTGATCAAAAAGAAAGTGTGAATGTAAATCAAGAAAATCGAGTTGTATTCCAAAATTCAAATAAGAATAAAGTTAATGTAAAAACAATTGATACGTTAAAAAATACAAATACACTGTCAAATGCTTTAAAACCTAACGTTCAAAAAGGCATTGTTGCTCCTCAATACCAAGCTTCAACGCAGCAAAAATCATTGAAATTAGAGAACAATCAATTAGCGGTATCCCAAATTAAAAATTCTAAGAAGGATAGTTTAAACATTTCATTAGAAAATAATAATCTAAAAAAAGATATTAAAAACAGGTATGTTTCAGCATCTGGATTGTTAGCAGAAGTGAGTAATACACAACTGGAGTCATCAACTTGTTTGCAAGTCAATCCAAAACCGATAAAAAGCACCACGGTTAATCCTCAGAATTTATTGTCGGATGTAGAAACAGAGATGAATCAAACCTTTAGAGAGTCGGCCATAAGTAAGTTTAATAAAAATTACAACGCCATAAAAACAGTTTTGGCCAATAGAAATTACGAAAAAGAATAATCAATCATCAATCAAAAATCGAACATTATGCAAAAAATTATTTTAATCACAGTACTACTGTTATCGGCCTTTTTAACAAAAGTTAATGCGCAAGAAAAAGGAGTTTATAAAAATATTCTAGACTGGACATATTGGCAACCGGTGTCGCCAAATTATGAAATGAGTCTTGAAAAGAACTCCGAATTTAAAGAAGAAAATATCTTAACCATTAAGTCGGTTAAAAGTAAAATCAATGGTTTTGGAACAATCATGAAATCAATTAAGCCAGACTTGTATTTAGGAAAAACAGTAAAAATGTCGGGATATGTTAAATGTAATAATATTAAATCTTGGACTGGTTTATGGATGCGTGTGGATTATTATGATGTTGCCGTTTTAGCTTTTGATAACATGCGAAAAAATCCCATAAAAGGCACAAAAGATTGGGCTAAATATGAAATTGTGTTGCATGTGCCAGTAGATGCAACTTCTATTTCCTATGGAGTTTTATTAGATGATACGGGTCAGGTATGGTTTAAAGACATTGCATTGGAAATAGTTGATGATACTACACCCGAAACGGGACTAACTAAGGGAAGAGACCACCAATCAATTCCATTTGAGACCAGAGCTAAAGCTATTGGTAACGAAATTAAATCAATAACAAGTTCAGAAAAAAAGGCGTTAAAAAAAGAGATTGAACAAATTGATAGCGATCTCGATAATAAAGTAATTACGAAGGAACAAGCGGATGATTTAAAGTTAAAAAAAGCAGCCGTTCACGCCGCAAATATTGATTCTAAAGTTAGTGTTCAAGAAGAGAAACTCAACCAGTTGGTACAAGATAAAGTGGATGGAAAAGTGCAGGACGCTAAAGACACTAGAAGTGGAGGCAGAATGGTTATTTTTGGAACAAATTCTGAAGAACTTAGACCAAATCAAACCGAATTTAATATTTCCTCTTTAAAAGTGTACAACGGACAAGAGGATAAGGATGAACGCCAATCCAAAAGAACAACGTCACAATTTGTTTTTGCTGCAGGATTGAACAATGTCATTACCGATGGTGAAGTTAAAAAATCAGATTTCAGGTATTTAGGATCTCATTTTTATGAAATTGGCGTTTCTTATAATTCTAGACTTTTAAACAATTCTAACCTATTGCATGCCAAGTACGGTTTGTCAGTGATGTACAATAACCTCCGCCCTACAGATAATCGTAGTTTTGAGGTGAATGGCAATCAAACTAATTTGACGGTGAATCCTATTGAATTAAAAGATTCTAGATTTAGAAATGTAAGCTTGGTATTTCCGTTACATTTAGAATTTGATTTTACAAAGCCAGAGGTTAAGAACGACAAAACCTATTTTAAATCTCATCAAAGTGTTAGAATAGGACTAGGCGGTTACGCAGGAGTAAACCTGAAAACAAAACAAATTTTACAATATGAAAATTCAGATTTAAAATCAACCGAAAAAACTAAAGGAGATTTTAACACAGGTGATTTTGTCTATGGATTGAGCACTTATATAGGATATAAAGCTACAAGTTTATACTTGAAATATGATTTAAATCCATTGTTTAAGGACAATGCTGTCAAGCAAAACAATGTTTCACTAGGTTTGCGTTTTGATTTTAATTAGTTGCTGATGGTATTTTAGCAGCATAAAAAAGCACTTTGTAAAGAAGTGCTTTTTTGTTTTTTAGATTGTGAATTATCCAATTTGATTTGTGTAATTTTACATTTTTCAATCCCTAAATATTTTATTCAACTTGATTTCAAAAGCTACAATTGATACTGTTTATGAAACTGCTCGTGTAGAGGAGGTTATTGGTGAATTTGTTCATTTAAAAAGAGCAGGAAGTAACTATAAGGGTTTAAGTCCTTTCTCTGAAGAGCGTTCGCCATCATTTATGGTTTCTCCGGCTAAAGGAATCTGGAAGGATTTTAGTTCTGGAAAAGGCGGAAATGCTGTTGCTTTCTTGATGGAGCATTCTCATTTTACGTATCCAGAAGCCATTAGATACTTAGCCAAAAAGTATAATATTGAAATTGAAGAAACAGAGCAAACAGATCAAGAAAAAGCACTCATAGATACTCGAGAAAGTATGTACTTGGTCTCGGAATTTGCCAAAACGTATTTCCACAATACACTTTTAAATTCCGAAGAGGGAAAAGCCATAGGCTACTCTTACTTTAAGGAAAGAGGTTTTACAAATGAAACCATCAAAAAATTCAGTCTAGGATATTCACCTGAAAGCTGGGATGCGTTTACAAAAGAAGCTCTTGGCAAAGGATATAAATTAGAATTTCTGGAAAGTACAGGACTTACAATTCCCAAAGAGGACAGGCCTTTTGATCGCTTCAAGGGGCGTGTGATGTTTCCTATTGAGAGCATGTCCGGACGAGTCTTAGGTTTCGGAGGGCGTATCTTAACTAACGATAAAAAAGCAGCAAAATACCTAAACTCACCTGAAAGTGAAATTTACCACAAAAGTAAAGTGCTATATGGTATTTTTCAAGCCAAACAATCCATAGCAAAATTAAACAATTGCTACCTTGTTGAAGGATATACTGATGTGATACAATTCAATCAATCAGGTATTGAGAATGTCGTAGCATCATCAGGAACTGCCTTGACACCAGATCAAATTAGACTGATAAATAGATTGACAAAAAACATTACCGTTTTATTTGATGGTGATGCAGCAGGATTGCGCGCCTCTGTGCGTGGGATTGATTTGATACTTGAGGAAGGTATGAATGTCAAAGTATGTACTTTTCCCGATGGGGAAGATCCAGATAGTTTTGCTAAAAAAACGTCGTATGATGATTTAGTCTATTATCTTGAAAATAATTCTAAAGATTTCATTCAGTTCAAAGCATCGCTCTTAATGAATGAAGCTAAAAACGATCCCGTAAAAAAAGCCGATCTGATTCGAGATATGGTAGGGAGTATATCTAAAATTCCAGATCGAATTCAACGTGAAATTTACATTCAGGAATGTTCCCGAATTATGGATATTTCAGAGCAAGTATTACAAAGTACTCTGGCGCAATTATCTCAAAAAGAAGTTGCAGAGGTTGGAAAAAAGCAAAAACAAGAGCAACAAGCTTTTGAAATTGTTAAAAACGAAAACCCTATTGCTGCCAATAAAGTTGATGTATTAAATCGATTGGAACGCAAAATAATTGAAATTTTACTGTTGTATGGCAACCTTGAAGAAGAATTTGAAGATGTTTTTTTGCGTACAAATGCTGAAGGCGAAATTGAAACTGTTTCAGAAAACAGAAACTATAAGGTTTACCAACGTATTTATCTCAGCTTGCAAGAAGATGAGGTGCAACTTGCCAATCCTTTGTTTAGGGCAATTTACAATGACTTGATCGCTTTTTATAATGAGAATGAATCCTTTAGTATGGAGCAGTATTTAATGCGATTGGATGTTGACTTTGCCCAAGAAGTGACGGATATTTTAATGGAAGATGAGCAACTCGTTCTCCATGATTGGGTAGGCCAAAATATTTTTCCAAAAACTAAAAATGAAACCATTGGTCAAGAAGTTACTGAGACTATCTTAACTCTTAGATGGTATCTTGTGGGCAGTATTATAGAAGAATTAAAAAGCTCCATATCATCTGAACCAAATTCAGATAATACAGAGCCTTTATCATTAGTTATGGATTATAATATTTTAATCCATTCTTTTTCAAAAAAATTAGGTCGTGTAATGTCAAGATATTACTAAACGATTTCTAATTTTTTTGCTTTGTCTACTAGATCAACTAGGTTGGTTACATTTAGTTTAGTTAATAAACGTAATTTGTAAGTACTAATTGTTTTTTCGTTTAGGTTTAAGATGTCAGCAATTTCGTGATTCTTTTTTCCTCCACTTAAGTAGCGTAATACTTCAACTTCACGGTTAGAAAGTTTGCGATACAAACGCTCACTTTTAGTTTGTTTTGCAATCAAGGCTAAGTTTTTCTTCACGGTTTCATTCATGATGATCTTACCTTGTGATACTTTTACAATAGCAATTCCTAGTGTTTCTAACTTTTCGGATTTGTGCACAAAGCCAGATGCTCCGGCTTTAATGGCATTTGGTGCATAAATCTGCTCAGAGAGACCACTGTATAAAATCACTTTTGTTTTTGGGAAATCTTTCAAGATTGTTTTGATCTCGAAGATACTTGAAAGTCCTTCCAGGTCCAAATCTAGTACTAATACATCAATGTCTTTCGTTTGAAGTATATCTCGTACCATCAAGAAATTGCCCACATTGGCTACAATAGAGATGTCAGCATTATCTTTAAAGTAAGATTTTACTCCAAAATGCACAACAGGATAATTATCGGCTATACATACTTTAATCATAATTTTAAATTTTTTTGAATTGTTTGTTATTGGAGTTGTAAAATTAATAAATAAATTCTGTAATTAATTGTAAATCAACATAAAAATTTAATTTTTTATCAAAAATTTATTTTACATACCGGAATAGGCTCCATTTTATGGCGGTTTGCGGTGTTTAAACGCTTGTAAATTTCGAATACAATTTTTTGTCGTCCTTCAAAATCTGATGCTTTTTTTTCAGATTCAGCTGCTAACATAGCCCATTCTAACTCATCATAACTGGCCCCGAGTTGGTCTTCATCGGTTCTGTCATCGCCAAAAAGGCCATCTGTAGGGGATGCTTTTTGAATAGATGTTGGAATTTTTAAATACTGCCCCAATTGATACACTTCTGATTTCATTAAATCAGCAATTGGACTTAAGTCAACACCACCATCGCCGTATTTTGTATAAAATCCAACACCAAAATCTTCAACTTTATTTCCAGTTCCAGCAACTAGTAATCCATGTATGCCTGCAAGGTAATACAATGTAGTCATTCGTATGCGGGCACGTGTGTTTGCTAGTGAAAGGTTGAACTTTGCCTCATCAATACTGTGAGGAACATTTTGTTTAAAAGTTTCAAATACAGCAGTCAAATCAGTTTGCACGCTTTGTACGTTTGAAAATCTAGATTTTAATTGCTCAATATGCTCTTGGGCTCTTTGCACGTGGCTTTGAGCCTGATGAATAGGCATTTCAACACATAAAACTTGTAAGCCTGTTTGTGCACACAAAGTAGAGGTTACTGCAGAGTCTACACCACCGGAAATACCTATGACAAAACCGTTAACTTTTGCATTTTCGGCATAGTTTTTTAACCAGTTTACAATATGAGTATTTACTTTTTCAGCTTCAAAAATACTTTTTTTAGTCATAATAATTCACGTTTTAAAAAGGAGGGATGTATATTTGCAAAAGCAATTTGTTATGCATTAATTCCCGAGGTTACATACACAAATTTAATTAAATAATTATGAAAAAATACCTATTAACGGCAGTCTTTTGTCTTGTTTTGATGGCATGCGAGAAAAAAACGAAAGTAGAGCATGAAGTTTCAGAGATTCCTGTAGATTTGAAGGTAGAAAGATTTGACAAACTTTTTTTTGAAACCAAACCAGAAAATTTAGAGAAGGTTAAAAAACAGTATCCTTATTTTTTTCCTGCAGGCAATGATAACACGGTTTGGATAGAGAAAATGCAAAATCCTCTTTGGAGAGAATTATACACAGAGGTTCAAAAAAAGTATGCCAACATACAACCTGTAAAGAAAGAGTTAGATGATTTATTTAAGCAAATAAAATATCATTTTCCAAAAACAAGAACCCCAAAAGTGATCACTGTTATATCTGAAATGGATTACAATACCAAAGCAATTTATGCAGACTCTTTGGTAATCATTTCTCTCGAATTGTACTTAGGAAAGGATCATAAATTTTATCAATTTCCCAATTACCTAAAACAAAATTTTGAAGAAAGACAAATTGCACCTGATGTAGTGTCAAGTTTTGCCATGCGTAAAATTCCTCCGGGAACTCAAAAAGAGTTGTTGTCTCAAATGGTTTATTGGGGTAAGCAGCTTTATTTGAAAGATGTATTGCTGCCAACTTACACTGATGCTGAGAAAATAGGATATACTCCTGAACAAATAAAATGGTGTGAAGAAAACGAAAGCTACATGTGGCGCTATTTCTTAGAGAAGGAAATGCTCTATAGTAGTGAGCAAAAATTAGCACTTAGGTTTATCAACCCAGCACCGTTCTCAAAATTTTATTTAGAAATTGATAACGATTCTCCTGGTCAAGTAGGGGTATGGGTAGGATGGCAAATTGTTAGAGCTTACATGGAAAACAGTGGCGCTTCACTAGAAGAATTGTTAAAAACAGATGCAAAAGAAATCTTTGTTAAATCAAAATACAAACCCAAAAAATAATGTCAAATACCAATACATCAGAAATAAAATTTTTAGTTGAACTAGATGAAAATCGCGTTCCAGAAAAACTAATGTGGACTGCCAAAGATGGTGGTGTAGAGCACGAAGAAGCTAAAGCTATAATGCTTTCAATATGGGATAGCAAAGCTAAAGAAAGTATGAGAATTGATTTGTGGACAAAGGACATGCCTGTAGATGAAATGAAAATTTTCTTCCATCAAACTTTAGTAGCCATGTCTGAGACGTTTCACAGAGCTACCAATGATGAAAAAATGTCGGCTACGATGAAAGATTTTTGTGATTATTTTGCAGAAAAACTCGACTTAACCAAAAAATAAAAAAAAATAAGAGCTGTTCCTGTAGCTCTTATTTTTTTTGGATAGATTTCTTTTTAAGATCTTTCAATATCTTTTTTAGACTCCCTAATACTAATTTATTGGAGCTTTTATGAAAATTGATGTTATCAATTAGTTTATTTGATTTTTTGGTTTCCCAGATTGACTTTTGTTTTTCTGCACGATCACTACCAATCGCCTTTTGAGTATATATAATTTGATGTAAATTCAAATCGTATATTTCTAAAGAAACTTCTGCATTGTTTTCCTCTCTTGATTGTTCATCGTCAAATAAAGAGATTGTTCCTAATTCATCTTTATTTTTTTTGGATGATACATTGATGAAGTAATCAAATCCGGTACCTGCTTGTAGTAATTTGATTTGTTCTTTATTGGGATTAAGAGGTATGTTTTCAGGAAGGAGCAAGCCCTTAGCATCGGCCCGAAAATGATAACGATTACCTATATTTTCAGCAAAAAACGATGCTGCTTCTTCAGTGAGTTTTTCTCGGTTTTCCTTAGCGCTGTAGACCGTGTTTAAGAGCCATTTTCCTTGGGTAAAATCTACACCTGTTTTGTAATCATGATTTGTAAGTAGGTAGGTGTGCGATTTACAGGAGGTCAGAGCTATAAAAAGGATTCCTACTTTAAAAAAGATGCTCCTATTGTTTGAATTCATTGAAAAATTAGTTCTAAAATTGACTGTTGTTTTTAAAAACTTCTTGATTCACTTCATCAATATAGGTCAATAACTCTTCCTTCCCAGTACATTCTGTTGCTGATGTAACAAAATATTGAGGCATTTCGGCCCAGTTATTTGCAAACATTTTCTTTTTATAGGCAGCAATGTGGGAGTCAATTTTTACTTTACTAATCTTATCGGCTTTGGTGAAAATAATACAAAACGGAATTTCACTTTCGCCCATGTATGACATGAATTCAACATCTATCGTTTGTGCTTCATGCCTAATATCAATTAACACAAAAGCGCAAACAAGTTGTTCTCTTGTTTCAAAATAATCAGTAATGAATTCTTGAAATATAGACTTCGTTTTTTTAGATACTTTAGCATAACCATAGCCAGGTAAATCCACTAAAAACCAGTTGTTGTTAATCAAAAAATGATTTATTAATTGGGTTTTTCCTGGGCGTCCCGATGTTTTGGCTAATTTTTTGTGGTTGGTAATCATGTTAATCAAGGATGATTTTCCCACATTGGATCGGCCAATAAAAGCATACTCCGGTAAAAAGTCTTTTGGACATTTTGATACATCGGAGTTACTGATAACAAATTCGGCGGTATTAATTTTCATGTTCTAAAGGTGTAAAATGCAAACTTTGCCTTAATGTATGGCAAGATGCGTATTGGTAAGCCATTCTTCTAGCAGGCGGTTGAATTCTTCTGGATGCTCCATCATTGCAGCATGACCGCATTTATCAATCCAGTACAAAGTAGAGTTTGGTAATAATTTATGAAATTCTTCGGCAACATCTGGAGGTGTTACTTTGTCATTTTTTCCCCAAATAATACAAGTTTGTACATGCATTTTAGGTAGATCTTTGGCCATATTGTGGCGTATAGCGCTTTTTGCAATCGTAAGCGTTTTTATTAATTTGATACGGTCGTTTACAGATTCGTACACTTCATCGATAAGTTCTTTTGTGGCAACTTTTGGATCGTAGAATACGTCTTCGGCTTTCTTTTTTATGTATTCGTAATCACCTCTTTTTGGATAACTGTCACCCATGGCGCTTTCGTAAAGACCAGAACTACCAGTAATTACAAGTCCAGCTACTTTTTCAGGATACATTTTGGTGTGATACAATGCAATATGTCCTCCTAGGGAATTTCCAAGTAAAATAACACGCTCTAATCCTTTGAAAGTGATGAAATCTTTAACGTATTTTGCAAAACTTTTTACATTAGTCTTTAAAATGTTTTGTGTGTAAATGGGTAAGTCTGGAATGATAATTTTGTAACCCTTTGAAGAAAAGTGATCAGCAACAGCATCAAAATTACTAAGTCCGCCCATAAGTCCGTGTAAAATGACAATTGGAGTCCCTTCACCTGCTTCATAATAGCTGTATCTTCCCTCTTTTTTATAGTGTTTTTCCATTTTTTTTTAATCCCTATTTTCAATTTTGACAAATATAGGATTTAATAAATAAAAATGAATTTTTAAGACAATTTTTAATTGTAAAATTATCACTAGCGTACCATAAATAATTCTTTTTATGTAGTAAAATACTAGTGTTTTTTTACGTGAAAATATCTTTTTAATTGCTTGATATTTCCATATTTTGAACAATCCTGCTACGGTTTTTATTCTTGAAGAGGGAATTAACAAAAATGAGGCTAACCTGTTGACAGTATATAAATTAAGGATTTTGGCTAGAAAGTGGTTAAACTTATTAACAAAGTGGTAGCAAGTGGTAAATTGTGGTAGATTTTTTTATATTTTTGCTCTACATCATTTAATACTTTTTGTTTGGACACAATTGTAGGAACATATGAATGCAAAGTTGATGCAAAAGGCAGGATGCTACTGCCAGCACCGCTTAAAAAGCAATTGGCTTCATCACTTCAAGACGGGTTTGTTTTGAAGCGTTCTGTGTTTCAACCATGTCTTGAGTTGTATCCTATGCAAGAGTGGAATGTAATGATGGCAAAAATTAACAAGCTCAATCGCTTTGTAAAAAAAAATAATGATTTTATCCGAAGGTTTACCGCAGGAGTAAAAGTGGTAGAGATTGATGCGCTAGGTAGATTATTGGCTCCAAAGGATTTAGCAGTTTTTGCAAGTATTACTAAAGATGTTGTTTTCTCGTCATCTATTAATATGGTAGAGATTTGGGATAAAGATTTGTATGAGAAATCAATAAGTGGAGATGATCTGGATTTTGCAGATTTAGCAGAAGAAGTAATGGGGAATTTAAATGACGACAACAATGGAATATCATAATCCTGTTTTGCTTCAGGAATCAGTAGATGGTTTAAATATTCATCCTGATGGAGTATATGTAGATGTAACTTTTGGAGGAGGAGGTCATTCAAAAGAAATTTTGAAACGGCTGGGGCCAAATGGGAAGTTGTTTGCCTTTGATCAAGATGAAGACGCATTAGCCAACGCATTAGCTGATGATAGATTTACCCTGATAAATGAAAACTTCCGTTTTATAAAACGGTTTTTGCGTTTTTATGGAGTAAAGAGTGTTGATGGGATTTTAGGAGACCTTGGAGTTTCTTCACATCAGTTTGATGTTCCAGAGAGAGGTTTCTCAACTCGTTTTGATGCGGACTTAGATATGAGAATGAGCCAGAAAAATGACTTGAGTGCTTACAAGGTGGTAAACGAATATGATGAAGCAAATTTAAAAAGAGTTTTTCTGGATTATGGAGAGTTAAAAAACGCTCCTGTACTGGCAAGGACTATAGTAGAAGCCAGAACGCAATACCCAATAAAAACTACTGATGAGTTAAAAGAGGTTTTGTCAAGGTATTTGCCAGAAAGAGTTAAAAATAAAATACTAGCTCAGATATATCAAGCTATAAGGATAGAGGTGAATCAAGAAATGGATGTTTTAAAGGAATTCTTAGAGCAATCTTTAGAAATCTTAAAACCAGAAGGACGTTTGAGTGTTATTTCATATCATTCTCTTGAAGACCGATTGGTGAAAAGATTTGTAAAAAACGGAATGTTTGATGGAGAGCCTGAACGTGATTTTTTTGGAAATTTTTCGGTTCCATTTAAAACCATTGGAAAATTAATTGTTCCCAATGCTAACGAGATTAAAGAGAATAATAGAGCAAGAAGTGCCAAATTAAGAATTGCTGAAAAAAGATAAAAAATGAAAAACGGGGTTTACAGTTTATTAAAAGCAAAGTTTCTTGTAAACGATGATGCTGTAAAAAACTGGCGATTCATTGTTTTTGGAATTGCACTTGCTATTATTATGATTGCAAATACACAAAGATTTGAACAAAAAGTATTTGAAATAGCGGCACTCTCTAATCAAGTTAAAGAATTGCGATCAGAGTTTGTAGATAGAAGGTCAGAGTTAATGAAATTAAAAATGGAGTCCACTATATCTGAGAAAATGTTGCAAAAACAAATTTTTCCATCCACAGTGCCGCCAGTAAAAATAAAAGTAGTCAAAGAAGAAGAAAAAAGCTTTTTCAAAAAAATATGGGAGTAGACGATAAAAATATATCCTACAGAATTTATCTGGTTGCTGCATTCATCTTTGTGATTGCAGTGGCTATTACTATTAAATTAACCAATATTCAATGGGTTGAGGGAGATTATTATCGAAAATTAGCCAAAGAAAGAACGGTAAGGAACTTTGTAATACCAGCCAATAAAGGAAATATTTACTCGGCTGATGGCAGTCTATTGGCTACATCAATTCCTAATTATGAAATACGTTTTGATGCCGTTGCGCCCAAAACCGAAGTCTTTGAAAAGAATGTAAAATCACTTTCAGACTCTTTAGCAACAGTGTTGGGTAAAACATCTAGCTATTTTGAAAATGAGTTAAGAAAAGCACGTGCCAACAAGAATAGATATTATTTAATAGGTCGTAAACTAGGTTATACTTCTTATTTTAAAATTAAAGGTTTTCCATTATTTAATTTGGGAGCTTTCAAAGGAGGGATAATTGTAGAGCAAGAAACAGTTAGGGAGCATCCCATTGGTAAAATTGCCGAAAGAACCGTAGGGTATGAACGTACTCAAAATGGTCAATCTGTTGATGGAAAAGGAATAGAATGGGCTTTTAGAAAATATTTGAATGGGAAAGACGGTAAGATTTTAAAACAAAAAATTGCAAAAGGACAATGGAAACCTATTCGTGATGTTAATGAGGTAGATCCTCAAGACGGGTATGATGTCATCTCAACTATTGATGTGTACATTCAAGATATAGCACATCACGCTTTATTGAAACAGCTGGAGTCTTATGAGGCAGATCATGGATCAGTAGTAGTGATGGAGACTAAAACGGGTCATATTAAAGCAATTTCTAATTTAGGAAGAGCTAATGACGGTACTTATTATGAAACTACAAATTACGCCGTAGCAGAGTCTCATGAGCCTGGTTCTACTTATAAATTAGCAGGATTAATGGCATTGTTAGATGATAAAAAAGTAGATACAAGTGCAGTTTATGATAGCAAAAACGGAGTGATAACGTATTTTGGTAAAAAAGTAGAAGATTCTCATGAAGGTGGATACGGCAAAATTTCTCTGGCTAGAGGTTTTGAGGTTTCATCTAATACAATATTAGTTCAAGCGGTTTATAATGCATACAAAGAGAATCCGTCGCAGTTTGTAAATCATCTTAATAATTATGGACTTAATAAAACATTAGGACTCTCTATCAAAGGGGAAGGAATCCCTTATGTGCCTCAACCTACAGATAGAAGTTGGTCTAAAATATCATTGCCTTGGATGGCTTTTGGATACGGAGTGCATATTACACCAATGCAAACATTAGCTTTTTATAATGCCGTTGCAAATGATGGGGAAATGGTAAAACCACAATTTGTATCTGAAATAAAAGAGTGGAATAGAACCATAAAAAAATATGAAAAAGAAGTTTTAAACCCTAAAATTTGTTCTAAGGAAACCATTGTTAAACTCAAAGCAGTCTTGGCTAATGTGGTGAAAAAAGGAACAGGATCTAAATTGTTTTCTAAAGATTTTTCAATGGCAGGAAAAACCGGTACGGCACAGGTAAACTATGGTAAAGCAGGAAGAACAGGAATGTATTACGCCTCCTCTTTTGTGGGCTATTTTCCAGCTGATAATCCTAAGTATTCTTGTATAGTGGTGGTGCATAAGCCTAATACAGCACTTAATAATTATTACGGTGCTGATGTGGCTGGGCCAGTTTTTAAAAGAATTGCACAAAAAATATTTACCGATGCTCCTTCAACCAATACCATAAAAAATCTTGACAGGAAAATTGATAAGCAAGAACAAAGCTATGAGGCTTACTATTCAAAAGTTCAGAAAAAGCAGAAAGTAGTCCCTAATCTTAAAGGTATGTCAGGCATGGATGCTGTAGCGCTTCTTGGAAATTTAGGGATGAAAGTAAAAGTTGTAGGTGTAGGAAAAGTTAAAAAACAGTCGTTGCAAGCAGGTGAAAATGTAGTAAAAAATGCAACAATATTATTAGAGTTATCATGAAAGTACTAAAAGACATATTATACAAAGTAGCTATAGATTCGGTAACGGGTCTTACAGATATTCCTGTGAATAAAATAGAATTCGATTCTAGAAAAATTCTCAACGGAGATGTGTTTGTTGCTATTCACGGTACAGTTTCAAACGGTCATGATTTTATTGAAAAGGCAATTCAACTTGGAGCCACAGCAATAGTTTGTCAAATTTTGCCAGCTGAACTTTCACCAAGAGTAACGTATATCAAGGTTCAAGATACCAATGCTGCATTGGCTTGCATGGCTGCAAATTTTTATGATTCGCCTTCGCAAAAACTAAAATTAGTTGGTATTACAGGTACTAATGGTAAAACCACTATTGCCTCTTTATTATACCAATTATTTATAAATGCTGGGTATAAAGTTGGCTTGCTTTCTACTGTGAAAATCATGGTGAATGAGAAAGAGTATAAAGCTACTCATACCACTCCAGATTCGTTAACAATAAACCACTACTTAAATGAAATGATAGAAAGTGGTGTTGAATATTGTTTCATGGAAGTGAGTTCTCATGGAATTCATCAAAAGAGAACAGAAGGATTGCATTTTACAGGTGGAGTTTTTACCAATTTGTCTCATGATCATTTAGATTATCACCCCACATTTGCTGAATACAGAGATGTTAAAAAAGCTTTTTTTGATAGTTTACCAAAAACCGGTTTTGCTCTTACCAACGCGGATGATAAAAACGGATCTGTCATGTTACAAAATACCGTTGCTAATAAAAAAACGTACGCCTTAAAAACCTATGCCGATTATAAAGCACAAATTTTAGAAAATCAATTATCAGGATTGTTATTAAAAATAAACGGTCATGAGGTTTGGGTTAAATTGATTGGAGATTTCAATGCGTATAATTTGCTTGCAATTTACGGAACTGCTTTAGAATTAGGACTTGATAGTTTAGAAGTTCTTAGGTTATTATCTAATTTAGAAAGTGTTTCAGGCAGGTTTCAATATATAGTATCGAATTCTAATGTGACTGCTATTGTTGATTATGCTCATACACCAGATGCTCTTGAAAATGTTTTGAAAACAATAAACACCATTCGTACTCAAAACGAGCAGCTGATTACGGTTGTGGGTTGTGGGGGTGATAGGGATAAAGCAAAAAGACCAGTAATGGCTGATATAGCTGCAAGTTTAAGTGACAAAGCTATTTTCACTTCGGATAATCCAAGGAGTGAAGATCCTTTAGAAATCATCTCTGAAATGGAAAAAGGAGTAGCTCCACATCATTTTAAGAAAACAATTTCTATTACAGATAGAATGCAAGCTATTAAAACAGCGTGTCAGTTAGCACAGCCTAATGACATCTTATTGGTTGCAGGTAAAGGTCATGAAACGTACCAAGAGATTAATGGTGTTCGTCATGATTTTGACGATATGAAAATAGTAAAAGAACTATTAGAACAATTAGGAAAATAATTTGACATCGTTTAGTATTTAAAACGATTCATAAGAAAAAACAAAATAACAGTTAACCAGATAAACAAAGATATATGCTGTATTATTTATTTGAATATTTAGACAAAATGATGGATGTTCCTGGAACAGGAGTTTTTCAGTACATTACTTTTAGATCAGCATTAGCCTTAATGTTATCGCTATTATTGTCTACTATTTATGGTAAACGAATCATTCGCTTTTTACAAAAACAGCAAGTAGGAGAAACGGTTAGAGAGCTTGGATTAGCGGGTCAAAATGAAAAAGCGGGTACACCTACAATGGGTGGTTTGATTATCATATTTGCAACGCTTGTTCCGGTTTTGCTTTTTGCAAAACTGCACAACATTTATATTGTATTACTTATTGTTACCACGCTTTGGATGGGGACAATAGGGTTTATTGATGATTACATTAAGATTTTTAAAAAGGATAAGCAAGGTTTAAAAGGAATTTTTAAAGTAATAGGACAAGTAGGTTTAGGATTAATAGTAGGGACCGTTCTTTATTTTCATGCAGGTGTTACTGTACGTACAGATACGTCTACATCAGATATTTTTAGAGCACCTACTAGCACCGTTGTTTTACCAGCTCCAATTGAGGAGAAATCAACAGCAACTACAATTCCGTTTTTTAAAAATAATGAGTTTGATTACGCTGAAATTTTAGCTTGGACTGGAGAAGGTTATGAAAAATGGGCGTGGTTAATATTTATTCCGGTGGTAATTTTTATTATCACAGCTGTTTCAAATGGTGCGAATTTAACAGACGGTATAGATGGTCTTGCAGCAGGAACATCGGCCATTTCAGTGCTGGCGTTAGGTATTTTTACGTTTGTATCGGGAAACATTATTTTTTCCAATTACTTGAATATTATGTACATCCCTAATTCGGGAGAAATGACGGTTTTTATAGCGGCATTTGTAGGGTCTTTAATTGGGTTTCTTTGGTATAACTCGTATCCAGCATCGGTATTTATGGGAGATACGGGAAGTTTGACTATTGGGGGAATCATTGCTGTACTAGCAATTGCAGTTCGTAAGGAAATGCTAATCCCATTGTTATGCGGAATTTTTCTAGTCGAGAATTTTTCGGTAGTACTTCAGGTGAGTTATTTTAAGTATACCAAGAAACGTTTTGGCGAAGGCCGAAGAATATTTTTGATGTCCCCTTTACACCATCATTATCAAAAGAAGGGATATCATGAGAGTAAAATTGTTACCCGTTTTTGGATTGTAGCCATCATGTTAGCCATACTGTCCATAGTTACATTAAAATTGAGATAGGTTTCAATTAAAAATGCAGAATTAAAAATTAAAATTCTCTAATGAAAGAAAATATTGTTCAACAGAAATCATTTCTTTTTGCGGTTAGGATAGTTAATTTATATAAGTACTTAACAACGATAAAAAAGGAGTTTGTGTAAAGTAAACAGATTTTGAGAAGTGGGACATCAATAGGAGCAAATATTGAGGAGTCTATAGGAGGGAGATCTGATAAAGAGTTTTTGTTTAAGTTAGAAATCGCTTATAAAGAAACTAGAGAGACAATATATTGGTTGAAATTATTAAAAGAAACAGATTACATCTCTCTTCATGAATTTGAAAGTATATGTTCTGAAGCGGAGGAAATTTGCAAAATAGTTGCAAAGATTATAATAACGTTGAAATCGAAAATATAGAAATAGTTAAATAATTAATTGTGTGTCATAAAATTGAAGTTATAGAGCTAATTCCATGGAGTTGCTAACAAATTTTTAATTTTTAATTCTCAATTTTTAATTAAAATTACATGAGACTAGTTATTCTTGGTGGGGGAGAAAGCGGTATTGGAACTGCAATTTTAGGAAAGAAGAAAGGGTACGACGTTTTCGTATCTGACTTTGGAAAAATAAAAGGGAATTATAAAGAGGTTTTATCTCTCAATTCAATTCCATGGGAAGAAGAAAAGCATACCGAGGATTTGATTTTGAATGCCGATGTGGTTATGAAAAGCCCTGGTATTCCTGATAAATCTCCTATTGTTAAAAAACTAGTAGAGAAAGGGGTTTCGGTAATATCAGAGATTGAGTTTGCTGCTCCTTTTACAAATGCTACCATTATAGGAATTACGGGTAGTAATGGAAAGACAACTACAACCATGCTTACATATCATTTATTGAAATCAGCTGGGGTAAATGTAGGTTTAGGAGGAAACATAGGCAAAAGTTTTGCTTGGCAGGTGGCCGATAATAAGTTTGATTTTTATGTGCTTGAATTGAGCAGCTTTCAATTAGACGGGGTATTTAATTTCAAGCCACACATTGCAATTATTACGAATATAAGTCCAGATCATTTAGATCGATACGAATACAAATATGAAAATTATATCGATTCAAAGTTTAGAATAACTATGAATCAAACAGAGGAGGATTATCTAATTTATGACGCAGATGACGAAGCGATCAATAATTGGTTAACAACTCATCAAACAAAAGCAAAATTAATTCCTTTTTCATTGACAAAAACATTCAACGAAGGAGCTCACATAATACAAAATAAAATGGAAATTAAAATTAACCGAGAGGATTTTTCAATGGATACAGAGCATATCGCCTTAGAGGGAAAACATAATATGAAAAATGCAATGGCAGCCACTTCAGTAGCAAAATTAATGCAAATTCGAAAAGCTACCATTCGTGAAAGTTTATCAAATTTTCAGGGTGTTGAGCACCGTTTAGAAAAAGTCTTGAAAATTCAGAACATTCAATATATTAATGATTCTAAGGCTACAAATGTAAATGCTACTTTTTTTGCTTTAGATAGTATGAATGCGCCTACAGTATGGATTGTAGGTGGTGTTGATAAAGGAAATGATTATAACGAGTTAATGCCTTTAGTACGTGAAAAGGTAAAGGCAATTGTGTGTCTTGGAGTTGATAATAAAAAAATTATAGACGCATTTGGTAATGTAGTAGACATGATGGTTGAGGTAACTTCTATGAGTGATGCTGTTAAAATGGCGCAGCGTTTGTCAGAGAAAGGAGATACCGTATTATTGTCTCCTGCTTGTGCTAGTTTCGATTTATTTGAAAGCTATGAGGATCGTGGTAAACAATTTAAACAAGCAGTTAAAAGTTTGTAAGTAAATAGTATTTTAAAGTGGTGAATATCGGTTTTATCTGCTGCAATAAAAGGATAAGAATTGGTAACAAAGAATGAAAATGAAAAAACTAATAAGCAATTTAAAAGGGGATAAAGGGATTTGGTCATTTGTGGCCTTATTAGCCTTGTTGTCTTTTATGCCTGTTTTTAGTGCGAGTAGTAATTTAGCTTACATAGGAAAAGGAGATGGGAATACTCTGGGGTATCTGGTTAAGCATATCGTTCATATAGGAATTGGTTTTACAATAATTTTTATGGTGCATAAAGTACCATATCATTATTTCAAAGCTATTGCAAGGGGTTCTTTGTACTTTGTTTGGTTGCTTTTAGCGTTTACATTATTCAAGGGCACAGTAATTGCAGGTGCTAACGCTAGTAGATGGATTCAAATTCCTTTTATTGGTGTTACTTTTCAGCCCTCGACTCTAGCCTCAATGGTGTTGTTTATATTCGTAGCCCGTTTTTTATCAAAAAAAAGAACTGAACCCTTAACATTTAAAGCGTCTGTGTGGGAGTTATGGCTGCCTGTTTTTGTAACATTAATTTTTATTTTACCTGCAAATTTTAGTACAACAGCCCTTATTTTTTCTATGGTGTTGATGCTAGTTTTTATAGGCAAATATCCATTGAAATATATGGGTATCGTTGTAGGGACAGGAGTAGTAATGTTAGCTTTTTTTATGATTATTGCTAAGACTTTTCCAGATGCATTTCCCAACCGTGTGGACACGTGGATAAGTAGAGTTGAAAATTTCACCAGTGATAAACCTGGAGAAGATGATTACCAAATAGAGAAAGCAAAAATTGCAATCGCATCAGGAAAATTATACGGATTAGGACCAGGTAAAAGTGTCCAAAAAAACTTTTTACCGCAATCTTCATCTGATTTTATATATGCAATTATTATTGAAGAATATGGTCTTGTGGGCGGAGTTGGAGTAATTGTCTTGTACTTGTTGTTGCTATTTCGTTTTGTTGTGGCTTCTCATAAAGCCAATAGCCTTTTTGGAAAATTACTGGTCGTAGGTTTAGGTTTTCCTATGGTTTTTCAGGCCATGGTAAATATGGCAGTTGCTGTTGAACTATTGCCTGTTACAGGGCAAACGTTGCCGCTTATAAGTAGTGGAGGTAGCTCCATTTGGATGACTTGTTTTGCATTAGGAATCATCATTAGCGTGACCAAAAAAGAAGAAGAAATAGCAGAAGAAAAAAAGGACGCTGCAAAAAGAGAAGAAGCGTTGCAAAAACTTATTGATAGAGAGCTTGACCAAGAGTACGAAGTGGTGCAGGATTATTCCATCGAAGATAAAGCTATAAATCCCATGAAGGCAGTGTTTAATAAATAGGATTCGAAATTTTTTTAAAATGAAACAATATAAATTCATACTTAGCGGCGGAGGAACTGGCGGACATATTTATCCGGCAATTGCTATTGCTAATGAATTAAAATTGCGTTTTCCAGATGCTGAATTCTTATTTGTTGGAGCTCAGGACAAGATGGAAATGCAAAAAGTGCCTCAAGCGGGTTATGTTATAAAAGGATTATGGATCGCAGGATTACAACGTAAAATAACTCTTGATAATATTTTGTTTCCTGTAAAAGTACTTTCTAGCCTGTGGCGCTCTAGATCAATCATAAAAGAGTTTAAGCCAGATGTTGTAATAGGTACTGGTGGATTTGCAAGTGGGCCATTATTGCAATCAGCAGGGATGAGTGGTATTCCTACCTTGATTCAAGAACAAAATTCCTTTCCAGGAATTACAAATAAATTATTGAGTAAAAAGGCTAGTAAAATTTGTGTAGCATACGAAAATCTGGAACGGTTTTTTCCACAAGACAAAATCATTTTAACAGGAAATCCAGTTCGTCAAGATTTATTAGATATCGATTCTAAAAGAAGTGAAGCTATATCGTATTTTAATTTAGACGATAATAAAAAAACACTTCTAGTTTTGGGTGGAAGTTTAGGTTCAAGACGAATTAATCAGCTTATTGAAAAAGAGCTTGATTTTTTAATTGCCTCAGGAGTACAAGTTTTTTGGCAATGTGGTAATTTTTATATGGCCGAGTATAAACATTTTTCTGACAGGGAAAATGTTCAAGTAGTTTCGTTTATTGACAGAATGGATTTAATTTATGCTGCTGCTGATTTTGTGATTTCGCGTGCAGGTGCATCATCAGTATCTGAATTGTGCTTGGTAGCTAAACCCACAATTTTTATACCATCGCCAAATGTAGCCGAAGATCATCAAACCAAAAATGGTAAAGCAATTGTAGATAATGGTGGAGCTTTGCTGCTTAAAGAAAGTGAGTTGGATTTGAAGTTTGAATCTGTTTTCAATAAGCTTATTCATGACCATCAACTTCAAATAAATTTGAGTAATAACATGAAAAAATTGGCTAAACCTAATGCAACAAAAGACATTGTGGATGCCATTGTATCATTGTTAAAATAAAATAGAGATAAAGTAGTTTAATACTATCAGAATACAACAAAAATGAATTTAAATAACATACATAACGTTTATTTTATAGGCATCGGAGGAATCGGGATGAGCAATCTTGCTCGTTATTTTAAAACATTAGGAAAGCAAGTTTCTGGATATGATAAAACCCCTTCAAGTCTTACAAATGAATTAATAGCGTCTGGAATTTCAATTCATTTTGAAGATGATGTTCAATTGATTCCAAAAGATTTCTTGATCAGTAATACGCTTGTGGTGGTAACTCCAGCTGTTCCAAAAACGCATTCTGAATGGTGTTTTTTTTTAGAACAAGGATATGAGATAAAAAAGAGAGCGGAGGTTTTAGGTTTGATTACCGAAAATACGTTTTGTTTTGCAGTAGCAGGAACACATGGTAAGACAACTACATCGGGAATTTTGGGACATATTTTGAATGAAAGCGGTGCTGATGTGACAGCTTTTATAGGTGGCATTGTTGAGAATTACAATTCAAATTTAATAGGCAACGGTAAAACAATTACTGTGGTAGAAGCAGATGAATTTGATCGTTCTTTTTTACATTTGCACCCCAATATTGCTTGCATTACCTCTATGGATGCGGATCATCTAGATATTTATGGGACAAGTGCAGCAATTGAAGAGTCGTTTGTAGAGTTTGCCTCTAAAATAGAAGATAAAAATAATCTTTTCATAACAAAGGATTTGCCATTAGAGGGAATAACCTGCGCCGTAAATGAAGATGCTGTTTATAAAGCGTTTAACGTACGTGTCGGAAATGGAAGTTATGTTTTTGATGTTCAAACACCATCTGGTGTGATGCAGAATTTGCATTTTGGACTTCCAGGAAAGCATAATCTTATGAATGCCTTGATGGCAATTGGTATGGCAAATTTATATGGAACTCCTCAAGATGCTATTGCAAAAGCTATTGCGTCATTTAAGGGTATAAAAAGAAGATTTTCATATCAAATAAAAACGGATCATAAAGTCTATATAGATGATTATGCACACCATCCTACTGAGATTAACGCAGTGCATCAAGCAGTAAGAGAGTTGTATCCTAACCAAAAAGTGTTGGCAATTTTTCAGCCACACTTATTTAGTAGAACTCATGATTTTGGGGATGAGTTTGCCAAAAGTTTATCGGCTTTTGATGAGATTTTGCTTTTGGATATTTATCCTGCTAGAGAATTGCCTATGCCAGGGATAACATCAGATTGGTTGTTGCAAAAAATGACTAATGAGCATAAAGAATTGGTTGAAAAGAAAGATTTAGTTCAAAAGATTGTAAATAGTGATGCAGCAATTATTGTAACAATTGGTGCGGGAGATATAGGAGAATGGGTGCCAACAATTAAAAAAGCATTAAATGAAACTCTTTAATTGGACAAATGTACGATTAGTACTCATGTTTGTACTGTTGATTTTTTTATTTTCTTTCACATCAAAACGAAATGAAAATAGAAAACTGAAGCAATCTACAGTAACATTTGTGGGAGTTAATTCGCCATTTGTTAAACAAGAAATAGTTAATAAATTGTTGATAGAAAATAGTGACAACGTAAGAAGTATTCAAAAAGTTAATTTAGATTTGAATAAACTAGAAACCACTATTGATTCACATGCTATGATTAAAAAATCAGAAGTATATGTGACCATTGATGGTGTGTTAAAAGCAGTGGTAGAACAAAAGACTCCAATTGCTAGGGTGTTTGATAATGGTAAGTCTTTTTATATTGATTATCAAGGCGGTAAAATGCCTTTGTCAGATAACTTTACAGCGAGAGTACCGCTTGTTTCAGGAGCGAGAAATAAAAAAAATAGCGAAGAATTAACAAAATTATTTCAAGTTATTTACAATGATGAGTTTTTGAAAAAGAACATCATTGGAATACAAATAATGCCAAATGGTAGCTTAATTATGCACAATAGAAATTTTGATTATCAAATAGATTTTGGTAGTCTAAATTTTGCTGTGTTAAAATTTAGGAATTATAAAGCTTTTTTTCAAAAGGCTGTTTTGGATGGTTCTTTGTATAAATATAAAAAAATTGACCTCCGATTTACGGATCAAGTAGTTTGCACTAAATAATTGATAATGGAAAAAGAGAAGATTGCAGTAGGACTAGATATTGGGACAACTAAGATAGTTGCCATGATAGGCAAAAAAAATGAGTATGGTAAACTGGAAATTTTAGGTTTAGGTAAATCTAAAAGTCTTGGTGTGGCTAGAGGTGTGGTTAATAATATTACACAAACTATACAGTCTATACAACAAGCAATCCAAGATGCCGAAAATAATTCAGGTTTTAAAATAAAAGATGTAGTAGTAGGTATTGCAGGTCAGCACATACGTAGTATTCAACATACAGATTATATTAGCAGACACAATCCAGAAGAAGTAATAGGCGAAAGTGACATTCAGCTTCTTATTGATCAAGTAAATAAATTAGCCATGTTACCTGGTGAAGAAATTATTCATGTTTTGCCTCAAGAGTTCAAGATTGATGGTCAGTCAGAGATTAAGGAACCGATAGGAATGTATGGCGGAAGACTTGAAGCAAGTTTTCACGTGGTTGTAGGGCAAGCAGCATCTATAAGAAATGTTGGGCGCTGTATTCAAAGTTCGGGTATTGAGCTTTCTGGGCTTACACTGGAGCCATTAGCGTCTGCTGATGCGGTACTTAGTCAAGAGGAAAAAGAGGCTGGTGTTGCCTTAATTGATATAGGTGGAGGAACCACTGATTTAGCCATTTTTAAAGATGGAATCATTCGTCATACCGCTGTCATCCCTTTTGGAGGGAATGTTATTACTGATGATATTAAGGAAGGATGTTCTATTATTGAAAAGCAAGCCGAGCTTTTAAAAGTGAAGTTTGGATCTGCTTGGCCTGGAGAAAACCGTGACAATGAAATTGTATCAATACCAGGATTAAGAGGAAGAGAGCCAAAAGAAATTTCATTGAAAAATCTTTCTAAAATTATTAACGCACGTGTAGTTGAAATAATTGAACAAGTTTTTACCGAAGTGAAAGCTTATGGTCATGAAGATCCAAGAAAGAAATTAATTGCAGGTATTGTATTAACTGGTGGTGGAGCTCAGTTGAAACATATAAAACAACTAGTAGAATATATTACAGGAATGGATACCAGAATAGGATATCCAAATGAGCACCTAGCAGGGAATTCAGATGAGGAAATATCAAGTCCTTTATATGCAACAGCTGTGGGGTTAGTAATGAAAAGTATAGAAAACAAAACTCAAAGTGCAGTACGATTGGATCTTGTTGCTCCAGTAAAAGAGCAACCAGTTTATAGAGCGCCCGTGGCTGTGGCACCAACTCCTGTAAATGAAGTGTCTGAAATTGCAATAGAGGAAGAATACCATATTAAAGAGAAACAACCGGATTCTACCGCAACTAGAATTCAAAAAAACTTCTTTGATCGTTATGTGGATAGGATCAAAGAATTTCTTGATAATGCAGAATAAAACTCAAAAAAGAAGCTAAGAATTAATAATAATTTCAAAAAACCCAAAATTATGCCAAGCAACACAGAATTTGGAAGTATTTCATTTGATTTACCTAAAAACCAATCAAATGTAATAAAAGTTATAGGGGTCGGTGGAGGCGGAAGTAACGCTATCAACCACATGTTTAAGCAAGGAATAAAAGGCGTTGACTTCATAGTGTGTAATACAGATTCTCAAGCTTTACATAGCAGTTCAGTGCCAAATAAAATACAGTTGGGTGTTCATCTTACCGAGGGGTTAGGCGCAGGTGCTAATCCTGATGTAGGACAGCAGTCAGCTATAGAGAGCATCTCCGAAATTGAAAAAATGTTGGATCAAAATACCAAGATGGTTTTTATTACCGCTGGTATGGGTGGTGGTACAGGTACCGGTGCAGCTCCAGTAATTGCTCAACTAGCTAAGGAAAGAGATATTTTAACAGTAGGTATAGTTACGCTACCGTTTCTTTTTGAAGGTAAAGTGCGTCAAGAGCAAGCTTTAATTGGAATTGAAAAATTACGTAAACAAGTAGATTCCTTAATTGTTATAAACAATAACAAACTAAGAGAAGTTTATGGAAACCTTGGTTTTAAAGCAGGATTTTCTAAAGCGGATGAAGTCTTGGCAACTGCTTCACGCGGAATTGCCGAAGTAATTACGCATCACTATACTCAAAATATCGATTTAAGAGATGCTAAAACGGTTTTGTATAATAGTGGAACCGCAATTATGGGTTCATCAGTTTCATCAGGTGAGAACAGAGCAAAAGAGGCTATTATTGCAGCTCTAGATTCGCCATTATTAAACGATAACAAAATTACTGGTGCCAAAAACGTATTGTTGCTTATCGTTTCTGGTACTAATGAAATTACTATCGATGAAATTGGGGAAATCAATGATCACATTCAAAACGAAGCGGGACATAATGCCAATATCATCATGGGTGTAGGTGAGGATGAGTCTCTTGGTGATGCTATTGCAGTAACTATTATTGCAACAGGATTTGATATAGAACAACAAAATGAGATTGTAAACACAGAGCCTAAAAAGATAATTCATACGCTAGGGGATGAGCAAAAAAGTGTGTACAATTTAATAAACAATTCTGTAACTGCATTTGACTTAAATATGGAGACTCCAAAAGCGTCTTCTGCAAATGATAGAATTGTATTTGATTTAATGGAGGACGAAGTAGTTGTAAAAACTCCAGTTGTAAACACACCAACGATCAATAATGAAGACTTGGTTGAAATGTCTGATTTTATAAACAATTTAGACGTAACATTCGAAATTGTTTCACCTATTACTGATATCGATTTTATAGTTTCTACTCCAGCAGTAGAGCCACAATTGGTGCAAGCAAAAACAACAGAAAAACAAGAGCAAACATCATTTTCATTTGATTTACCTCTTTTTAAATCAGAAGTGTCAGAACAAAAACAAGACAATAACGTAATTTTTGAATTGACAAATGAGACTAAAGAAATTAAAGTAAATGAAGCAGTTCAATTTGTACCAGTAACAGAGCTTTCAGACAATGGAATTATCAAATATTCGTTAGAGGAGTATATGGATGAAGAACCAGAGTTTATGCCAAAAGCTGCAGTAAAAGCAACTGAAGTGGTTACGCCAGCTGAATTGAATATCACTTTGAAACAAGTAGATACTACAACAGCTGAGCATATGGATTTTGAAAGCATTGCTCCTACAGAAATGACGATTGAAGAATCATTACGAATGAGAGCTGATGAGCGTAGAAAGAAATTAAAAGATTTCAATTATAAGTTCCATAATAATGTTTCTAAAATTGATGAATATGAGAAAGAACCTGCTTACAAACGATTGGGTATAAATATCTCAAATAATCAAATGAATACTGCAAATTCAAGGATATCTGTTGGTACAGATAGTAACAATGATTTGCAATTGCGTTCTAATAATTCGTATTTACACGATAACGTAGATTAAGGTGTTAATTAATTCTAGGAAACCCGAAAATTAATATGATTTTCGGGTTTCTTTTTTTACTACAATCCACCAGATAGCAGTTGCTATTCCCGTTAAAATACTGTAATTTTGTTGGGCCTGAATCCAGCTGTTGTTGCAAGCTTTTTGTACAAAACGCTTTTTTTCTACAGTCTTAAAAGAGCTTCTTTCAGTCGCTTTTTAACTCTTAGAAAAAAATTGCTTTTTGCCCTAAAAAGGCTTTTCACGACCATCTGGGGCAGTAAGCAACAGTGCGCCGTAACTGCTGTTTCATCATAATTGAAAAAACAAAGACATAAGATATGAGTTTATCAACATTAATCATGGACGAAATGAAGACCGCCATGAGAGCTAAAGATACCGTTGCACTTGAAGCATTAAGAGCAATAAAATCAGAACTATTACTAGCACAAACGGCAACAGGATCTAAAGAAGAAATTTCAGAAGACGATGAAGTAAAGTTGCTACAAAAACTTGTAAAAACACGTAAAGAAAGTGCCCGAATCTTCACAGAGCAAAACCGTTTAGATCTTGCTGAACCAGAATTAGCGCAAATAGCAGTTATTGAGAAATTCTTACCAGCTCAACTAAGTGAAGCAGAAGTTGAAGCCGTTATTGCAGCAATTATTGCCGAAACCGGAGCATCAGGTATTGCTTCTATGGGGAAAGTTATGGGATTAGCATCAGCAAAACTTGGTGGAACTGCTGAAGGGAAAACGATTTCTACAATAGTTAAAAAATTATTGACCTAAATTTTAAGATACAAGATTAACAATTATAAATCTAGAATCGTTAATCACAAATCTCTAATCAAATGGCTGTGTAGTTCAACTGGATAGAATATCAGATTTCGACTCTGAGGGTTGCAGGTTCGAACCCTGTCGCGGCCACTTTTTAACTTTTAAATGCCTTAGAAAATTACAAGTTATCTTGAGTTTTTTGAGGCATTTTTTTAATGAATTACTTTAATATGGTTGTCCAAGTAGTTTTGACAGTTTTTATAGGTCTCTTTTTTCTTTTATTTATACTGTTTAATGTTATTGAGCCCTCTTATATGATGTTCTTTAATAAGCCATTGTTCATACATTGGTATCCTTTCTCTAAAAGACTGAAGCCACATCAGCGTAAAATTTTATCAGACGATTTTCCTTATTACAGTACCTTATCGGCTAAAAGAAAAGAGTATTTTGAACATAGAATACTTATGTTCACAAAACAATATCAATTTATAGGTAAAGATCTTGTAGTTACAGAGCAAATGCGATTGCTAATAGCAGCTACTTATGTCATGCTTACCTTTGGGATGCGTAATTATCTTGTTCCGTTGTTCAAGCGAATTGTTATTTATCCTACGGCTTACTTCTCAACCGAAAATGAAGTTTTTCACAAAGGCGAGTTTAATCCCATGATGAAAGCAGTAGTTTTTTCTTGGGAGGATTTTATCTTAGGTCATTTAAGTTCAACTGATAATTTGAATCTAGGATTACATGAATTTACGCATGTACTGCATTTTCATTGTATGAAAAATAACGATCCCAGTTCTATTATCTTTTTTGATGCCTTTAATGAAGTAGTCAAGTATTTTTCTGATTCGGTTTTAAGCTCCTCATTAAGCGATGCTCAGTATTTTAGATCCTATGCGTATGAAAATCAATTTGAATTTTTAGCAGTAGTTTTAGAACATTTCTTTGAAACACCAGCTCAATTTAAAACCGTACATCCAGATTTGTATGATCATGTTGTTACCATGATAAACTACAGAGAAAATCAATAAAAATGGCGCACTAGGCGCCATTTTGTATTAAAAAGTAGTAAGCTTTTTTAGATCTTGAATTGTTTGTACAGGGTCTGTTGCTTTAAAAACAAAACTTCCTGCAACAAGAACATCGGCTCCAGCTTCAACAAGTTGTTTTGCATTAGCACTAGTTACACCTCCATCAACTTCAATAAGGGTGTCTGCTCCTTTTCTTGTAATTAAGGCTTTTAGTTTTTCAACTTTAGAATAGGTGTTTTCAATAAATGATTGACCACCAAAACCAGGATTCACACTCATGATACAAACCAAATCAATGTCATTAATCACATCTTCTAACAAATCAATTGGAGTATGCGGATTGATGGCAACTCCAGCTTTCATTCGTTCTGCTTTTATGGCCTGTAGTGTTCTGTGCAAGTGTGTACACGCTTCGTAATGTACGCTAAGGATATTGGCTCCAAGTCCAGCAAATGTTTTGATGTAGCGATCTGGATCTACAATCATTAAATGGACATCAATTGTTTTGGTAGCGTGTTTAGCAATGGCTTCAAGTACTGGCATTCCGTATGAAATATTAGGTACAAAAACGCCGTCCATGATGTCTATATGAAACCAATCGGCTTCACTATTGTTGATCATTTCAATGTCTCGCTGTAGGTTTCCAAAATCAGCCGCTAATACTGATGGAGCAATAAGTGTATTTTTCATTGTGTAGTTGTTTAAGCTGAATATGTTTTCAGATTCTTAAGTTGTTGTTGGTGCAAAAATAGTTTTTTTAGACCAATTGAGGTGCTTTTTCATCAATAAGAAACAACGACTTTTAGTAACGAAGGTTGCGTAAGGGATAGAAGCGGCATCCTCGTAGTTCAACGGAGAGATACAGCGAATAGCCCGACCCGAAGTTTTTACGGAAGGTTACGCCTTTAAAGTGAGAAGTGAATAGTGAGTAGTGAACAGTATTCAGTGATTCGTTCTCAGTAAATAGTGATTTGTGGTTATATTGAAAAAAATGAAATCTCGGAAACCCGATCTGCCGTGGCGGAGAACAGACCGAGGTTTTATTAAAAAAATAAAACCTCGGTAATCAGCCGAGGTTTCAATCATCAATCAAAAAACGAACAGTTAATCAGACTGTTGTTTGCTTTAAAAAAGTTTCAAGTTTAAGGTTTCAAGATGTTTTGAGCAACTTGAAACTTGAAACAAATATAGTTATCCTAAATAGGTTTTTAAAATTTTACTTCTAGAAGTATGTTTTAATCTACGGATTGCTTTTTCCTTGATTTGACGCACACGCTCACGAGTTAGGTCGAAAGTTTCTCCAATTTCTTCTAAAGTCATTGGGTGTTGGTCACCAAGACCAAAGTACAAACGAACTACATCAGCCTCACGAGGTGTAAGAGTTTCAAGAGAACGCTCAATTTCGGTGCGTAATGACTCGTGAATTAACTCTCTATCTGGGTTTGGAGACTCTCCAGAACGCAATACATCGTAAAGGTTAGAATCTTCACCTTCTACAAGTGGAGCATCCATTGATAAGTGACGACCAGAGTTTTTCATAGACTCTTTTACATCATTTACGGTCATGTCAAGTTCTTTTGCAATTTCCTCAGCAGATGGCGGACGCTCGTTAGATTGCTCTAGTAAAGCGTACATCTTGTTAATTTTATTGATAGAACCAATTTTGTTCAAAGGCAAACGTACAATACGAGACTGCTCAGCCAAAGCTTGCAAAATCGATTGACGAATCCACCATACAGCATACGAAATGAATTTGAAACCACGAGTTTCATCAAAACGTTGTGCTGCTTTTATAAGCCCAAGATTTCCTTCATTAATTAAATCGGGAAGGGTTAAACCTTGATTTTGATATTGTTTTGCCACCGATACTACGAAACGTAAGTTGGCTTTTGTTAATTTCTCTAAGGCGCGCTGGTCACCAGCTTTAATCTTTTGTGCTAACTCTACCTCTTCATCAGCCGTGATAAGATCAACTTTTCCAATTTCTTGTAAGTATTTGTCTAATGATGCAGTTTCACGATTCGTTACCTGCTTGGTAATTTTAAGTTGTCTCATGGTGTTGTCTCCTCAATTTTAAAGTGTACAAATAGTTATACGTAAGGAGTTGCAAAAAAGTTACATTTATTTTTAAATTTTATTTTAAAACGTTTTTTTTGGGCATTTTCGCCGCGGCGAATCGGGCTATACGTTACAATCTTTTTATTCGCCGCGACGAATAAAAAGGATTTTCACTGCTATCCCTAATGCGGAGTCTTTCTTTTTTAGAACGTTATGTGCTTTAATAAAAACAAAAATCCCGTTCGCAATGCGAACGGGATTTTCTATAAATAAACCTTTAGTAAACTAAGATCTGATTACTCTTTTTTCTCCTCACGTGGAGGTCTTGGTAAAAGAGCTTTTTTTGATACTTTCTCTTTTCTAGTTTTAGTATCAAGTCCTGGGTATTTTACTTGGAATACATCGCCCATGTTTACTACAGCATTAACGTTTTAAGTACGTTCCCAAGCTAATTCAGATACGTGTATAAGAAAGTGTGTTTTTTTGTACGCGTTGTAAAAACGTGTATAAATAAGTTGTATTTTTATACACAAAAATAGATTTTTTGGAACGTGAACTTAAAATTCATCGACACACGGCAAGAACCTATTTGAATGCTTTGGCTGATGATGAAAATAAGTTTTTGACTAAAATTAAAATTGGAAAGAGTAATTATTTTATCAATGAAAAATTACTTACAGTTCTTAAAAACAGGTAAAAACAAAAGTTCCACTTACCATAGCGCACGGGTGTTTTCTTTTTCAAACCACCATCCACTAGGTTAGGTTTTTGGTAAATGGTTGAACAAATAATGAATCACTGCCCTTAAATAAAAAAATCATCCGATAATTGACTCTTTGCTTTTAGAATTACACTTACATTTAATAAAACGGAAAGGCTATCATAGAATGTGTGGTTTCTTTGTGTCTTTACACCCTATTAAGTGCCCTACTATTCATTTGCTTTAGTGCTGCACTATAAAAAAATAAGATAAACCCAGACTTGCTCTGTGTTTTTTATTTATAAATTTAATCCCAAAACAAAAATCCCGTTCGCATTGACGAACGGGATTTTCTATAAATAAACCTTTAGTAAACTAAGATCTGATTACTCTTTTTTCTCCTCGCGTGGAGGTCTAGCGATAAGTGCTTTACGAGACACTTTTTCTTTTCTAGTTTTTGGATCAAGTCCTAGGTATTTCACTTGAAACACATCGCCCATGTTTACAACATCAGTAACGTTTTCAGTTCTTTCCCAAGCTAGTTCAGATACGTGTAATAAAACTTCATTTCCTGGAGCTGCTGTATATTCTACAACCGCACCAAAATCAAGCATTTTAATTACTTTCACTTCGTAAGCTTCACCCATTTGTGGTTTGAAGGTAATAGATTGAATTTTAGCCAATACTGCTTCAATTCCAGCAGGATCAGTACCTAAAATTTCAATAACACCTTGCTCGTCTACCTCATTGATTACGATAGTAGTTCCTGTAGCTTTTTGTAATTCTTGAATCACTTTTCCACCAGGTCCAATTAAAGCACCAATAAAGTTACCAGGAATAGTTCTAGTGATAATTTTTGGAGCGTATGGTTTCACATCTTCTTTTGGAGCAGCAAGAGTTTCAATTAATTTTCCAAGAATATGCAAACGACCGTCACGAGCTTGAGCTAATGCAGCTTCCATAATCTCGTATTTCAAACCGTCAATCTTGATGTCCATTTGGCAAGCGGTAATTCCTTCAGAAGTTCCAGTTACTTTAAAGTCCATGTCTCCTAAATGATCTTCGTCACCAAGAATATCAGACAATACAGCAAAACGTTCTCCGTCTGTAATTAATCCCATAGCAATTCCAGAAACTGGACGGATCATTTGGATACCAGCATCCATTAATGATAATGTACCAGCACAAACGGTAGCCATAGAGGATGAACCATTCGATTCTAATACTTCAGAAACTACACGAATTGTATAAGGACAATCAGCAGGGATCATGTTTTTCAAGGCACGTTGTGCCAAGTTTCCGTGACCAACTTCTCTTCTTGAAGTTCCTCTTAAAGGACGAGCTTCACCAGTTGAGAAAGGAGGGAAGTTGTAATGCAAGTAGAATTTTTCTTCACCTTGTTCAGATGGAGAATCAATTTGGTTTGCTTCTCTAGAAGTTCCTAAAGTAGCTGTAGCCAAAGCTTGTGTTTCTCCACGTGTAAACAATGCAGATCCGTGTACTGATGGTAAATAATCTACCTCACACCAGATTGGTCTGATTTCTGTAGTTTTTCTTCCGTCTAAACGAGTTCCTAAATCTAGGGTTACGTTACGAACAGCTTCTTTATTGGTTTTATAGAAGTATTTAGAAACTAAATCTCCGTTTTCAGCCAATTCTTCTTCAGTAAATAAAGCTTTTACTTCTTCTTTTACTTCTGCAAATGCAGCAGTACGTTCTTGTTTAGAAGAACCTTTGCTAGCAATAGCATATATTTTATCGTAAGCTGCTTCCTTTACTTTAGCGTAAATAGCATCATCAGATTTTTCATTTTCGTATTCACGTACTTCTTTTTTTCCAAAAGCGGCAGCTAATCTTTCTTGCGCAGCAATTTGTACTTTAATGTGTTCGTGAGCAAATTTAATTGCTTCTAACATTTCTGCTTCTGAAATCTCTTTCATTTCTCCTTCTACCATGGCGATAGAATCGGTTGAAGCTCCAATCATCATGTCAATGTCTGACAAAGCTAATTGAGCGCGAGAAGGGTTGATAATGAATTTACCATCAATACGACCAACTCTAGCTTCAGAAATTAAAGTTTCAAATGGAATATCAGATAATGCAAGTGCTGCCGAAGCTGCTAATCCTGCTAATGCATCTGGCATTACATCCTCATCATGAGACATCAATTGAATCATAACTTGAACTTCAGCATGGTAATCATCTGGGAAAAGCGGACGCAATACACGGTCTACCAATCTCATGGTTAATACTTCGCTATCACTAGGGCGTGCTTCTCTTTTGAAGAAACCACCAGGGAAACGACCTGCTGCAGCAAATTTTTCACGATAATCTACCGTTAAAGGTAAAAAATCAATACCTGGACTTGCTTTTCTTGCGGAAACAACTGTACCTAAAATAACAGTTTTTCCAATTCTTACTACTACAGATCCATCAGCTTGTTTGGCTAAACGACCTGTCTCGATTGTGATGCTTCTGCCATCACCTAAATCGATACTTTCTACAAATAATTGTGGAATCATAAATTTAATTTTTTAGTTAAACATGGGTTCTAGTTGTGTTGTAGTTGTTGTTGTGCGTAGTTAATGCCTAAAACCCAATGAAAAACCAAACTTTTTTTAATAATCAATCTAAATGGATTGATTTTGTGGTTTTGTCTTAGCTCTAATCCCTTTTGTGTCAGGACTTCTGTAATGATTTAAGACAATAATATATAAAATAAAAAAAGAGGCACTTTCGCACCTCTTTTCTATTGATTATTTTCTGATATTCAATACTTTGATAATTTCACGGTATCTGTTGATTTCTTTCTTTTTCAAGTAATCTAACAACGATCTTCTTTTACCTACTAGTAATACTAATGAGCGCTCTGTGTTATAATCATGACGATTTTTTTTCAAGTGCTCCGTTAAGTGACTAATTCTGTAAGTAAACAAAGCGATTTGCGCTTCAGCTTTTCCAGTATTCGTTTTTTCTCCGTGTTGTGCGAAGATTTCTTCTTTAATCTCTTTAGTTAAATACATTCCAATATTATTTAATGATTCTTATGTATGTCTGCCATCTATTGGTAGACGGGTGCAAAAGTATAAAATAATTATGAATAAGGAAACAATAATGGCTATTTATTTTTTGAGGTTATTGTAAATTATCTTGAGCCTTGTAGTGAAATAGGTATGGAATATAGTACTCGTACTTTTTGACCCCTTAGAATTCCTGGTTTCCATTTTCCGTAACTTTTTACAACTCTAATTGCCTCACGATCTAAAGTGTCAATTAGGGATTTGAGAGTTTTTAATTCGATCAATTCTCCTGTTTTTTCAACAATAAAAGAAGTTATTATTTTTCCTTTTAGATTGTCATAAGCCCTTGGAATTTGGAAATTTTTACCAATGTGTTTGTAAAAGTCATTTATTCCCTTTAGTGGCTCAGGATTAATTTTCAAATCTGTATATCTGTATTCGTTATTTTCATCATCTGTGCTTGTACCTGATTTCAATTTACCATTTTCGTATTCTTCGGTATAGCTTTTGCCATTATTGAAAGATCCAGTCCATACTCCCTCTTTAAAACCATTTTTGTAATTGCCTTTATCAAGACAACCTTCAGTTGTATTTTCAAAAGAACCATTTCCATTTACCACTGTTTGAGTACCATCGGATTTCCAAAAGTTTTTCATTTTTTGTACTGTAGAAAATTGGTCATCCGTTTCTAGATATTCTGATTCAGATTCCTTTGTACCGTTTTCGTGCCAAAGCTCTTCGTTTCCAATTATTCTACCTTTGAGGTAGTTAGTAACGCTCTTTTTATTTCCGTTTTCGTAATAATTAATGAACTCTCCTGATCGATTTTGAGCATTGTCCGTGAGTGCTTGACCTGACATTGATATGGCTCCGGATTTATAATACTCTTTAAAACTATACAAATTCGTCGTCGTATCGAAAGATTCAATCACACGATAGTACAAGTGATTATCGTAGTTTGTTTCTACACCCAGTGAGTCAAGATATATTTTTTTACCGACTGATTCTTGACCGAAGCCTAATACAGGTACTAAAATTAAACACCAAAGGATAAGTTTTGAGTATTTATTGACTTGTTTTTTATTTTTCATGCTAAAATAATGTTGCTACCTCTTGATTTACAAATTCCAAGAAACGCTCATCTTCTTCAGTAAAGGGATCTATAACATGGCTGTCAATATCAATTTGACCTATGTTTTGTCCATTTACAAAAAGAGGTACAACGATTTCAGATTTTACAGTAAAACTACAAGCAATATAATTGTCTTGAGCGCTTACATCGGGCACCACAAAATTTGCATTTGACTCGGCAACTTGTCCGCAAATTCCTTTTCCGAAAGGGATTACAGTGTGATCTGTTTCTGCGCCTACATAAGGACCTAAATGTAGAGTTTTGGCTTCATGGTTGGCAAAATAAAAGCCTACCCAATTGTAATAGGAAATAGAGCTGCTTAATAGTTGGCAAATTTCTAATAATTTTTCATCCCTTGTTTGTTCAGGACGTGCTATGATTTCGGATACTTTTGGTTTTAAATCTTGAAATGTCATTTTTCTTAAATTTTAGTTAGTACAAAAGTATTTAAAGAGATTTCTATATTTTACATAAATTTGTTAAAAAAATTATTTTGAAAAAATATTTAGAACGCTACAAACCCTTTTTACAATTCTTAGGTTTGTTTTTTATAAGTTATTTGGTTTTTACATTGTGTTATCAATATTATCTTGGAACTTTTGAAAATAATGAAGTTGATGGATTTACTAGAGTTGTGAGTATAAATACGGCCCAAGTACTTCAAGTTTTCACAGAGGGATCTTATGTGATCAAAGATGCATCTCAAGATTATATCAAATTGATTTATTGTGGAAAATACGTAGCTAAAATTGTGGAGGGTTGCAATGCTATGAGTGTCGTTATTTTATTTGCCTCGTTTATAATTGCTTTTTCAGGAAGATTCAAACCAACGTTTTTATATATTGTTTTGGGTAGTTTATTTATTTACATACTCAATGTGATACGAATAGCATTGTTAAGTTCGTTGATTTTTCATTATCCTGAACAAGAACCTTTATTGCATGGGGTAATTTTTCCGCTGTACATTTATGGTGTTGTTTTTATTTTATGGATTTATTGGGTTCAAAAACATTCAAAGTATGCGTCAAAAAAAACAAAATAAAGTATTTAGAATCTTAGCCATTGTAACATTGGTTTTTCTAATAATTCTAGTTAGAGCATTCGAAAATCAATTGTTTAATGATCCTTTATTGGAGTTTTTTAAAAAGGATTTTTCTAGTTTGAGTCTGCCTGATGTTTCAAATTATGCTTATTTTATTGTGTTGTTTTTTCGATATGCCATAAATACGATGTTGTCATTAGGTATTATTTATTTTGTATTTAATGAAATTGAATTGGTAAAATTATCTCTGGTTTTATATTTGTTGTTTTTTGCGCTTTTGATCATTGGTTTTTTTACTGTTGCCAATATTTCGTACGAGAATCAAAAATGGCATCTGTTTTACATTAGAAGATTTATCATACAGCCGATTTTTTTATTGCTGTTTGTTGCTGGTTTTTACTATCAAAAGAGAGGATTGCGGTAGTTTTGTTGCATAGTAACCGTTAATAAAACTTTAAAATAAAGTATTATATTGCTCCAGAAACTTATTATGCTTACTTTCACGCACTATAAATTTAGGTTTAAAATATTTTTAGAATGAACGAATTTGATTGGAAAAATTTAATTGACCCGCTTTTTTACATCCATTTTGACATAAACGGAATCAAGTTGGGAATTTATATAGTTTTATTTATTGTTTTTGCTGAAACCGGACTTTTTGCAGGTTTCTTTCTGCCAGGTGATAGTTTGTTGTTTTTGGCTGGGATCTACAGTCGAGAATTAATTGAAAATATATTTATAATTGACAATGATTTTTTGAATGTAGTTTTGTTATCTACTTTGGTAGCTTTAGCTGGAATTTTAGGAAACATCGTAGGCTACTGGTTTGGTTCTAAAAGCGGCTATTACTTATACAATAAAGAAGATAGCTTTTGGTTTAAACGCAAATATTTGGTTCAGTCTAAAGATTTCTTTGAAAAATATGGTGGTAAGGCAATTATTTTTGCTCGTTTTTTACCAATTTTTAGAACATTTGCGCCTATAGTTGCAGGAATTGTATCAATGGATAAGAACAAGTTTATGTTTTATAACATCCTAAGTTCTTTTATTTGGTCATTTACTTTAATTTTCGCAGGACATTATTTGTATGGTTTTTTGTTAGAGAATTATCAAATTGATTTAAAAGAGCATATAGAGCTGATTGTATTAGCTTTAGTGGGTATTACAGTTCTACCAGTGATTTATAAGTTTAGTAAAAAATCAAAGGTTCAAGAGTGATTTAATTGGGACTTTAATAGCAATTGATTAACATGAAAAAGGATGTAGTTTATAGAAAACTACATCCTTTTTTTTATGTTGAAATTTTAGGAGTTTAAGAGTATTATATTTTCAAGAAAAAGTCTTTAGAATTTCCACAGATAAAAATAATCTGAAATTGTATGATCTAATCAGGATATACTATATTTTTCATTTCTTTATGGACTAAAAAAAACCCGAAGCAATTTGCTTCGGGTTTAGTTATTTTTTAATGATAACTCTTAAATAAAGATTACATCATCCCTGGCATACCACCACCCATTGGCATTCCGCCACCAGCGTTTTCTTCTTTAATGTCAATTAGAGCACATTCGGTAGTTAAAATCATACCAGCTACTGATGCAGCATTTTCTAAAGCTACACGTGTTACTTTTTTAGGATCAATAATACCAGCAGCAAGCATATCTACATATTCGTCAGTTTTAGCATTGTAGCCAAAATCTCCTGAACCTTCAGCAACTTTTGCTACTACTACTGAACCTTCAAGACCAGCATTTTCTACAATAGTTCTCAACGGAGCTTCTACAGCGCGGGATACAATTTGTATTCCTGTTGCTTCATCAGCATTGTCTGCAATAATTGAGCTTAGAACATTTTTAGCTCTTAATAATGCAACACCACCACCAGCAACAATACCTTCTTCTACTGCAGCACGAGTTGCGTGTAAAGCATCATCAACTCTGTCTTTCTTTTCTTTCATTTCAACTTCAGATGCAGCTCCTACATAAAGTACAGCAACACCACCAGCTAATTTAGCCAAGCGCTCTTGTAATTTTTCTTTATCGTAATCAGATGTTGTTGCTTCCATCTGACCTTTGATTTGGTTTACACGGTTTTTAATCATGTCTGCATCCCCAGCACCACTTACAATAGTCGTATTGTCTTTATCAATAGTTACTTTTTTAGAAGTACCTAACATTTCAATAGTAGTGTTTTCAAGAGTGTATCCTCTTTCTTCAGAAATTACAGTTCCACCAGTTAAGATAGCGATGTCTTCTAACATTGCTTTTCTTCTGTCACCAAAACCAGGTGCTTTTACAGCAGCGATTTTCAAGGCTCCACGTAATTTATTTACTACTAGTGTTGATAAAGCTTCTCCATCTACATCTTCAGCGATAATCAATAATGGTTTTCCAGATTGAGCAACTGGCTCAAGAACTGGTAATAATTCTTTCAGTGAAGAAACCTTTTTGTCATATAAAAGTATGTATGGATTTTCCAATTCTACTTCCATTTTTTCAGAATTAGTTACAAAATAAGGAGAAAGGTATCCTCTGTCAAATTGCATTCCTTCTACTACATCAACATACGTATCAGTACCTTTAGCTTCTTCAACCGTAATCACTCCTTCTTTTCCAACTTTTGCGAAAGCAGTAGCGATTAACTCACCAATTACTTCATCATTGTTAGCAGAGATAGAAGCAATTTGTTTGATTTTCTCAGAATCACTTCCTACTACTTTTGCTTGCTGTGCTAAGTCGGCAACGATGGCTTCAACCGCTTTGTCAATTCCTCTCTTTAAGTCCATTGGATTTGCTCCTGCAGCTACGTTTTTCAAGCCTTCTTTTACGATTGCTTGTGCCAAAACAGTTGCAGTTGTAGTTCCGTCTCCAGCTAAATCATTTGTTTTAGAAGCGACTTCTTTTACCATTTGAGCTCCCATGTTTTCTAATGGGTCTTTCAATTCAATTTCTTTGGCTACAGTAACACCATCTTTGGTTACGTTTGGTCCACCAAATGCCTTTCCAATGATTACATTACGTCCTTTTGGTCCTAATGTTACTTTTACAGCATTTGCTAATGCATCAACACCACGTTTTAATCCGTCACGTGCTTCTATATCAAATTTTATATCTTTTGCCATTTTTTCAAAAATTGTTTAATTGTTTTAAGTATTGAAAGTTTCAATTTTTTTTATTGCCTTTATGGGATTCTCTAGACTATACTATCGCTAGAATGTCGTCTTCACGCATAATTAAGTAGTCAACACCTTCTAGTTTCAATTCTGTACCAGCATATTTGCCATAAAGTACGGTATCTCCAATTTTCACTGTCATCGTATGCTCTTTTGTTCCGTTTCCTACCGCAACAACGGTTCCTTTTTGAGGTTTTTCCTTGGCAGTATCAGGAATATAGATGCCAGATGCTGTTTTTGTTTCAGCAGCCATAGGCTCAATTAGAACTCTATCCGAAAGTGGTTTAATGTTTAAATTCATGGTCGTATGTTTTTATATAAAATTAAAAAGTTGTGATTATGTTTTTTCAGAAATTGTGCCATCTTGCTTGAACTGACATATTTTCCTAAAAAAAATGCCAGCTTTGACAGGCTGGCATTTAATATATATGTAATATTATTTATTTTGCTGGAGCTGGAGTAGCTGGAGCGTTTTGTACTGGTACAGCTGGAGTAGTTGGCGCAGTAGTACTTGTATTTTCAATTATCTTAGAATCAGTATCGCTAAGCGTTCCTGTAAAACTTAAACTTGAAAACAAGATCAATAATATAAGGATTGTTGCTAAAGTCCATGTACTTTTATCTAAAAAATCAGTAGTTTTTTGAACTCCGCCTAACATTTGAGAACCTCCAATGTTTGAAGATAATCCACCACCTTTAGGGTTTTGAACCATTATAACTACGATTAATAAAAAACATACTATAGTTATTAAAACTAAAAAAATTGAAAATGTGCTCATTGTTTAATTATTATTATGTTGTAAAATCTTAATATCCGAAATGCGGTTCGCAAAGAAACTACTTTTTTCTGGATATTTCAAAATTAATATTTCATAAGCTTGAATTGCTTTTTGATATTTTTTTTGTTCCAAATATACTCGTGCGAGCGTTTCGGTCATTAATGATGAATTATCAGTTGTATTGATATCAATGGTAATAGGTGTTGTTACTCCATGTTTTCCGGGTGTGATTTTTGGACTGGTCTCAATAAACTTGTCAATTAGTTCTAGTTTTTTTCTTTTTTCCTCATCCATTAAAGTTTCTGGTTCAGGTGCTGTTTCGTCACGTTTTATAGGCTCGGTACGAGATAATTGAAGCCATTCTTGAAACGAATGTTGCTCTTGTTTTGAAAAATCAAGTGGAGTTCCTATGGCCAGTTTTTCCTCTATTTGATGGGATCGTTCCGCAGGTTCAACAATACTAGATTTAGTAATGGAATTTAAAATTGATTTTTCAAGAGTATTTACACTTGGTTCTACTTTTTTTTCTGGAGCAATAATTTCACTGTCAATTACTTGAATCTCTTGAATTTCCTTTGCTTTTTTCTCATACAAGCTAGTATGAATAGAAATAAAAGTTTCGGATGTTATGAAATCAAATAATATAGATCTATCTGTGGTGTGGGCAGCTGTACGTTTAAGTGCGTAATTATATTTGTAACTGTCTTGGTTATAAAGTCCTTTTAATTGAAGCGCTCTTGCACTTTGAAAATACGGAAATTCATCTATTATCTGATCTAAATCTTGTGTTTGTTGCACCTGAATGGAATCCGGATTGTTGATTAAGTGGGTAAAGTCAGTTACATTCATGGTATTAATTGTTTCAGTTATTCCTATTCAACTATAGAATTTTTGTACTTTTAAACATTTGGTTACTTACCATTTTGCTAATGATTCATTAAAAATTTCTTGTGTAATTCTTTCAAAAATTTCTTTTAAAGCATTGTTTAATGTTGCTCCAGTAAGTTGTTGATCAGCTGGGTAGTCAAAGAAAAATGAGAATGGTTTTTCAAAATTATCTGTTTCTTTCTTTTTATTTGTAAAACGTACATTTACTCTTACTGTTAGTCGGTTTTGCGCAGCACGTTGATCAGCAGTAGCGGTCATGGGACTAATACGGTATTCTACTATTTCTCCCTCATAAGTCAAATCGGCACTGTTTTTTACTAAGTTTAAATTAGTTTGATTTTGAATTAAATCCTGAAGTTCAAGTGTAAAAGTTCTATCAATACCAGGTTCAATAAGTTCAGCATTGTTTTGAAAAAAACCAACCTGAAAAGTTTCGGCGTCTATTTTGCCAGTTCCTGTGAAGTTATACACGGAGCATCCTTGGAAAGAAGAAGCAAATAATAATACAAGTACGAATTTTAAATATTTCATGTAAAAGAGTAAAAGTTAATTTCGATTTGTTTGACCTGTTAAGTCTAGTGACATTAAATTACAAGTCAAATTGTTTAATTTTTCTATATAAAGTACGTTCGGATATTCCTAGTTCATCAGCAGCGGCTTTTCGTTTTCCTTTGTTTTTTTCTAATGATTTTTTGATCATTTCTATTTCTTTCTGCTCGAGTCTCAGGGTTTCTTCTTCCTCGATTGTTTCGGCAAATAAATAATTATCTTCAGGTTCTTGGTACAAACTTTCGTTATTCAAGGTTGTAATTTGGTTGGTTCTAGGGGATTCTTCAAAGTCTATTTCGTTGTCATTTTCCTTAGAACCGTATATTTTTTTGATCAAACTTTGATTGGTCTCTTGCACTTTTGAACTTCCATTCTGAATCAGTTCCAGAGTCAATTTTTTCAAGTCATTCAAATCACTTTTCATATCAAAAAGGACTTTGTATAAAATTTCTCTTTCGGTACTGAAATCGTTTTCACTTTTTTTATCCTTGATTACAGAGGGTAGGTTGCTGCCTTGTTCTGGTAAGTAAGATTGTAAAGTAGAGGAGGTGATGTCTCTGCTTGTTTCTAAAACTGAAATTTGTTCAGCCACGTTTCGCAACTGACGAATGTTACCACTCCAACGAAATTTTTGCAACAAGTGAACAGCACTTTCCTCTAATTTTAGTGGTGGCATTTTATATTTGTGTGCAAAATCAGCAACAAACTTTCTGAATAATAAGTGAATATCGTCTTTTCTATCTCTTAAAGGAGGCAAGGTGATATCAACGGTACTCAATCTGTAGTATAAATCTTCTCTGAATTTTCCTTTTTCTATGGCGTCAAATAAATTAACATTGGTAGCTGCCACAATTCGAACATCAGTTTTCTGTACCTGAGAGGAACCTACCTTAATAAACTCACCATTTTCAAGAACACGCAACAAGCGTACTTGGGTGGTAAGGGGTAATTCGCCCACTTCATCAAGGAAAATGGTACCACCATCAGCTACTTCAAAGTAGCCTTCTCTGGTACTTGTAGCGCCTGTAAACGCTCCTTTTTCATGACCAAAAAGTTCACTATCTATGGTTCCCTCTGGAATTGCTCCACAGTTTACGGCAATGTATTTTCCGTGTTTTCTATGAGAAAGCGAGTGTATGATTCTAGGTATGTTTTCTTTTCCTACGCCGCTTTCACCGGTTACCAGCACGGTAATATCAGTTGGGGCAACTTGTATGGCTTTTTCAATGGCACGATTCAGTTTTGGGTCATTCCCAATAATCTCGAAGCGCTGTTTTATTGATTGTACTGATTCCATTTGATTTTTGTTTAAAGTTTTTTTTGTTTCAGGTTTCAAGTTATAATGTGAACTTTAAACCTGAAACTTGAAACTAACTTTTCTAATTCATTTCAGAATATCCAACCGCTTCCCCTTTTAAAGTTCCGCTTGTGCAAGAAGTAATTTTGACATTTACAAAATCTCCAATGTTGTAATTCTCTTTTGGAAAAACTACCGTTATACTCTGCGAATTTCTTCCAGAGAATTCTTCTGTTGATTTTTTAGAAACTTTTTCGACTAAAACTTCTACTGTTTGACCTATGAATTCTTCACTTCTAAACCAAGCGTGTTTCTGTTGTAAATCTACAATTTCTTGTAATCTACGGGCTTTAGTTTCTTCTGGGACATCATCTTCCATTTTTCTTCCAGCCAATGTTCCTGGACGTTCAGAATACGAATACATATAGCCAAAATTATACTTCACGTACTCCATTAAACTCATTGTGTCTTTATGATCCTCTTCAGTTTCTGTTGGAAATCCTGCAATCATATCTTGCGAAATAGAGCAATTTGGTATTATAGTCCTAATTTTATCTATCAAAGTCATGTATTCTTCACGAGTGTGTAAACGATTCATTTCTTTGAGGATTCGGTTACTTCCAGACTGAACCGGTAAATGAATGTGCTTGCAAATATTAGGATGCTTAGCAATTACATGCAATACACTTTCATGCATGTCTTGTGGGTTAGAAGTTGAAAATCGAATTCTCATTTTAGGGAAACCTACAGCAACCATCTCAAGCAATTGATCAAAATCAACAGCTGTAGCTTTTTGCATTTCGCTAGCATTTTCAAAATCCTTTTTCAAACCACCACCGTACCAGAGGTAGCTATCTACATTTTGTCCAAGTAATGTAATTTCTTTAAATCCTTTGTCCCATAAATCTTGAACTTCTGCCATGATACTTTGAGGTTCACGACTGCGTTCACGTCCACGGGTAAAAGGCACTACACAAAAAGTACACATATTATCGCAACCACGAGTGATAGAAACTAAGGCCGTAATCCCATTGCTCATCAATCTAACCGGAGAAATATCGCCATAGGTTTCGTCTTTTGATAAAATAACATTTATAGCATCTCTGCCTTCCTCAACTTCTTGTAATAAATTGGGTAAATCTTTGTAAGCATCAGGACCTACAACAAGATCTACAATTTTTTCTTCCTCAAGAAATTGACTTTTCAAACGCTCTGCCATACACCCCAAAACCCCAACTTTCATTTTAGGGTTAATGCGTTTAACGGCATTGTATTTTTCTAAACGTTTTCTAATGGTTTGCTCTGCTTTATCGCGTATAGAACAGGTATTTACCAGAACTAAGTCGGCATCCTCCAGAACTTGAGTGGTATTATATCCATTTCCAGATAAAATGGAAGCTACAATTTCGCTATCCGAAAAATTCATCGCACAGCCATAGCTTTCTATAAAAAGTTTCTTTGTATTCTCAGGTTTATTCTCTAAAACGAGACTTTCGCCTTGTTTGCTTTCTTCAATAATCTTTTCCATGCTATTTTTTCAAAGCACAAAGATAAGCTAAAACAAATAAATATGACAACTTGTCAGATTAAGAATTAACAGTATTTTATGTTTGATTTTTTATAGCTATTCTTGTTTTTCAATTTATTCTTTTTCTTAACGGTCGCCAATAAAAAGATCACTTTCTGGTTATTGATTTAAACGGGAAATACCACTTTTTAGCTCACTTATTTAGTGTTTAATTGATATTATTATTCACAAGATATGCAATATACATAGTGTCCAATAAACATCCTCAAAAAGGGGCAATGATCACAAGAAAGTCTCTGGCAATAAGTTTCAATTCATTCAAATGTTATTTCAAAAGCTTAATATTTAAAAAAAATAGATACTTTTGTCCCAGAAAAATAGACGAATGGCAAAGAATTTAGTTATAGTAGAGTCCCCAGCAAAGGCAAAAACAATCGAAAAATTCCTAGGTACAGATTATCAAGTGGAGTCCAGTTACGGGCACATTGCTGATCTACCTTCAAAGGAAATAGGAGTAGATGTAGATCATAATTTCAAGCCTAAGTATGAGGTTTCTGCTGATAAAAAAGCTTTGGTCACCAAGCTGAAAGGGTTAGCTAAGAAAGCCGATATGGTTTGGTTAGCAAGTGATGAGGATCGCGAGGGTGAGGCTATTTCTTGGCACCTTGCCGAAGAGCTTAATTTAGATAAAAACAAAACCAAAAGAATTGTTTTTCATGAAATTACAAAAACAGCTATTTTAAAAGCAATTGATAATCCAAGAGAGATTGACTACAATTTAGTTAATGCACAACAAGCGAGACGTGTTTTAGATCGTTTAGTTGGTTATGAATTATCTCCTGTTTTGTGGAGAAAAATTAAGGGTGGTTTATCTGCAGGTCGTGTCCAGTCAGTATCTGTGCGTTTAATTGTAGAACGCGAACGAGAAATTCAAAATTTCAAAGCCGTTGCCACCTACTCAGTTGTTGCCGAGTTTACAAATGAGTCTGGAAAAATATTCAAGGCTAAATTGCCTAAAAATTTTAATACAAAACAAGAAGCTCAAGATTTTTTAAACAAAAATATTGGTTCTACATATAAGGTATCAGATTTAGAAACAAAACCTACCAAAAAATCTCCAACAGGTCCTTTTACTACTTCTACTTTACAACAAGAAGCAGCACGTAAACTGTATTTGCCAGTGGGTATAACCATGCAACTTGCACAGCGTTTGTATGAAGCGGGATTGATTACCTACATGAGAACGGATAGCGTTAATTTATCCAAAGATGCAATGGAAGCTGCTCAAGCTGAAATCATCAAATCCTACGGAAAAGAGTTTTCGAAACCAAGAACGTTTACTAATAAAAGCAAAGGAGCACAAGAGGCGCACGAGGCAATTCGTCCAACGGATATGTCACGTCATACAGTAGACATTGACCGTGATCAAGCACGTTTGTATGATTTGATTTGGAAAAGGACATTGGCCTCGCAAATGAGTGATGCGCAATTAGAACGTACCAATGTAAAAATTGAAGCCAGCAATCACAATGAAATATTCACTGCGTCTGGAGAGGTATTGCTTTTTGAAGGTTTCTTAAAAGTGTATCTGGAAGGGCATGATGATGATGAGGAAGAGCAGGAGGGAATGTTGCCCGCAATGAAAGTGAACGAAAAATTGCAAAACAATTATATCACAGCAACTGAGAGGTATTCTAGAGCTCCAGCTCGTTTTACCGAAGCTTCTTTGGTAAAAAAACTAGAAGAACTAGGAATAGGTCGTCCATCTACTTATGCACCTACAATTTCTACCATCATTAACAGGAATTACGTTGAAAAAGGAAATTTAGACGGTCAAGAGCGTAATTATACACAGTTGATTTTGCAATCTGGTAAGGTAGATGAGAAAGCACTTAAAGAAAACACTGGATCAGATAAAGGGAAATTAGTACCAACTGATATCGGAACTATTGTAACGGACTTCCTTGTCAAGAATTTCGGAAATATTCTAGATTATAATTTTACGGCAAAAGTAGAGCAGGACTTTGATGAAATTGCCGAAGGAAATATTGTTTGGACCAAAATGATGCAGGAGTTTTACGATAAATTTCATCCAACGGTGAAAGATGTAGAAGCGAATGCTGAGCGAGAAAGTGGCGAAAGAATTCTAGGGACTGACCCTAAAACAGGAAAACCAGTTTCTGTTCGTTTGGGGAAATTTGGACCGATGGCTCAAATAGGAGCTCCTGATGATGAAGATAAAAAGTTCGCCAGTTTGATGAACGATCAAAACATTGGTAATATTACTCTTGAAGAAACTTTAAATTTATTTTTATTACCAAAGAATTTAGGAGAGTATAAAGGAGAAGAAGTTGAGGTGAGTAATGGTCGTTATGGTCCTTATATTCGTCATGGCGCTGCATTTGTATCTTTGCCAAAAGGAGAGAACCCATTAGATGTTGATTATAAAAGAGCTCAAGAATTAATTGATGAAAAAGCTTTGGCAGATGCGCCTATTGCTGTTTATAAAGGTGAAGGTGTTCAAAAAGGTGTTGGTCGATTTGGGGCTTTTATCAAATGGAGCGGATTGTTTATCAATGTGAGCAAAAAATACAATTTTGATAATTTATCTCAATCAGATATTGAGGCCTTGATTGAAGATAAGCTTCAAAAAAATATTGATAAAGTATTACACAATTGGGAAGAAGAAGGAATTCTTGTAGAAAAAGCACGTTGGGGACGCTCGGTTATTACAAAAGGCAAAATTAAAATTGAATTAAGTAAAGATGTTGATGCGTCAAAACTAACACTTGAAGAAGTTCAAGAAATGATTGCCAAAAAAACACCTGCTAAAAAAGTAGCTGCTAAAAAAGCACCTGCAACAAAGGCAACTGCAAAGAAAGCCGCCGTAAAAAAACCGGCCGTTAAAAAGAAATAATTAATAATTTAATTTGTTCGCTACACAATTTTAAGTAAACAATGTAGTGAAGATGAAAAAAGAATAAATGGAATTTGATTTTTTAAACCCCGTTGATGATGAGGTTCTAGAATTTTGTTTTGGATTGACTTCACAACAACTTGGTAGTAAGGTTGTGATGCATACACAGGATCAATTTCCAGATGTAAACAAAATCAAATTAGCAATTATAGGAGTTTTAGATAATAGAGGACAATCTGTTGAAACTAAGAATGTATGTTTAATTTCTTTAAGAAAGGAACTATATAGCTTGTTTCCTGGCAACTGGGAAACGTCAATTGCTGATTTAGGAAACATACTAGCTGGAAATACAGTGTCCGACACTCATTTTGCGGTTAAAAAAATCGCATCAGAACTCTTGAAATCAGGAGTAATTCCTATTGTCTTGGGAGGTTCTCAAGATATCACGTATGGCCTGTATAGAGCTTATGACGTGTTGGAGCAAATGGTTAATATAGTTTCAATTGATAGTAAATTTGATTTTGGAAAAGATGAAGAAGAACTATCATCTACATCTTATTTAACAAAAATTATTGTCGATGAGCCAAATAATTTATTTAATTTTTGTAATTTAGGCTATCAAACGTATTTTAACTCTCAGGAAGAAATTGATTTAATTGAAAAATTATTTTTTGATGCCTATCGCCTTGGTGAGGTTTCAAATAATATTTTGATAACAGAACCTGTTTTTAGGGATGCTGACCTTGTAAGTGTAGATTTAAATGCTGTTAAATCTTCGGATTCTGGGAATTTTATTTCGTTTCAGCCAAATGGTTTTAATGGTAAAGAAATATGTTCTTTGGCTCGTTATGCAGGTATTAGCGATAAGGTAAGTTCTTTTGGAGTTTTTAATTTTAATGGAACACGTCAAGAATCTATACTTGTTGCACAAATAATTTGGTATTTTATTGAAGGAGTTCAATACAGATCAAATGAATACCCTTTTGGCAGTAAAGAGTCTTATTTAAAGTACATTGTGCCGCTGGATGAAGAAGAATTGATATTTTATAAAAGTGATAAAACAGAAAGATGGTGGATTGAAATACCATTTATTTCAAATGTTAATAATAAATTAAAAAGAAATACGTTATTACCATGTTCTTACGATGAATATCTCCTTGCATGCAATAATGAGTTGCCAGAAAGGTGGTGGAAAGCACAAAGAAAAAACCTTGTTTAGAGATATTTAACATAGATATATGATTTTTTTATAAAAAACGATTTGTTTAGTATAAAAAAATTGTTTTTGTTAAAAATAATAAATAGGTTTACACCCTCAAATTTAATGAATAGATAACCGAAATTATATGAATAAGTTCATAGCTTTTACGACGATTTTAACCCTATTGATTAGCTGTGCTAAATCAAGTGATAAAGGGGAATTAGTTGGTGTTAATGGTGGAAAGTGGCACCCTGAGAAACCATACGGAATGACTTTAGTCCCTGGAGGCTCATTTATTATGGGTAAATCAGACGCAGATTTAGCAAATGTTGAGGATGCTCCTACAAAAACAGTAACGGTGCGTTCATTTTATATGGATGAAACTGAAATTACAAATAGTGAATACCGTCAGTTTGTAGAATGGGTTAAAGATTCAACCATAAGAGTTAAATTAGCAATAATGGCTGATTTAAATGGTCAACCTGCTACAACTGGATCTGGTAAAGGAAGTAAATCAGGAAGTATAGCTGATTATGCTTTTAGCGATTCAGATACTACAAAGATGACTGCATATGACAAATATATGTATGACAACTATTATAGTATTGGTACTGAAGATGATCAATATGCTGGTAGAAAATTAAATAGAAAAGTAAAGCTTGCTAAAGGACCGAAAGAATATCCTGATGCAGCGTATACTGAGGTAATGGATTCGATGTATCTTCCAAGCGAAGAATCATATAATGGTTTGAGAACAATTGACGTAAATAAATTAAAATTTCGTTATTCTTGGATGGATATACAGGCAGCTGCAAAAGCTAAAGTAGGTCGTAGAAAAGATTTTATCAAAACGGAAGAGGTAAACGTATATCCTGATACTACTGTTTGGATTAAAGATTTCGCTTATTCTTATAATGAGCCAATGCACAACGATTATTTTTGGCACAAAGCATACGGGGATTATCCAGTAGTAGGGGTTAAGTGGACTCAAGCAAAAGCATTTTGTGCTTGGAGAACATTAAATAAAAATAGTTATATTAAATCTAAAACTAAAGGTCAAGATTTAATTAATCAATTTAGATTGCCTACAGAGGCAGAATGGGAATATTCTGCAAGAGGTGGTTTAGAATCAGCAACCTATCCATGGGGTGGTCCTTACACTAAAAATGATAGAGGTTGTTTTTTAGCTAATTTTAAGCCTAATAGAGGAGATTATGCTGCGGATGAGGCTTTGTATACAGTTGAGGCTAAATCTTATGAGCCTAATGGTTATAATTTATACAACATGGCTGGAAATGTGTCAGAGTGGACTGACTCTGCGTATGATTCAAATGCTTATGAATACGTTTCTTCAATGAATCCTAATGTTTTAGATGCTTCTAACAAACGTAAAGTATTAAGAGGCGGATCATGGAAAGATGTTGCTTACTTCTTACAAGTAAGTACTAGAGACTATGAATATGCTGATTCTGCAAGAAGTTATATTGGCTTTAGAACAGTTCAGGATTACATGGGCTTGCAAACCACTGGTAACAGTAAAAAAAAGAAATAAAATAAACAAAAACCCAATCTATTAAAATTTAAAATTTATTATTATGGCATTATTAGGAAAAAAAGCAATGAATTTCGCTTACGGTATGGGGGCTGCGGTTGTAATCCTTGGAGCATTATTTAAAATTACTCACATTGAATTTGGTTTTTTAACAGGTAATTTGATGCTTACTATTGGTCTTGTTGTTGAGGCTTTGATTTTCGCATTATCTGCTTTTGAACCTGTTGATGATGAGTTGGACTGGACTTTAGTTTATCCTGAATTAGCAAATGGACAAGCTAAACCTGCTACTAAAAAAGTAGAGACTATAGCTGATACGCAAGGTTTATTGTCGCAAAAGTTAGATGCTATGCTTAAAGATGCTAAAATTGATGGTGAATTAATGGCAAGTTTAGGAAGCAGTATCAAGAATTTTGAATCAGCTGCAAAAGGAATTGCTCCTACAGTAGATTCAATTGCTTCTACAAAAAAATACAGTGAAGAGTTAACTCTTGCTGCATCTCAAATGGAATCTTTAAACAGTTTATATAAGGTACAATTGGAAAGTGCTTCTAGAAATGCTCAAATCAATGAGGAAGTAGCGCAAAACAATATGAAGCTTAAAGAGCAAATGCAATCTTTAACTTCAAACTTATCTTCTTTGAATTCAGTTTACGGAGGAATGCTTTCTGCTATGAACAATAAAGGATAATTAGTTTCGAACTATTATATTAATTTAAACTAATTATTAGAAAATATGGCAGGAGGAAAACTAACCCCTAGACAGAAGATGATAAACCTGATGTACTTGGTTTTCATCGCAATGTTAGCATTAAATATGTCCAAAGAAGTATTATCTGCTTTTGGAATTATGAATGAAAAATTTGAAGGTTCTAATAGTGCTGCAGAGCAATCAAATGCACAAATGTTGATGAGTTTAGATGCTAAGGCTGCTGAAGCCGGTGGTGAATTTACTGCTGCATCTGGAACCGCACATAAAGTAGAAGCCATCACAAAGAAGTTTTACGATTACATCGCTAATTTAAAAGTAGATGTTTTAAAAGGAACCGAAGTTGATCCAGAAACGGGTAAATTACCTTATGAGTCAATGGATAAGGGCGATAACTTAGATCAATCTTGGTTTGGTCCTGCAGGATATTCTGCAAAAGGGAACGAAGTTGTTAAAACTGTAGAGCAATACAAAGCAGATATGAAAGCTGCATTAGGAGATAATAAAAAACTTTCTGCAATTGTTTCTGAAGTTGAATCTAAATTCTCTTTACAACCTGTTAAAAATAAAGACGGAATTTCTATTCCTTATTTAGATTACAATTTCAAAGGTTTTCCAGCTGTTGCATCATTAGCTAAATTATCTGCTTGGCAAAATGATGTTAAGAAAATGGAGACTGATGTTTATAATACGTTGTTAGGAAAAGCGGCCGTTGCTGCTGCTTCATACAGTAATTATCAAGCAATTGTTGTATTAGATAAAAGTGCATATTTTCAAGGAGAGCAAGTTACTGGTAAAGTAGTTTTAGGAAGATATGATGAAAATACAAAACCTACTTCATTTTCAGGACCAGGTAAAATTGTTAACGGTCAAGCTGTTATTGCTATGACTGCTGGAAATGTAGGTGAGCAATCTATCAATGGACAATTTACTTTCCTTGAGGATGGTAAAAACATTCCATTAAAATTCGCTGGTAAATATGTTGTAGTTCCTAGACCAAATTCGGCTACTATCTCTGCTGATAAAATGAATGTTGTTTATAGAGGTGTTCAAAACCCTATAACAATTTCATTTGCAGGTATTCCAGATAATCAAGTAAATGCATCGGCACCTGGATTATCAAAAGTAGGTAATGGTAAATATGTTATGTCTCCTGGAGCAGGTAATGAAGTTATTATCAATGTTTCTGGTAAAATGGCTGACGGTAAAGTAGCTTCTGATAAAAAAGTATTTAGAATTAAAGGAATCCCTGGTCCAACAGGAACAATTAGAGGAGAAATGGGTGTTGTTAAAGGGCCTAAATCTAACTTAGAAATTTCTACTGTAGGAGCTAAACTTGTTGACTTTGATTTTGAAGTGGGACTAAGTGTTATTGGTTTTAACCTTAAGGTTACAGGCCAGCCAACAGTAGTTGTACAAGGAAACAAATTGAATGCGCAGTGTAAAGCTGTACTTTCTAAGGCAGGTAGAGGTGATCAAGTTACCATTTCCGAAATAAAAACAAAACTTGATGGTGCTGGTAGTTATTTATTACCAAGAACTGCTCCGGTTATTTTTGAAATACAATAATAAATTGTATTTTATAAATCCTTTTCAATATCAATAAGAATACCACTATGAATATCAAAAATTTATTTATCGCAATCGTCGCTTTATCGGGTTGTTTTGTGTCAAGTGCACAATCCAATTTATTGAATGCGAAAACTCCAGATCAAATTGGATTAAAAACAGCTGCGCAACTTGACTCGGATAATGATAAGCCCCTTGCTTATGGTTATGTTCATGATAGAGATGTGTTGATGGGTAAAACAACGTGGGAAATTATAGATCTTAGTGAAAAGATTAATTTTTCTTTGTATTTCCCTATTGATACTGCCAATATCGGTAATGATAGAAGATCTTTGTATGATGTATTGTCTAAAGCAATTAAAAGTGGTAAAATAACTGAAGTGTATACGGATAGTTATTTTAATACAAAAAAATCGCTTAAAGATATCCAAGCTTCATTAACAAGAATTGATACAACGGATGCAGGTAGAGAGCAAATTAATGCTGGAAGTAAAGTTTCTGAAGAGTATATATTAACAGAAAATCTTTCTGCTCAAGATGTAACACAATATAAAATCAAAGGGTATTGGTATTTTGACAAACGTCAAAGTGAATTGAAATATCGTTTGTTAGGTATTTGTCCTGTTACTCCAGATGTGTATACTATGAACAGTGAAGAGAAAGATTATATTGAATTATTTTGGATCTTTTTCCCAGCTGCTAGAGAGGTATTGCATGATGCTAAAGCTTTTAATGATAAAAACTCTGCATTGCCAATTTCATTTGATCAAATTTTAAACTCAAGACGTTTCAATGCCACAATTTATAAAGAGGAAAATGTTTATGGTGACAGAAGAATTGATGAGTACATGAAAGACAATGCTCAAAATCAATTATTAGAATCTGAAAGAGTGAAAGATAAAATTCGAAACTTTGAATCAGATATGTGGAACTACTAGTAGTTTTCAATAAGTATAAAAAAACTCTTACCACAAGGTAAGAGTTTTTTGTTTGAAGCTCTTTTCTTTAAAATTTATTTTATTTAAATGTTAGATTATATTATAGTTGGTTCTGGTTTAGCTGGTTTGTCATTTGCTGAATATGCCTTGCGCAATCATAAATCTATTATGGTTTTTGACAATAATTCTCAAAACTCATCTAAAATTGCAGGAGGTTTATACAATCCTGTTATTTTAAAGCGATTCAGTGAAGTCTGGAATGCGCAACAACAATTGGATGTTATGAATGAATTTTATACCATTTTAGAAAAAAAACTAAATAAACAATTTGATTTTAAGACTCCTATTTTAAGGAAATTTTATTCTGTTGAAGAACAAAATAATTGGTTTCTAGCGGCAGATAAAAAAGGTTTAGAGCCTTTTCTTTCCACTAATTTAATTTATAAAAATGTAAATGGAATAGATGCTCCCTTTGGTTATGGAGAAGTTTTACAAACGGGTTATGTAGACACTGCTTCTTTTTTAGAATCTTTCTGTTTTTATTTAAAAAAACTAGACGTATTTATCCCTGAAAGTTTTGATTACAATGAATTAATTCAAGATCAAGATGGGGTTTCTTATAATGGTTTAAAAGCAAGACATATTGTTTTTGCGGAAGGTTTTGGGCTATATGCCAATCCTTATTTTAATTATTTACCGTTGGATGGAACTAAGGGTGAATTATTTATTATAAAAGCAAGTAATCTAGATCTAGACGTAATTATTAATACTAGTGTTTTTATTTTACCATTAGGAAATGATTTATTCAAAGTGGGAGCTACTTACAATTGGCGAGAGAAAGATGATCTTCCCACAGAAGCTGGTAAAATTGAACTGATTGATCGGATTAAAGAAATTTTAGCTTGTGATTTTACGATAGAAGCCCATTTTGCAGGAGTAAGGCCAACAGTTAAGGATAGGAGACCTCTTATTGGTACGCATCCAGAATACAAGCGTTTTCATGTTTTAAATGGTCTTGGGACACGTGGAGTAATGCTGGGACCTGCTATGGCTCAAGAACTATTCAACCATATTGAAAACCAAAAAATATTAGAACCCGTTATTGATATTAAACGGTATGAATCTAAATATTATTCTTAATTCTTTTTTATAGTTGCATTTGGATCGTAAGAAATAAACATGTTGATGTATATATTTCTGGACCATCTAAGGACAAATGGAAAAGTTATAATGAGGGTAGCTATAATGGCAGCGAAAGCTATTTTTAAGTTTGTATTAAATAAAATAAATGAGACAACAAATGCTGCTATACCTAAAGCAACATTAAGTCCGTAACTAACATACATGGCTCCATAAAAAAATGAAGGTTCTATTTGGTAACGCAATCCACAATGACTACAATTTTCTTTCATTTTTAGAATTTTTGTCAATTGAAATGGATTTTTTTCCAAATACATGCTCTCATTCTGGCATTTAGGACAAGTTCCTGTTAAAATGCTATATAATTTGGATCCTTTTTTTAACATTTGCAAAAAATTAATTTTTTCTTTTTGAAAAGCAGTGTTTGTTGTTACAAATTTACACATTCATTAAGGAAATAAATCATAATACATGCTTAATATACACAATTTATCTGTTTCTTTTGGTGGTACTTATTTGTTTGAAGAAGTTACTTTTCGTCTAGGTGCTGGGGACAGAGTAGGCCTTGTTGGAAAAAATGGAGCGGGGAAGTCTACCATGCTTAAAATGTTGGCAAGAGATTTTGCACCAGATTCAGGTGTGATTTCACAAGAGAAAGACATTAGAATGGGTTTTTTGCGTCAAGATATTGATTTTGAGCAAGGAAGAACAGTTCTTGAAGAAGCGTATGAAGCTTTTACTGAAATTAAAATTGTTGAAAAAAAGCTTGAAGAAATAAACCATCTGTTGGTTACTAGAACAGATTATGAAAGTGATGCTTACAGCCAAATTATTGAAGATTTATCAGATTACACCCATCGATTTGAGCTTTTAGGAGGATATAATTATGTGGGAGACACCGAAAAAATCTTGTTGGGATTGGGTTTTAAAAGAGAAGTTTTTGACAATCAAACTGAAACTTTTTCTGGAGGTTGGAGAATGCGAATTGAACTAGCAAAATTATTACTTCAGGCGAATGATGTATTGTTATTGGATGAGCCAACAAACCACTTAGATATCGAGAGTATTATTTGGTTGGAAAGTTTTTTAAGAAATTATCCAGGTGTTGTTGTAATTGTTTCGCATGATAAAATGTTTCTTGATAACGTTACGAATAGAACTATTGAGATTTCTCTAGGGAAGGCTTATGATTTCAATAAACCGTATTCACAATATCTTGAACTTCGTCATGAAATTCGAGAAAAGCAATTGGCAACTCAAAAAAACCAAGCTAAAAAAATTGAAGAGACCGAAAAATTGATCGAAAAATTTCGTGCCAAAGCCTCTAAGGCATCGATGGCTCAGTCTTTAATAAAAAAACTAGATAAAGTTGAACGTATAGAGGTTGACGAAGATGATAATTCGGTAATGAATATTTCTTTTCCAGTTTCTAAAGAACCGGGCAGAGTTGTTATTGAGGCCGAAGATGTAACCAAAAGTTATGGTGACAATACTATTTTAAAAGACATTAGTTTATTAGTAGAACGCGGAAGTAAAATTGCTTTTGTAGGTCAAAATGGTCAAGGTAAATCTACATTCATAAAAGCAATCGTAAACGAATTTGAGTATCAAGGGACTATTAAACTAGGACACAATGTGCAATTGGGTTATTTTGCTCAAAATCAAGCAGAATATCTTGATGGTGAAATTACATTGTTACAGACTATGGAAGATGCCGCTGCAGATACGAACCGTATGAAGGTTAGGGATATGTTGGGTTCGTTTTTGTTTAGAGGAGACGATGTTGAGAAAAAAGTAAAGGTACTTTCAGGAGGTGAAAGAAACCGTCTTGCGTTGTGTAAATTATTATTACAGCCTATCAATGTACTGTTGATGGATGAGCCTACGAATCACTTAGATATTAAGTCAAAAAATGTTTTGAAAGCTGCCTTGCAAAAATTTGGAGGAACATTATTATTGGTTTCTCACGATCGTGATTTTTTACAAGGAATGTCTAATATTGTGTATGAATTTAAAGATCAAAAAATTAAGGAGTATTTAGGAGATATCAATTATTTCTTAGAACAGCGCAATTTGGAAAACATGCGCGAAGTAGAGAAAAAAGATATTGAAAAGGCTGCTGCACCAAAGGAGAGCAATAAAACCTCTTATGAAGATCAAAAAAAGGGTAAAGCACTTCAAAATAAATTGAGTAAAATAGAGAGTCAAATTAAACAATTAGAACGCGACATTCAGCAGGATGATAAGATGCTGACTTCTAATTATGACAAACATATAGAAGATGCTAAGTTTTTTACGGCTTACAATAAAAAGAAAACAGAACTGGACCAGTTATTGTTAGACTGGGAAATAATTCAAGAAGAAATTGATAATTTATAATGTTACTTAGAGCTCCTTTTGGAGCTCTTTTTTTTTAGTTGATAATACCAATAGATTTAGAATGAGAAATCGCCTCGCTACTTTCCTTAAAATAGCACACAGCAACGTTAAGTGAAGTTAAGTTGTTTAAAACTAAACTGACTTTTTCTTTTTTTGAACTGCCTGTTTGCCTGATGTAAACCGCTTTTACCGTTACAGGAAATATTTTACAAATGGATTCGTATAAATAAGGATCATGCTGAGAGTCATCACCAAGTAGTACATATTCAAGATTGGGGTAAAATTCAAGAATATGTTTTATTTTTTCGAATTTGTGATTGTGACCGCCTCTGCCCGTCATAAAAAAATCGGTTAAACTGCTTTTAATATCTTTTAATAACAACACCGCTTTTGGGAGTTTGTGAATTGCCGTAAAATTGATAATAAAACGGTATAAATTCCATTCACTACTAGAAACATAAAAAAAAGCATTGAATTCGGACTCGTTATTTCTTCCCGCAGAGCTCAACGCTTGGTAATGAGTAACTACATCATCGTAAATTTTGCGTTTGTTTATGTTTTTAAACAGAAGGACATACAACTTCAATAAAGGATTGAAGGTATAGGAAACCAGAAAGGTATCATCAATATCTGATATGATTCCTAAATTTCCCTTGTGCGGCCTGATATAGCTTTCTTTTTTTATGATGGTTTCTTTTTCATAAGTCATGCTTACTTCATAGTCAATCCATCCATAATCGCTGTTGGGATCTAGAGGAATACAAAACTTAAAATAGCCATCATCAAGCGTTTTAGTGTGTATTTTAGAACCATTTAGTTCTAAGTAAACATCGGCATTGGCTTGTGTTTTCATCTGAAACATTTTGATTACCGATGTAGCATTTTTGAGGTTTTTCTTTTGAAAATTATACTCTTCTAACGTAGTTGGTTTAAATACATGACCCATGACAATTAATTCTTGTTCATTTGCATAACCACGGTATAATTTTAAAATAGGCTTCATAAATTTTGTATTTTTGAAAAAAGTTAAAGTAGAGGTTTTAATCGAAAAAAAGAAAAGAAATTTGAAAAAGAATATCTTATTTGTTGTAAATCCTATTTCTGGAGATATTGATAAATCAGCCTTGATAGAATCTGTATCTCAATTTGCCGCAAAAGAAAATTTGAATATCATAGTTTATACAACTACAGGTGAAAATGATATTCAAAATATAAAAGACCTATATACTAACTATAAGCCTGCACGCATAATCGTTGCAGGAGGTGATGGTACCATCAAAATGGTTGCCGAAGCCATGGAAAAAGAGGATGTGATATTAGGAATATTACCAGCAGGCTCTGCCAATGGTTTGGCTGTTGATCTCAATTTACCTACAACTGTAGAGGAGAATCTATCAATTGCATTTTTGAATGATTACTTAGCTATTGATATGATTTCAATCAACGGAAAAAAAAGTATTCATTTAAGTGATATTGGTCTTAATGCAGCATTGGTAAAAAATTATGAAAGCAGTAGTGTAAGAGGAATGTGGGGTTATGCTTTGCAAACCGTGTCTACATTAATGGAGCTTGATGATCCTTTTATAGCCACTATTACTGGAGATTTTCCAACTATTGTGAGCGAAGCTAGAATGGTGGTTATAGCTAATTCTCAAAAATATGGTACTGGTGTTACTATAAATCCTCATGGAGTAATGAACGATGGAAAATTTGAATTGGTAGTGTTGAAAAATATGGATTTACTCTTGTTGGGTAAAATAATAACGGGAAATATGCCTCTTGATGATGAGGATGTTGCTATTATATCAACAAATAAAGCTCAAATTTCGCTCAATGTACCTGCAGACTTTCAAATAGATGGTGAGTATTGTGGTAAAGAAACCAAATTAAATATTGAAATACTTAAAGGACAAATGAAAGTGGCTATTCCTGATATTGATAGCTCAATTATTTAAAAGGATTACGCTCTTGCCAAATGGTTTCGGGTTCTAAGTATCTGAATACTTTTGGTAATAAAAGATTAAATATAGAAGATTCATGGCGCATCAAACCAAATACTATCTCCGGTTTAGCACCTACAGAACTTTTTATTTCTAATGCTGTTCTGGCAAATACAATTGATTTAAATTTTTTATTTATAGAATAAGCTATCATATCATAAAGCATATTCAAATAAAGCATCTTTTCTCGTTGAATGGTTTCATCATAGCCCAAAAAATAGGTATCCATAATAGATCCGTTTTTTATTAATGTGTTGAAACCAATGAGTTTTCCGTTCAAGAAATATCCATAAAAAAGAAATTTATCCTTAAACTGCTCTTTAAAAACACTAAAATGATTTTTGGGTAGAAAAAAAGTGTTAAAAGGTGCATTTTTTGCCACATAAAGATACAATTCGTAGATAGTGTCTTCAAGGGCTATGATTTCCTCTAGAGGTAATTTTCTTTTTTCAATTCCAATAGCCCTTTTACGACCTCTTTTATATTGATCTCTGTATTTTTTCGATAATGAATTGATATAATCAGTTTCTTGGTGCCAATTAGTATCAATTGTAAAAATCATATTGGGCTGAGTAGAAAACTTGAAATCTTTTCTAAAAGCGGGGATTCTAAACAGTTCGAATTCTTTGGAATTATAATCCTTAAAAGATGTAATGTGTATTTTTATACCTTTTTGTGCAAATTTATTTTTTAATTCTTGAACCGCTTCATGTAACGATTGAATTGCTTTTGCAGGATTAGCATTCGAGCTTAAGGAAAAAGAATTTTGGCCTGTGAGCATGTTGTTGCCAACAATCAATACATGCGAAGCTATTTTTTTAAAAACAAAATTCCGGATCCTATTCTTGATACTGTTATCACGTTCGCCAAAGCTATCTAGTGCATTTAAATCAATAAATTGAGAAATAGCAATCCCAATTAAGTCATCTTGGTTGAAGATACCAATGAAATGGCATTGCATATTTGTAGGGCAAGCATTTTCAAGTACTTGAAGGTATTTTTTGGATAAAAAAACAGTCGTAGAAGCAAGATTATCCCAATTTAAGGGTAATAAAGCGGTATTATCGAAAATTTTGAACGAATATGATGAATCCAAATTGAATGTAAATATTTATACAAAATTAGTTATTTATGTTCAATGATTTACATTAAAGTATTGTTCTAAAAATTGATGTATATATAAAGTAAAATTTAATACAGGAAACCAGAAGTTTATTTGAATAGTATACAAAGGGATGCTTAAACAATAGTTGATATTATTAGTCAATGGGGTGTAATTGTTGTATCTTTAGCAATACACATTTAGGGATTATAAATCAATTTAATATTTATGAAAACATATACTGAAACAACTATTCAAAAGGAATTGGTTGCATTGCAAGATTGGAACTTTATTGAGAATGCATTAGAGAAAAAATATGTTTTTAAGAATTTTACTCAAGCAATGGGTTTTATAGTTCAAGTAGGTATTATTGCTACCTCTTTTGATCACCATCCTGATTGGTCAAATTCCTATAATAAAGTGCATCTTAAACTCAGTACACATGATGCTGGTGGAGTAACACTTAAAGACATCCAGCTTGCAACAGCTATAAATGAAATACCTTAATTTGCTAGCAGACAATGAATTTGTGTTTTTGAATAGTAGAGTTTTAATGTTCATTAGTAATTGTAAACAAATTTTTAATATTTAAATATTTTATATTAACAGTATTAGATCATAGTGTTTTAATTGAATTCATAAAAATGTAGGACTTTAGTCCAATAAAAATCTAAAAAGATGTAGTTCGTCGATTTTATTTGCTGTATAACTATAAAAAAACTAATTTTATGTTAATATGTAACGTAACAATCAAGGTATGAAAAGAGCTATACTGTTTTTATTGATTCTTTTGAGCAGTAATGTAATTACTGCAGCAATCTCTCCAAAAGAAAAAGAGGCTTTGATAAAATTGTACCAAGTTACAGGTGGTCCACAATGGAAAGTAAAGTGGGATTTAAAAACTTCAGAAACATCATGGTACGGTGTTAAAATTGAGGGTAATAAAGTTATTGCGTTAGATCTATCAGATAATAATTTAACAGGCAAGATTCCTAGTGAAATTTCTAATTTAGTGAATTTGCAGGTTTTAAATTTACACAAAAATCAACTTTCAGGGAACATACCTCAATCTTTAGGGAAGTTAAAGTTATTAAGAATTTTGGACCTTTCGTTCAATCAGTTATTTGGGCCAATTCCTACTTCATTATGTCAATTAGATAAATTGAATACACTTGATTTGTATATGAATAATTTATCTGGTACTCTACCAAGTCAGTTGGGATTATTAACACAATTAGAAAACTTGTCCCTTTTTAATAATGAAATTACAGGGGAGATTCCTAGCTCACTTTATGAACTTAAAGGATTAAAAACATTAATGTTAAACAGTAATAAATTAATAGGAAGCTTGAGTAAAGATATTGAAAATATGATTTTTTTAGAAAACTTAAGTTTGTTTGATAACAATATGAATGGTCAAGTTCCTATGGAATTAAAAAAGTTAAGCAGGTTAAAGGAAATGAATTTGTCTTATAATAAATTTAATGGATTTGTGTCCAAAGATTTAGCAGTGTTAGATGTTATGAATATGACAATGTTGAATGAAAAAGGTTTGGCTGTGGCTTTAACGGTAGTTTCCGATAGGAATTCTGCAATCGTATCAGAAGATTAAAGTTTAATAAATAATTTAGTTGGTTTTAAATTTAATAAACGTAGTTGAATTAAATCTGTAAGTAATTACAGGTTTTTTTTTGTGGAGTAGTTTTTGAGATACGCGCTAACAGTTTCTATTTTTTCTTTTTGAATGGGTTTTAGTGTGCATTTAGGTGAGAACTTGATAGTGTATAACTTCTTTTGAGGCTATTGTATAAATATTTCGTGATTGAAAGAGCTTTTTCAAAGTAGTCTGAAACAAAAAAACACCAGCTTTTTCAACTGGTGTTTTCTTAATAGTTCTAATAGTATAATTCCCAAACCGTTTTATAAAGATATAAAGATATTGAAACTGTAAAATGATTAATTCAAAATTTTTTGAATTTTCCAGCAATGCTAGGTTAATACTTTTATAATTCAGTTTGTAAAACCTTTTTAGAATTATTTGGTTTTAGAAAAAGAAATAACCTACAGATACTTGAAATACTTCGTTTCTATATTTACTAGAAGAATTATCTAAATTATTAATGTTTGATAATCCAAAATTATATCTTGCTCCAAAATTAAGTCCGTTTTCTAGTTTGTAACCAATTCCTAAATTAGCAGCTAAGTCAACTTTCTTAAACGTATCTTTTACGTTTGTGCTTTCATTTTTGGCCGAAAGTAAATACCCAATTTGTGGTCCAGCTTCAAGACTCAACCCTTTTGTTAGATAATATTTTGCCATTAACGGAACGTTTAAATAATTTAATCCAACAATGTTTCCGTCACTTCCTTTAAAGCTGTAACCTTGACCGGAAAGCATAAGTTCTGGTTGAAAAGAAAATTTTTTCGCAATTGGAATCTCAGTTACTAATCCGAAATTAAAGGCAGAAACAGGTTCAAGACTGCTGGTGTTATCACCAGTAATGCTACTAATGTTAATACCTACTTTTGCACCAAATTTAATTTTTTGCGCGTTTGCATTTGTAAATCCTAAAACTGTAAGAACAGCTAGTACTAAAAATTTTTTCATAAAAATTGTTTTTTAATTATTGAAGTGCAAAACTCACACAAGAAGAACTAGAAAAGGTGCCAAAAACTTCAAATTGTATAAATCGGTACTTATTTATTAGAATTCCGATACTCATTTGGTGTTTGACCAGTAGCTTTTTTAAAAGCTTTGTAAAAAGTGGTTTTTGAAGTAAAACCGGACTCTAGTCCCATCGTCAATAAATTGTAATTTTCATATTCAGAATTAGAGATCATTTCCTTCACCGCTTCAACCCGATATTGATTGATGTAATTGGCAAAGTTGTCACCTGTTACCGTATTTACAATTTGTGAAACATATCCAGCACTTATGCCTAGTTTTTCAGCAATTTTTTCTCTGTTCAAGGTACAATCGGTATAAATGTGATGTTCCTTACAAAGAAGATCAAGTTTTTGAAAATAAAGATTATCTACTGTGATAGATTCCCGATATTCTTCTGGGCTGTCATTTTCATTAATTTCCAAATTACTGTATGAAATAGTTAAATCGTTATTTAGAAAAGTAGAGATAGCATCCTTGTTTTTTGCGAGTCTGTACTTGTAAATGCCTACATATGCTGTCCAATGAATAATGAAAGTTGCAGATAAAGCCACGATACTCATAGCAGAAGAAATATCATATTGAAGAAATATGGCGACTAACCAGGTAATAATCCAAGAGAATAACAAAGATGTAAAAAGGGTTAATAACGTAACTACCCATTTTTTTTCTTCTGAATCCTTTAAATGTTTCATCATAAAATAAGAGTAAATCAACAGAAAAGGGATGAATGTAAGGACTAAAAAAAGATGAAATAGACTCAGTGTTTCAATGATAACAATTCCTGGTTTTGGAATAGTATAAATTCCTGCTACACGATCAAGATCGTTTGTAATGTTGAGTACAGCGGAAAATGCAAATGGAACAAAACATAAATATATTTTTTGTTTGCTTTTTACAGTGTCATCAATCCGATTTACAATATATAGGAATAGGAATGCAGGTAATAGTAATGCCCACTCTACATTGTCAATAAAATGTAGAAAAGGATAGGGAGTATATGCTTCTTCTAATTCAAAGACATAATTCAGTAAAAGGATAGAAAGTGTAAATAGCAAGTATGCCACATATTTATTTGAATTACTATTAAATAAGGAAGACCTTAAAATAACTAATCCCAAGACTATTCCCTGAAAAATGGCGATATTTAAAAGTGTAGTATAAATCAATTTCTTATTATAAAAGTTATTTTTCTAATCTGTTTTCGGATACCATTGAAAGGAGTCGTTTTTTAAAACATGACTTATTTCATACGAATTCACGGAACGAATTTATAACAATACAGATAACTTTCTTATGGGATTATGAAATGATTAACTAAAAGGACAAGCTGCCTCAAGAGTCCCAATGATAAGACAAAGGTCTTCTTTGTGCGCACAATCTAAGTATTTTTGTCCTTTGAACGAGATAACAAAAAAGCTTCAGATTTCTCTGAAGCTTTTCAAGTAGTGGTAAATGGTGAAATAGCTACCAATTGTTTTTTTTACGAAATATTTTTCAAGAAGTGTAAAAGTTTTATTTCCTTTTGGATGAATCGTATCATAAAAAATGCAAATAGAAATAAAAATATATATCCGCTTAATAAAATGTAAAGATAAAAGCCTCTTGAGAAAATGGATTTAAAAACAGGTAAAAGCAATGTAAATCCAGCAGTATACGTGAGGTAAATGATAGGAGTAAGGATGTAATGTATTTTTTTTCTCCAAGTATAAAACTGATGTGCTAGTTTACTGTATTCTATTAATGTGAGATCAGTATTTAAATTGGCTAGCTTTTTTACACTGATCCATTCTAAGGCTACACGGCTCACAAGCATGGCAATCATAATGCACAAGCCAATACTAAATTGAACATTTCTATAAGCACCTGACCAGATATAATAGAAGATTAATATTACAGAAGTCAAGCTCAAAATTACTCTGGTCCAGAAATGACCGCGTTTAATTTTTTTAGTATGTGACTCCGCTTTTTTTATGATTTCGGTGGGAGTTGGTTGTGATTCAGATGCTGTCTGCTGATCCCAGATATTTTGTAATTCTTCAAATGTTTTCATTTTGTACACATTGAGTTAAACTTTTTTTGATTCTGTGAATTCTAACGCGAAGTGTTTCTTCGGTTATCCCGATTACTTCTGATATTTCCTGATATTCTAAACCGTCTAAAGTCATCAGGATGATCATCTTGTTCGTTTCTTCCAATTTTTGTATGCATTGATACATTTGTCTAAGCTGCTCATCTTTTTCGCTAGAATAGTTTTCTGCAACAACCTGAGGCAGAATATCGGTCCTGATTTCTTTCTTTGTAGATGATTTTCTCAAATAAAGAAGGCAAGTGTTTACTGCAATTCTGTAAATCCAAGTGCTGATATTTGATTCATTTCTAAAAGTGTCTAACTTCTCCCAGACTTTGATGAAGATTTCCTGAGTCGCATCAGAGGCCAATGCCGTATCGCCACAAAAATATCCTTTGCACAATCGAAACACTTTATTGTAATGCTTATAGTATATCTCGTCGAATAGTTCTTTTTTAGCCACCTTATTTTAATTCAAGTTTTACTTTATCCATAAACCATTCCGGTTGATCGTACATAACAAAATGAGCGGAGTTTGCTGCATATTCAATTTTAACAGAAGGCAGATTTTCATACTGGGCTTTATAAGTGTTTTGTACTGTGGTAAGATCTGGATTTGAAGCAGCTAAAATTACAACAGGAATTTTAATTTTAGAAATTTCTTTTCGTAGGTCTAAATTTAGCATGTCAATATAACCGTGAACGTAAGTTTTTCTGTCCACAAGACGCATCCATTCATTGATTGTTTTTTGTTTTTCTTTGTTCATACACATAAAAGAAGTCGACTGCGAATTCATTCCGTCAAACGCTTTTAGATCCATGTTAAGCATCATTTTACTTTGCGGATTGTCATACGGTATAATTTCTCCTTTGTAGTTAGGTATCATTAAAGCGGCAGTCGCAGGCAAAGCATCAACAATAATTAATTTTTTGAACAAATTGGTTTCCTGAGAGGCTAACCACAAACTTAAAGTACCTCCTAAACTATGACCAATTAATGTAGCATTCTTAATTTTTTTTGTTTTTACATAGGAAATGACTTGATCTTTGATGGTAGCTAACCAAGGAGTTTCTATTGGTGGGACATTGCCAAATCCAGCAAAAGTAAAAATATGACATTCGTTATTTTTAGAAAGCTCTGCTACTGTTTCATTCCAAACTTCTCCGGTGCAGCCAAAACCAGGAAACAACATTACGGGAGCTCCTTTTCCTTTTACCTCTACTTTGAAGGCAGTTTGAGCAAAAACAGATTTTGAGATCAAAAGGAAAAATGCAATAATTAAAATAGATTTTGTTTTCATAAGATATATTTTTTTAAAGTTTACCTTTTGATACAGTACTATATTAATTGTTACCTCAAAAAAGCATTTTTTTTTTAAATTTTTTTTCGAGAATCAAATTTTGGGTTTAAAGTCCAGTAAATGAGAGTGATTGGTGTTTTTTTAAAAGCAAAAAACACCAGCTTTTCAAGTGTTGTTTTCGTAATAGTTCTCTCTCTTTCAGAAACGTGTCATATAAAAAGCTGTGGAGAGTGTCTCCGACTTCGCACTCGTAATCTGAATCAATCTTTATTAAATCTATGATAACCGCAGATTAAATAATACCGATAGAACGAATAAGTCTGTACACCCCGCTCTCCGAAGAATATCTTATTAAAAGCTATGCGAACGTCTCCGACTTCGCACCCGCAATCTGAATAATCTTTATTAAATCTAATATAACCACAGATTCGCAGATTAAAATAATGCCATAATCTGCGAATTTGCGGTGCAACACAATATAAAATTACGCGAAATCAGAGACATTCGCGGAGTAGAGTAAGATAGGAGAAAATTTAAAAAAATAATGGTTGTTAAACATAAACCCATGATGCTGTAGGAATGAGACATTCAGGCGCTGCAGCCCAATTAGAAAAATATTATTCTAAAATAAGTGATTAAATATGAGGAAATTAACTTTAAGTGATAGGTTTTTACCACATCAATTTATTAGAATTGAAAATGAAGCTGGTATTAAAATACCTGATAACATTAAAGATTTTATTTCAAAGTATGCTGATTTGTCTGTAAAGGAAAATAAGTTTATAAATAACGATGGAAAGTTATTTGAAATTTCACAATTTATAACTTACAGGATTATGTACGATTTTATTAAAGAATTCAAAGAAGAAGGTTTGGGTAAAAAACTACCTTTTGCTATTGATAATGGAGGTTGGGTATTTTGCATATCATTTGATAAAGAATCAATTGATAAAATTTTGTTATATCAAATGGAAGTGGAATGGGTTACAAAAAATGATGCTTTTGAATTAGTAGCTAATAGCTTAGAAGAATTTATAAATGGCTTGCAGGTAGAAACTGCTAACGATTTATAGAACTCGCTCTCCGAAGAATATCTTTTCAAATGCTGTGCGAATGTCTCCGCAATCTGAATAATCTTCATTAAAGCTAAGATAAACAAAAAAAGCTCCAGATTTCTCTGAAGCTTTCCTAGTAGTCCGCCGTGGCGGAGACTCGAACCTGTGTCCGCCGCGGCGCATAAGAGCCCGACTAGTTATATAATTTGAGAATTAAATTTTTAATAAACTCCCTGCCAATTCCTGACTTTAAATATTTTTCTCTTTTCATGGCCTCAGCTTTAGAAGAGAAAAATTCAACATAAATTACAGTCCAAGGTCTAAATTTCAAGGTGTGTCCTTTGGTGCCTAAAACGTTATGTGATTTGAAACGTTCTATGAGATTAGATGTAAATCCTGTATAGTTTTTATTGAATTTTTCAGAATATAAAATGTAAACCACAAATTCATCCATGATAGAAAGTTTTTAAAAACAAAAAACACCAGCTTTTTCTGAAGCTTTTATAGTAGTCTCGCACTGGTGGAGACTCGTATCTGTGTCCGCCGTGGCGGATATGAGCCCTCCTAATTCGTGTCGACAATCTGAATCAAGCTTCATTAAAGCTAAGATAAACAAAAAAAGCTTCAGATTTCTCTGAAGCTTTTCTAGTAGCGGGAACAGGACTCGAACCTGTGACCTTCGGGTTATGAGCCCGACGAGCTGCCTACTGCTCTATCCCGCGATGTGCGTTTGTATTTTCAATAAGATTACATTTTTGAACCTGTGTCCGCCGTGGCGGATATGAGCCCGACGAGCTGCCTACTGCTCTATCCCGCGATGTGCGTTTTGTAATCTCAGTAAAACTAACTTAGTAGCGGGAACAGGACTCGAACCTGTGACCTTCGGGTTATGAGCCCGACGAGCTGCCTACTGCTCTATCCCGCGATATATTTTTAATCAATGTTTCAGAACTTGTGTCCGCCGTGGCGAATATGAAACCCTACGAAAGCATTACTGCTCTATCCCGCGTTGTTTCGGGTGCAAAGATACAATCAATTTCTGCATTTCACAACATTATTTTAAAAAAATGTTTTATTTCGTCTATTCACTTGATATGACTACCTTTGTGGCATAAATTTTAGTAGAAATGTCACATAAAGCAGGTTTTGTAAACATCATCGGGAATCCAAATGTTGGTAAATCAACATTAATGAATGCCTTTGTTGGAGAGCGATTATCAATTATTACATCAAAAGCACAAACAACTCGTCATAGAATTCTAGGTATTGTAAACGGTGAGGATTTTCAAATGATCTTATCGGATACGCCAGGAATCATTAAGCCTGCCTACGAAATGCAGGAATCAATGATGAACTTCGTGAAATCGGCTTTTGAAGATGCTGATGTGTTGATTTACATGGTCGAAATAGGGGAGCAGGAACTTAAGGATGAAGCGTTTTTTAATAAAATCATCCACTCGAAAATTCCAGTTTTGTTATTGCTTAATAAAATTGACAATTCGAACCAAGAACAATTAGAGCAACAAGTGGCTTTTTGGACAGAGAAAGTGCCGAATGCTGAAATATATCCAATATCAGCGTTGCAAAATTTTAATGTCCCTGAGGTTTTTCAAAGAATCATTACACTTTTGCCAGAGTCGCCTGCGTATTACCCAAAGGATCAGTTGACGGATAAGCCAGAGCGTTTTTTTGTGAATGAAACCATTCGTGAAAAAATCTTGTTGAATTATAGCAAAGAGATTCCGTACGCAGTTGAAATTGTTACCGAAGAATTTTTTGAAGACGATAATATCATTCGCATTCGTTCTTTGATTATGGTGGAACGCGAAACTCAAAAAGGAATTGTGATTGGTCATAAAGGTGCCGCTTTAAAAAAGGTAGGAACTGAGGCGCGTGAAGATTTAGAGAAGTTCTTTGGAAAACAAATTCACATTGAGCTTTACGTAAAAGTGAACAAAAACTGGAGAAGTAACGCGAATATGTTGAAGCGTTTTGGGTATAATCAATAGTGAGGAGTGAGAGGTGAGAGGTGAGAGGTGAGAGGTGAAAAGTGAGAAGTGAAAAGTGAGAAGTGAAAAGTGAGAATTGAAAAGTTAGGAGTGAGAGGTGAGAAGTGAAAAGTGAGAGGTGAGGAGTGAATTGATGGTAATTTTTTAGTTTTCATTTAAATGCAATATTTAAAATCAGTACTAGAGTTAGTCTCTTGTACTGATTTTTTTTTAGCCCAGAGCGAAAAGGAAACCCCGCAGCGAAAAAAAGGATGCTGTTGCTGCGCGTGCAGAGCGACCAAAGGAAGCTCCTGCACGGGCTTTGCAACAGCTCCTTGAGGCGCGAGGAGTTGTATTGTAGTGCTGGAATAGCTCCTAAAGACTTTAAAAGCGATAAAAATATTTTGATAAATGATGTATTTTTATTGTTTATCAATAAATATTGATATATTTGTGTTTTAATTTTAAATACTTTGTATCATGTCTAGAAAAACCAATTTTGTTTTTAAAGTACTGCAAGTGGTATCTTGGATTATTTTTGTGGGGCTGTGCATCCAGGCGGGTGGCTTTATTTTCAACACTGTTTTTACGTTGCTGCTCAATCCAGCTGGGGCAAGTAAGTTTTGGACAGAGGTTGATTTGGAAGCTTTGTATTACTTCAACCAGTCGCATTATGTGACTTTGACTGTTTTAATGTGTATTGTTGCGGTGTTGAAAGCGATCTTGTTTTATACTATTGTACTAGTTTTTCACAATAAAAAAATCAATTTGGCGCAGCCTTTTAATGATTCTTTGAAGAAATTTATTGATTTGGTGGCTACTATTTCTTTTGGAATCGGGCTTTTTTCTTTGTGGGGAGCAGGCTTTACACAGAATTTAATTAAAGGCGGACTACAAATGCCTAATGTTGCCGATTTAAGTTTTGGTGGTGGTGATGTGTGGTGGTTTACGAGTGTCATTTTATTGGTAATTGGGCAAATTATAAAAAAGGGAATCGAAATGCAGCAAGAAAACGAACTAACCATTTAAGTTATGGCAATAATTGTAAACCTAGATGTGATGATGGCCAAGCGGAAGATGTCATTGAACGAGCTTTCGGAGAAGGTGGATTTAACCTTGTCAAATTTATCCATATTAAAAACAGGAAAGGCTAAGGCGGTTCGGTTTAGTACTTTGGAAGCTATTTGTAAAGCCTTAGATTGCCAGCCAGGCGATATTTTAGAATATTCGAAGAACGAATAAATACATAGGGTAGTGGTACGGTTGTGAGTTTTGTTTTGAAGATGAGGTGGTTAGGTTTTGCTAATGTGGCTAATATTCGAAAAAAATTGATAATCACGCTTTTAAACACTACCTTTGCCACCCGAAACGGAAAAATAAGGTTTCGGAAAAACGAATTTTCAAATTATATTATGAATAACATTGTTGCGATAGTAGGAAGACCTAATGTGGGGAAATCGACCCTTTTTAATAGGCTGATACAAAGAAGAGAAGCTATTGTAGATTCAGTATCTGGGGTGACCCGCGATAGAAACTATGGTAAAAGCGAGTGGAACGGAAAAGAATTTTCTGTAATTGATACTGGTGGTTACATAAAAGGTTCTGATGACGTGTTTGAGGGCGAGATCCGCAAGCAAGTTGAACTGGCTATTGATGAGGCCGATGTAATCATTTTTGTGGTTGATGTTGAGGAAGGCATTACGCCTATGGATGATGTTGTGGCGCGCTTGTTGCGTAAAGTGACTAAGCCGGTTTTGCTGGCGGTAAACAAGGTAGACAACGCCATGCGTGAGAAAGATGCCTTAGAGTTTTACAACTTAGGTTTAGGTGAATACTATACGTTTGCGAGTATATCAGGTAGTGGAACAGGAGATTTATTGGATGCCTTAATTGATGCTTTTCCAGTAAAACCAGAACCGGTTCAAGAGGAAGTGGTATTGCCACGTTTTGCAGTAGTTGGGCGACCAAATGCTGGTAAATCAAGTTTTATCAATGCCTTGATTGGTAAAGAACGTTTTATGGTTACGGACATTGCGGGTACTACGCGTGATGCTATTGATACGAAGTTTGACCGTTTTGGGTTTGAATTTAACTTGGTGGATACTGCGGGAATTCGTCGTAAGGCTAAGGTTAAGGAAGATTTAGAATTTTACTCGGTAATGCGTTCTGTACGTGCTATTGAACATGCTGATATTTGTATCCTTGTCATTGACGCCACGCGTGGATTTGAAGGACAAGACCAAAGTATTTTTTGGTTGGCCGAAAAAAACCGCAAAGGTGTTGTAATCTTGGTAAACAAATGGGATTTGGTTGAAAAAGATACCATGTCAACCCGCGATTACGAAGAGAAAATCAAGAAAGAATTAATGCCGTTTACGGATGTGCCAATTCTTTTTGTTTCGGCTTTGACCAAGCAGCGTTTGCTAAAAGCATTAGAAGCAACGGTAAAAGTGTATGAAAACAGACAGCAGCGTATTGCGACTTCTAAATTTAACGAATTCATGCTTAAGGTAATTGAGGCCTATCCGCCACCAGCTACCAAAGGGAAATATGTAAAAATTAAATATTGCATGCAGTTGCCTACACAAACGCCTCAGTTTGTATTTTTTGCCAACATGCCACAATATGTTAAGGAACCGTACAAACGTTACCTTGAAAATAAAATTAGAGAAAATTGGGATTTTTCAGGAGTGCCAATTGATATTTATATTAGAGAGAAATAAAACTAGAAAACCACTTTGTAACGAAGTGGTTTTTTTGTTTTAGCAGATACCAAAAGCCTAAGATTTTATTCTTGGGCTTTTTTTGTAGTATGTATTACTAGTTTTCGGATTTGTAAGTTATTGGAAGATTTCTATTGTTAAGAAAATTATTATGATTATTTTCGTAGAAATAAGAGCTATTGAAATGGTATGAAGCTATCTATATTAGGAAAGATTGGATTTGTTTCATAAAACATATTGATTAGTTATATGCAATCTTAAAAAACTACATAATAAAAAACAAACAGACAATATGGAACCAATAACATTAATTACAACAGCCATTTCATTAGCAACACCTTACCTACTTAAAACAGGAGAAAGTATTGCAGAAGGAATTGGAGAAGATATATGGAAATTAATCAAAAAACCTTTCACAAAAGACAAAGAAACTGAATTTTTAATTGATGTTAACATAAAAGAAGAAAGAGACAAGTTATCCAACCTTTTATTAGAAGTAATAAGCAAAGACAATATTTTCAAACAAGAACTTGAGAAAGCTGTAGAAAAAGGACAAAAGAATTTAAATTTTTATTATCAACAAAACATTAACAACAATGGAGAAATAGAAAAGCAAATTAATATTCAACATAACACAGGAAATATTCAGATGTAATGAGTCAGAATATAGACAATAATAGTAATCAAATTCAGAATCAATTAAACATTGGCGTCAATCAAGCTCCAATTTATTTAATAAAACAAACAAGGTTTGCTAAACGATTTGAAAAACTAAATAAAGAAGTTGCAAGTGATGAAAGATATGAGGGTATTATGGAATCATTAAAATATTATCTAACAAGTCGTGATGGTATTGATATGCCAACAAAACTTCAAGATGGTGGCTTTAAAGAAAGTGAGATTATTGAAGCTACTCGAAAAAAAGAAAAATTTGCTAAACGTCTTGAACTTAATAAGTTTTTTGAATCTGCACAGTGGATAGATTGCCAATTATTCGGTAAAATTAAAATGGACTTTGAAGCGTTTGTTTTGCCATTAGTAAATGGAGAAGCAACAAAGGACGAAATTCTAAAAGAAGTAGTTATAAAAGTTGTTCAACCAGTTCTTGATTTAATAAATATAGAGGGAGAAAATGATGAAGTTTTAAATTATAATGCTGACGATATTTTTGGTATGGTTTATTACTTAACAGGGCAATGTCACTTAAATTGGAAAAATTATGATAGTATATAATCAAGCTTTTGACCTCTATCATACTATTTTTAGACTTCTTCATTTTCTAAATAAATTTGAAAATGAAACAATTTTAGAAATTGAAAGAGTTAGAATATGGGATTTTTACTTGCTTTTCCCAAGTAAAATTCACGATATACGTTTAAAACAAAACGAATCAGATATTAGAAGAATCAGAAAAGAGTTTATTAAAGATTATAATAATCCTTATGAACGTATACCAGAGAATAGAAAGATTTTTGAAAAAATCAGACCTTATCAACAAGCTGCACTTAATTGCATTGCCTCCTACGGTATAATTGATAAATCATTATTAAATCAACAAAGAATTTCAATAATTAACAAAGGTATTCTTGTTGATTTTGTCAATAATTTTGAAGAATTAACGCCGAAGGAAAAAAATGTGATTGCCTTAATGACTTCACATTTTAATCAAGTTTCATTATTTGGAACTGATGGATTAAAAAATAGAACAAACCTACTAGAAAGCAAATACGATGCGTAATAATATTTTTCTAAATAGACTACGAATTATAACGGACGATAATAAAATAGCTTATGATGAAAAATTTCATAAGGGAGTTAATATCATTAGAGGAGATAATAGTAGTGGTAAATCAACAATTACACATTTTATATTTTATGTATTAGGTGGCGCTTTCAATGATTTTGTTCCTGAAGCTAGATTGTGTTCGCAAGCAATTGCAGAAGTAGAAATGAATAATGCAATATTTACAATAAAACGTGATATTGTAAAAGATGAAGATGGAAACATAAGTACTCAAACTCCTCTCTATTTTTATTGGGGTAATATGGAAGAGAGTTTTAACCCTCCTTTTGATAAGGGATGGCAAAAATTCGGCTATAAAACAACCGAAACAAGCAAAAGCTTCTCAAATGTGTTATTTGATAATCTTGGCTTACCAATTGTTAAAGGAGATAATAATATTACGTTTCACCAAATTTTGCGACTATTATATATTGATCAAGATTCGCCAACTAGTTCGTTGTTTTACTATGAACATTTTGACAGTCAATTAACTAGAGAAACTGTTTCAGACTTGTTACTTGGTGTCTATAATGAAAAATTGTATGAAAATAAGAAACGTTTAATATCAGCCGAGAAAGAATTTGAGGGGATAAAAAGTGAAATAAAAGCTACATCTCACTTTTTTTCTGACCCTTTATCTTTAAGTCCTGTTCATTTAACGACGGCTATTGAGAACAGAGAAAAAGATATATCAGATATTCAGGATGAAATTGTATCTATAAGAAATAAAGAGAAAGAAGTAAATTATGAAGAGGGTTCTAAGTTATCTTTCCAAAAATTAACCGAAGATTCAATTATTCAAAGAAAAATTGTAATTGATTTAGAAGAACAAATCTCTTTTTTGAATAATGAGATTGAGGATTCTACATATTTTGTAGAAACATTAAGCAAAAAGATTAAAGCCTTAAAAAATTCAATTCATACAAGAGAGTTTTTAGGTAATCTGCCTTTAGAATATTGTCCTGAATGCCTCACTAGAATTAAACCAAAAGAAGACGGTTCAAATTGTAAATTGTGTAAAGAACCAATTGATGAATCATTTGGTGTTGTTCAAGCTAGAAGAATGGAATTAGAAATTGGTTTTCAAATTAATGAATCGCAAAAATTACTAGAACTGAATAAACGTAATTTATTAACAATAGAGTCAAAATATACTGCCGAAATTGGCAAACTTCAAGACTTGCAAAAACAGGTAAATATTGCATTGGTAGATGTAAAGTCATTCAATGAAGAAACTATTGATAATCTTAATAGTAAAAAAGGATTTATTGACGGGGAAATTCTTCAATATAGAACTATGTTAGAAAATGCAGAACTTTATGATAAGTTAATCCAAAAAAAGAATCAACTTGAAAAAGAGGTAAATTTTTTAAAAACTTATATATTTAGAGCTGAAAAGGCTCAAGTAAAATTAAAAGAAGCAATTAATGAGAAAATCCGAGAAGAGGGCGTTTACTTACTTAACAATGACTTGGATAGACAAGACGAATTTAAGAATGCAAGCGACTTCTTTATTGACTATTCTAATAATATAGCATTCTTATCAAATAAATTCTCAAAATATTCAGCAAGTTCAAATTTCTATTTGAAGGTTTCTGCAAGATTCTCCATTTTTTTAGCATCATTACATATAGATGGTATGAGATACCCAAGATTCATATTTGCAGATAATATGGAGGACAAAGGTATAGAAACGAAAAGAGCTCAAAATCTACAAAAATTATTAATTGACAGAGTTGGGAATTACGACCCAAATAGCTACCAAATGATTTATACAACTTCTTACATTACAGACGAACTAAACCAGAGTAATCTAGTTGTTGGAGAATATTATACGAAAGAAAATCCAAGTTTGAAAAACATCCCTAAACAATAAAGACTGCATATAACAGCTAGTGAGCAATAGGCTGGAATCAGGCTTAACGGGAAGATTGTTTTGTATTTGTAATATTTTGCAAATCCAAAGAATTAGCTTAATTTAGTCATAAATCAGCTATATTACCAAGAACGATAGTCCCGAAGAAATTCGGGATTATTTTTAGGATTTGTTTTTCCAATTCAAACGATGAAAAACACTCAATCGGATAATATCACGATCAAAAAAATCAACACCGCTAGGTCGCCTTTGATAACTGTTGAGGTAGCCTAACTCATACGAAAAATGGTTGCTAGCTTGAAAATGTATCGCTGCGTAAATTCTGTTTTGGTCAAAGGTGTTTTTACGGGTTGATTTTCCAGCATTCAACATGATTTCATCAGAGAGAATGGCTTTAATAGCTTGGTTTTCTTTTTTCCAAAACGTATAATCTCCCTGTAGGCGGTATCTAAAACGCCATGAAAAAGTACTTCCGGGTAGTAATCCCGCGGCATTAGCGTTGTGAATAAAACGTTCCTCTACCTGAAAACGCTGGTTGAGCACTAGTTTTTTGCCGCTGATTCTCCAAGTCAAGTCTTGTTGCCCGCGGTATTCAGGAATTCTAAAGTCGGGATTGATTTCTGGGATTTGCGTAGTAACAGAAAAATGAGCTAAACCAGCACCGGTTTCCAGATGGCTGTTTATTCTGTAACGTCCTTGCATACGCAACACGTAAACATTTTGCTGAATGGGTTTTGTGAAAACTCTATTGTCAATTTCAGAATGTAAGGACCATTTTTCACTCAACAGCAATTGGTTGTAATAGCGCGTCCATACAATACTTTGGTGGTCCACTTTTTTTACGGTTTGTGCTTGTAGCCCCAAACAGAGTAGTGTACAAATGAAAAGGAATTTATGAGTCATTAGTTTTAAAAATGGTTGCAAATGTACACAAAGTCAGCCATTTTAAAGCAGTTAGGTATCTGTTGATTTAATTCATTACTTATAAAAAAAACAGCACCGCTAACTCATAGGATAGCGGTGCTGTATTATTAAGGGATAAAGTTGCTGTTTACAACGAATACTTCAAGGTAATTCCGTAGGTTCTTTGGTCGCCTAAAACACCGGCATAATGTCCAGAATTTCCGCCAGCTGGTAATAATTGCTCAAAGTAATCTTTGTTCAATAAGTTTCGACCCCAAAAGTTAACAGATAATCCTTCGGTTGCTCTAAATCCGAAACGACCGTTAAAGATAGCATATCCTTGAACCACCAAGTATTTTGAAGCCGATGGACTTGATGAAAATTCAGAACGTGCATACGAGTCAATTGCCACAAAGAATTTACCTAGGTTGCTAAAAAACTTAGCTGATTTGGTATATTCTCCGCCTAAACTTCCGGCCCATTTTGAAACACCAGGCAAAGTAGTTCCAGACACATCTTTGAATGATACAGGAGCTCCCGTTTCTTCAAGTGGTAGCGGAGCATTAGTGAATTTAATATATTTTCCATCCGTGTAGCTTAATGCCCCGTTGAAAGTAAAATGTTCATTGACTACAAAACTAGCATCCACTTCGGCACCTCGTACACGTACTTTGTCTGCATTGGCTAGGTAACCACGATTTACTCCTAATTCAGCTGCCTGTACATTGGTTTGGAAATCTTTGATATCCGTATTGTACAAAGTCAGGTTTAAAATAGCTCTTTTGAACGGAGAGGTTTTTATTCCAATTTCATAGTGATTTACGTCTTCGGGTCTAATTACAGCAAGATCAGCCAATGTTTGTCCTGCAGCAGGAGTAGGCAATCCGGCTACGTTTACGCCCACTGGTTTGTAACTTTTAGCATAAGTAGCGTAGCCATTAATTTTATCAGTCGCTTTGTAATTCACGGTTATATTTCCTGAAAAGTCAAATTTGTCTTTGTTAGCAGAGAAGGTTTGGTTGGTGTACACCGCTCTTTTTATTGCCAATAATTGTGGGTCGTTGGTTTGTAAACCTCCGTACGTTTGACGGTCGTAATTTGATTCCTTTTTGTCGTAATTGTAGCGTAAGCCTGGTAGGATGTGCAATCTATCCGTAACTTGCCAATCTAATTGACCAAACAAAGCCGCACTTACAGCATGAATATCAGCAATAGTGCGTATTCCGTAACCTTCAAGCAATCCTGGTTCAGCCCATCTAGCAAGAGGTACAGGAGTTGAAACCCCATTATTGTTGTAGTTTACTGGCGATTGAGAAAAACGCCATTGTGCATTTCCAGATTCTTCTGTTCCTCTAATCTTAACAGTTTGATCGATAAAAAAGGCACCAATTACTCCGCTTAATTTAGAAGACACTTGTCCTGCATAGCGAATTTCTTGAGTCAACTGCGTATGTCTGGCTGGATTTTGTGATTTCGCCAAAACTTGAAGTCCTGTAAAATCTCTATCGTTTGAAGGATCCCAGTTCCAAAAACGCCATGCTGTAGTTGAGGTCAAAGTTCCTTTACCTATTTTAGTATCTACGTTAAGCGATGCGCCACCTAAATCTTGTCCAGAACGCCATGGCGTATCGTGATCAATTTTACGGTCAAAAGCATTTCTGCTCGGGAGTTGGTAATTCAAATCGGCAATGATGGCATCAAATTGGCGGTAAGCGGCTCTTTGCGTTGGCGCTACACCAGCAATAACTTGCGCATATCCATCAGGACGCTGTGTAGTGATGTCAGCAGCGAATAAAATGTTCGTGTTTTCAGAAGCATTGTACAATAATTGGCCTCTAATTCCTTGATTGTTTAAGGTATTTGTAGGTCTTCCAGTGGCTACGTTGTCAATTAATCCGTCTCTTTGTGTTCCAGAAAATGAGATTCGACCAGCTAGTTTTTTACTTAACGCACCTGTTATTGATGTTTTAGCTTGCAGGAAACCGTAATTTCCATAGCTCACTTCAAAATCAGCACCAGATGTGAAACTTGGTTTTCTGGTGGTAATGTTAAAAGCACCTGAGGTTGTGTTTTTGCCAAAAAGTGATCCTTGTGGTCCGCGCAATACTTCAATGCGATCAATATCTACAAAGTCTAAAGTGGTGGCTGCTGGACGCGAATAATACACACCGTCAACATAAAAACCAACACCAGGATCAATCCCATCATTAGTAAGTCCGTATGGCGAACCAAGTCCTCTAATGTTGATACCCGTATTTCTAGGATTTGAGGAGTACAATTGTACCGAAGGAATCAATTCTTTCACTCGATTTACATTGAAAGCACCTGCTTGTTCTGCTTGTTTTCCAGTTACTACAGATACAGCAATTGGAATATCTTGTACTTTTTCTATTCTTCTACGAGAGGTAACAACCACTTCAGAGAGTACTTTTTCTTCTCCGTATGAAATGATAATCTCCAGTGGTTTTACGTTGGTAGGCAATTCGGTGATTTTAATTTCTTTGGTGTTGTAGCCTGCGTATTGTACAATAAGTGTGAAAGGAAGTGACTTTGCTTCAATACTGAAAGTTCCATCAGCTAGCGTTGTAGTAGTGTTTGTGGTACCTTTTAGAACGATGTTGACACCTTCAATTGGGGCATCTTGTTCGTCTTTTACTTTTCCTTCAAGAAGTACTTGAGCAAAAGAAGTGGAGAAAACTAGAAAAAATAATAAAGTTGTGCTTAGTTTTAGATAAATATTTTTCATTATAGTATGTATATGTAATTAGTAGAGTTTTAAAATAATTTTTTTATTTCTAACACATACACATCATACAGCCGATTGATCTGGGGTTTAATTTTTTGAAAACTTCTGGGGATTTTTGTACTTGCATCTTTTTCATCTTGCTTTAAATAGAGTTACTATTAATATTTTGGTGCAAATATATATAAATTCTATAAAAATAGTAGAGTTTAAAATAAAATTTTTATTTTTTGACTAATGAGGCTATGGTAATGCCTTGCATGGCTTTTAAGGTCTCATCTCGAATAAGCATTAAACCATGACGTAGGCTGCATTCAGACTCTGTTTTACAATCTGAACAAGGCTCATAAAAATTTAAAGATGCGCAAGGTAATAATGCAATAGCTCCATCAAACAGGCGGTGTATGTCAGCTAGCGTGATGTCATTTCCTGATTTTAAAAGATAATAACCTCCAAATTTTCCTTGCTTGCTACCCACAAAATGACCCCGTTTTAGATCCAATAAAATTTGCTCCAAAAATTTTTTTGGAATAGAAGCCGACTCGGCAATTTCAATTGTTTTAGAGATATGGTCTGCGTCCTGCACGGCTAGATAGAGCAGTGCTTTAAGGGCATATTTGGTTTTTTGTGAAAGCATGGAAATAGTTTTATAATAACACTCTCATTTCAGCAAAGCCACAAACAAGAGTGTTACAATTATAAATGAAATTGTATTTTAAAATTACGGTCGAAATTATCTTACCAGTCGCCTCCAGATCCTCCTCCAGAAAAACCGCCTCCGCCAAATCCACCACCGAATCCGCCTCCACCAAATCCTCCTCCAGAAGAACCACCACCAAAACCTCCGCCTCCGCCACCACGGCCAAGACTGCTAAGTATGATGACATCCATAAGGCTAGGGCCAAAGCCACCACCGCGATTTCCAGAGTTGCCACCACCGCCTTTATTTCGGGAAGCTAGTACGATGATAACTACTATAATGACTACAATTGGGACAATAGGAAATTTTTTTTCTTTTGATTTCTCTACTCGTTTCCCTTTGTATTTTCCCTTAAAAACATCAAAAAGTGCATCAGTTCCTTTATCAAGTCCATTGTAATAACTTCCGGCTTTAAATTCGGGAATAATAATGTTTCGAGTTATTTCACCGCCAATTCCGGCCGTCAATCGATCTTCAAGACCATATCCTGCTGAAATCCATATTTTTCGTTCCGCTTTAGCTAATAAAATAAGAACACCATTATCATTTTGTGCAGTACCACCAATTCCCCAAGTTTGCCCCCATTTAGGAGTTAGAATTCCTATGTCTTCGCCCTTAAGGCTTTCAATGGTAATAACCACAATTTGAGTAGTAGTAGAGTCTGCATATTTGACTAATTTTTCCTCAAGCTGTGCTTTTTCGCTATCGCTTAAAACCTTAGCATAATCATAAACTGAAGTTTGAAAAGTTGGTTTTTCCGGAATTGTAAATTGTGCAAAGCTTATTTGTGCGAAAAATAAAGTGACAAATAGTTTTAGATACAACAAGGTATTCTTTTTTTGTACTACCATTATCCTCTAGATATTTCGTTTGATAATTCATTTGTATCTCCTTCTTGCCAAGGGAAATAGTGTTGCAATTGTTGTCCCGCGCTTGTAATGCCATCAATTAGTCCTTGTTTAAAATTTCCTTTTTTGAAGTGCGCTACCATTACATCACGAGTACTGTCCCAAAAATCACTTTTCACAGCATCATTGATTCCTTTATCACCGCAAATGACAAAATTACGATCTTCAACCGCTAGATAGATCAAAACACCATTTTGGAGTTCAGTTGCATCCATTTTAAGTTCGTTAAAAACTTCCATAGCACGATCAAAATGATCCATAGTGGTGGTTTTTTCGATGTGAACTCTAATCTCGCCCGAAGTGTTTTTTTCAGCATTACAAATAGCTGTTACAATTTCTTGTTCCTCTTCTTTGGTTAAAAAATCTTCTACTTTTGACATCGGAAATAGTTTTGAGTGAAAAATAACGATTTTCAATCCCACTATTTTGCAAGTAGTAATCAAAAATCGTTATTCAAAATAAAAAATAAGGTTTAGAATTTTACTTCAACAGGTTTTTCAGCACCTTCAACAGCAGTAAAATAGGTTTTCTCTTTAAAACCAAAAAGACCTGCAAAAAGACTGTTAGGGAATGTTTTGATATGAGAGTTGTATGGCTTAACAGCTTCATTAAAACGTGTTCTTGCCGTTAAAATTTGATTTTCAGTACTTGCTAACTCATCTTGTAATTTCAAGAAGTTTTGATTAGCTTTCAATTCAGGATATGCCTCAACAGAAACTAATAATCTTGATAAAGAGCTGCTTACTCCGCTCTGAGCTTTGTTAAATTCAGCTAATTGCTCAGGTGTAATATTGGCTGGATCAATTTTTACTGAAGTTGCTTTAGAACGTGCTTCAATTACAGCAGTCAATGTGCTTTTTTCAAAATCGGCGGCTCCTTTTACAGTGTTTACTAAGTTGCCTATAAGGTCATTTCTTCTTTGATAAGCAGTTTGTACATCACCCCAAGACTGTTCTACATCTTGATTTAAAGTTACGGCAGTGTTGTTGATCCCTTTAACCCAGCTGTACATTACAAAAATTACAACTGCTACTATAATCCAAGGCAAAAATCTTCTCATGTTTGTTTAATTTAGTGTTTAAAATTTAGTTATTTAGTTTTTCTCACACGGGTGAGGTTTGTTTTAAAGTTCGTTTTTTATGTTGGTTAATTGCATTCGTATCGCTTCTAGTTTTCTAATAATTTCAAATTTATCCAAGGTTTTCTTTTGACCTTCTTTTAGATGAATTTTCGCTCCTTCAAGTGTAAAACCTCTTTCTTTTACCAAATGATAAATCAATTGCAAATTGGTAATATCCTCAGGCGTAAACATTCTGTTGCCCTTTGCATTTTTCTTGGGTTTTAAAATATCAAATTCACTATCCCAAAACCGAATGAGTGATGCATTTACATCAAAAGCTTTGGCTACTTCGCCTATGCTATAGTATCGTTTGTCTTTTGAAAGTTCAATGTGCATTTTTATCTATTTTCTAATTTTTTGTAATTCTAATTTTTGTTGTCCAATGAAATTTCATCTTTCACATCTCACTTTTCACATTTCACATTTCACATTTCACATTTCACATTTCACATCTCACATTTCACATCTCACTATTCTAATCCAGCGACTGATTTTCTTGATTCGCTAATTGTGAAATAGCTACATATTCAACCGCCGATATGTTTCCGTAATAAAAATTAAGTGGGTTCACTACTTTTTTATCTTTTAACACCTCATAATGTAAATGCGGAGCTTCAGATCGGCCAGTACTTCCTACGTAACCTATAATGTCACCTCTTTTTACACGCTGTCCTGCTCTTGTATTGTACTTGCTCAAGTGTGCGTATAAAGTTTCATATCCAAATCCGTGCCGAATTACAATATGATTTCCGTAGCCTGATGCCGTGTTGTCCGCTTTTGCCACAACACCATCACCAGTAGCATAAATTGGTGTTCCACTTTTAGCTGTAAAATCCATGCCTTCATGCATTTTACGGGCTTTCGTAAAAGGATCTGTTCGGTATCCAAAACCAGATGCCATGTGTTTTAAGTTTTCATTTCGTACCGGTTGAATGGCAGGAATAGCTGATAAAAATTCACTTTTAGCTTCGGCTAATTTTAAAATTTCGTCTAGTGACTTTGATTGAATGGCTAATTGTTTACTCATAACATCAATCCTTTTAGTGGTATTGATGACTAATTGTGAATTATTATAACCTTCCAGCAATTCATATCTATTTTTACCCTGAAAACCAGCTTTCCTAATAGAGTCTGGGATTGCAGTTTTGTTAAAATACACCCTATAAACATTGTTGTCACGTTCTTCTATTGCGTCAAGCGCACCGTTCACCTGATCCATTTTTTTATTGAGAATGGCATAATTCAATTTTAAATTTTCAATCTCTCGGGCTTGCAAGCGGTCTTTTGGTGTTTCAAAAAAAGGCGTGTTCAATAAAACGATGAAACTCAAAAAACCAAACAACGCGGCAGCTAGTATAAACAGAATAATAACACCAAATTTTCTTCTTTTTTGTGTTTTTATTTTCCTGTAGGCTAGATTTTCAGAATCGTAATAATATTTTACTTTCGACATATTTTAAAATACCCTATTTTTGCACACTATAATGGGTTAGACGAACAAATTTAAGAAATGTTTCATTTGTTACCGTCTTTTTTTAAGAATAAATAAATTAGGTGCCTGTTCCAGCTATTCGTTACAAGTTTACCTTTTTGCCCTCTTTTTTTCTTTGGATCCAGCAGGAGCTTCCTACGGTCGCTCTGCTAGCTCTAGAAAAAATAGTAGGCAAAAATGCAAAGCTTTCCACTACTATCTGGGGCAAAAAAGAGTGAAAGATTAAAAGATTGAAAAATTCAATTCTTAGCAATCTTTAAATATTTAAATCAAATCAATGACATCACAAGACGTACGCAAGCAATTTTTAGAATTTTTCGCCTCAAATGGGCATTTAATTGTTCCATCAGCACCTATTGTCCTGAAGGATGATCCCACCTTGATGTTTAATAATTCTGGAATGGCTCAGTTCAAAGAGTTTTTTTTAGGAAACGGAACTCCAAAAAATAATCGAATAGCCGATACTCAAAAATGCTTGCGCGTATCAGGAAAACATAACGATCTCGAGGATGTAGGTTTTGATACCTACCACCACACCATGTTTGAAATGTTAGGAAACTGGTCATTTGGTGATTATTTCAAAAAAGAAGCTATCAATTGGGCTTGGCAATTATTAACAGAGGTCTATAAAATCCCAAAAGAAAATTTATACGTTTCTGTTTTTGAAGGAAGTACAGAAGATAATGTTCCTTTTGATCAAGAAGCGTGGGATATCTGGAAAACATTAATTGATGAAGACCGAATCATCCTTGGAAACAAGAAAGACAACTTCTGGGAAATGGGAGATCAAGGACCTTGTGGACCATGCTCTGAGATACACGTTGATTTGCGTACCGATGCTGAAAAAGCTTTGGTTTCAGGAAAAAGTCTTGTAAACAATGATCATCCACAAGTAGTTGAAATATGGAATAATGTATTCATGGAGTTCAACCGTAAAGCCGATGGATCTCTTGAAAAACTTCCAGCACAGCACGTAGATACCGGAATGGGATTTGAGCGTTTGTGTATGGCTTTGCAAGGCAAAACATCTAATTATGACACTGATGTTTTTACACCACTTATTGAGAAAGTAGAACAAATTACAGGTTTTAAATACACATCTGATGAAGTGAAAAACATTTCAGAGGAACAGGATAAAACTAATATTGCCATTCGTGTCATTGTGGATCACGTGCGTGCGGTTGCCTTTGCAATTGCTGACGGACAATTGCCATCAAACACAGGAGCTGGTTACGTAATTCGTAGAATTTTGCGTCGTGCTATTCGTTACGGATTTACATTTTTGGATACCAAAGAACCTTTTATCAATAAACTGGTAGCCGTTTTGGCAAATCAAATGGGTGAGTTTTTTCCAGAGATTAAAGCTCAACAACAATTGGTTACCAATGTAATTCGCGAGGAAGAAGCTTCGTTTTTACGAACTTTAGACCAAGGATTGCAATTGTTAGACAAAGTGGTTGCGGAAACATCAGGAAATGAAGTTTCAGGAGCAAAAGTTTTTGAATTGTACGATACCTTCGGTTTTCCAAAAGATTTGACTGCTTTGATTTTAAAAGAAAAAGGATACACCTACAACGAAACAGATTTTGAAGTTGAATTGCAAAAACAAAAAGCGCGTTCGCGTGCTGCATCTGAAGTTTCAACCGAAGATTGGTCGGTTTTAATTCCTGGAAATGTAGAAACTTTTGTGGGTTACGATCAAACAGAAAACGAAGTAAAAATTACTCGTATCAGAAAAGTAGATTCTAAAAAAGACGGAATTTTATACCAAATCGTTTTAGATAATACGCCTTTTTATCCAGAAGGTGGTGGACAAGTAGGAGATAAGGGAACTTTAGTTTCTGCTAACGAAACGATTGATATCATTGATACAAAAAAAGAAAATAACTTAATATTACATTTTGCAAAACAGCTTCCAGAAAATATTGAGGCTGGTTTTACAGCAAAAGTAAATACCGATTTAAGAACGTCAACTTCTAAGAATCACTCGGCTACGCACTTGATGCATTTGGCTTTGAGAAGTATTTTAGGAACGCATGTCGAGCAAAAAGGATCCTTAGTAAATCCAAACTATTTGCGTTTTGACTTTTCGCATTTTTCTAAAGTTTCAGATGAGGAATTGCGTCAAGTAGAGGCAAGTGTGAATGCTCAAATTGAAGCGCAGTTGCAATTGGTAGAACACCGTAATATTCCAATAAAAGAAGCATTAGACAAAGGTGCAATGGCTTTGTTTGGTGAAAAATATGGCGATTCAGTTCGAATGATAGAATTTGGCGAAAGCAAAGAACTTTGTGGTGGAATTCACGTAAAAAATACAGCTGAAATCTGGCATTTCAAAATCATTTCTGAAGGTGCAGTTGCAGCAGGAATTCGTAGAGTTGAAGCCATTACGGGTGATGCAGTGAAGAATTTCTATCAAAATCAAGAAAATACTTTGGCGGAGATCAAAGAAACGTTGAAAAATCCACAAGATGTTTTAAAATCAGTAACTTCATTACAAGATGATAATGCGAAGTTAAAAAAACAGATTGAGCAATTGTTAAAAGAGAAAATCGACGGATTAAAGAATGTTTTGCTTGCTGATTTTCAAGAGGTAAACGGTGTTAACTTTTTGGCGAAGCAAGTAGATTTATCAATGAGTTCTACTAAAGATTTGGCGCAAGCCATTGGAACAGCTAAACCAAATTCATTTGTATTTTTAGCTTCAATTGAAGATAATACACCAAATATTCATTGCTATATTTCTAAAGAATTGGTTGCAGAAAAAGGCTTGAATGCTGGAACTGTCATTAGAGAATTAGGGAAATTAATCGATGGAAATGGTGGTGGACAGCCGTTTTTCGCTTCTGGAAAAGGAAAGAATGTAAGCGGAATCCAACAAGCATTAGACGAGGCAATAACATTTTTAGGTTAAACAAAAATTAAAATTCATACGCAAACCCTTTTTGAATAGTTTTGAAAAGGGTTTGTTTTTTTACAGAAATACAGTTGTTTTGATTGTGAAATGAATACTATTTAAAGCCCGTTTTTAAAGGTGAATTTAGTAATCTAACTAGAATTTTTGTATTCTGTTGGTATGTAGTTATTTATATTTAACTTTGTTCCGAAAATAAAAAGATTGAATTGAGTCTTTATGAAAAATAAAAAAGTGTTACGTTTTTTCTTGTCTTTTATTGTTTTAACATTTGTTTCATGTTCAAAGGATACTGATGATGGTTTTAAATTGCTTCAAAAAGCACTTGAAACTACTGCAAGAGGGAATACACAAACTTATTTATATGCTTACAATGGGAGTAAGATAGTTAGTATTGATGGCACTCAGGAACGCACAGACTTTACATACACCGATGGTTTGATTTCTAAAATGGTTACGCTTAATAAAACAAACCAACTTCTTGAAACTATTGAATACAGCTATTTTAAAGGGAAATTAGTGAGCGTTTCTTCTGTAGGAAATTACAAAATAAAGTATACCCATAATGCAGATAAAACAGTTTCCTTTGAAAAATTTACCCTAGGTACAGGAAATGTTGAGGTTAAAGAATATCACGGAACGTTACATTTTACCAATGATAATTTAACTAAAGAAGAGCGTATTTATGACAATTCTCTAGCGGGAGAGGAATCTAAGTATAGCATTAGTTTTGATTATGACAATAAAAGAAATCCATTATTTAATATTGCAGGGTTCAAAGAATTATTAAATCAAAATGATAAAATTTCTATCAATAATAATGTTATCAGTACAGTAATTACGAGCACTTCAATAAACGGTCAAATTACATCCTCTGCTACAACATATAAAAACGCATTTACCTATGATTTAGAGAATTATCCTAAAGAACGAGTTTCTGAATCTACGCCTTTAGCTAGTGGATTCGTGGGGTATTTGAAAATAGAATATTTTTATTAAGATAAAATTTCTCAAATACAACCCTTTCAAAGTTTAAATTTTGAAAGGGTTTTTTTATTGTCATGAATTAGGAATAAAGAACAAAATCTCATTTAATTCGCTAAAATTGTTGAAATTTGCTGCAAATACAATTCCATGCAATTCAGAACCGAAATTCCCATTCCTACCAGTAAATATCCTATTGATTACAATTCTAAAATCATGTCAATAGGTTCTTGTTTTGCGGTGAACATGGCCGAAAAACTGGATCTTTTTAAATTTCAAAACAGCTGTAATCCGTTTGGGATTTTGTTTCATCCATTGGCAATTGAAAAACTCCTTAATTTTGCTGTTTCCGAAAAGAAATTTACAGAAGAAGATGTGTTTTTTTATAACGAACGTTGGCATTGTTTTGATGTGCATTCAGATTGTAGTAATGCTGATAAACACGAATTACTGGATAACTTGAATGGGATTGTTACAGCAACGAAACAAAAACTAACTCAATCAACGCATGTCATTATCACCTATGGAACCTCATGGGTGTATCGCAATATAGAAAGTCAAGCCATTGTGGCAAATTGTCATAAAGTACCACAAAAACAATTTCAGAAAGAATTACTTTCAGTTACAGCAATACAAGAAAGTATAACCAAAACAGTAGGTTTAATACATTCTCTAAATCCTGAATGCCAGCTTATTTTTACAGTTTCTCCAGTACGACACATCAAAGACGGTTTTGTTGAAAACCAAAGGAGCAAAGCGAATATAGTTTCTGCTTTACATACTGTTTTGCAAGTTCCCCCTTCGGGCGCGGAGGGGGCTTATTTTCCTTCGTATGAGATCATGATGGACGAACTGCGAGATTATCGGTTTTATGCTGATGATATGCTGCATCCTAATACTCTAGCTATCGATTATATTTGGCAACGCTTTAAACAAACTACTATTTCTGAAAAGGCTCATTCTCTGATGGATGAGGTAGAAGCAATCCAAAAAAGTCTTGCTCACAAGCCATTCAACCCCAACTCTGAAAGTCATATTAAATTTGAGACAAGACTTAAGGAAAAAATAACTACCTTAGAACAACAATATTCATTTATGAAATTTTAATTATGCTCAAAAGAATACTTATCGGAATAGGAATTATAATTGGTGTCTTTTTATTGTTTAAATATTGCGATTTTAAGAAAAATGAGGATCAAGATATTACCTATAATACCAATCTCATTCAGCAGCAAATTCTTAACGTGGGCAAGTTGGTTGTTACCGAAGGGCATTTCTCTGAAGTGATCACCTATAAAAACCAACAGAAATATTTAATGGACATGCTTTCTTTTGAGAAAAAAGCCTTAGTTGTTGTAAATGCTGATGTTACTGTGGCCTATGATTTACATCTTATGAAGTACGACATTGATTCTATTAATAAGACAATTACAATTGTGAGTATTCCCAAAGAAGAAATCAAAATCAGTCCGGATATTCAGTTTTATGATGTAGAACAAAGTAAGTTGAATCCGTTTACAGGGGATGATTACAATAAAATCAATAAGTCTGTTAAAGCAAATCTGGCTAAGAAAATTGAAAAATCAAGTTTAAAAACAAACGCTCAAAACAGATTGATCAGCGAATTGTCTAAACTATTAATCACAACAAGTCAATTGGGTTGGACCTTAAAATACGAGGGACAGGTGATCACAACCGAAAAAGAATTTGGTCAAAAAATAAAACTGTAAAACGAAAAAATAACCGCAGATTCACAGATTTTTTAGAAGTAATTAAAATCTGCGAATCTGCGGTTTATTGCTTTTAAGCTTTCGCTTTATCAAAAATCAAGTCCAAACCTCCTGTAACTAAGTGAGATACTTCGGGTCTTTTCTGTTTCATTTGATCTAAAAATACCAAAACTTCTTGAAGTAATTGAGGTTCATTTCTTTCCTGCAATAATTCCGTTATTTCAACAGCTAACAACCAATCGTTAGGATGATTGCTCTGTATTTTTTCGAAAATGGGTCTCAAAGACGTTTCTTTATCATTTGTTTCTCTGATATTTCGAACCGTTTGATATAAAACTTCTAAATCATCACGCTCAGCGGTATGTTTTGCTTTTATGGTAGTACTCGATGGCAAATGCGAAATCAAATCAAAACTATTTACATCAGCAGGGCCAGAAAATGCAGAAGTTACTTTCTTCCCCACCGCCATATCATAAACGCCCCATTCTGGCTGGAATAAAACCGTTTCACCATGTGTTACTGTGCAATTTTTAAAACGAATCAAAGTAATTTCGCCTTGTAAGTTTCTAGAGCCTGTAATAATTTCACCTTTAACCGTAATACCGCCCTCAAACTCTAGTGTAACCGTTTTTGATTCGAGTATGTCATAAGCGTTCAAGTCTTTTGGACTCATATCCTCAATAGCTAGATTGATCCCTTGAAGTTTACCTATTGGGCTACCAAAACCTTCAGCATGTGTCAAAGTTCCATGACCTACTAATTCTTTTTCTCTATATGCGAGCGCCGTTTTTCCGGTAGTTTGTATGTAAATGGGTTTGCCTTCATGTTCGATAACCGAGCTGAAAACACCTGAAATTTGTAGTCCAGTACTCAATTCGATCGTTCCTAAGGCATTCGAATCAATCAATTTGTTAATACCAGATAATCCACCAGTACGCAACGCCATTTTATTAGCAAACTCTTCTAAAACTAAATTTAAATAGGCAAATGTAGGTGTAACATACAGTTGCGGTTGCAATTTTGTAATATCAAAACTTTGATTGGCTGCAGAAATATCATACGGTATTTTCTTCACTTCCTGAGTCATACAATGCGCACTCTCGCCTATTGAGGAAAGCAAACCAGCACCATATATTTTAGGATTTTCAACCGTACCAATCAATCCGTACTCAACCGTCCACCAGTGTAAGTTGCGTATTTGGGCCATTTCTGAGAGTTCGCCCATGTTATTTTGCAAATCTTCAACTGCTTTTTCGGCAGCATCAATCGTAGCTTGTGGCGTACCTTCGGCTTCTTTTACGATTGAAAGCAGTCGGATAGCTTCATACATTTCGTAATCCTTGTGCGAAGAAATTGCTTTGCAACCTATTTCTCCAAAACGACGAAGGTATTCCGCATATTCTGGATTGGCAATAATTGGTGCGTGACCAGCACCTTCGTGAATAATATCGGGTGCAGGAGTATATTCAATATGCTCGAGTTGACGAATATCCGATGCAATTACAAGCACATTATAGGCTTGAAATTCCATAAAAGCATTGGGCGGAATAAAACCATCAACTGCAACGGCAGCCCAGCCTATTTCGGTCAAAATGCGGTTCATGCCATACATACTCGGGATATTGTCAATCTCAATCCCCGTTTTTTTCAACCCTTCTAGGTAGGAATTATGCGCCACTTTAGATAAATAATCCACGTTTTTACGCATCACATAACGCCAAACCGCCTGATTTATAGGTGTATAATCACTATAATCCTGAGGTTTAATAAATTGTTGTAAGTGTTTTGGCAATCGGTCTAATAACGGATTGCTTTCTATAGTTGTGTTCATGTCGAAAACGTTGTAGTTTTTATGCAAAAATACGAAATTCAGGAGCTAATTCCCGCTTTTCATTGCAAGTTTTTGCAAACCCGTTTGTTTTTCTAAAGTTTATAAAAGAGCTTCCTGCGGTCGCTTTTTATAAACAAGAAAAACCAAAACGGCTTTTTCAAAAAGCTTTCCATTGCAATCGGGGCTAGGGGAGTTGCGAATGATAAGATGTTTTTTGATTTCCTACTCCATCACTTCAAACAAAAAGAACTGTGTTTTCTGTTTCTCAGCAAAATTGTTGTCAGAAACCAAGATTAAAGATCGATTGCCATTAGCTAATTTAGGGCCAAACGTAATTCCTTCGATATTATCAATAAAAATTCCTAAATCATCCATGTTTAGAACCAGTTTTTTAGATCCCAATTGTATGTTTTGGTTCAGTAAGGAGGTGTTATTTTTAACGTTAGTTGCTTTTTTTAGATCACACAAAAAAACTTTTACGGTGCATTCTTGCGTTCCCGTGGAGTAGGAGCGTTCCACAACAAGTAGTTTATTTTTACTGTAATACTGAATTGCCGAAATTCCATTGACAGCAAAAGCACCACTCGGATTGGGTTCGCGGGCAATAGGGTCTAAAAGATAGCCGTATTGAGCCGTATTTTTTCCGGTGTTGGCATTAAACTGGTACAAACGTATCAAACCTCCTTTGCTGGTTGTGGCTTGGTTACCATCTTCAAATAGTGGTTCTTCAATATTGGTGTAAATGTTTTTATAGTTTTTATCAAAAGTTATGCCTTCTAAAGTGCCATTGTTTCTTGGTCCTTTTTCTATTTTTTGCATTTTTAGATTTTCTGGGAATGTTACATCTCCTAGAAAATCACCATTTAAAGTCATGAAGTTCAAGGAAGGATTTTGCAAAACTTCCTTATCTGCGGTTATCACTCGAGCTCCTTCGCTACTCCATACCAAAGTGTTTGTTTTTGGATTAAATCGGATGTCTTCTGGATCTGTTGAGGTGTTTGGTGCAGTGTTCCAGTTGCCATATACTTTTCCGGTTTCATTTTTTAAAGTACTCATGCTTTGAAATATAACATTTTTCAGAAGGTTATTTTCCAAAGCTATGGTGGCAGTGTAATAACGAGCCTCATTAAAAATCGATCGATCATCGGAAATGATGTAATACAACTCTTTTTTTGGATCATAATCAATACCAGATAAGCCACCAATTTTTGTATTTTGAAATTGGGCATCAAATGGAACTTCAATAGTGTTTAAGAGTTTTAATTTTGGGATGTGACTGTGTTCAGCGCTTTGTTTTACATTGGCACAAGAGAAAAGAAATACAGGAAAAACAACTAAAAAAAGTAATTTGCGCATAGAATTGATTGTGTATTGGATAAAATAAGGTAACTGCAATAAATAGCGTTACGATGGATTAATCTGATTTTTTTCGGCTTTACGAAAATAGTCAATCTTGTAATGAAACATATCTGCCATAGCTTTTGCTCTGTATTTGGCTTCATCTGCCAGTGGCCCTTGGAATAATTGATCGGTAGTTTGTGTAAATAGTTCCATCCAACGGTTAAAATGATCTTTACCAATAGGGAGCTGCTTGTGAGGCGGAAAGGGACTTCCAGAATACGAATGAACTTCTAGCAAAATAGTTTCCCAAAATCCATACATTTTTTCTAAATGTTCCGGCCAACGGTTGCCTATTTTTTCGTTAAAAATAGGTCCTATTATTTCGTCTTTTTGCACTTGAGCATAAAAAGTATTGACTAAGAGTTTAATATCGTCTAAGGAAGCAATATCGGTTTGTGGTATCATAATTTCTATAAAAAAAGCCTATGCAAAGGTAGGCTTTATGTTTGATTGTAGTAATGTCTATTTTTCTTTTGGCGGAAATTGTTCTAGAATTTTGGCAACAAATTCGTTGATTCGTTCTTCTTTGTCTCTGCGGTTTTGAGTTAAATTCCCAACACCTTCGCCTTGCCAAAAGGCATGTATGTTGTTGAAATAAATGATGTAATTGACATTTTTTCTGTGGGAATTCTAAAATAACAACTTCGATTTTGTAAAAAAAGGTTTTTAAGGCCGCCACATGCATGGCCGCCTTTTTTTAACCTATGAGTTGGGTGAATAAATCTTGTTTTTCGTTGAGGTATTGGTATTCGAAACCCATTTTATTCATATTGTCTTTGATAGCTAGTACATCGTTTGGATTTTTCACTTCTAAACCTACAACAACGGAGCCTACTTCTCGGCTATTTTTTTTGGCAAATTGGAAGTAAGTGATATCATCGTCTGGTCCTAAAATGGCATTGACAAATTCTTTTAATGCTCCTGGGCGTTGCGGAAATTGTATCATAAAATAATGCATTAATCCTTCATAAAGTAAAGAGCGTTCCTTGATTTCGGCGGTGCGTTCAATGTCGTTGTTACTGCCGCTTACCACACAAACCACAGTTTTTCCTTGGATTTGGTCTTTGTAAAAATCCAATGCTGCAATGGTCAAAGCGCCTGCGGGTTCTACGACCATCGCTTCTTCGTTATACAAACGTAAAATGGTAGTACAAACTTTTCCTTCGGGAACTAGAATGATATCGTCTAGATTTTTTTTGCAAATGGCAAAAGTTTGGTTGCCTACTTGTTTTACTGCTGCTCCGTCTACAAACTTGTCTATGGTTTCTAAGGGTGTATTGGCTTGATTAGCAATCGATGTTTTCATTGAAGGAGCGCCTTGTGGTTCAACGCCAATGATTTTGGTATTTGGGCTAAGGTGTTTGAAAACCGTGGACAGCCCAGAAGCTAAACCGCCACCGCCAATGGGAACAAAAACATAATCGATGGGAGGTTGGTATTGTTCGAGAATTTCGAGTCCTACGGTACCTTGTCCCGCAATGACTTTTTCATCATCAAAAGGATGGATGAACGCTTTTTGGTTGTCCTTGGCATCGGCAACTGCTTTGGCATAGGCATCATCAAAGGTATCACCAATTAAAATAATTTCGACCCACTTTTTACCAAAGAGCTGTACTTGCTTTACTTTTTGATTGGGCGTGGTTTTGGGCATATAGATTTTACCTTGTATTTGTAAAAGAAGACAAGAGTACGCCACACCTTGTGCGTGATTACCGGCGCTCGCGCAAACAATGCCGTTTGTTTTTTCGCTTTCTGTTAAAGATTTTATTTTATTATAAGCACCTCTTATTTTATAGGAACGTACTACTTGTAGGTCTTCTCTTTTAAGCAAAATAGAGGCCTTAAATTCTTCTGAAAGATTAAGGTTTTCTGTTAAAGGAGTAACGGGAACTACATTAACTAATTCTTGTTGGGCTTGTTGTATGGATTGAAATAAGTTCATTTTTGTTTTTAATTGAATTCTAATATTGCTTGTGTTAGGGTGTTTTGTAATGCGTAAAAGTGCTCGTTGGTTATTTTGCCGCCACAAATCCAATGCTCTTTTTCTTGAAATAGATAAGAGATAGGAAACTGTGTAATTTGATCATTGTGAATAATCGGGATTTTAAAAAGTATGATTGTATGGGTTTCTAGCTCTTTTTGATTTTGAGAGAAGCAACAAAAAACCTCGATAATTCGTTCCAAAATAGCCACTATAGTTTTGCTATTCGTTTCATTATCCCAATAGCCAATCCTGATTTTGTATAATGAAGTGAACTCACAAAAATCTACCCAAAAATGGTCGATTTTTATCTTTTTCCTAGTGAATACTAGGATAATTTTACTGATTAGTGTTGCTTCTTTTTCGCAAAACAGCGTAACGGTTATTTTTTCTTTCATAGCAATTGTAATTCATTTTTAGTCAAAAAAAAAAGCCTTTCTCGTTTATAGAGAAAGGCTTCATGGTTATGCATAACATCCTAACTCGTCAATAAAAACGAATAATAATGATGTTAATAATAATAGTGTTTTGATTCATATTTAAAAAAAAAACCTCCCAATTGGGAGGTTCTATATTGTTAATACTATACAGCGCCTCACATTCTCATCGAATGATAATTGAAATGCTGTTAATAATTGTGTTATTGTTTTTCATAATTGAGACGCAAAAGTAATTAATTTTTATTTAAAATAACCAAAAAGAAATAGAATGAATGATAATCACTTTGGCTTTTTTTGCAAATAAACGTATGCATGCTTTACTAAATTGTTTTTTGTTACAATAAATGTTAATACAAGCGTAACTTTTTTCTATTTTCCTATTTTTCCCTTTGTAAGACGTACAAGTAAACACTTAAAGTTGAAATTAAGTTTATAGGCGTGTTAAATCAGTTTCTATTGTTAGATAAATTGAACGAGAGGTATTTATTGATTTTTGGGAGCGCAGAAAAGTAACACAGAGAAAACAACTAATAATAGTATTCTGTGCATAGAATTAATAGTTTTTTATAAAAATAAGGTAGCTGCAAATCATAGCCTTACGATGGATTAATCTGGTTTTTTTCGGCGTTACGAAAATAGTCAATCTTGTAATGAAACATATCTGCCATGGCTTTTGCTCTGTATTTGGCTTCATCTGCTAGCGGCCCATGGAATAATTGATCGGTAGTTTGTGTAAATAGTTCCATCCAACGGTTAAAATGATCTTTACCAATAGGGAGCTGCTTGTGAGGCGGAAAGGGACTCCCAGAATACGAATGAACTTCTAGCAAAATAGTTTCCCAAAATCCATACATTTTTTCTAAATGTTCCGGCCAACGGTTGCCTATTTTTTCGTTAAAAATAGGCCTTATTATTTCGTCTTTTTGCACTTGAGCATAAAAAGTATTGACTAAGAGTTTAATATCGTCTAAGGAAGCAATATCGGTTTGTGGTATCATAATTTCTATAAAAAAAGCCTACGCAAAGGTAGGCTTTATGTTTGATTGTAGTAATGTCTATTTTTCTTTTGGCGGAAATTGTTCTAGAATTTTAGTAACAAATTCGTTGATTCGTTCTTCTTTGTCTCTACGGTTTTGAGTTAAGTTACCAACACCTTCACCTTGCCAAATGAGTTCTTTCTTTTTAGCATCAATCAAGTCAATAAAAAGGGTGCCCTCAGTTGAAGTGCTAGCAATTGTATTTTGTCCTCCCCACATGAAAGGATTCCAGCCCCATCCCCAGCCATAACCCCATCCAGCGTTAAACTGATTGACATCAACTCGTTCTCTTTCTTTAGTGAAAATATTTATAAGTAAATCTGGATTTTCACTCTTAGTCATTCCTTTTGCACTTAATTCACGGTCAATAGCGTTTAAGATTCGTTTTTTATCCAGCTGTGATATTTCAACTTTATCGATTCCATTTTTGTGAAAAGCATACGTCTTGTAGGCGGTAAAATCAGCTTTATTATCAAAATCAGAGTACACTCTAACCGAACTGCAGGAAGCAAATACAAAGAGTAAGAGTACGGGAATAAATTTTAGTGTTTTCATAATATTTTATTTTAGTGTTTCAAGTTTGAGGTTTCAGGTTTGAAAAGTTTAACTTGAAACCTGAAACTATAATAAATCTTCGTCAACTACATTAGGGATGGTAACTTTCAATAAAGGTTGCGTTTCCATGGCTCTTTTTATAGCAAAAATAGCTCCTTCGTTTCTTGCCCAGCTTCGTCTTGAAATTCCGTTGTTTACATCCCAAAAAAGCATTGATTCTAAGCGTTTTGAAGCTTCTTTAGTTCCATCAAGAACCATACCAAAACCACCATTAATTACCTCGCCCCAACCAACACCGCCGCCATTGTGAATTGAAACCCAAGTAGCACCGCGAAAGCTATCGCCAATGACGTTTTGGATAGCCATATCAGCAGTGAATCTTGACCCGTCGTAAATATTGGATGTTTCTCGGTATGGAGAATCGGTTCCAGAAACATCGTGATGATCTCGACCTAAAATTATGTAGCCAATTTCTTTGCGAGCAATTGCTTGATTGAAGGCTTCGGCGATTTTAATTCGTCCTTCGGCATCAGCATATAGAATTCTGGCTTGTGATCCAACCACTAATTTATTTTCTTGCGCACCTTTAATCCACTGAATATTATCCGCCATTTGTTGTTGGATTTCTTCTGGAGAGTTTTTCATCATTTCCTCTAGAACAGCACAGGCAATTGTATCGGTTTTTGCTAAATCTTCAGGATTTCCTGAGGCGCAAACCCAACGGAATGGTCCAAATCCGTAGTCGAAACACATTGGTCCCATAATATCTTGAACATAACTATTGTATTTGAAATCGATGTGATTTTCGGCAAAAACATCTGCTCCAGCGCGAGAAGCTTCTAATAAAAAGGCATTTCCATAATCGAAGAAATACGTTCCTTTTTCAGTATGTTTATTTATCGCAGCCGCATGACGACGCAATGTTTTTTGAACTTCTTCCTTGAATTTATCAGGATTATTTGCCATTAAATCATTGGATTCTTCGAAAGTATATCCGATTGGATAATAACCTCCAGCCCAAGGATTGTGCAGTGAAGTTTGATCAGAACCTAAATCGATATGCAGGTTTTCTTGGTCAAAACGTTCCCAAACATCAACTATATTTCCAAGGTAAGCAATAGAAACTACTTCATTATTTGCCAAAGCATTTTTAACTCGTGGCACTAATTCATCAATATTTTCAATAATTTCATTAATCCAACCTTGTGAATGACGAATGTGTGTAATTTTTGGGTTTACCTCGGCACAAACTGTAACGCAACCAGCGATATTTCCTGCTTTTGGTTGTGCGCCACTCATTCCGCCAAGTCCAGAAGTAACGAATAATCCTCCTTTTGGAGATTTTTTTATTTTTCTGAATCCGTTTAAAACCGTGATTGTAGTTCCGTGAACAATTCCTTGTGGACCAATGTACATGTAGCTTCCGGCTGTCATTTGTCCGTATTGAGAAACGCCCAAAGCATTCATTTTTTCCCAATCATCTGGTTTGGAATAATTTGGAATAACCATTCCGTTAGTAACAACAACTCTTGGCGCTTCTTTGTGAGATGGAAATAATCCCATGGGATGACCTGAATACATCGCTAATGTTTGTTCTTCGGTCATTTCTGTCAAATATTTCATCGTCAATAAATACTGCGCCCAATTAGAGAAAACTGCTCCATTACCACCATAAGTAATTAGTTCATGTGGATGCTGGGCTACGGCATAATCCAAATTGTTTTGAATCATCAACATAATGGCTTTTGCTTGTTCGCATTTTCCAGGATATTCATAAATTGGTCGTGCGTACATTTTGTAATCAGGACGTAGGCGATACATGTAAATTCTTCCGTAAGTTTCAAGCTCAGCTTTGAATTCGGGAAGTAATTCCGCATGATGTTGAGGTTCAAAATAGCGCAAAGCGTTTTTTAGTGCTAATTTTTTTTCATCATCCGAAAGGATCTCTTTTCGCTTTGGCGCATGATTAATTTCGGTTTGTGTCGTTAGGTCAGCTAATCGCTTTATGTCATACGGTTTTGGATTTGGTAAAACCGAAGGAATTCCTTGTACTATTTGTTCTTGAAAAGTCATTTTTAATGTAGATTCGTTATTTTTTGATGTACAGTTTTGTTAAAGAAGCACTTACTTCTTATAAAAAAATGCAACGACTAAGGATAACGAATATCCGACCTATGGTAGGATTTGTGAATTTTGATTCTATATTTCTGTGAACAAATATCCATGTTATGCTTGTGTTTTTTAAACTGACACTCTAGTAGTGTTTGTTATTTAGATTCTAAAATGTAATTACTTTTTATTAGTTCCTGTTTTTTTATCAAAGCCGTAAGGACAATGTCTGCAGTTGTTTTTACAACAATAACCTCGTTTAAGGTGGTGTTTTTCGGTAAAACATTTATATCCTTCTGGTGTGTAATAGAAATCTTCCCCTTCTATCAATTTATTTTCATTACTTTGGCTCATTATTTTTTCATACTACTTTGGAAAATATAATTTTACAATTCCACAAAATATTCGTTTTTTAAGGTTTTGTATGACTACAAATTTATAAATTTTAGTGCTAATGTTTTTGATTGTGTCCAAATATTTAATTCCAAAAGGATATCGTGGATTAACGATTTTTCCTTTTGTGATAGTAAAATTCAGGGAAGATAAAGAAAATCCAATTTTACTAAATCATGAACGCATACATATCAGGCAACAAATAGAGTTACTTATTCTCCCTTTTTATATTTGGTATCTCTTGGAGTATTGCATTCGATTGTTACAACTCAAAAATAGTTATCTCGCTTACAAAAACATTTCCTTTGAGCGAGAATGTTATGCAATGGAGCAAAATTTAGATTATTTAAAAAAGCGTCCTTTTTTTAATTTTTTTAAATATCTCTACACCTAATTCAGTTCGGTATTTTTTTCCATCTCTTCTTGATAGTTTTATGTCATCAACAGGTAAAAATCTGAATTTATTTCACTTTTTGTAATTTTAAATTTGAAAGAAAAAACATAATTTTTATTAAAAAATATGTATTTTATCGACAAAATATACACTTTATCGTTTTTTTTGTTCTTTTGTAATTTATTTTTTTTGTAGCTTTATAAAATAAAATTCTGTTTCATGCTATTGCTTCTACTATTTTCTTCTAAGATTTCGAAACAAATTAGCTGAGCTGTTTTTATAAAAAAAGAAATTTAATATCTCTTAATTTAAAAGCTTATGAACACATCAATACTTCAAAAAGGAGCTTTCTTTTTTCTTCTCATTTTTTTTCAAAATGAAAGTATGGCACAACTGTATGTTAGTCCAAATAGTTATGTATTTGCTACAAATGAGGTGGTTTATGTAAAAGAACAAGTAGAGCTCAATGCAACTACGAGCAATTTCTATTTAAGAGATAGTGCTCAGCTGTTACAAGGTACAACAACTAATAGTGGTAATAGCGGATTAGGGAATTTGTCGGTTTATCAAGAAGGATCGACTAATAATTTTCATTATAATTATTGGTGTTCACCAGTAGGATCAAGTCTTGCAACTGTTGGGAATTCAGCTTTTTCTATTACACAACTCAAGGATGTTGCGAGCTTGACAGGATTTAATAATCCAGTTATTTTAGCAACAAATAATTACAATGGTACTGCTAGTCCTCTAGCTATTGCACCTTTTTGGGTTAATAAATTAATAGGCTCTTCAAATTATGGGAATTGGACAGCAGTAGGTGGTGCTGGGACTTTAAATGCAGGTGAAGGCTTCTCTATGAAGGGAACGTCTGGAACCAACGCAATCACTGTAAATGGAGTTCAAAACAATCCAGGAAGCAAACAGCGTTATGATTTTAGAGGAAAACCAAATGACGGTACCATATCAATACCTGTGGGAGCGTTACAATTTACGCTTACAGGCAATCCCTATCCATCTGCAATTGATCTTGCCGCATTTTTGATAGAACAAACAAATTGTACAGGAATTGCTTATTTTTGGGAACAAGATAAAACAGTAAACTCACACTATATTGCTGATTATAAAGGAGGTTACGGTACTTATTCCCCAGTGGCCAGAGGAGGAACTGGTATTTATGTTCCAGCTACTTTTTTTTCCTATGATGGATCTGGAAATCCTGGACCTTCAACAGGAGTAGGTACTGCTTTTGAAAGAAGATTTTCACCAATAGGTCAGGGGTTTATGATAGATGGTGTTGTAAATGGCGCTGTTGAAATGAAGAATAGCTACAGAATTTATGTAAAAGAAGGAGTGGCTAACAACTCACAGTTTGAAAAATCAACAAACAACCCTAAAACCAATACTGAAAAAGATTATTTATCAAAAATAAAATCAATATCTGGATTTGATTATAAAACCGTTAGTGTGGCTCCAACCCCTCAAATTAGATTAAATACTTTAATGAATAATCAAGGTGTAAGGCAACTTGCATTAGCATTTGTACCTGAGGCTACAGATGGACCTGATCGTGCTATGGATGCTATGTCAAGTAGTGAGAACTCTCCTACTGATGTATATTTTTTAATTAACAATATAGAATATATAATTAATGCCACCAATTTTGACATTAATAAAAAAATTCCAATAGGTTTTCGAAATACAAAAACAGCTATTTATAAAATTACTGTCAAGGATATTATCAATTTTCCTGATGTGGATGCTATTTTTTTGCATGACAAAGTAAAAGATACCTATCACGACATTAAAAATAGTTTCCATGAAATGGAATTACCAGCTGGGAAAAATAACACACAATTTGAAATTACTTTTAAAGACAACAAAACATTAGATGTTGATGGTGTTGCTAAAGAAGATTTTATAGTTTATCAAAACAATCCATTAAAAAGCTTAACCATAAGCAACCCAAATGGGCTTGAGCTTGCTTCTTGTGGGGTGTATGATGTTGCTGGAAAGTTAATTTTTACTCAAGAGGACTTGGGGGATCAAGCATCGTATTCGTTTTCGACCGCTAGTTATGGTGACGGAATTTATATTGTAAAGTTGACTACTAAAGACAATAAAGTTTTCGGAAAAAAAGTAATCATTAAAAATTAATTTTAATAGCACACAAATTCTGAATGCAATCTGAGAAGGTTGCATTTTTTATACATTTTAGTTTTACCTTTGTATTAAAATCAAATATTTTGAATCAAAAGGTAGCGAAACTGTTCTCTAATTCCATTGAATTATACATCAAAAGAGAGGACTTATTACATCCATTTGTATCAGGAAATAAATTCAGAAAGCTTAAATATAATATTCTTGAAGCTAAGGAATTGCAAGAAAAACAGTTGCTCACTTTTGGAGGAGCATTTTCAAATCATATTGCGGCTGTAGCTTATGCAGGGTATGAAAATGGTTTTAAAACTATTGGTATTATTCGAGGGGATGAATTAAAGAACCAAACGGTTCTAAATCCCACATTAGCGTTTGCAAAGCAATGCGGAATGGAATTTGAGTTTGTTTCAAGATCAGATTATCAGCATAAGAATGAACCAGAAAATCTTGCAAAATGGACCGAAAAATGGGGAGCTTTTTATATGATTCCTGAGGGTGGAACTAATGCATTAGCCATACAAGGATGTCAGGAAATAGTAAATGAGGAGGATAGTTATTTTGATTATATCTGTTGCTCCGTTGGAACAGGAGGAACTATTTCAGGTATTATAAATAGTATTTTGCCACATCAAAAAGTTTTAGGATTTCCTGCTTTAAAAGGTGATTTTTTGAAAGAGGAAATTTGTAATTTTGTAAAGAAAAAAAACTGGGAGTTACAAACAGATTATCATTTTGGGGGTTACGGCAAGGTAAACGATACTTTGATACAATTTATCAATCAGTTTTATCAAGATTTTAAAATACCTCTAGACCCTATTTATACTGGAAAAATGGTTTATGGAGTTCTTGATTTGATGGAGAAAAATTATTTTCCCGAAAATTCGAAAATTTTAATGATCCATACAGGAGGTCTACAAGGTATTCAAGGCATGAATATCAAGTTAAAAAACAAACAATTACCAACTATTAATATCCATGTTTAAAAAATATATAGTCTTGCTTGTAGTGCTAGTATTAGCAAGTTGTAATGCTACTAAACCTGTCATTGTAACTAAAAAAAGCACACCAAGAGCAAGTGTTCCAACTGTTGTAAAGGGCAAACCCGAAACTAATAGATCAGCTAAAAAGCCGGATACCAAAGTACCAACAAAACCAAATGTTTCGGTATCCCAAAAAACGAAAACAACGGCAAATAATGCACCAAAAGAAGTTATAGTTTCTACCTCTAAAACGGTTGTGACCAGTGATATAATTACCTTGTATGTTTCTAAATTTAAAGATATTGCTATGGGTAATATGAGAAACTACGGCATTCCAGCGAGTATTATTTTGGCACAAGGAATCCTTGAATCTGGAGCAGGCAACGGTGATTTGGCCTTGAGTGCTAACAATCACTTCGGGATTAAATGTCATGTGGGTTGGACAGGAGAATCAGTCAATCATGATGATGATGCCTCTCAGGAATGTTTTAGAAAATATGAAAATCCATCAGAGTCTTTTAAGGATCATGCACTCTTTTTAACGAGTAGAAACAGGTATTCTAAATTATTTGAAAATCAAAAAGGCGATTACAAGGCTTGGGCCAAAGGTTTACGAGCAGCTGGTTACGCCACAGATCCTAAGTATCCTGATAAATTAATTTCATATATAGAAAGATACCAGTTACATCAATACGATGATTTGGTTTTAGGGATCAATTCAAATGCTAAAATTAAGGAAATTACAGATGAATTAAATATTTCTAATAAGGAGTCAGTAGTTTGGAATTCTGACAGTTATGAAGTTCAAAAAGGAGATACTTTATATTCTATTGCAAAGAAATTTGCCTTACAAGTAGAGGATTTAAAACAAAAAAATAATCTTACTGATAACGCACTCGCTATTGGTCAGCGGTTAATTGTAAAATAAGTATAAACACATAATTAGTATTCATTAGATGTTATATAAAAGAAGTAGTCAGCTTTTTGCTGAAGCAGAAAAAGTAATTCCTGGAGGTGTCAATTCTCCTGTTCGTGCCTTTAAAGCAGTAGGTGGTACGCCTATTTTTGTAAAAAGTGCCAAAGGTGCTTACCTGTATGATGAAGATGGAAATAAACTAATAGATTACATCAATTCATGGGGGCCAATGATTTTAGGCCATGCGTATGAGCCTGTTGTTGAAGCTGTCGTTGAAAGAGCAAAATTAGGAACCTCTTTTGGGATGCCAACTGAGCTTGAAACTCAAATTGCTGCTTTAGCCGTTAAAATGGTACCCAATATTGATAAAATTCGTTTTGTAAACTCAGGGACCGAAGCCTGTATGAGTGCCATCAGACTAGCACGTGGGTATACCAAAAGAGATAAAATCATAAAATTTGCAGGTTGTTATCACGGACATTCCGATTCTTTCTTGATTCAAGCAGGAAGTGGCGCTATTACCTTTGGGTCTCCTAATAGTCCAGGGGTAACCGCTGGAACGGCTAAGGATACTTTGCTAGCACGATACAATGACTTATCCAATGTAGCTGAATTAATTACAGCAAATCCTAATGAAATTGCAGCCATAATTGTTGAACCTGTGGCGGGTAATATGGGTTGTATTCCACCTAAAGAAGGTTTTTTAGAGGGCTTACGCCAATTGTGTACAGATAATGGAATCCTACTTATTTTTGATGAAGTAATGACCGGTTTTAGACTTGCATCAGGCGGAGTTCAAGAGCTTGTTGGAGTTACTTCAGATATTGTTTGTTTTGGAAAAGTAATAGGTGGAGGTTTACCTGTAGGTGCCTTTGCAGCACGCGCTGAAATTATGAATTATCTTGCGCCATTAGGTCCTGTTTACCAAGCAGGAACTTTGTCTGGAAATCCATTGGCAATGGCCGCAGGATTAGCCATGCTACAAGCCTTAGATGCAGATAGAGACGTGTTTAATCGATTAAAAGACAAAACAGCTTACTTAGCAGCAGGAATAGATAGAGTTTTGCGCAATAACAACGTGGTGTTTACAATAAATACCATTGGATCTATGATTTCAGTGCATTTTGATGAAAACGCAGTAGTAGATTTTCAAACAGCTGCAAAAGGAGACAATGAAACCTTTAAGAAATTCTTTCATGGCTTACTCCAAGAAGGAATTTACATAGCGCCTTCTGCTTATGAAACTTGGTTTATTACCGATGCGCTTACGTATGAAGATCTAGATTTCACCATTCAAGCCATCGATAAAGTGTCTAAAACTTTTTAAAAAAAGGATTGACGTAAAAAATATTTACATAAAAACGCCCCCAAAAAGTTAGATACTATTCGGGGGTGTTTTTTATAAAATAATCATTTATTTTCTGTGAGACTCCATTCTATTTGCTTTTTTGCCATGCTGATACGCTAGTCTTTTAGCAGCTCGCTGGTGTCTTTCTGTTCTTGAAGCATCCCATTTTTTAAACTGCTCGTTTGAAAGAATTTTTTTCATTCGTTCTTTCATCACTATTTGATTGTCTAGCATTTGGTTTTTAAGATCAAAACGCTCATTAGATGTTAGTTGTTTTTTTTCTGCCGTTTTGTTTGCTTTTCTATCAGCAAGCAGCGCTTCACGTTTAGTGCTTTGTTCTGCAAGAAGTGTACTAATTTCTTTTTGCTGCGATGCATTAAGATCTAGTTCCAGAGTCATTTTCTTGACCTGTAAGGCTCTTTTTTGATCAGTACTCATGCGTTCCATTTTAGCACCCTCAGTTCTTGTTTTTCTTTCTTGAGCTTGACTTGTTATTCCAAAAGCCAAAACCATTACAATCAATAATTTTTTCATTTTTTTTAGTTTTAAAGTTTATTGCTATAGGACAAATACAAAACAAAAAAGTTTAATACTTAACAAAAAATTATCTAGAAAATGGTTGTTATGGAGGATTATTTCTTTCAATTTTAGTAATATAGAAACGCTTTTTTAAGTTTATATACTTTTTTTTCAACAGAATTGGATTGTATTTACCCGTTCTTTTTACTCTTTTTTTTAAATGTAAAGCATGAGAATTTTAAAGTGTAGTAAGCAAATTACAGTTTGATTTTCATTGGATAACCAAAAAAAATAGATTTGGTAAAACCAAATTAAATATCGTTTCGTAAATGTTTGTATAACCAAATAAAAAAAACGATGAAAAAGAAACAACTTAATTTAGGCTTTGCTTCCTTGCTAGGAGTAGCATTTTTGTCCCTTACGGCAATTTCATGTAATGACGATGATTCAAATAGTTCTAATAAACCTGCAGAAGCAGTTGCGCCTGATGTAAATTTTACAGCTTTGGCAAGTAATAACACTATTATTACTTACAACGCACGTACATTGAGCGCACCTATTGCAACAGTGCCTATTGTAGGATTACCAGCAGCTGAGAAAATTGTGAGCATTGATTATAGACCAGCAACGGGACAGCTATACGGATTGGGTTCATCAAGTCGTTTGTATTTTATAAATGAAAAAAGTGGTGTTGCAACTGCACTTGGGGCTACTTCATTTGCACCTGTTTTAGCATCTGCAAACGCGTCGATAGATTTTAATCCTACTGTTGATAGAATAAGATTAGTGACAGATTCTGGTCAAAATTTAAGATTACACCCAGAATTGGGAACTGTTGTTGCTACAGACGGAGTTATCAATGGTGGTATCAGTCCAAAAATTGGCGCCATTGCATACACTAACAGTATGGCGGGAGCTGCCACAACGATGTTGTATGATATTGACTTTGAACAAGATAAATTATATTTACAAACCCCTCCTAATGATGGTGGATTACAATTGGTGGGTGATCTAGGAATAAACTTTGAAGGCCAGGGCGATATGGATATTGTACCTGATAATTCTACTGCATTAGCCGTGACTAACAATAATAATGTTTCTTCTTTATTTTCTATTGATTTAACAACTGGTAAAGCTGCAAACATAGGGAAGTTTGTGGAGCAAATTGTAAGTATTGCTTTTAAAACAAATCCTATTGCTTATGCTACTACAAGCTCAAATATGTTGTTTCGTTTTAATCCAACAACTGGAACTAATAATTCAGTTGCTTTAACAGGTTTAGCAACAAATGAATCTATCGTAGGTCTTGATTTTAGACCTGCAAATGGTGGATTGTATGCGGTATCAAATCAAAGTAGACTTTTTACAGTGAATACCGCAAACGGTGCCTTAACTGTTGTAGGTTCTACATTTGGAACTGCGTTAGTAGGGACTGCTTTTGGTTTTGATTTTAATCCTACTGTTGATAGAATACGTTTAGTTAGTAATACAGGTCAAAATTTACGTTTACACCCAGATTTAGGAACGGTTGCAGCAGTTGATGGGAATTTAAATCCTGGAACTCCAGCTGTTACTGCGGGTGCTTACACAAATAATATAGCGGGTGCAACAACAACGGTTTTATTTGTAATAGACTCACAAACAGATACTCTTTTCCGTCAAGATCCACCTAATAACGGAACTCTTGTATCCATAGGAAGTTTAGGAATTAATGTAGATGCTGATAGCGGATTTGACATTGGAGGAAACAGTACTACAGCATTTGCATTGCTAAAAGTAAATAATGTTACCGCTGTATACAGTATCAGTCTAGCTACAGGTGCGGCAACAAAAATCACAGATGTAAATGTTCAAGCTACTGCAATGGCTTTAGGTTTAGGTTTTTAATATTTAGTTAGTTTTGTTTTGAATTAGTAAGCCGACTCCTTGCAGGGAGTCGGCTTGTTTTTTTGATTACTTTTTTATTTTAAAAATGCAATGCAAAACCAATGTTTAACTGGAACGTGTTGTCGTAAAACTGTTTGTGTGTTGCAAAATTATATCGTATTCCAGGTTCTATACTTACATTTTTGCCTAAAAATAGTGCATAGCCTATTTGTGTTCCTACGTAGGTAGGATTTAAATCAGCTTGACCAAAACCTATACCATTATACGAAAGTTCAACAGGAATCATGCCTTTGATATAATATTTAGCACCAACTTTGTAGGCAATTGGATTACCTACACCATCAACTTCTCCATAACCCAATCCTAATTTTAATGCTAGATTGTCTTTTATAAAATAGCCACCTTCTGCACCAATGTTAAATGCGTTTACACCATCTGTATTGCTAAAATACAAAGCTGTAGAACCTACATTGTTACCAAAACCAGTATTGGCTTCAATAAGCCATTTTCTTTTTAAGAGCTGACTGTCTTTTGCTTGTCCATTTGCAAATGCAAATGCGCACAATGCAAATAATGTTGCTGTAATTTTTTTCATATCTATTTTTTTGAAGTAAAAGTAGAAATTAAACTTAGTTACGTATGATTTTTAAGACAGATTTAACTTTCGTGTCTGCTTCGAAAAATGCGTCAGCTAACTGCAAGTGTTTTTAATGCATCTGCTACACTTTTTACTTGAACTAACAAAATGTATAGTTGATGTTGCTTTTCTTTTTCTAAAAAGCACAAAATAAATGCTGTTTATAGCATTGAAAGCATGATATTTATCAGTTTTTAAACGGTTTTCTTTCGCGATTTTTGTGGTTTATATATAAAACTCATTTTAGCATGACTACACGTAAACCACTTCATACCTTTCATATCCCAGTTATGGGACTTGCTTATACGATTGATAGCCCGATACGAGTGGCTAAGTATGGAATTTCCTCCGTGATTTCAATTATGGATGATGAACTTATCGAAAAAATGAATGCTTTTTACAGTAAGAAATTCGATTTGCCGTATCAGGAAATTACCCAAAAAATACATGACTATCGGGCAGAACGTATTGCTTCTTATCTGAATTTGGTAGACAAAATCGTGAAGGAAAAATTCGAAAATTTCAAAACAGAATTATCCGAGAGTAAATCAGCTTTGGAAAATTACATCACCATGCTTCCTAACAAATCAGAGATTAAAGCAGGTCTACAAAACTTGATGCAGGACGGTTTTGCTTTTAAAGAAAATATCAAAAATTATCTCGAGAAAAATCTTTTCCCAGGTGATATTGATGTTAATATTATGACCAAATTAGATAAGGACAATTTTATCAAAGACGAACAATTGCCAATTGCTTTTAATGATGCACATGCAGCACTTCGCGGGTTTGTGAACAGTACGTTAGAATCTTCGGTTGTTTTATCGGCTGGGATGAACCCAAGATTATACAGCTACTTCGAAAGTTTTTCAGCTTTCTTTCCAGATAAAAATAATACACTGAAAAAGAAAATTACACTAAAAGTGAGTGACTTTCGTTCGGCTATGATTCAAGGGAATTTTTTGGCTAAAAAAGGACTTTGGGTTTCTGAATATCGAATCGAATCTGGACTGAATTGTGGCGGACATGCTTTTGCTACTGAAGGTTATTTGTTGGGACCTATTCTGGAAGAATTCAAACAGAAAAAAGAGCAATTGATTCAATCTGCGCATGAGTTGATGGTGAAAGCATTGGGACAAAAAGAAATGCATGTTCCACAACATCCTTTGGATTTAAAAATTACGGTTCAAGGCGGCGTAGGAACTGCTGAAGAACACGATTTTCTATTGAATCATTATGAGGTAGATTCTGTGGGTTGGGGTTCACCGTTTTTGTTAGTTCCTGAAGCTACTTCGGTTGATACACACACCAGAGCACTATTGGCTGGAGCCAAAGAAGATGATTTTTATTTAAGTCAGATTTCGCCGTTGGGGATTCCTTTCAATACATTGCGAGGCACAACGAATGAAAAATTAAAATTGAAACGAATTGAGGAAAGCAAAGCAGGAAGTTCGTGTCCAAAACGATTTTTGGCGTTAAGCAAAGAATACGATGCCAAAGGAATTTGTACATCTTCTAAGAAATACCAAGATTTAAAACTAGAAGAATTACTTCTCGAAAAAAATATTTTAACTGCGGATGCTTTCGAAAAAAAGAAAAATAGTATCACGGAGAAAGCCTGTCTTTGTGTGGGTTTAGCCAATGCTTCGTATCTTGAAAATGAAATCAAGATAAAAGGACAGGCGCAAGGTGTAATCATTTGCCCAGGACCTAATATGGCGTATTTTGATAAAGAAGTTTCGCTGTCTAAAATGGTACAGCATATTTACGGAAACGCTTCTGTATTGACGGTTATTGATCGTCCAAATCTATTTGTGAAAGAGTTAAAAATGTATTTGGATTATCTTAAAAATGAAATTTCAGCGGTTACCGAAGAAATAACTTTGGGACAAATTAAAAAATGGAATTCGTTCAAAAATAATTTGCTAGAAGGGATTGAATATTATGAAGATTTATTTTCAAAAACTTCATTTTTTGAAAGCATTAAAAATCAGATGCAGAGTCAACTTAATATTTGTAAAGGCGCATTAATTGCTATCGAGATTCCAAATTTAGTGACAGCTTAATAAAAACAGACTTGAATTTATTCAAGCTTATTGAAAACAAAAAAAAGAGCTTCAATTGAAGCTCTTTTTTTATAAATATAGTTCTCGAATAAACTTATTCTTTTAATCTACAAGATTTTACATCACCATCAACTACAACTTCGGTCATCCCTAATGATGAAAGGTTTTTCATGGCTTTGTCCCATTTTTTACCACTCAATTGAGATTGGATTTTCAATAAACCAAATTCCATTTGATTGTTATTTACTTGTAAAAGTGTTACAATTAATTTTTCGTCTTCTTCAAGCTCAATTTTTACTTGTTTTTTCTCAGGACGCATTTGTGGAAACAACAATACTTCTTGAATAGAAGAATTATTAGTTAAAAACATCATCAAACGATCCATTCCAATTCCTAATCCAGACGTAGGTGGCATACCATATTCCAATGCTCTCAAGAAATCTTCATCAATAGTACCGTTCGCTTCGTCATCACCTTTTTCTGCTAAGCGCATTTGGTCCTCAAAACGCTCTCTTTGATCAATAGGATCATTAAGTTCTGAGTAGGCATTGGCAACTTCCTTTCCACATACCATTAATTCAAAACGTTCTGTAAGTTCTGGATTATCACGGTGTTGTTTACAAAGCGGAGACATTTCTTTTGGATAATCAGTAATAAACGTAGGTTGAATGTAGTTTCCTTCGCATTTAGCGCCAAAAATTTCATCAATAAGTTTTCCTTTCCCCATGGTTTTGTCTACATCAATGCCCATGCCTCTAGCTGCTTCAAACAATTCGGCTTCGTTTTTACCAGAAATATCAAAACCGGTAAAATGCTTGATAGAATCCGTCATGGTAACACGCGCATACGGTGCTTTAAAATTTACCGTATGTTCGCCAAAAGTAGCTTCGCTAGTTCCATTAACCGCTATGGCACAATGCTCTAGTAGGTTTTCGGTAAATTTCATCATCCAGTTGTAGTCTTTGTAGGCTACATATATTTCCATAGCGGTAAATTCCGGGTTGTGCGTTCTGTCCATTCCTTCGTTACGAAAGTTTTTAGAGAATTCATAAACCCCATCAAATCCACCTACAATCAATCTTTTTAAATACAATTCATTTGCAATACGCATGTAAAGCGGAATGTCAAGTGAGTTGTGGTGTGTAATAAACGGTCTAGCCGCAGCGCCACCAGGAATAGGCTGTAAAACAGGAGTTTCAACCTCAAGGTATCCTTTGTCATTAAAAAAAGAACGCATAGCGTTAAACAATTTAGTTCTCTTAATAAAAGTAGCTTTTACATGATCATTAACCGTCAAATCTACATAACGACGGCGGTATCTTTGTTCAGGATCTGCAAAGGCATCGTAAGTTTTTCCGTCAGCATCTGTTTTTACAACTGGTAATGGTTTTAGAGCTTTAGATAGAACACTAAGTTCATGAACATGCACTGATATTTCGCCTACTTGAGTCTTAAAAACCGTACCGCGCACACCAATAAAATCGCCGATATCCAATAATTTTTTGAAAACAACATTGTACATCGTTTTCTCCTCATCATTTGAAATATCATCGCGAGAAATGTATACTTGTATACGTCCTTCGGCATCTTTTAATTCAGCAAATGAAGCTTTCCCCATAATGCGTTTTCCCATCAATCTACCTGCTAAAACTACCTCTTTGCCTTCGTACTTTTCAAAGTCAGCAAGGATTTCGCTTGAGTAAACTGTTGTAACAAATTCTGCTGCAGGATAAGGCTCAATGCCTAGGTTTCGCAATTCTGTGAGTGCCTCTCTACGTAATATTTCTTGTTCAGATAATGCCATTATATGCTGTTTTTAAGTCCGCAAAGATACTATTTAAGTTTTAAAAATTAAAGTTTATCAAGGACCCTTTTTTTTCTTTTTTGATGCACACAATCATCTTTCAATTGGCGTCTATTCCTGCTATTCGCTCTATCTTTTTTTCTTGTAAAAACAAGAAAAAAAGGATGCCGCTGCTATCAGGGCAATACTAGAAAATTTATTTTTTTCAGGAGTCTAAAAGTAGTATAATTCATGTATATTTGTCTTTAATATATCACCCTAACTCTTATGAAAAAATACTTAGGCTTAATAGGCCTCATTTTATTGACAAGTTGTCAAATTACCGAAACACTTACCATAAACAGTGATGGATCGGGTAAAATAACTCAAGAAGTTTTAAGGGATGAGCAAAGCTATCAATTGTTAGTGGGAGAGGAATATTCTAAAGAAGAAGAATACCAAGATACTACCTATGTTTTTAAGGGTGTCATCGCTAAAAACCAAGAAACTTTTTCGAGACTGACAAAATTTGAAAAAGAGGTTTTCGAAAAATTCAATCCAGTAACGGTTCATATAAAAAAGAGTTCAATCGAAAAACATTTCAAAACTACTTTTACGCAAGAATTTAAGGTGGTTGAAGAAGTGGCCGACCTTTTAAAAACCGAAAATTATGTAAGTGATATTATTCATAATTATGCATTGGCTGCCGAGGAACATTATTTTAGTGTACAATATAGCTATGATGGTAATATTTTCAAACGGATTGTTAAAATCACAGATCCAGAAAGACTTAAAACGGAGCAAGCAAGAGTAGAGGCTAACAAAAAATATTACGCTTCATTAAAACTTGTAGAAAATTTTGTGCTCAAATACCAGTTTCCATTAAAGATAAAATCGGTTTCAAACCCAAATGCTAAAATTAGTTCTGATCAAAAATCATTGCAATTAGATTTTAAAATCACAGATTGTCTGTACAATCCAGACAGTACTAATCTGGAGGTGGTTTTGGAGTAATAATGAGTTCGGATTCTTTTGTAAAGAGTTTGTATCTTTGAAAAAAAATAATATGAAAAAAATAGCAGTATTTCTTTTGGTTCTCATTTCAATAGTGAGTTGTACCATAAAAGAGAAAATGGTAATAAATGAAAACGGTTCAGGAACATTTTCGTACGGATTTGATATGGCTGCTTTATTAAAAATGGGAGGGCCAAAAAGTGACTCTGCAAAAGTTTCTAAAAATGTAGATACCGTTTTTACATTCAAGGAAATGTTTGCAAAAATGAGTGATAGCATTGGTAAACTCTCTATCGTAGAAAAAGAGCAGTTAAAATTACTTGAGGATTTTAAAATCAATTTAAAAGTAAATGAAGAAAAACAGCTGTTTGAATACAATATGGCATTTGATTTTGCGTCTTTAGATAGCTTGAAAAATATGGTGTCTCCTCTAAAAAGTGCTGAGGTTTTGTCATTATCAGATAAAAGGTTAGGAGGTAAGGTTTCTAAAAAATCAGAGGACGAGAATGATTTCAGAACTTCGTTTGTTTATGATGGTACTAGTTTTGAAAAGAAAGTATTAGATAAAAATAATAAAGAAATAAAAAATGCAGTGTCTACTTCTAAAAATAAAAAAAAGAGTGCTAAAAAAGAAGCTGATGATGAATTCTCAAAAAAAATGCAGGATATGTTTAAGGAATGTAAATATTCTTTAGAATATCATTTCCCAAAAAAGATAAAAAGCATCTCATTAAAGGATGCTAAGATTTCAGAAGATAAAAAAAGCTTTGTTGTTGAGGTACCTATAGAAAACTTAAAAGAGAATAGTGATCAACTAGGATTTAAAGTGCTGTTTGAAAATTAAATAAAATGAACAAAGAAATCCAACTTCAAGACCTAGGAAATAATGATTACAAGGCTACTTGGGAATACCAAGAAGAATTATTCAAGGGTATTGTAGATTTAAAAATTCGGAATCGTCGAGAGGAACTTGAATTGGCTACGCCTAATTATTTTCTTTTTGTAGAGCATCCGCATGTATATACACTTGGTAAAAGCGGTGACTTGACTAACTTGCTTTTATCTGAAAAGCAACTGGAAGCCAAAGGAGCTACTTTTTATAAAATTAATAGAGGCGGTGATATTACCTACCACGGCCCAGGACAAATAGTAGGCTACCCAATTATCGATTTAGAAAATTTTTTCACAGACATTCACAAGTATCTTCGTTTATTAGAAGAGTCAATTATTCTTACGCTACAAGAATACGGTCTTGCCTGTGGGCGCAGCGAAGGGGAGACAGGTGTTTGGCTTGGTGTAGGAACACCATTTGCTAGAAAAATATGTGCCATGGGAGTTCGAGCATCACGATGGGTTACCATGCATGGGTTTGCATTGAATGTAAATGTAGACTTAGGTTATTTTGATAATATTATTCCTTGTGGTATAAAAGGAAAAGCTGTGACTTCACTAAATGTGGAGCTAGGAGTAAAAGAAGTGAATGAAAGTGAAGTGAAAGAAAAAATCCTGCATCATTTTAAAAATCTTTTTGAATGTACTTTGGTTAAAGAATAAATTTTAAAAAGTTCATAGACTTATTTTCTAATTTATAAAAAGGTATAGATGAACTCAAGTTTATTTTTCAATTATCAACTTGTTTGTCTTAAATAAAACTTTTTTTGATTATATATAGGTAGAGTTTTTCATGAAATATACAACTTCATATAGGCTTCATTGAAAGTTTTAAAAAAGTATAATTCTAGTAATTTGATTGGTTATTCTATAAATTAAGCTTTAATTGCTCAGGTAAAAGTCTAAAACTCAAACGATGGTATTTTGTGATACCATATTTTTTTATAGCCTCTCTATGGTCTTTAGTGGGGTATCCTTTATTTTTATTCCAGTTATACATAGGGAATTCTTCATGAATACGGTTCATGTATTCATCCCTATATGTTTTGGCTAATATTGAAGCAGCAGCTATACTTTGGTACTTTGCATCACCTTTTATTATACATGCACTTGGCGTGTTAGTTAAGAAGTCTATTTCATCTGCAGTAAAAAGTAAGCCGCCGCGATTTTTAATTCCAGTTTTAGGTAAAAAAGGAGAGTTGCCATCTATAATTATGGATAAAGGCTTTGGATTTAATTTTAATACGCATTCCTGCATGGCTTTTATTGATGCGTTCAAAATATTTATGTCATCAATAATAACAGGTTCAAGATGTGTTACAGCATAGGTCAGCGCTTTTTCTTGAATAATAGGTCTTAATTCATTTCTGTTTTTAGCAGATAATTTTTTACTATCGTTCAACAAAGGAATAGTGCAGTTTTCAGGAAGTATTACTGCGGCTGCTGTAACAGGTCCAGCTAAACAGCCTCTTCCGGCTTCGTCAGCTCCTGCTTCTAGGGATGTATTCAAAAGGTGAGATAGCAACATATATTTTTTTTGTAAAATTATAATTAAAATTGATGATTGACATTTAATTGGCTAATATGTTTGAATTTTACAATGATTTTTAATTACAAGTTTGAAATGTTTATTTTATAACAAATGGCGTTTGTGCTGATTTTTTAATTATGAACTATGATGCACTTAATCATTAACTCAAATTAGAAATTGTTACACAAATGCTTTAGCTACCTATTTAAGATAGGAGTTATTAATGTTGGTTGTTTTGGGTGAGTCAAATTTGTTAACTTACTTGATGTGCGGCTTATCTGTTAGAATATTAAAAGTCTGGGATTTATAAATAGAATAAAGAATGAAATGACAAATTTATTTATTTAGTGCATCGTTTTTAATTCAATACTAATTCGATATAAAATTTTTGATATGAAGTATATAATGTGTTTAATATTGCTAATATAAGTATCATTGGTTTATTGAATTGTTATCTCATAAAGTTGATTTAAAATTAAGGTGCAAATCACAAGCTTATTTTTTTTATAAATGCGTTCAATTCCTTAATAGCTTATTAGGTTAAACTTTTTATGGCTATACTCACGCTTAAAATGATTAAGAAAGAGAAGTGATCTTATAATTATTTCAGTTCCTGCTATTGACAGGCAGATTTTAGAAGTTTTGAATTGTGCAGAACTAAATTTCTATTTGTACAAGAGCAATTAAATTTAGTAATACTATTTAAATTTGATTTAATATAACAATTGGATTAGTAATTTTTTTTTAATTAGTTTAGTTATTATTAGAACAAATAGTTATTAAATAAGTACAGCGTTATTAATTGTAAGATTTAACTCTCTTTATTTATCAAAGTTTAGTCAAACTTCATGAAAAACCCCTTTTGTAGAATTTTAAATCACTACAAAAAAGATTTTTTTTTTATTAAACTAAACAAGGGTTACTTAAAAAAGGGTGTTAAATCACTAAAAAAACTACAAAAATATAAGTTTATTCATATTTTTATGTAATTCTGCCTTTTTTTAACAATCAATTACGGACTTTGACTGAATTTATAATGTAATTAATATTAACTATTAAAAGTTTGTTAATTAATAATTAATTAATAGTTTTGTGTTTTAACAAACTCAAAAAAAATAAATTTATGAGATCAAAATTCAAATGGATTTTTTCGTTGCTATTGGCACTGTCAATGCAATTTGCTTTGGCACAGGAGAGAACTATTACGGGGACTGTAACAGATCCTACAGGACCACTTCCCGGTGTTAACGTTTTAATTAAAGGTTCAAAGTCTGGTGTGCAAACTACTTTGGATGGTAAGTATTCGATTAAAGCAAAAATTGGAGATGTTTTAATTTTCTCTTTTGTAGGGATGCAAGATTATCAAGCTACTGTTGGAGCTTCTAGCTCTTTAAATGTTAAAATGAAGGACTCCAGCGTTAATCTACAAGAAGTTGTAGTTGGAGCATATGGTAGAACTTCTACAAAAGCAAAGACTATAGGTGCTACTTCTACTGTTACTGCTAAAGTTCTTGAAGGAAGACCTAACGTGAATGTTCTTCAGTCTTTACAAGGACAATTAGCAGGTGCCAATATAGCATTAGCATCTGGTCAGCCAGGTACTAATAAAATTGATATCATCATTAGGGGAGCTAGTTCGCTAAGTGCGAGTCTTGATCCATTATTTGTTATTGATGGTGTACCACAAACTCAAGCATTCTTTAGAAACTTAAATTCAAACGATATTGAAAGTGTTTCAGTTTTAAAAGATGCTTCTGCAACTTCTATTTATGGTAATAGAGGTACAAATGGTGTAATTGTTGTTACAACTAAAAAAGGAGATTTCAAATCTGATCTAGCAGTAACATATTCTTCTTCTTATGGAGTAGCTGAGTTTAGAGGTGATGATTACAATCTAATAGACGCAAGACAACATTTGAACTTACAAAAAACTCTTGGTGTTGGTCCTGGTGCTACTGGTGTTGGTCCTGGTATTACAGTAGATGTAAATAATATTAATAGCTACGCTGTAAACACAGATTGGAAAAAAGTCTTCTTCAGAACGGGTAAAACGAATAGTCAAGACGTTAGTTTTTCACTTGGAAGTGAAAACACTAGAAGTTATACTTCATTTAGTTATTTTGAGCAAGAAGGTATTGTACCTACAACTGATTTTAAGAGATTTACGTTCAGATCTAACTTTAATGGTAAATCGGCAAACAATAGATTTACATACGGAACAACTTTCACGGGCTCATTTTCTAAAAGAAAACAGTTAGAACAAGAAACTAGAGCAGGAATTAGTGATAACGTTTTACAAAACCCACTTAATGGTTACTTATTGTCGCCAACTTACTTAAGAACTGATACTTACAAGAGTGGTCAACAGTTATTTACCCAATTTGGTTCTCCACAGGGTGCAATTACTCCATTCATGTTGCAAGATTTATTGAACGGAAATAATGCACCGAGTTTCTTCCAAGAAGTTAAAACTATAGGTTCTGCTAATGCTGCTTATAAGTTGACTAAAAACTTTACTGTAAAATCTACTTTTGGTGTTGATTATGCCGAAGATAAAAGAGTTTTCGCAATTGGACCAGAAGCATATTTATCTGTTGCAAGAGCTGTTGGAGCAGGCCAGCCATTTCATGGTCTTGAAACGCAAAGATCTAACAGGGAATTCTCTTTCAATTTAGTTAATCAATTAAATTATAAAATTGAAACGGGTAAACATTCATTAGATGTTTCAGCATATATGGAATATTTAAAAGCACACAGAAGATCATTTCTATTTCAACAGATTGGTTTAAATCCTTTGGCTTGGGTTCCAGGTGCTGGTACTGGATACATTCCATATAGTTTGGCTTTACCTTTCACTTATGCTCCAACAATTGGTGCTGGTGCAGTAAATACAGGATTGTTTTCATATTTTGGCGTTGCTGATTATGATTATGATGGGAAATATGGTATATCTGCAACACTTAGAAGAGATTCGAGTCCTAAGTTTATAAATGAGTACAAGTGGGCCACTTTCTATTCAGTAGGAGGTAGATGGAATATTAGTAAGGAAAACTTTATGGCTAACAGCAATTTCTTTACTGATTTGAAATTGAGAGCTTCTTATGGTACTTCTGGAAATCAAAACATCACCGCGAGAGATGAGGATAGTGATCAAGGTGCTATTTTCAATTCTATGCAAATTGTTCGTGATTTAAATTCTTCTCAGCAAGGTTATGGTAATGCGCCTTCGTTCGGTATAGCTAGTATTGCAAATGTTAATGCAAGATGGGAAACTGTTGCACAAGCAAACATTGGTATTGATTTTAACATTAAAAACAGATTGTCAGGTTCTGTTGATGTTTATCAGAAAAAAACAACCGATTTGTATACTAATATACCAATTTCTTACGCAAATGGTATAACCAATCTTGCAGGTAATAATGGTGAACTTGGTAATAAAGGTGTAGAGTTATCTTTAAGATATGAGGTATTAAAAAATACTGATTTTAAATTATCGGTATATGCTAATGGGGCTTACAATAAAAATGAAATACTTAATTTAGGAGTATTGGATAATGGTTCAGGACTTCAAAACATCGGTGCAATTCAAGCTAATGCAATTGGTGGTCCTTCTAATCAATATTTTGTTGTTCCTTACAAAGGAGTAAATCCTGCAACTGGTAACTTGTTGTTTACCGATATTAATGGTAACGATACTGAAGCTCCTACTAATGCTGATAGAAGATTAACAAATAAAAATAGGCTGCCAGTATATCAAGGTGGATTTGGATTAAATTCTTCATACAAAGGTTTTTTCTTAGATGCTGCTTTTGCTTACTCTGCTAAATTCTTTAGATTCGATGTTGATTATCAATCATTAATGGATGTTAGAAATGTTGAAGAATATAGAGTTTCTGCTGATTTATTAAATGCATGGACTCCTACAAATACAAATACTGATGTACCTTCATATGCTGTGAACAACCTTGATGCTACCGATATTTCGGATAGATTTTTAAGAGATGCTTCATTCATACGTCTAAGAAACTTGAGTATTGGTTATAGCGTACCAGCTAAACTTTTAAGTCAAACATTTATCAAAAGTGTTCGTTTTAGATTACAGGGAGAAAATATACTAACATTTACAAAGTGGAAAGGTTTTGATCCAGAAACTTTTAGAGCTACTACAACGGGTTATTTTCCAACTCCAAAACTTTACACTTTTGGTGTAGATATTAATTTTTAAATAATAGAAAAATGAAAAAAGGAATATTAATATTTAGCATTTTTGCAATGCTTTTCTCCTGTAGTGACGCGACAGATATTTTGCAACCAGGTGAATTAAATGATGCTCGTTTGTTTACTTCAATTAATAACATAGAGTTGTTTTTGACTGAAACTTACGATCGTTTAAGTACAGAAAATGAAATAATGGCTTCTTCATTGTTAACTGATGAAGTAGCTATGGGTAATAGTTTGGTTTCCAATGATACGCAAAGGTTTTTTGTTTTAACAACAAATGGTTTTGCAGCAAACATCTGGTTAAGTCATTACAATACAATTAATTATTGTAACCGATTAATTCGTGGCGCTGCTTTATATACTCCTACAGCTGCTGAAACTCCAAGATATAATTCAATTCTAGCACAAGCAAGAGCAATAAGAGCATTTTCTCACTTTCAATTGTTGACATATTTCTCAACAGACTTAAGTAATGATGCTGCTTTAGGTGTAATGAAAGTTGATTTTGTACCTGCAGTTGATCAAGACATTCCTAGATCAACAAATGGGGAAGTTTTTAAGTTGATAGAAGATGATTTGGCTTTCGCTGAAGCTAACTTAATAAATCCTACAGGAGCTAACGCTTATAAATTTGTTAGTCTTAATTTTATTAAAGCTTTCAAATCGAGAATGTATTTGTACAGAAAAGATTATCCAAAAGCTTTGGCTAGTGCTAATGATGTTATAGCTAGTTCAGGTTTGGTTCTATCTACCTCTACAGTTACAGTTGCTAATTTTCCTTTAACTTCTGCTACGGTGGTTCCAAGCGGTTCTGCCAATGGTGCAAATACAATCAACGTTGATCCTACTTCTGATTTTCCAGTTCAGAGAGCATTGTATTTAGTGGACCAATGGGTTTCAGCAAGTAGTCCGATGTACAGAAGAATGTGGGTAGATGCTGCACAAGGTGAGATATTATTCGCTCTTGATAAACCGATTAATAGAACTAATTTCAGCAGTAGATACAACACAAATGGATCTTATATTACTGGTGCGCCATTGTATGATATGGGAAGAACTTTGTTCAATCTGTATACTCAACCTTTAGGTGGTGGAGCAGAAGATTTCAGAAGATGGTGTTTTGTAGATCGTTCAGCAACTATTTCAGCAACACCTGCTACAGCTACTAGAACTAGTGAGACTATCGTTATTGATAAATATCCAGGTAAAAATGGTGGTCATACAGCTAATGATTTAAAAGTTTTCCGTTTATCTGAAATTTATTTTATCAAAGCTGAGTGTTTGATTAGAAGCGGTATGTTAAATGGAAGTACTGGTGCAGCTGATCTAATTCGTCAAGTAAGACAAGCTAGAAGTTACACTGGTGGTGTTGTTCCATTACCTGTATACGCTAACGCTACTGCAGCTTTAGCCGATGTTTTGTTAGAAAGAAGAAAAGAACTTTCTTTTGAAGGTCATAGATATATAGATCTTAAAAGATTAGGTGCGGATGCTGGCGTATCAGGTACTGATAGAGATGCTCAAGATGCAATCAATTCATCAGCAACTAATCCTGTAAATATTAACATTACAGATTATAGATTTACATTACCAATTCCACAAGCGGAAATTAATGTTAATCCATTGGTACCAAATCCAGGATATAATTAATTTGTATTGATTACATTATAATTATAGTTTTTTATTAAGCTGCGAGATTTTATCTCGCAGCTTTTTTTTTGAATCATGTGAACTATGTTTTTTTAAATTTCAATTGTTTAATTTATTTTGAAATAAAACTTAGGTATTGTTTGATAAAATTTATCTTTGCACTCAAGGCAATACTATTTATCAAATGAAAAATTTTTTTATTTTTTTTTTTATTTTTTTTCAATTTACTTTTTTTGCACAATCAAAAAATGAATCTATTGTACAAAAACCGAAATCAATAAGAATTCCGGATTCACTTAAAAACAAAAAAGTAGCATCTATTGATCTTTATAAAGTAATCACACTTGATAACGACACCACTTATATAGACACTTCTTTGACCATTCAAAAAGAATACAGTCATAATTATTTACGTAAAGATATTTTTGGTTTACTTCCATTTGCTAATGATGGTCAAACCTATAATACTTTACAGTATAGTCTAAGAGAGTACAATTCGTTACCTGAGTTTGGTTTCAAAGCCAAGCATTTTAATTTTCTTGAAGCACAACACTTACGTTACTATTCGGTTGCAACACCTGTTACTGAGTTGTATTTTAAAACGACCATAAATAGAGGTCAATCTGTTGATGCTTTTATTACTTTAAATACTTCAGACAATCTTAATTTTTCTATTGCATATAAAGGCCTTCGCTCTGAGGGGGAATATTTGAACCAATTATCTAGTACGGGTAATTTTAGGTTTACTTCTAGCTATAATACAAAAAACAAGCGTTATTTTGCAAAGGCGCATTATACTTTTCAAGACATTTTAAATGAAGAGAATGGAGGGATTACTACTATTGAAGATTTTGAAAGTGAAAATGCAAGCTTTAATAATAGACAACGTTTTGAAGTGTATTTTACAGACGCAAAATCTTTCCTAAAAGGTAAAAGATTTTTTCTGGATCATAATTTCAGAATAAATCCAAAAAAAGGTAACACAAATTTGTATGTTTCGCATCAAGTTAATTATGAGAATAAATTTTTCGAGTTCAATCAGCGCACTGTTTTCTCAACGGTTGGTTCTTCAACTGTTGATCGTTTTGGGGAGTCGTTTCTTAATTCAAATATTAACGACCAAACGCGTTATAATAAATTGTACAATAAAGTAGGCTTGACTTTAGAAAATAGTTTACTGGGTAAATTTTATTTTTTTATTGATGATTTTAGATCAAATTCGTATTACAATAGGATTTTAATATTTAACAATCAAACTAACATTCCTAGTTCTTTAAGTCAAGATATTAATACAGTATTAGGTAAATACGCTTTTGATCGAGAAAAATTCTCGGGTGATTTCTCATATCAACGCTCTATAACACCGCAATCTCTATCAAATCTGGATGCAAATTTTAAATTTAATTTTAATGAAGATTTTCAACTGTCTTTGCAATATCAAAATTTGAATAAATTACCAAATAATAATTATAACTTATACCAAAGTAGCTATATACAGTACAACTGGTCTAATGATTTTAAAAATGAAAAAATTAATATATTAAATGCTAATCTAGTTTCACCTTGGGTTGATATTGATTTTCAATATACCATGCTCAATGATTATTTATACTTTACGAACATCGCAACAGTTCAGCAAAAGAGTGTTCGAACTCAAATTGTAGCTCCAGCACAGTACAATGAAACTATAAATTATGCATCTTTAAAGTTAAGCAAAGAAATTAGTTTTGGAAATTTTGCTTTAGATAATACTGTTTTGTTTCAAAAAACAACACAAGACGAACTTGTTTTAAACGTGCCGGAATTGGTAACCCGAAACACCATTTATTATTCTAATTATTTCTTCAAAAACGCATTGTTTTTGCAAACAGGAGTTTCTTTAAATTATTTTACCAATTATTTTGCAAACGAATACAATCCTCTAATAGGTGAGTTTTTTGTTCAAAATGAGAAACAAATTGGGAATCACCCTTATTTAGATTTTTTTATTAATGCAAAAATTCAAAGAACTAGAATATACTTAAAAGCAGAACATTTTAATTCTAGTTTTACAGGAAACAATTTTTATTCTTCGCCAAACAATCCATCACGTGATTTCACTATTCGCTTTGGTTTAATCTGGAATTTTTTCAATTAATATTTTAGGGCGTTTTTCCGTGCTATGCGCTCTATCTTTTCTTGCTTAAAGAAAGCAAGAAAAGGATGCCGCTTCTATCACGAACGCAATCTGTCTTGAGCAAGAATAATTTCTAACAAAACACTATCTTTGCATTCGTTTTTGTAACAAATCTTAAATTTAAATACACTTTTTTATGCATTACGCAGAAAATATATTAGGTACCATTGGTAATACCCCGTTAGTAAAACTAAACAAAGTTACTGCCGAGGTGGAGGCACTCGTTCTAGCAAAAGTAGAAACGTTTAATCCAGGAAATTCTGTAAAGGATAGAATGGCAGTAAAAATGATTGAAGATGCCGAGGCTGATGGTAGATTGCAACCCGGAGGAACCATTATTGAAGGTACATCTGGTAATACAGGAATGGGACTTGCACTAGTAGCAATCATCAAAGGATACAAATTGATTTGTGTTATTTCGGACAAGCAATCAAAAGAAAAAATGGATATTCTACGTGCTGTAGGGGCAAAAGTTGTTGTATGTCCTACTGATGTGGAACCAACTGATCCAAGATCATATTACTCGGTTTCAAAACGACTAGCTGAGGAAACACCTAATTCATGGTACGTAAATCAATACGATAATCCATCTAATGCAATTGCGCATTATGAGCAAACGGGTCCTGAAATTTGGGAACAAACAAATGGTAAAATTACTCATTTTGTAGTTGGTGTAGGTACTGGTGGAACGATATCCGGAACTGCTAAGTATTTAAAAGAACAAAATCCAAACATCAAAATCTGGGGAATTGACACTTATGGTTCAGTATTTAAAAAGTACCATGAAACGGGAATTTTTGATGAAAATGAAATTTATTCCTATATCACCGAAGGTATTGGGGAAGATATTCTTCCTAAAAACGTCGATTTTTCTCTTATTGATGGGTTCACAAAAGTTACAGATAAAGATGCTGCAGTTTACACTCGAAAAATTGCACTTGAGGAAGGGATATTTGTTGGGAACTCGGCAGGTGCTGCTATCAAAGGATTGTTGCAATTGAAAGAGCATTTTAAGCCAGAGGATGTGGTAGTGGTACTTTTTCATGATTCAGGAAGCCGTTACGTAGGGAAAATGTATAATGATGAATGGATGCGTGAACGTGGATTTTTAGAAGAAGAAGTAACTAAAGCAGAGGATGTAATAAAGGATCATATTGATAAGCCACTTATTGTTGTTCGTACCGAAGAGCTAGTTTCTCATGCTATTGAGCGCATGCGTAAATACAAGATTTCTCAAATTCCGGTAATTGATATTACTGGTTTTGTAGGCTCTGTTGACGAAAGTGATTTGTTTCAAAGTTATGTTGCAGATAAAAATGTAGCTGATAAACCAATAAAAGAGGTGATGGGCAAACCTTTTCCCGTAGTGAAGCATGGAACTCCTATTGAAGAGGTTTCTAAATTATTTACTAAAGAAAACGAAGCTGTCTTAGTTGAACTTGCTAATGGTAATCACCATATTATTACCAAGTATGATATTATTGGTTCTATTAAATAGATAGTTAATAATAGCATTTGAGGCCTACTTTGTTTTTACAATGTAGGCTTTTTTGTTTTGATGCAGTCGTTTTATGAACAGGTTAAAAGGGTTTTTGAGTTTCAGGAACTTATTTTTGATGTATTTTTGTAAATGTAACCTTAATAGAGAATTATAGTGACTTTTACTGCAATAGATTTTGAAACAGCAATTGGTTATCACCCTTGTTCTGTAGGTATTGTAACTGTTGAAAACGGTATTATTGTTGATGAATTTGTTACCTTGATACAGCCACCTAATAATTATTATTCCCCATACACAATTCAAGTGCATGGAATTCATCCATACGATACAGAGTACGCAAAGACTTTTGCTGAAATATATCCTGAAATTCACAAAAGGCTTTGTAATCGTGTAATTGTAGCACATAACGAGAGTTTTGATCGGAATGTTTTGGCTAAGTCCATGGCGAATAATTACTTGGATTATTCGGATTTAAATATCGCAGATCGATGGGAATGTACGGTCAAAATATACCGAAGCAAAGGATTGAAGCCTACAAAACTAAGTGATTGTTGTCGCGAAATGAATATAGAGCTTAATCACCATGAAGCGCTGTCCGATGCTCGTGCTTGTGCGCAATTGTATTTGATGAAATAAAAGTTTTACTCCAGTTTTGTAGCTGTTATTTTTATACTTGTAAGTAGAATATTTTCATTACTTTAGTGTAATGTGAAATATAAAAAGTATGAAAGAAGATTTTCTTCATTATATTTGGAAGTTTAAGAAATTCAACGTCCTCGATTTAAAAACGCAACAAGGTGAGTCTTTGAATATTATCCACTCAGGACAATATCTTGAACTTTCTGGACCAGATTTTTTTAACGCTCAGATAATGATTGAGGGTCAAAAATGGGCGGGAAATATTGAAATACATATAAAATCTTCAGATTGGTATGTACATCATCATGAAAAAGATGATGCCTATGACAGTGTTATTTTGCATGTTGTTTGGGAACATGACACCGAAATTTTCAGGAAAAATAACACCGAAATTCCAGTATTGGAGCTAAAAAATTTTGTTGATTCTTCTATTCTTAGCAACTATCAATCTCTGGTTGCTCCTAAATCATGGATTTTTTGTGAGAAGCAAATCAATCAAGTTGATGATTTTGTTCTAAATAATTGGCAAGAACGGTTGTTTTTTGAACGTTTAGAACGTAAATCCAAAACTATTTTTGAAATGTTGAAGCAAACTAATCAAGATTGGGAAGCGGTTTTGTTTTGTCTTCTAGCCAAGAATTTTGGGCTTAACACTAATGGTGATACTTTTTTAACGATAGCACAATCTATTCCATTTGCTATCATAAGAAAAGAAAGTTTTGAAGTTGAAAATCTAGAAGCTTTACTTTTTGGTACCGCTGGATTATTAGATACAGAAAAAGAAGATAATTACTTTAAGGATTTAAAGTTCAGGTATTTTTATTTACTTCATAAATACCAAATTGAAAAAGAAATTATAGAGCCGGTTCAGTTTTTTAAACATCGCCCTGATAATTTTCCTACCATAAGACTGTCTCAATTATGTAATTTGTTTCATTTACAACAAAATTTATTTTCGAAAATTAGTACTCTAAAGTCTCTGCAAAATTGTTATAGTTTATTTCAAATCACTTCTTCAGAATATTGGAGTACACATTACCAGTTTGATAAAGCGAGTCCTAAAAAGAGAAAAGCACTCTCTAAATCGTTTATTGATTTGATTGTAATTAATACTATAATACCTCTGCAGTTTGCCTATTTTAAAAGTTTAGGTAAAGAGGTTTCCGAAGATTTTATTAACCTTCTCAAAGAAATCACACCCGAAAAGAATTCAATTATTGATAAGTTTAGTTCATTTGGGATCAAATCAAAAAATGCTTTTGACACACAAACTCTTTTGCAATTAAAAAATGAGTATTGTAATCAAAGTAAGTGTTTACAATGTAGTATTGGCACTGATTTGCTTAAAAACAAATAATTATGTATAAGTACATGTGATAATAATTGTAATTTTGTGTTTCTATACTCAAGTATTATGTCAGCAATTTTAAAGCTAAAATTTTTTTTCGAGAAACACGGGTTTCATGTGTCTTCTAGGTTAGCAGACACTTTAGGAATGCGTGCCAGTAGTGTTCGTCTGTTCTTTATATACTTATCCTTTGTAACAGTAGGGTTGTGGTTTGCAGTATATCTTACGCTAGCATTCTGGATGAAATTAAAAGATCTCATTCGCGCTAAGCGTACTTCTGTTTTTGATCTATAAAAAAAGGCTCCTTAGTTAAAAGGAGCCTTTCTTGTTTTTATTCTTGTATGTCATTGTTCAATTTCGAATTTCGTTTTCCGTAAAGGAAATAAATCAGAATTCCAATTGCTAACCATCCAAGTGAGAATAATTGAGCTTGAATACTTAAATTAATCATCAACCAAGTGTTGATTGCAATTCCACAAATAGCAATTACTGGTAAAGCAGGAACTTTAAATGTACGAACTAATTCTGGTTGTTTAACTCTAAGCATCCATACTGCAATACATACCATTGTAAAGGCAAATAAAGTACCAAAACTTGTCATTTCTGCTAGTTTACTAATAGGTGTAAAGGCAGCAACAGTGGCAATAAATCCACCTAAAATCATCAAGTTTGTTTTAGGAGTTCCAGATAATGGATTGATTTTTGAGAATACAGGTGGGATTAATCCATCTTTTGACATTCCTAAAAATATACGAGATTGTCCCATGATCATTACCATTAATACTGATATTAAACCTACAGTAGCAGCAATGGTAATAATGTAACCAGCCCAAGCTTGACCAGCAATATCAAATGCGTAAGCAACAGGAGCTTTTATCGCTTCAGGATATTTTCCTAGTGGATTGAAATCTTGGTAGCTAATCATACCAGTTAAAACTAAAGAAACCAATATATATAGAATAGTACATACTAATAACGATGCAATAATTGCAAATGGCACATCTTTCTTAGGGTTGATTGCTTCACCTGCTTGAGTAGAAACAGCATCAAAACCTACATAAGCAAAGAAAATAGCCGCTGCTCCAGAAATAACTCCATTAATTCCATACGCTTGATGCGGTTTTTCGTCAACAATAATGGTTTGTACTTCAGGGATAAATGGTGTCCAGTTGTCTACATCTATAAAAAATGCTCCAGCAATAATAACAAAAATTACTGCAGATACTTTTAAAATTACAATAAAGTTGTTAGCACTAGCTGCCTTTTCAGTTCCTTTAATTAGTAATGAAATTACTAAAAGTACAATTAAAAAAGCAGGTAAGTTCATAGAAAAACCTTCACCAGTGTAACTAGCTGGATCTGCAGTTAGCCATTCCGGGAGTTGAACTCCAAACATTTTGAGCATTTTATTAAAATATCCTGACCACGAAACGGCGACCGTCATAGATCCCATTGCGTATTCTAATATTAATCCCCAACCGATTATCCAAGCAAATATTTCTCCAATAGTTCCATATGCATAAGCGTAAGCAGATCCTTCAACAGGTAAAATAGAAGCAAATTCTGAATAACATAATGCTGCAAATACACAGGCAATACCTGCAATTACAAATGAAAGCGCTAGTGCTGGACCAGCATGATTATAGGCTCCAGTACCTGTAAGAACAAATATTCCTCCTCCGATAATTGCTCCAATACCAATTGCAGTAAGACTCCACTTTCCTAAAACTCTTTTTAATTGACTTTTTTTCATATCAGCTTCAAAAGCTGATACTGGTTTAACTCTCCAAATTGACATGGTTGTTTAATGTTTTAAGTTATTAAGCTCCAAATGTATTGTTTTTTATAAAAAATAAAAACAATAATTGATTTTTAACTCATAAAAAATAGTTTAATATCCTTTTTCAGCTCTTTTTTGTCGATTTATTATAATTACTCTTATATTTTTGTTCTAAATACTCATGTTGTTTAAGGATAGATTCTATATTTTTTTTATTTTTATATTTATTTAACTTTTAAAGATTTCAATCAAATTATGAACTTCAAAACTTTTGAATCCTTTTTAAAGTTCAATAAAGAACAACGTCTTGGAATTATAGTGTTATTTACCATCATTATTTTTTTACAAATATGCTATTATTGTTATGATTTTAGTACTACTATTAAACAGTCACCACAGGAGTTACAGTGGATTGCGTTGCAGTCAACTTTGGATTATGAGAAGAATGTTAATGAAAATATACCAAAGCAACAATATGCATTTAATCCCAATTTCATTTCAGATTACAAAGGCTATAAATTAGGGATGTCTACACAAGAAATAGACAGGTTACTTGCTTTTAGAAAGCAGAATAAATTTGTAAATTCTCCAGAGGAATTCCAGCGTGTTACACAAATTTCAGATTCATTACTTGAATCTATATCTCCTTTGTTTAAGTTTCCTAATTGGGTTGGGTATAAAAAAAGCACTACTACTTATAAAGAATATAAAAATCAGGAGTATCAGGCTTTCGCCAAAAAAGAAAAGGTTTCAGTATTAGATATCAATCAAGCTGATAAAGAAGCTTTGATGAAGGTCTACGGAATAGGAGATGCTATTTCTTCCCGAATTTTGAAACAAAAAGAAACTCTTGGAGGGTTTGTCTCAATGGAGCAAATGGATGAGATATGGGGGCTGTCTCCAGAAGTTATAGAGAAATTAAATATTCATTTTAAAGTTGGAGTGCTTCCTAATACTAAGAAAATTGACATTAATAATGCGTCTTTAAAAGAGCTTAGCCAGTTTCATTACTTTAGATACGCGCTTGCGAAAGAAATCATCACCTACAGAAGTATGAATGGAAACATAAAAAATATTGAGGATTTAACAAAAATTAAGGGATTTCCTGTTGATAAAGCAAAAATAATTGCCTTATATTTGGACTTTAAATAGAACTATCAAAAAACTAGAATAAAAAGTGCGTTTTTTTTATCATAATTTGTACAAACGTAATTTTATTGTTCTTTCCAATTTTGATTTTTTGCCACTTATCCAGAAACTGACTTTATATCTAGTTTCTACCAATCTAAAATTTGTTAAAAAAGAAAAAAACATATGAATTCAATTTACTTCACAGAGGAGCACCAAGCATTTAGAGAAAGTTTAAAAGGTTTTTTACAAAAAGAAGTGGTTCCGCACATTGAGAAATGGGAAAAAACAGGAACAATAGAGCGCTTTATTTGGGAGAAATTCGGGGAAATGGGTTATTTTGGTATTGCTTACCCAGAGGCATACGGAGGTCTTGGTTTAGACTTATTTTACACGGTTATTTTCCTTGAGGAATTACAAAAAATAAAATCATCTGGTTTTGCAGCAGCCATGTGGGCTCATGCTTATTTGGCTATGACACACTTAAATGCTGAGGGTGACGAAAGAATTAAACAAGACTACTTAGTGCCAAGTATCGCTGGAAAGAAAATAGGTGCTTTATGTATCTCGGAGCCTTTTGGAGGTAGTGATGTTGCGGGAATGCGAACTAATGCCGTGAAAAAAGGTGACAAATATGTGATTAATGGTTCGAAAACATTTATCACAAATGGTGTTTATGCCGATTATTACATTGTGGCTGCCAAGACAAACCCAGAACTTGGTAACAAGGGAATTAGTATTTTCTTAATGGATACAAGTCTTAAGGGAATATCAGCTTCAAAACTTGATAAACTAGGCTGGAGAGCATCGGATACAGCAGAGATTGCTTTTGATAATGTAGAAATCCCTGCTGAAAATTTAATGGGTGAAGAAGGAAAAGGATTTCCGTACATCATGCAGCATTTTGCTTTAGAGCGTTTAATTATGGCAATCAATGCGCATGCTAGAGGTGAATATGCTATTGATTATACTATTGAATATATGTCTCAACGTGAGGCTTTTGGTAAAAAAATCAGTAAGTTTCAAGCATTAAGACATACGCTTGTTGAACATGCAACGGAGGTTGAGCATTGTAAAATTTTCAATTATGCTGCAGTAGCCCGTCTTGATAAAGGGGAGTATGTGGTTAAAGAAGCAACAATGGCAAAGTTAAAATCGACAAAAGTAGCTGATGAAACCATTTACAGTTGTTTGCAAATGCTTGGAGGCTACGGTTACATGGAAGAGTATCCATTAGCACGTTTGTTTAGAGATAGTCGTTTAGGGCCTATTGGTGGAGGAACATCTGAAATCTTAAAAGAAATTTTAGGAAAAATGATCATTGATAATCAAAATTATGAGCCGGCTGTAAAATAGTTTGGTTCCCTCATGTGTACGGCACGAGTTATAAATATTAGTAAGAGTCTTGTTTTTCAAGGCTCTTTTTTTGTGTGAAGGATAGAAGTGGAAATCCTTTATGGATGCGTAGCAGTAAATAAAGATTGTAGCGCATAGCCTGACGGCAAAAAGATAGTATTTCAATAGATAAAAAATACTTCCTTGCCGGCACACTCAAAATAAATAACAATAAATAGCGATAAAGTAAAAATAATGTCTACTTTTGCAGCCTAAAGAAAGGGGGTGTCTATATTATGTTAATTATACCAATTAAAGACGGAGAAAATATCGATAGAGCGTTAAAACGTTACAAAAGAAAATTTGATAAAACAGGAACTGTTCGTCAATTAAGAGCGCGTACTGCTTTTATTAAACCTTCAGTAACGAATAGAATCAAAATTCAAAAAGCGGCTTATATCCAAAATATGAGAGATAACTTAGAGAGTTAATCTATTTTACAGAAAAATAAAACCGTTAGTCATCAAAATTTAATAACTTTGATGCTAACGGTTTTTTTATGACTACTAATAAAGATGCATTTCGAGATTATCTCACCTTGGAGAAAAAATATTCAGCACACACCATTATGGCTTATTGTGTGGATGTGGATTCATTTTCGGAATACATTAAAAAAGAATTTGACCAAGAAACTATAGATCATGTTCATTATGTTCAAATAAGAAACTGGATAGTCTCACTAGTGGATATGTCGGTTTCGAATAGTTCTGTCAATCGTAAAGTAGCTTCCCTTAAAGCCTACTTTAAATTTTTAATGAAGATAAAGCAAATTGAGATAAGCCCTTTGCTAAAACATAAAGCTCTCAAAACGGCTAAAAAAGTACAAATACCTTTTTCGGAAAATGAAATGCAAAATCTTTTGTTTGGAACCCAGCATGCTGAAGGTTTTGAGCAAATAAGAAATGCTCTAGTTGTAGAGTTGTTTTATGCTACCGGTGTTCGCCGGACGGAGTTAATACATTTAAAAAATTCAGATGTAAATTTGTCAAACAACACTATAAAAGTATTAGGAAAACGAAATAAAGAGCGAATAGTTCCATTGTTGCCTATACTTAAAGATCAAATATCTCGTTATCAAGAAGAAAGAAGAACGCTAGTTATGATTAATGATGAGGAGTTTTTTTTTCTAACTAAAAAAGGAGATAAATTAAGTAATTCCTTTGTGTATCGATTAATAAATTCGTACTTTAGTAACATATCAGAGAAGGTAAAAAAGAGTCCGCATATTCTAAGACATACTTTCGCTACACATTTATTAAATAACGGAGCTGATTTAAACTCAGTAAAAGAGTTGCTTGGTCACTCGAGTTTAGCTTCTACGCAAGTTTATACCCATAACAGTTTAGCTGAGTTGAAAAACGTATATGCAAAGGCTCATCCTCGAGAAAGTAAAAATAAAATTTGAACCATTAAATAAAGAAGATCATGAAGGTAAGTGTACATGCAGTTAACTTTACAGTTGACAAGAAGCTAGTTGATTTTATTCAAGAAAGATTGGATAAGTTAGAAAAGTACTATGACAAGGTGGTGTCGTCGGATGTTTTTTTGAAAGTAGAAAAAACTAGCGAAAAGGAAAATAAAATTGCCGAAGTAAAAATAATTGTTCCTGGTGATGAATTTCTGGTCAAAAAGCAGTGTAAAACCTTTGAAGAAGCGATAGAGTTATCTTCGGAATCTCTAGAGCGAATGTTGCTCAAGAGAAAAGAAAAGATTAGTTCTCATATTTAATATAAATTTTTTTCAAAAAATGTTTTGATTGAGAGATAAAATCTATACATTTGCAGTCCGTTAGAAATAGCGGACTTTTTTTATTGATTTGCCAGCGTAGCTCAGTTGGCTAGAGCAGCTGATTTGTAATCAGCAGGTCGTGGGTTCGAGTCCCTCCGCCGGCTCAAATTATTGAGGTATAAAATAAAAAAAGTTGGGGAGATACTCAAGCGGCCAACGAGGGCAGACTGTAAATCTGCTGTGTGAACTTCGCAGGTTCGAATCCTGCTCTCCCCACTAGAAAACTTGAATTGTGTTTTTTTTGAATTGAAAAATTTAAAAATTGTAATTCGAGCTCTTTGATAAGAGGTTCTGCCGACTTAGCTCAGAGGTAGAGTGCTTCCTTGGTAAGGAAGAGGTCACGGGTTCAATTCCCGTAGTTGGCTCAAGTAAGTAGGAAATAAAAATTAATATATAACAAGATTAAAATTAAGTAAAATGGCAAAAGAAACCTTTAACCGTTCGAAACCACACTTAAATATTGGTACGATCGGACACGTAGATCACGGTAAAACTACTTTAACAGCAGCAATCACAAAAGTATTATCTGATGCTGGTTACTGTCAAGCAAAATCATTTGATCAAATTGATAATGCTCCTGAAGAAAAAGAAAGAGGTATTACAATTAATACATCGCACGTTGAGTACGAAACTGCTAATCGTCACTATGCACACGTTGACTGTCCAGGTCACGCGGATTACGTGAAGAACATGGTTACAGGAGCTGCTCAAATGGATGGAGCTATTCTTGTTGTAGCTGCAACTGATGGGCCAATGCCACAAACACGTGAGCACATCCTTTTAGGTCGCCAAGTAGGTATTCCTAGAATGGTAGTTTTCATGAACAAAGTGGATATGGTTGATGATGCTGAGTTATTAGAGTTGGTTGAAATGGAAATTAGAGACTTATTGTCTTTCTATGAGTACGATGGAGACAACTGTCCAGTTATTCAAGGTTCTGCTTTAGGTGGATTGAATAATGATGCTGCTTGGGTACCTAAAATTCTTGAATTGATGGAGGCTGTAGATTCTTGGATCGAAGAGCCAATCAGAGATACAGATAAGCCTTTCTTGATGCCAGTTGAGGATGTATTTACAATTACTGGTCGTGGAACTGTTGCTACAGGTCGTATCGAAACAGGTATTGCTAATACAGGAGATCCAGTTGAAATCATTGGTATGGGAGCTGAAAAATTGACTTCTACTATCACTGGAGTTGAGATGTTCCGTAAAATCCTTGATAGAGGTGAAGCTGGAGATAACGTAGGTTTATTGTTAAGAGGTGTTGATAAAGAATCTATCAAAAGAGGAATGGTTATCATTAAGCCAGGATCTGTTAAGCCACACGCAACTTTCAAAGCTGAGGTTTATATCTTGAAAAAAGAAGAAGGTGGACGTCACACTCCATTTCATAACAACTACCGTCCACAGTTCTATGTACGTACAACTGACGTAACAGGAGTTATCACTTTACCAGAAGGTGTAGAGATGGTAATGCCAGGAGATAACTTAACTATCAATGTATCTTTGTTAAGCCCAATCGCAATGAGCGTTGGTTTACGTTTCGCTATCCGTGAAGGTGGTAGAACAGTAGGAGCTGGACAAGTTACTGAGATTGTAGGTTAATCTACAAAAAAATAAATTCAAAAACAATGTCGTTTAACGACGACATTGTTTTTTATTCTACGGGCGTAGTTCAAGGGTAGAATAGCGGTCTCCAAAACCGTTGATGGGGGTTCGAATCCCTCCGCCCGTGCAAAAAATATATCACAATGACAAAAGTTGTAAATTACATATCAGAAGCATTTGAAGAATTGAAATCAAATGTAACTTGGCCAGAATGGTCTGAGGTACAACGTCTCACGATTGTTGTGGCTGTTTTTTCTGTTTTATTTGCCTTGGGAACATGGGGAGTTGATGAAATTTTCGCAAAAGCTTTAGCAGGATTTTTTAACTGGATAAAAGCTTAATTTTTTTGTTATGGCAGATGTGAATGTTAAAAAATGGTATGTCGTTAGAGCGGTAAGTGGCCAAGAAAATAAAGTTAAAGCTTATATTGAGACTGAAATTGCAAGATTAGAAATGACTGATTATGTTTCTCAAGTTCTAGTTCCTACTGAAAAAGTAGTAACTGTTAAAGAAGGGAAAAAATTAGTTAAAGATAAAGTTTACTTTCCTGGCTATGTCATGATAGAAGCGAATCTTGTTGGAGAAATACCTCATATCATAAAATCAATTACTAGCGTTATTGGTTTTTTAGGTGAGATTAAAGGTGGAGAGCCTGTTCCTTTAAGGATGTCTGAGGTTAACAGAATGTTAGGTAAGGTTGATGAACTTGCTGTAAATACTGATACTAGATCTATTCCTTTTAATGTAGGAGAGACAATTAAAGTGATTGATGGTCCATTTAATGGATTTAATGGTTCAGTTGAAAAAATAAATGAAGAAAAGCGTAAACTAGAAGTAATGGTTAAAATTTTTGGTAGAAAAACACCATTAGAACTTAGTTTTATGCAAGTTGAAAAAGTATAATTTTTGTTACATCTATAATATCCACTGTAATCGCTTCCAATGATTATGGTGTTAAATTTTTTAAAAAATGGCTAAAGAAATTAGTAAGGTAGTTAAACTACAAGTTAAGGGAGGTGCTGCGAATCCGTCGCCACCGGTTGGACCTGCTTTAGGAGCTGCTGGGGTTAATATCATGGAGTTCTGTAAGCAGTTTAATGCTAGAACACAAGATAAACCTGGCAAAATATGCCCAGTACAAATTACTGTGTATAAAGACAAATCATTTGATTTTGTTGTAAAAACTCCTCCAGCTGCCGTTCAATTATTGGAGGCTGCAAAGCTAAAGTCTGGATCAGGTGAACCAAATCGTAAAAAAGTAGCAAGTGTTACTTGGGATGTTATCAAGGCGATAGCTGAGGATAAAATGGTAGATTTAAATGCATTCACAATCGAATCTGCAATGAGCATGATCGCTGGAACTGCTAGATCTATGGGTATAACTGTATCAGGAGATGCTCCTTTTTAATTAAGAGAAAGAAATGGCAAAATTAACAAAAAAGCAAAAAGAGGCTGCTTCTAAAATTGAGAAGAACAAACTATACTCTTTGAAAGATGCTGCTGCATTAATCAAAGTTATAGCTTCTGCAAAATTTGATGAGTCTGTTGATATCGCAGTACGTTTGGGTGTAGATCCAAGAAAAGCGAATCAAATGGTAAGAGGTGTTGTTACATTACCTCACGGTACTGGTAAAGATGTAAAAGTTTTAGCATTAGTTACTCCAGATAAAGAAGCTGAGGCTTTAGCAGCTGGTGCTGATTATGTAGGTCTTGATGACTATTTACAAAAAATCAAAGATGGTTGGACAGATGTTGATGTAATTATCACGATGCCAGCTGTTATGGGTAAATTAGGTCCTTTAGGTCGTATATTAGGACCAAGAGGTTTAATGCCAAACCCTAAAACAGGTACAGTGACTATGGATGTTGCTAAAGCTGTTCAAGAGGTTAAAGCTGGTAAAATTGACTTTAAAGTTGATAAAACTGGAATTGTTCATGCTGGAATTGGTAAAGTTTCTTTTGGAGCTGAGCAAATCTATGACAATGCACACGAAATTATTCAAACATTAATTAAACTTAAGCCAACTGCTGCTAAAGGTACATACATTAAAGGTATACACCTTACAAGCACAATGAGTCCTGCTATTGCATTGGATCCTAAAGCAGTATAATTGGTAGTTAATAACTTTTAGTATGACTAGAGAAGAAAAATCAATCGCGATTGAAAATTTAACTGCACAGTTAGCTGGTACAAATATTATATATGTATCTGATATTTCAGGACTTAACGCAGAAACTACTTCAAGTTTAAGAAGAGCTTGTTTTAAAGCAGGTATAAAATTAGAGGTTGTAAAAAACACTTTGCTTGCAAAAGCAATGGAAGCTTCTGATAATGATTATGGTGATTTACCTTCAGTATTGAGTGGTAATAGCGCTATCTTTATTTCAGATGTGGCTAATGCTCCAGGAAAAATCATTAAAGATTTTAGAAAAAAATCAGCTAAGCCAATTTTAAAAGGTGCTTACATTAACTCTGAAATTTATTTAGGTGACGATCAATTAGATGCATTAGCAACTATCAAATCTAAAGAAGAGCTTATTGGTGAAATCATTGGATTATTACAATCACCTGCACAGAGAGTTATTTCTGCTTTACAAAACCAATTCGCTGGTAGCGAAGAAGTCTCTGAAGAAGTTGAAGCTTAATAATTTTAGATTTTATCTAATATTATTTGAATTACGCGCACAATAAATAAATTATATTTTACAAATCATTTTAAAACGATAAAAAAATGGCAGATTTGAAACAATTCGCAGAACAATTAGTTAACCTTACAGTTAAAGAAGTTAACGAATTAGCAACAATATTAAAAGATGAGTACGGAATCGAACCAGCTGCGGCAGCTGTAGTAGTTTCAGGTGGTGGTGAAGCTGCTGCTGAAGATGTTCAAACTGAATTTACAGTTGTATTGAAAGAGGCTGGTGCTTCTAAATTAGCAGTTGTAAAATTAGTTAAAGAACTTACAGGTTTAGGTTTGAAAGAAGCTAAAGATGTAGTTGATAGCGCTCCAAGTAACGTTAAAGAAGGTGTAACTAAAGAAGAGGCTGAAGGTCTTAAAAAATCTTTAGAAGAAGCTGGAGCTGTTGTTGAGCTTAAATAATTAAACTCCGTTTAATGAATACGGTTTAGGTCATGGGTTTAATCACCTTTTGACCTAAACCATTTTTTCGTATAATTAAAATCTAGTGTTTTTAGATGCTTTTTTTATTTATCGAAATATATTTTACCCATTACGATGAAAAAAAATTAATAGATAATAAGAAAGTAGTTATCCTTAATTAATTTTTAAAAGATGTAATGCATGTGAAATAATCATACAAATAGCTTGTTATTTGTATAATAAAATTACTTTTTAATCAAAATTTTGTTCATTGATGCTAACAAATCAGACTGAAAGATTGAATTTTGCCTCAACTAAAAACATTCCTGATTATCCAGATTTTCTAGATGTTCAGGTTAAATCGTTTAAAGATTTTTTTCAATTAGAAACTAAATCAGACGAAAGAGGTGACGAAGGGCTTTACAATACCTTCATGGAGAATTTTCCAATTACTGATACGAGAAATAATTTCGTATTAGAATTCCTTGATTACTTTGTAGACCCACCACGTTATACAATTCAAGAATGTATAGAAAGAGGTCTTACCTATAGTGTACCTTTAAAAGCTAGGTTAAAACTATATTGTACCGACCCAGAACACGAAGATTTTGAAACGATTGTTCAAGATGTTTATTTAGGAACAATTCCTTATATGACACCAAGTGGTACTTTTGTAATCAATGGTGCTGAGCGTGTAGTTGTATCTCAATTACATCGTTCGCCTGGAGTTTTCTTTGGTCAATCATTCCATGCCAATGGGACAAAATTGTATTCTGCGAGAGTAATTCCGTTTAAAGGTTCTTGGATTGAATTTTCTACAGATATCAATAGTGTAATGTATGCTTATATTGATAGAAAGAAAAAACTTCCTGTAACAACTTTATTCAGAGCTATTGGTTTTGAAAGAGATAAGGATATTCTTGAAATTTTTGATCTTGCTGAAGAAATTAAGGTTTCGAAAACAGGTCTTAAAAAATATATCGGTAGAAAATTAGCGGCACGTGTATTGAATACATGGCATGAAGATTTTGTTGATGAAGATACTGGTGAGGTAGTTTCTATCGAACGTAACGAAATAATCCTTGATAGAGATACAATTATCGATAAAGATAATGTAGAAGAGATCATTGATTCTAACGTTAAATCTATTTTGTTACACAAAGAAGATGCAAATCAAGGTGATTATGCGATCATTCATAATACCTTACAAAAAGACCCAACAAACTCTGAAAAAGAGGCTGTTGAGCATATCTACAGACAATTACGTAACGCTGAACCGCCTGATGAGGAAACCGCTCGTGGTATCATTGATAAATTATTTTTCTCTGATCAACGTTATAACTTAGGTGAAGTAGGTCGTTATAGAATTAATAAAAAATTAGGTTTAGATACCCCAATGGAAAAGCAAGTCTTGACCAAAGAGGATATCATCACTATTGTTAAATATTTGATTGAATTAATCAACTCAAAAGCTGAGATTGATGATATTGATCACTTATCTAATCGTCGTGTAAGAACAGTTGGAGAGCAATTGTCTCAACAATTTGGTGTTGGTTTAGCTCGTATGGCTAGAACCATTCGTGAGAGAATGAACGTTAGAGATAATGAGGTGTTTACACCGATAGATTTGATTAATGCTAAAACATTATCATCTGTAATCAACTCTTTCTTTGGAACAAACCAGTTGTCTCAGTTTATGGATCAAACAAATCCATTAGCAGAGATTACGCACAAGAGAAGATTATCTGCACTAGGACCAGGTGGACTTTCGAGAGAGAGAGCTGGTTTTGAGGTACGTGACGTTCACTATACGCATTACGGACGTTTATGTCCAATTGAAACTCCAGAGGGACCAAACATTGGTTTGATTTCATCTCTTGGTGTTTATGCTAAAGTAAACGGAATGGGTTTCATTGAAACACCTTACCGTAAAGTAACTAACGGAGTTGTAGATTTAGAGTCTACTCCAGTTTACTTAAGTGCTGAAGAAGAAGAAGGTATGTTGATTGCACAAGCAAACATTCAAATGGATGCTGCTGGTAAAATTACTGCTGAGGATGTTATTGCTCGTCAAGAAGGTGATTTCCCAGTAATTGAGCCTTCAAAAGTTGATTATACTGACGTTGCGCCTAACCAGATTGCATCAATTTCTGCATCTTTGATTCCTTTCTTGGAACATGATGATGCGAACAGAGCCTTGATGGGATCTAACATGATGCGTCAGGCGGTTCCTTTGATTCGTCCTGAAGCTCCAATTGTAGGTACAGGTTTAGAGCGTCAAGTTGCTTCTGATTCTAGAGTGTTGATAAATGCTGAAGGTGATGGAGTTATTGAGTACGTTGATGCTAATATAATCACTATCAAATACGATCGTTCTGAGGAAGAAAGAATGGTTAGTTTTGAACCAGATGAAAAAACATATAATTTAATTAAATTTAGAAAAACCAACCAAGGTACAAGTATCAACCTTAAACCTATCGTAAGAAAAGGGGATAGAGTTGTTGCTGGTCAAGTACTATCGGAAGGTTACGCAACTCAAAATGGAGAGTTAGCTCTTGGACGTAACTTGAAAGTGGCGTTTATGCCTTGGAAAGGTTACAATTTTGAGGATGCGATTGTAATTTCTGAAAAAGTAGTTCGTGACGATATTTTTACTTCTATCCACGTTGATGATTATTCATTAGAGGTTAGAGATACTAAATTAGGTAACGAAGAATTAACGAATGATATTCCTAACGTTTCTGAAGAAGCTACTAAAGATTTGGATGAAAACGGTATGATTAGAATTGGTGCCGAGGTAAAACCTGGTGACATTCTTATCGGAAAGATTACTCCAAAAGGAGAATCAGATCCTACGCCGGAAGAGAAATTGCTTCGTGCAATCTTCGGGGACAAAGCAGGTGATGTTAAAGATGCTTCTTTGAAAGCTTCTCCTTCTTTACATGGTGTTGTTTTAGACAAGAAATTGTTTGCAAGAGCGGTAAAAGATAAGCGTAAACGTACACAAGACAAGGATGCTTTAGGTGCACTTGAAATGGAGTTTGAAGTGAAATTTGTTGAATTGAAAGACAAATTAGTTGAAAAACTTTTCTTGATCGTTAACGGAAAAACATCTCAAGGTGTAATGAATGATTTGGGTGAAGAAGTTTTACCAAAAGGTAAAAAATATACTCAAAAAATGCTTTATGCAGTAGAGGATTTTGCTCACTTAAGTAAAGGTCAATGGGTAGCTGATGATGCTACTAATACTATGGTTAATGATTTAATTCATAACTATAAAATTAAATTGAACGACTTACAAGGTGCATTACGTAGAGAGAAATTCACGATTACTGTTGGAGATGAATTGCCAGCAGGAATTTTGAAATTAGCTAAAGTATACATCGCGAAAAAACGTAAGTTAAAAGTGGGTGATAAAATGGCGGGTCGTCACGGTAACAAAGGTATTGTTGCTCGTATCGTGCGTCATGAAGATATGCCTTTCCTTGAAGATGGAACACCAGTTGATATCGTGTTGAACCCACTTGGGGTACCTTCTCGTATGAACATTGGTCAGATTTATGAAACGGTATTAGGATGGGCTGGTATGAACTTGGGTAGAAAATTTGCTACACCAATTTTTGATGGAGCATCTTTAGACGAAATCAATGCTTTAACTGATGAAGCTGGAGTACCTCGTTTTGGTCATACGCATTTGTATGATGGTGGTACTGGAGAGCGTTTCCACCAAGCTGCAACTGTAGGTGTTATCTATATGTTGAAATTAGGTCACATGGTTGATGACAAGATGCACGCACGTTCTATCGGGCCGTACTCTTTAATCACTCAACAACCACTTGGAGGTAAAGCTCAATTTGGAGGTCAACGTTTTGGAGAGATGGAGGTTTGGGCACTTGAGGCTTATGGAGCTTCTAGTACACTTCGTGAAATCTTGACAGTGAAATCTGACGACGTAATTGGTAGAGCTAAAACGTACGAGGCAATCGTTAAAGGAGAGTCTATGCCAGAACCAGGATTACCTGAATCATTCAATGTATTGATGCATGAATTGAAAGGTCTTGGACTTGATATTCGTTTAGAAGAATAAATAAATTTTGTCAACTGTAGAGATGCGATTAATCGCATCTCTACTTTGGCTTTTATATAAGTTTTTAGGATTTAGACCCGTAACCCGTTCCGATTTTTTATAAAAACTCTTAGATTTTTATAATTAGCACTTCAAAATAAAGAGGTTTGAAGTTTAGAGAAGTAACCCGAGGTAGTGTTTAAGTCAAAAGTTTGAAAGTCAAAAGTAAATAGTCATTCGTGACTTTAAAACTTTATGACATTTGACTTTAGACTAAAATCAAATCAATTTTTTAATTGCAAATAAATCAATAGTAAAAACTATGATGAATAATAGAAATAACAACAATAAAGATAAAAACCCTGTAAAAAGGTTTAATAAAATCTCAATCGGTCTTGCATCACCTGAATCTATCTTGAAAGAATCAAGAGGAGAGGTTTTAAAACCGGAAACAATCAACTACAGAACGCACAAACCAGAGCGTGACGGATTATTTTGCGAAAGAATTTTCGGACCTGTAAAGGATTTTGAATGTGCTTGTGGTAAATATAAAAGAATACGTTACAAAGGGATTATCTGTGATCGTTGTGGTGTAGAAGTTACTGAGAAAAAAGTACGTAGAGATAGAGTAGGTCACATCAATTTGGTTGTGCCAATTGCTCACATCTGGTATTTCCGTTCTTTACCAAACAAAATTGGTTATATACTTGGTCTTCCATCTAAGAAATTAGATATGATTATTTACTACGAAAGATACGTAGTAATCCAAGCGGGTATTGCTAAAAATCCTGATGGGGAATCATTACAAAGATTAGATTTCTTAACCGAAGAAGAGTATTTGAATATTTTAGATACACTTCCTGCAGACAACCAATATTTAGATGATTTTGATCCTAATAAATTTGTTGCCAAAATGGGAGCAGAGTGTATTATGGATTTGTTAGCAAGAATTGATCTTGATGCATTGTCTTACTCATTAAGACATAGCGCTAACAATGAAACATCTAAACAACGTAAAACTGAAGCTTTAAAAAGATTACAAGTAGTTGAATCTTTCCGTGAGTCTAACTTAAACCGCGAAAACCGTCCTGAGTGGATGATTATGAAAGTGGTACCAGTTATTCCACCAGAATTGCGTCCGCTTGTGCCACTTGATGGAGGTCGTTTTGCAACTTCAGATTTAAATGATTTATACCGTCGTGTAATCATCCGTAACAACCGTTTGAAAAGATTAATGGAAATCAAAGCTCCAGAAGTTATCTTGAGAAACGAGAAACGTATGTTGCAAGAATCTGTAGATTCATTATTTGACAACACGCGTAAAGCATCTGCTGTTAAAACCGAATCAAACAGACCATTGAAATCACTTTCTGACTCGTTAAAAGGTAAGCAAGGTCGTTTCCGTCAAAACTTATTGGGTAAACGTGTGGATTATTCTGCTCGTTCGGTAATTGTTGTTGGACCTGAATTAAAATTATCAGAGTGCGGTATTCCTAAGGATATGGCAGCTGAATTGTACAAACCTTTTGTGATTCGTAAATTAATCGAAAGAGGAATTGTAAAAACAGTTAAATCTGCTAAAAAAATAATTGATAAAAAAGAGCCTGTAGTTTGGGATATCCTTGAAAATGTAATCAAAGGTCACCCAATCTTGCTAAACCGTGCTCCTACTTTGCACAGACTAGGTATTCAAGCATTCCAACCAAAATTAATTGAAGGAAAAGCAATCCAATTGCACCCTTTAGTTTGTACGGCATTTAATGCGGATTTTGATGGGGATCAAATGGCGGTACACTTACCATTAGGACCAGAGGCTATCTTAGAGGCTCAGTTATTAATGTTAGGTTCGCACAACATCTTGAACCCTGCAAATGGTGCTCCAATTACGGTACCATCTCAGGATATGGTCTTGGGTCTATATTATATGACCAAAGAACGTTTGTCAACTCCTGAAATGAAAATTTTAGGTGAAGGAATTACTTTTTATTCTGCAGAAGAGGTAAATATCGCTTTGAATGAAGGTAGAGTAGAGTTGAATGCTCGTGTTAAAATTAGAGCAAAAGATTTTAACGAAGCAGGTGAATTAGTATACAAAGTTATTCAAACTACTGCTGGACGTGTATTGTTTAACGAGGTTGTTCCTGAAGCAGCTGGTTATATCAATGACGTATTGACAAAGAAAAACTTAAGAGATATTATTGGACACGTTTTAAGCTGTACAGATGTTCCTACAACTGCTGCTTTCTTGGACAATATGAAAGATATGGGATATAAATTTGCCTTCAAAGGTGGTTTATCATTCTCATTAGGAGATATTAGAATTCCAGATCAAAAGCCTCAGTTAATTGCTGATGCAAGAGAGCAAGTTCAAGGTATTTCTGCAAATTATAACATGGGTCTTATTACCAATAACGAACGTTACAACCAAGTTATTGATGTTTGGACTTCTGCTAATGCGCAGTTAACGGAGTTAGCAATGAAAAACATTAGAGAAGATCAGCAAGGATTTAACTCTGTTTACATGATGCTTGACTCTGGAGCGAGGGGTTCTAAGGAACAAATTCGTCAGTTAACTGGTATGCGTGGTTTGATGGCTAAGCCTAAAAAATCTACTGCTGGTGGTGGTGAAATTATTGAAAACCCAATTCTTTCTAACTTTAAAGAAGGTCTTTCGATTCTTGAGTACTTTATCTCTACTCACGGTGCTCGTAAAGGTCTTGCGGATACCGCTCTTAAGACAGCCGATGCTGGATACTTGACTCGTAGATTACATGACGTTTCACAAGACGTAATTGTAAACATCGATGATTGTGGTACTTTAAGAGGTGTTGAAGTTTCAGCATTGAAAAAGAACGAAGAAATTGTAGAATCATTAGGAGAGAGAATCTTAGGACGTGTAGTTTTACAAGATTTAATAAATCCTTTGACAAGTGAGGTAATAGTTCGTTCAGGTGAGCAAATCACCGAAGCGATTATGAAAGTTATAGATGCTTCTCCTATCGAGAAAGTTGAAGTTCGTTCTCCATTGACATGTGAGGCTCTAAAAGGAATTTGTGCTAAGTGCTACGGTCGTAACCTAGCAACTGGTAAAATGACACAAAGAGGTGAAGCAGTTGGTGTAATTGCAGCACAATCTATTGGAGAACCAGGAACACAGTTGACATTACGTACTTTCCACGTTGGAGGGGTTGCGGGTGGTATATCTGAAGAATCAAGTATCATCACTAAATTTGCTGGTAAACTTGAAATCGAAGATCTTAAAACTGTTAAAGGTGAAGATAGCGAAGGAAATTCAGTTGATATCGTTGTTTCTCGTTCTACAGAATTAAAGTTAATTGACGAAAGAACAGGTATTTTATTAAGTACCAATAACATTCCTTACGGTTCTAGTATTTTTGTTGCAGATGGTCAATCTGTTGCAAAAGGGGATGTGATTTGTAAATGGGATCCATATAACGGAGTTATTGTTTCTGAGTTTACTGGTAAAATTGCTTACGAAGATTTAGAGCAAGGACAATCGTTCATGGTTGAGATCGATGAGCAAACTGGTTTCCAAGAAAAAGTAATTTCTGAATCAAGAGCTAAAAAATTAATTCCAACATTATTGGTTTACGGTAAAGATGGAGAATTAATTCGTTCTTACAACTTACCAGTTGGAGCCCACTTGATGGTTGAAAACGGTGAGAAAATTAAAGCAGGTAAAGTATTGGTAAAAATTCCACGTCGTTCTTCTAAATCAGGAGATATTACCGGAGGTTTACCAAGAATTACAGAGTTGTTAGAAGCTCGTAATCCATCTAATCCAGCTGTAGTTTCTGAAATTGATGGTGTAGTTTCTTTTGGAAAAATCAAAAGAGGTAACCGCGAAATTGTTATCGAATCTAAATTCGGAGATGTTCGTAAATACCTAGTTAAATTATCAAGTCAAATTCTTGTTCAAGAAAATGACTTCGTAAGAGCAGGTGTACCATTGTCTGACGGAGCAATTACTCCAGATGATATTTTAAGAATTCAAGGTCCAGCTGCTGTACAACAGTACTTGGTAAATGAAATTCAAGAAGTATACCGTTTACAAGGTGTAAAAATTAACGACAAACATTTCGAGGTTGTTATTCGTCAAATGATGCGTAAGGTAAGAGTACAAGATCCAGGTGATACTTTATTCTTAGAAGATCAATTGATTCATACTAAAGATTTCATCGTTCAAAACGATAAGTTATACGGTATGAAAGTCGTAGAAGATGCTGGAGATTCAGCTGTATTAAAAGAAGGACAAATCATTACGCCTCGTGAGTTGCGTGACGAAAACTCTTTATTGAAACGTACAGATAAAAATCTAGTAGTAGCTCGTGATGTGGTAACTGCAACAGCAACACCAGTATTACAGGGTATTACAAGAGCGTCGTTACAAACTAAATCATTCATCTCTGCGGCATCGTTCCAGGAAACTACTAAAGTATTAAATGAAGCTGCAGTTGCAGGTAAAATTGATTACTTAGAAGGATTGAAAGAAAATGTAATTGTAGGTCACAGAATCCCAGCCGGTACAGGTATGAGAGAGTACGATCACACAATTGTAGGTTCAAAAGATGATTACAATGATATGATGGCTAATAAAGAGGAGTATATCTATTAAGGTTTTAGTGCCTAGTCCTTAGTGATTTTCATAGAGTTTAATCACTGAGGACTAATGTACTAAACACTAAATACTAAAAATATGAAAGATCAACAACAAGAGCAAATTAATATAGAACTAGATGAAGTAACTGCTGAAGGAATTTATTCTAATTTAGCAATTATCAACCATTCTTCTTCAGAATTTGTTTTAGATTTTGTTAGTATTATGCCTGGAATTCCAAAAGCGAAGGTGAAGTCAAGAATTGTCTTGACGCCACAGCACGCTAAAAGATTATTAAAGGCTATTGGGGAAAACATTCATCGATTTGAAATTGCCCATGGCGAAATCAAAGACACGGAACAGTTGCCCATACCGCTCAACTTTGGCCCAGCCGGTCAAGCATAAATTTCTAAAGCTCCAGTATTTAACTGGAGCTTTTTTTTAGGGTATAATCATGTAAATTGATTTGAATTTTAAGTTGTTAAATTGATATTACTAAAAGGAAATCCATGTGTTTAAAATGTTAATATTGTACACTTTAATATTAAATTTGCGCTTTAATCGACTATAATGGCGCTTTATCGAAAATGTTTTTTACGACTAAACAAATGATATACTTTTGTTTCGGATTTGAGTATCTACTCACTGAAAAAAAAATATTATTATTTATGAAATATATCGGATCTATAGATTACAATAAATTAGCATTGAAATGTTTCTTGTTTTTAGCTTTTGTATTGTTCTCAAATGTTTCTTTAGCTCAAACTTCATCTACACTAGTTGAAAACAATCCTGTTGAAAGTGTTGTTACAAAAAATGAAAGTGCTGCTAAAACTAATACTACTAATAATGTAAATTTTGTTCTTTGGTTTATGGGTACAAAGCAAGATACAAAAACAAATACTTCTGTTGAAGAGACCACTACAAAAAAGCAAATTATCATATCAGGTACTGCTCCTAATAGAATTTTAATTAAAACCTTCTTGAAAAAAGCAATTAATTCAGATGTTATGGTGGCTTAAAAATATAAAAACAAAAAAACGCTAATTGAAAGATTAGCGTTTTTTTTGATATTTATGTCCCGTCCTGAAATAGCGATACGCAAAAACAATCGTTATGGAAGAATACACGAATTATGTAAAGCGCACCCAGCGAGATTACAGCATGTCCTTAAAACTTCAAATCGTTAGAGAAGTTGAGCAAGGTAGTTCATCAATTACCCAAATTAGAAAACAATATGGCATTCAAAGCCATGCTACAGTTCTGGGCTGGTTACGAAAATTTGGTAACTTTGATTGGGAAAACCAACCCCCTTTGAATATGGCAAAGTCACCCGAACAAAAAATTATGGAACTTGAAGTCCAAGTCAAGCTATTAGAAAAACAAAAGGCTCTTTTAGAACGACAAGCTTACGTTGCAGATAAAAAAGCAATCTTGTTTGACATGATGATTGATTTAGCTGAGAAAGAATATCATATAGATATCCGAAAAAACTCTGCACCCGAACAATCGCCCGCTTTAGAGCAAAAGAACAAAAAACAGTAGCGTTTACCTGTTATTTGTTCGGGATAGACAGACAGGTTTATTATCGAAAGACTAGAAGAATAGCATCCAAACAAAACAAAGCCAAAGAAGTGATTTTGATGGTGAATAATATCAGGAAGACAATGCCTAGAATAGGTACTCGAAAACTATATTATCTTTTGTTTGATAAACTTCAATTAATGAAAATTGGAAGAGATAAGTTCTTTGATATACTCAGAGCCAATCATTTATTGATACATCCTAAACGAAGTTATCATGTAACGACTAACTCACATCATCGATTTAATAAACATCAAAATCGAATTCTAGATTTAGAAATTAACAGACCAGAGCAAGTTTGGGTCTCTGATATAACCTATATAGGAAAAAGAGATAATCCTTGCTATTTAAGCTTAGTCACAGATGCTTATTCTAAAAAGATTATGGGATATTATGTTGCCGATAACATGAACACAGAAAGCAGTTTGAAGGCTTTTAAAATGGCTCTTAAACACAGAAACAACAAAAACTTACCATTGATACATCATTCAGACAGAGGGATTCAATATTGTGCTAATGACTACCAAATGCAACTTAATAAAAATAAAATTCTATGCAGTATGACACAAAACTCTGACCCTTATGAAAATGCAGTGGCAGAAAGGATCAATGGTATTTTAAAACAGGAATTTAGGATTGACAAATACAATCAAAAAGCAGAAATCATGCAAAAAATTGTAAAAGAAGCTATTGATATCTATAATGAAATCAGACCTCATTATTCTAATTACATGCTTACTCCAAATCAGATGCATCACCAAAACAAAATTAAAATGAGAACCTATAAAACAAAAAACAGTAGCAAACCAGAGCTTGCTACTGTCTAAAATTGTACTTTTATTTTTTATTAATCCTGTATCACTTTTTCAGGACTAGACATTATTTAGATTGGAACTATTCAAATTCTGACGTAAAAAATAATTTCACATTTGGATATTTATTTTGCGTCATTTGGATTGTAAAATCAGAATCTGCTAGAAATACCAATTGTCCGTATTTATCATGCGCTAAGAATTTTTGTTTGATCCTTCTGAACTCTTTAAATTCTTCACTTTTTGGATCATTTGGTTTAACCCAGCAGGCTTTGTGAACAGGAAAATTTTCATACGTGCATTTGGCTCCATATTCATGTTCCAAACGGTATTGAATTACCTCATATTGTAATGCACCCACTGTTCCAATGATTTTTCTGTTATTCATTTCTAGTGTAAACAATTGCGCTACTCCTTCATCCATTAACTGATCAATTCCTTTGTCCAGCTGTTTGGCTTTCATAGGGTCAGCGTTATTGATGTATCTAAAGTGTTCAGGCGAAAAACTTGGAATTCCTTTAAAGCTCATTAATTCTCCTTCGGTCAGTGTATCACCAATTTTAAAGTTTCCTGTGTCATGAAGTCCAACAATATCTCCTGGATAAGAGATGTCTACAATTTCTTTTTTTTCAGCAAAAAAGGCGTTAGGACTAGAGAATTTTAAATTTTTCTTTTGGCGAACGTGATAATACGGTTTGTTTCTTTCAAAAGTACCCGACACGATTTTAATAAATGCTAGTCGGTCTCGATGTTTTGGATCCATATTGGCATGGATTTTAAATACAAAACCAGACATTTTTTGTTCTTCTGGATCAACTATCCTTGTTTCGGAGTCTTTAGGTCTTGGCGAAGGTGCAATTTCTACAAAGCAGTCAAGTAATTCTCTAACACCAAAATTGTTTAATGCTGATCCAAAAAAAACGGGTTGTAGTTTTCCGTCTAAATAATCTTGTCTGTCAAATTTTGGATACACTTCGTCAATTAACTCTAATTCTTCTCTAAGTTTATCGGCTGGTTTTTGACCAATTATTTTTTCAAGCTCAGGACTTTGTACATCTGAGAAAGCAATAGTTTCTTCGATGTTTTTTCTACTATCTCCACTAAATAAATTGATATTTTGTTCCCAAAGATTATAAATTCCTTGAAAGTCATATCCCATCCCAATAGGGAAACTCAAAGGTGTTACAGTAAGTCCAAGTTTTTGTTCTACTTCGTCCATTAAGTCGAAAGCATCTTTTCCTTCTCTATCTAATTTATTTATAAATACAATAATTGGAATTTTGCGCATTCTACAAACTGCTACAAGCTTCTCAGTTTGTTCCTCTACACCTTTAGCCACGTCAATTACCACAATTACACTATCAACTGCTGTTAAAGTTCTAAAAGTGTCTTCAGCAAAATCCTTATGTCCAGGTGTATCAAGTATGTTTATTTTCTTGTCTTGGTAATTAAATGCAAGTACAGAGGTAGATACAGAAATCCCTCTTTGGCGTTCAATTTCCATAAAGTCACTCGTTGCCCCTTTCTTTATTTTATTATTTTTTACGGCACCTGCTTCTTGAATTGCTCCTCCAAAAAGAAGTAATTTTTCAGTCAATGTCGTTTTTCCAGCATCAGGATGTGAGATAATCCCGAAAGTTCTTCTGCGTTGTATTTCTTCTAAAAAGCCCATATGTATATCAATAGTTTGCAAAAGTACTATTTATATACGCTATTTGAAAATTTGATCTGTTTAAAAGGTATTTTCGTATTGTGTAAACGTTTCCAAATAAAAGAGGCTGCCTAAAAAAGACAGCCTTAAAGAAAAATTATTACATGTTGATGGACCAAACAGAATATCCATTAGGAGGACATTGTATTTTTACCCATTTGTCAGCTTGAGTTGTTGGGTACCAGCCAGAGTTGCCTGTAAAATCTTTTATTTGTGCATTAGACCAGTTAGTTTGTATCCAGCGCTCTTGCCAGTTTGAAGAGTTGTTGATGTAAACGACTAATCCTGGATTGCCATTATAGCCGTTTCTTCTCGCTATGTATTCATCATTATCTGTGTATAAAATAGAAGTGTTTCCGGTTGCTTTGTTGTTGTGAATCCAAATTAGATTATTCAATTTGGTTTTATTTAGCCACTCTTCATAATCGCGGTAAAAAATAGTTGGATATCCTTCATGCGTTAAAATGTAGGCGTAAGCCAATTCCTTTTTCCAAATTTCATCAGTATCATGATTCGCAACAAAAGTAACCGCTTTGTACGGATTTCTTTTCCACATCATATCATCATTCAAAACATTTAGATTATTGCCATCAAAAGCATCATTCATTTTATAGTAGCAAGCAAAGTCAAAAACAGAGCTATTTGCGTTATTTGCCCAGTCATTAAGTAAATTTACATTAGAATCCCATAGTTCACCTACAGAAAATCCGCCAACATTAGCATTCCAATCTTTAACGACCCAAGCACCAAAACCTTTTACGTAATCAAATCTCCAGCCGTCAAATTTCATGGTGTTTTTATAAAATTTACCCACACCATCTGCTCTTTTCCAAAGCCAATCTTGTACATTAGGAGCTACGTGAGCAAGATCTGGAAAACCACCAAAAATACCTTCGTCATTATTCCCAAAAGCGTTTTTGTAAAAGTCAGCGCTTGTTCGTTTAAATTTCCCTGATGCAACACCCGTAAAGTTAGTGTAGGTTTGTGTTCCTGTGAAAGGATTGTTTTCTAATTGACCGCCACTATTATGATTGAGGACCATGTCAGCATATACTTGCATGTTTTCGGCGTGTACTTTTGTAATCAAACTTTCTAATTCGGTTTTAGAGCCAAAACGTGTTTCAACAGTTCCGTTTTGATTAAAATTACCAAAATCAAAATAGTCAGTAGGGTCATATCCCATAGAGAATGGTCCATTTTGGGCTTTTGATACAGGAGGTAGCCAGATTGAGCCAATACCAGCGTTTGACCAAGCCGTAATTTTTGAGTTTACTACATTCCACCATGTTCCGCCGGCAGGTACATCCCAGTAAAAAGCTTGCATCATGACGCCTCCACCCGGATTTGAAACATATCTTCCAGAAGGGATGTTAGTTTGTTTCCCAGTGCTAAAAGGTTTTCCGTCATGTTTAGTAACTTGAATGATTTTAAACTGAGATGCTTGTTCTATGGCATCTTTTTGCAATTCGTCTGATGTGGAACAAGCGTTTAAACTTAAAAAAAGCGATGCGATGGCACAGGTTTTTAATACGTGTTTTTTCATAATAATTTTGGTTAATCGTTTTAGTTAGAATTGGGTCACTGTTATCATTCTTTGAGAAAGAAACTTATAGATTAAGAAAACTGTATTTATTATTTATATCTAAATTTTATGGTAATAAATAAGCGGTTTTTTAATTTTATTATGTTTTATTTTCTTAAATTGATAATAATAGCTAATTTAATTATTATTTAGAGCGATGATAATTAGTTAAATTTATATTCACTCCGAAAACGATGTAGTGTTTACAACTTTGCAGTTTAAAAGTTAAAAAATGAGAATTTTAAGATTTAATTGTAAGCAAGAATTTCGAAAATAAAGCAGAAAAAACATTTTCAATGTTTTTATTTAGAGGATTTTTAAAGAATATATAAGATATCGTGAGAGGGAATTTATGTCACAAGGTTTGAACTTTAATAAATTTCTTTAAAATATTAGAGATTACTTGCGCTATAATTTTTTGTTAATAGTAGTAGGTATACTTGTATAATGTAATTGAATTGTTATTTTTGTTCGTTTTTAAAAATATAAGACAACTAGATGACGTTTTTAAAGTAAATATTTCAACTTTAGAATGTTATCCTCCAATTAGAAATAGCGTAAAATAGTTTCTATTTGATGACTTTGTTTTAAAAGAACCTATTTAAATACAAATTAAATTAATGCCAATAAATTCAATACCAATGAAGTCCAATAATAATAGAATTACACTTACTGTTTTGTTTTTAATGTTTATGAGTGTAGTTGTGAACGCACAAGAAATTATTAAGGATTCCGTAATTGCCCCTGTAAAAAAAGTAAAGTCAACTGGTAAGCAGAAAGTTGATGGTGTTGTAGCAACCGTAGGGGATTATATCATCTTAGACTCAGATATAGATAAAACGTATTTAGAAATTCAAGCTGGCGGAGGTAATGCTTCGGAATATGATCGTTGTCAAATGCTAGGGAAACTGCTAGAGGACAAGTTATATGCGCATCAAGCAGTTCAGGATAGTATTATTGTGACCGATGCTGAGGTTAAAGGTATGATGGAAGAACGATTGAATTACATGGTAGACAAAATTGGGTCTATGGAAAAAGTGGTTCAATATTATAAAAAAGATTCTGAGGAAGAATTTAGAACTTATTTTGCTGATATCTTAAAGGAAGGAAAACTTACTTCGGAAATGCAAAAAAAGATTATTGATGCTGTAGAAATTACTCCAGAAGAGGTTCGAAATTATTTTAAACAAATACCAGCGGCTGATTTGCCATTTTTTGGTGTAGAACTTGAAGTAGCACAAATTGTGGTTATGCCAAAAGTTTCTGCAGAAGACAAACAAAAAGTCATTGACAAACTCAATGGGTTTAAAAAAGAAGTAGAGGAAGGGGCTAGTTTTTCAACAAAGGCAGTTTTGTATACGCAAGATCCAGCTTCTAAGTCAACTGGAGGGTATTATAAAATGAATCGGTCAACTCCATTTGTAAAAGAGTTTAAAGAAGTGGCATTCAGTTTAGAAGAAGGAGAAGTGTCAGCTCCATTCGAAACGGTTTTTGGGTACCACATTATTCTAGTAGAAAAAATTAAAGGACAGGAGAGAGAGATTCGTCATATATTATTGTCTCCTACTGTAACAGAGCAGTCTTTGAAGGAAGCTAAAGAATTGATAACTTTAATTAAAAAAAGAATAGAGGAAAAGGACATCACTTTTGCGGAAGCTGCAAGAACTTTATCTGATGAAAAAGAAACAAGAGCAAATGGCGGTGCTTTAATCAATCCACAAACACAAGATACTCGTTTTGAGTTGACTAAAATGGATCCTTCTTTTTACAGCCAAGTTTCAAATTTAAAAGAAAATGAAGTTTCTGCACCTATTTTAGATCAAAGTGAAGAAGGTAAAAAAAGTTATAAAATTATTACGGTTACCAATAGAATTGATGAGCATACAGCAGATTATGCTAAGGATTACATCAAAATTAAAGACTTAGCGTTAAAACAAAAACGAATCACTGAAATAGGAAAATGGTTTGATGAAAAAATCAAAGAGACCTACATCAAGATTCAGGGGGAATATAGAGATTGTAAATTCACGAACAATTGGTTAAAAAAATAGACTTATTTTTAGGGTTTAAAACTTAAAAAATTTCTGTAAATAAATAAAAAGAGTTAGTTTTATGCTTGCATTAACTAGCTCTTTTTTAATTTAAAAAATATATACATGTCAGATGTTGCAGCAATACATAATTTAGTTCAAAAACGAAATGAATTAAAAAAAGAAATCGCAAAAATTATTGTAGGACAAGATGCTGTTGTCGATCAAATATTACTTTGTATTTTTTCAGGTGGACATGCTTTATTAGTGGGTGTTCCTGGATTAGCAAAAACACTTATGGTGAATACGCTGGCTCAGGCTTTAGGGCTTGAGTTTAAGAGAATCCAATTTACTCCAGATTTAATGCCATCGGATATTTTAGGAAGTGAAATTTTAGATGAAAGCAGACAATTCAAATTCATAAAAGGACCTATTTTTTCGAATATTGTTCTAGCAGATGAGATTAACCGAACACCTCCTAAAACGCAAGCAGCTTTGCTTGAGGCTATGCAAGAAAGATCTGTTACAATTGCTGGGAATAATTACAAATTGAATTTGCCCTATTTTGTTTTGGCAACTCAAAACCCAATTGAGCAGGAAGGTACCTATCCTTTGCCCGAAGCGCAACTGGATCGTTTTATGTTTGCTATAAAACTTGAGTATCCAAGTTTTAAAGAGGAAGTGCAAGTGGTAAAGCAAACTACATCTAATGAGAAAGTAGTTGTAAATTCACTATTTACTGCACAAGAGATTATTGATTTTCAAGAATTGATTCGCAGAATTCCAGTTGCGGACAATGTTATAGAATATGCGGTGCGCTTGGTGAGTAAAACGCGTCCAGATAATTCCTTGTCAAATGAATTTGTGAAAAATTATTTAGATTGGGGAGCAGGACCCAGAGCCTCTCAAAATTTGATTTTGGCTGCCAAAGCCAATGCTGCTTTTAATGGAAAATTTTCTCCAGACATAGAAGATGTTCAAGCCGTGGCAACCGGAATTTTGAGACACCGAATCATTAAAAATTATAAAGCAGATGCCGAAGGAATAACTGAAGAAATGATTATCGAGAAGCTATTATAACGTTGTAGTTGGCTTATTTAGAAAGGTTCTTTGTTGTAAAAGCAACAATGAACCTTTTTTTATTTGGGTCCAAATTCAAGGATTGCTAAAAACGGCTTTTTTAAATACCAAATAAATAAAATTTCATTAAAATTTTGAATTATCTGCATTGAATATGATTTTTTATATGGTTTTAGGAATAATAATTTTTAAAAACGGGACTTCTATTAAATTTTTTTAAATCTCAGCTTTAATTCTTAAATTTGCTAAACAAAATAACATTTAATTCTTATGTCTCAATTCTGCATTAAATTTTTAGTGCAATTAGACTTAATATATCACACTTATGAGTACTTATAACGATTACATTATTGAGATTGAAGAGCGTAAAGTTCAAGGTCTTCACCCAAAACCAATTGATTCAGCAGAATTGCTAATCGAAATCGTAGCACAAATTAAAGATACAAATAACGCAAATAGAGCAGATTCTCTTAAGTTTTTTATCTACAATACCTTACCAGGAACTACAAGTGCTGCTACTGAAAAAGCAAAATTTTTAAAAGAAATTATTCTTGGAGAAGAAGTGGTAAATGAAATTACTCCTGCTTTTGCTTTTGAATTATTATCTCACATGAAAGGTGGTCCTTCAATTGAAGTGTTATTAGATTTAGCTTTAGGAAATGATGTTGCAATTGCTAAAGATGCTGCTAAAGTTCTTAAAACTCAAGTGTATCTTTACGATGCCGATATGGATCGTTTGAAAGCTGCATTTGAAAGTAATAATGAAGTAGCTAGAGAAATTTTAGAAAGTTATGCTCAAGCAGAATTCTTTACAAAACTTCCAGAAGTAGCTGAAGAAATTAAAGTAGTAACGTTTATCGCAGGTGAAGGAGATATTTCAACAGATTTACTTTCTCCAGGTAACCAAGCACACTCACGTTCAGATCGTGAATTGCACGGTAAATGTATGATTACACCTCAAGCACAAGATGAAATCAAAGCCTTGCAAGCACAACATCCAGATAAATCTGTAATGTTAATTGCAGAAAGAGGTACAATGGGAGTTGGTTCATCTCGTATGTCAGGTGTAAATAACGTAGCGCTTTGGACAGGTAAACAAGCAAGTCCATATGTGCCATTTGTAAATTTTATGCCAATTGTTGCCGGTACAAACGGAATTTCTCCAATTTTCTTAACTACAGTTGATGTAACTGGTGGTATTGGTTTAGATTTGAAAAACTGGGTAAAAAAGACAGACGCTAATGGAGAAGTGGTTCGTAATGAAAGTGGTGATCCAGTTTTAGAAGAAGTATATTCTGTAGCTACTGGAACAGTGCTTACCATCAATACAAAAACAAAAAAATTATACAACGGAGACAACGAATTAATTGATATTTCTAAAGCTTTCACGCCTCAGAAAATGGAATTCATCAAAGCAGGTGGTTCTTATGCGATTGTTTTTGGTAAAAAACTTCAAACTTTTGCAGCAAAAACGTTAGGAATTGAAGCGCCTTTAGTGTATGCGCCTTCAAAAGAAGTTTCAATTGAAGGACAAGGTCTTACTGCTGTTGAGAAAATCTTTAACAGAAATGCTGTAGGGACTATTTCTAAAAAAGCATTACACGCTGGTTCTGATGTTCGTGTTGAAGTAAATATCGTTGGTTCTCAAGATACAACGGGATTAATGACGGCTCAAGAATTAGAGTCTATGGCAGCAACAGTGATTTCGCCAATAGTTGATGGTGCTTACCAATCAGGTTGTCATACTGCTTCAGTTTGGGATAAAAAGGCGCAAGCTAACATTCCAAAATTGATGAAATTCATGAACGATTTTGGTTTGATTACTGCACGTGACCCAAAAGGTCAATACCATGCTATGACTGACGTAATTCATAAAGTTCTTAACGATATAGTAATTGACGATTGGGCTATCATTATTGGTGGTGATTCACATACACGAATGTCAAAAGGAGTAGCATTTGGTGCCGATTCAGGTACAGTTGCTTTAGCTCTTGCAACAGGAGAAGCTTCTATGCCAATTCCTGAATCTGTAAAAGTAACTTTCAAAGGCCAAATGGCAACTTACATGGATTTCCGTGATGTGGTTCATGCTACTCAAGCGCAAATGTTACAAAAATTTGGAGGAGAAAATGTTTTCCAAGGAAGAATTATTGAAGTGCATTTAGGAACGCTTACAGCCGATCAAGCCTTTACATTTACAGATTGGACTGCTGAAATGAAAGCCAAAGCTTCGATTTGTATTTCAGAAGATGATACATTAATTGAATCTTTGGAAATTGCAAAAGGAAGAATCCAGATCATGATTGATAAAGGAATGGATAACAAAACGCAAGTTCTTCAAGGCTTAATCAACAAAGCAAACAAGAGAATTGCTGAGATTAAATCAGGTGATAAACCAGCTTTAACTCCAGATGCGAATGCAAAATATTATGCTGAGGTTGAAATTGATTTGGACGTGATTAATGAGCCAATGATTGCTGATCCAGATGTAAATAACAAAGATGTTTCTAAAAGATATACTCACGATACCATTCGTCCACTTTCATTCTATGGTGGGGATAAAAAAGTAGATTTAGGATTCATCGGTTCTTGTATGGTGCATAAAGGTGATATGAAAATCTTAGCGCAAATGCTTAAAAACGTAGAGGAACAAACTGGTAAAGTAGAATTTAAAGCGCCATTAGTAGTAGCGCCACCTACGTACAACATTGTTGATGAATTAAAAGCAGAAGGAGATTGGGAAGTTTTACAAAGATATTCTGGTTTCGAGTTTGATGATAACGCTCCAAAAGGTGCTGCACGTACAGAATATGAAAACATGTTGTATTTAGAGCGTCCAGGTTGTAACTTATGTATGGGGAACCAAGAAAAAGCTTCAAAAGGAGATACGGTTATGGCAACATCTACTCGTTTGTTCCAAGGTCGTGTAGTAGAAGATACAGCTGAGAAAAAAGGAGAATCATTACTTTCTTCTACTCCAGTTGTTGTATTGTCTACTATTTTAGGAAGAACTCCTACTATTGAAGAATATAAAATAGCAGTTAAAGGTATCAATTTAACCAAGTTTGCTCCTTCAAATAAGCAATCCGTTTTATAAAGAGATACGTTAAATTTTTTGTAAAAAGCTCGAGTTTAGGTACTCGAGCTTTTTTTTGTGTAATAGCTGTCCTAATTTTTCGTAAATTGTAAATAAGTTTAGTAACATTTAAAATGAAATTATGGCCTTTGATATAGAAATGATAAAAAGAGTGTATAGCAACATGGTACATCGTGTTGATGCAGCACGAAAAGTTGTAGGTAGACCGCTTACATTAAGCGAGAAAATTTTGTACAATCACCTTTGGGAAGGCATGCCTAACCAAGCTTTTACTCGTGGTGTTGATTATGTTGATTTTGCACCAGATAGAGTTGCATGCCAAGATGCTACAGCACAAATGGCCTTATTGCAGTTTATGCATGCGGGTAAAAAGACGGTAGCTGTACCCACAACAGTTCATTGTGATCACTTAATTTTGGCAAAAAATGGAGCTAAATCCGATTTGGCTGTAGCCAATACACAATCCAAAGAAGTTTTTGATTTCCTTTCCTCAGTTTCCAATAAATACGGAATCGGGTTCTGGAAACCAGGTTCAGGAATTATTCATCAAATCGTTTTAGAAAATTATGCTTTCCCAGGAGGTCTGATGATTGGTACTGATTCACATACCGTTAATGCGGGTGGTTTGGGAATGCTCGCCATTGGTGTTGGTGGAGCTGATGCTGTTGATGTGATGTCTGGAATGTCTTGGGAATTGAAATTTCCTAAATTAATTGGAGTTAAATTAACGGGTAAGTTATCTGGATGGACTGCTCCAAAAGACGTTATTTTAAAAGTAGCTGATATCCTGACTGTAAAAGGAGGCACAGGAGCTATTGTTGAATATTTTGGAGAAGGAGCAACTTCAATGTCATGTACAGGTAAAGGAACTATTTGCAACATGGGTGCTGAGATTGGAGCAACAACATCTACATTTGGTTATGATGAATCCATGCGCAGGTATTTAGCGGCAACGGGCAGACAAGATGTGGTAGATGCAGCAGACCATGTAGCAGCATATTTAACCGCAGATCCTGAGGTTTATGCAGATCCTGAAACTTATTTCGACCAAGTAATTGAAATTAATCTTTCTGAATTAGAACCACATATTAATGGACCTTTTACGCCAGATAGAGGAACACCAGTTTCTCAAATGAAAGCAGAAGCGGCTGCAAATGGTTGGCCAATTAAAGTAGAATGGGGTTTGATAGGGTCTTGTACCAACTCCTCTTATGAAGATATGGCACGAGCGGCATCGATTGTAAACCAAGCGGTAGCACATGGTATTACTCCAAAAGCAGAATTCGGAATCAATCCAGGATCAGAACAAATTAGATATACGATTGAAAGAGATGGAATTATTGCCACTTTCGAAAAAATGGGAACCAAAGTATTTACCAATGCTTGCGGACCGTGCATCGGGCAATGGGATAGAGCAGGAGCGGATAAAGAAGAAAAAAATACCATTGTGCATTCGTTCAATCGAAACTTTTCGAAAAGAGCCGATGGAAATCCTAACACCCATGCTTTTGTAACTTCCCCAGAAATGGTTGCGGCTCTGGCTATTTCGGGACGTTTGGATTTTAATCCGATTACAGATACCTTGATAAATGATAAAGGTGAAGAGGTGAAATTAAAGGCTCCTTTTGGAGATGAACTGCCACAAAAAGGTTTTGCAGTAGAAGATAATGGATTTCAAGTACCAGCTGAAGATGGTTCTGGAGTTCAAATTTTAGTTAGTGAAACGTCTGATAGGCTGCAACTTTTAGCTCCATTTGAAGCCTGGGATCGAAAAAATATTACAGGAGCAAAGTTATTGATAAAGGCTTTTGGCAAGTGTACTACAGATCACATATCAATGGCTGGTCCTTGGTTACGTTTTAGAGGTCATTTAGATAACATTTCTAACAATATGTTGATTGGTGCCGTTAGCGCGTTTACTCAAAAAACGAACGCTGTAAAAAATCAAGTAACAGGTGAATATGACGCTGTTCCTGCGGTGGCAAGGGCTTACAAAGCAGCTGGAATTCCGTCAATAGTTGTGGGAGATCACAATTATGGAGAAGGTTCTTCACGTGAACATGCCGCTATGGAGCCTCGATTTTTAGGGGTGAAAGCCGTACTTGTTAAATCGTTTGCACGCATACATGAAACGAATTTAAAAAAACAAGGTATGCTGGCTTTGACTTTTACAAATGAAAATGATTATGATAAAATTCAAGAAGACGATACTATTAATTTTCTTGACTTAATATCATTTGCACCTGCAAAACCACTCACACTAGAGTTTGTTCACTCAGATGGTAGTAGTGATCGAATTCTTGCAAATCATACTTATAATGAAAGTCAAATAGGTTGGTTTGAGGCAGGATCAGCTTTAAATTTAATTGCTGCAGCAAGTAATTTATAAACAGATTTTATATCTTTTAAAACTCTCAAAGCTATTTTGAGAGTTTTTTTGTGATATAAATTACTTGAGTTGACTTAAGAAGTAAGAATAGTAATAAATATCAAGTAAGCTAGTTCGTTTAATTTTTCTAAAGAATTCGTTAAAATGGATTTTTTCAACGTTAAAGTTCTAAAAAAGGGTGTGTTTTTTGACTAAATCAATTAAATTAGCTTTTTTGAAATGATTAAATAAAAATTTAATTCATTTTCAGGAATTTTTGAATTTAATGCAATCCTAATCCCAATCGCTAATATTTAGATTGGAAAAACTCTTTCAGACAAAGAGATTAAGGTAGTTGCATTTTTATATTGTTTAGAAATGAAAAGTTATATATCATTTTTTTAATCAATTAACTGAGAACCAAATCACGCTCTCTATGTTTTTAAAGAGCACCAAACAAATAAATATGAATTTACGATTACTAACAGCTTTATTTTTTCTAAATAGTATTGCTATTTTCTCGCAAGAGCGAGTCATAAAACATACTATCGTAAAAGGAGAAACCGTATCCAGTATTGCTGATAAATATGAAGTGAAGCAAAGTGAGATTATAAAATTAAACCCAAGTGCCAAAAAATTATTAAAACTGAATGCCATTTTGATAATCCCACAAGAGGCTAAAAACAAAAGTGTTTCCAAAAGTAATTCGATCTTAAGTCAAAAAACAAAAGATCATGAAGTACAAGCCAAAGAAACGTTATACGGAATAGCTAAACAATACGGAATTGCATTTAAAGTTCTGAAAGAATTAAATCCAACGCTAGGAGAAAGTGAACTGCGAATAGGTCAAAAAATTAATATTCCTGAAAACGCATTTTTATCTAGTAAAACGGAATTGGATGTTGCAAATCGCACCGAAAGAGGTAATAGCGAAGATCAAAATGAAGTTAAAAGCACTTTTACAAGAGCAGTTTTACCAAAAGAGACAAAGTATTCTATCACACGAAAATACGGTATTACAATCAAAGAATTTGACAAAGCAAATCCTGAAATAGGCGTAAAAGCATTGCGGGCGGGTCAAATGATAACAATCCCGGGCACAGAGGTTGTATCACAAAGTCAAACTATCCCTCTTGAAGAAACTAGTAAAACAATTGTTGCAGCAAGTCCCAAAAATGAAAATTTGGAAACAATACCAGCTACAAGTAGCGTAGTAGAAAAAGTAACAGATAATTCAGCTAATCCTAGTCAGTCTAATATTGCAACAGCAACATTAAGTTCTAATTCCCAAGCTATATTAAGAGAGGTTTTACCTAAGGAAACTAAGTATGCTATAGCTAAACAATATGGTATCACTGTTCAAGAATTAGAGAAACAAAATCCTACAATAAAAAACGGACTTCTTGTAGGGGATAAACTTTCTATTATTTCACCAATAACTTCAAATACTGTACTTGAAACAGCTGGAGATATAAAAATTACTGATGCGGCTATAGAAAGTAAAAAAATTGACTTTAATACCTCCGTTAAACCATCATTTAATCACGATTTTTTAGACCAGTTGATTTCTAGAGCCTCAGAAAATATAGGAACTCGATACCGAAGTGGAGGCACTAGCAAAGAGGGCTTTGATTGTTCTGGATTGATGTGTTCTACATTTGGTTCTTTTGATATTAAATTGCCACGAACTTCAAGAGAGCAATCTGCAGTGGGCACTAAGATTAGTACAGATGAAGCTCAAAAAGGAGATTTGATTTTTTTTAAAACCAATGGTAGAGGGCAAATCAATCACGTGGGAATGGTTGTTGAGGTTTGTGAAGGTGAAATTAAATTTATTCATTCCTCTACAAGTAACGGTGTAATTATTTCTTCGACAAAAGAGCGATATTACGAAAAGAACTTCTCGCAAATCAACAGAGTTGTGCAATAAGTGCAATACAAAATGTATCAAAAAAGCCTCTTTTTTATTAAGAAAAGAGGCTTTTTTGATGAAAATGAAACTTTTATTTAGAATCAATAACTGAAATAACCGTTTTAATATTTGATATCCATTCTTTTACTGTTCCAATGTTTGTGTTTATTGCTATACTGTTGTTGTGATAAGGCTTGTAGATATCAATGTTTGGCCTTGAAAACAAACCTACTGTAGGAGTTAAACCTGCACTTGCTAAATGCATAATGCCACTATCAGCGCCTATGAAAAGTTTTGTGTTTGCAACTACAGCAGCTATTTCTCTCACATCTTTACTATAAAATGAAGTTGCCTTAAAATTGATTTGTGAAACATTTTCAACGGGTAAAATTTCTAAGATATTGTAGTCAGAAAATTCTAATTTTAGACCCACATAAAATTCTTCCCACCACGTTGTAGAGTAACATTTGTCAGCCGTAGCATAAGTAAAAATACAAATGGTTTCTTTGTCATTTGATACTAAAGCATCAACAGCGTTCTTACCTTGTAGTAATTCCGCTGCTGTCAGTTTGATGTCTAGTGGAGGCAAAGCTGCATGATTCTCGGGGAAACCTAATTTAGTTAGAAAACTACGGAATTCATAGATAGGAAACTTTGCAATATGATCGTAATCAGGATATTTCATTCGGAGTACTTCGTCTTCTTCTCCAAAAAATTTGTATTTTGCATTTGCAAATTGTGCTGATAACCTACCAGAAGAGGAGTTTTTATCCACATTTATGACAATATCATATTTTTCACTTTTGATTTTCACCCATACTTTAAAATAAGTAATAAGATCTTTAAAAGGTTTTTTAGGTAATTCTATTATGTTATTGATGTTGTCATAGTTTTTAAAAACAATTGGTGCCAAGCCTCCCTTTACAAACAAATCTATATTACAATCTGGAAAAGTGTTTTTGACATCCTGAACAAGCGGAGTAATTAGTAGTAAGTTCCCAAGCCTGTGATTGGGTCTAGAAATTAAGACTTTTTTAATTGTTATTTTTTGAGAAGGATCTATGGCATAGTTGTTAGCAGATTTGCCAATATTTTTTGTAAGTCCACGAGTTACAGTTCGTCGCAGCACATTGATTTTTGTTAGAAGGCTCATGTTATATATGAAATGTTATACTGTTCTATTTTGGACAAATGTACAATTTACTTGTTTACATTGTTTTTTTGAGTAAAAAAGTATTATTTCGAACTGGTTCGAAAATTGAAAGGGCTTTACAGAACGTGAGTTTTGTATTGTTTCTCTCTGGTTGAAATTCATTTTTGTTGCTGAATAAATACACTTTTCATGAAGTACAACAAAATAGAATTAATGTAAATAACCCTATTCAGATATAAAATACTACTCTATTTTGAATAGGTTCTAAAATATTTTGCAATCTTTGAATTCTAAAAAAAAATACATCAATATGAGCAAGACTAAATTAACAATCAATAAAAATGGTTCTATAAAAATAGAAGGTGATTTTGAAATTACAGATTGCAATGGTCAAACCTACGGATTAGAAGGAAGAACAGCATTGGGCCTTTGTCGTTGTGGTTTATCTGCTAACAAACCTTTTTGTGATGGTGCACACCGCAATAGTTTTGAGCATGAGCCAGCTGCATTTGACTTACCACCGATGAAAACAAAGTAAGATCGTTTTCTGATTCCAGTAAATAGGAAAAGCTACATCGTAATGAGTGTAGCTTTTCTTGTTTTTGTGGGTATTTAATAGAATTATAAAACCCTATTTACTTTTCAAACTACTAATAATCGCCATTACATCTTGATCACCAAATCCTTCTTTTTCGGCTGCAGCATAACTGTCATACAAAGGATGAATGAGTGGCGAATCTAATCCTGCAGCTTTGGCTAAGCCTAAATCTTTAACCAAATGTTTTAAGGCAAATGCCGCTGGATACGAATCGCTTAAAATAGAAGGTGTTTTGATATTTGTGATGCCGTTACCACAAGCGCCTTGATTGATAATGTAAAGCATGTTTTCTTTGCTAACGCCGTTTTTCTCGGCAAATAAAACCGTTTCGGCTATTCCTTGAAGATTTAATCCTAATAGGTAATTGATGGCTAATTTAGCTGAACTTGCCACGCCGGGTTCGCCTACATGAATGGCAATTTTACCCAAAACATCAAATATCGGTTTTACTTTCTCGAAATTTTCTGGAGTAGCACCCACCAAAATTACGAGTGTTCCATCTTGCGCTGGTTTTACACTTCCCGAAACGGGCGCATCTATAAAAGCTACTTGATGTTGGTTGCAAATGGTATTTAAATATCGAGAGGTTTCAGGAGAAACGGTACTCATATTGATAATTGTTTTTCCTGAATTAGCTTTCGATAACAAACCGGTTGTACCTTCAAAAACTTCTTTTACTGCTGCGTCATTAGATAACATAGTTAACACCACGTCACAGGTTGCCATAATTTCTTGTAAACTGTCTGCTGATTTTGCTCCTGCAGCCAGTAAAGGTGCTTCTTTTTCTTTGGTTCTATTAAAAACGGATACATTAAAACTCGCTTTCAGTAGGTTAAGCACCATTGGGTTACCCATGTTGCCCAGACCAACCCATCCTAATTGTATATTTTTCATAATGTTCTAGTTCAAAAAATGATTTGTTTTCTTTTTGGTTTTAAATGCATACTTGCAAAAGGTAAACAACACTAAAGTACGGTTTAATTTTGGAAAATATACCATCTTGCCGATAGCACATTTAGGAGTGAGGACTTTTGGTTTTAAACTTATAAATAACTCATAAGTCTCGCCAACAAAAAACCGATTCCAACTCCAATCACAGACCAAAGAATCCTCTGTTTGATATTAATTTTAGCGGATTGTTCTTCAAGCAACAGATCATTTTCCATCAATTGCATTTTCATATTTCCTGAAAAGTATCTGACTTTTAAAACTAAATTCCTGCCTTGAAGTTTTATGGGATGATTTTCACCTGAGAAAGAAAACTTACTTGAAACTTTTTTTCCGTTTAAAAGCACTTTTTCAACTCCAAGAATAGTGTTCCAAAATTCTATTGTGTTGTTTTCAATAGTAAATTCAGCGTGTTTCATCGTATAATAAATGAGAATTGTTATGCAATTTGGCGTTATGATTTTAGTTTTTACGAATGAATTACAAAGTAGCTTTACGCCAATTGTACAATAACAATCGTCTTCTATCATCAATATCATTCACTCTTACCTCAGTAATATCCTCTATTTTAAAAAGTGAAGTTCCTAGATCTTCTCCGTTTTTTGCTACACAATTCAAAATAAAATCTTCATCAGAAAGGTTTTTTACAAAACCTGAGAAAAATTCATTTCCGTTGATTTCAAAACTCGCCATTTGATCCTGAGCATTATGCAATTGTAAAACAGCACTAAACTGCCAGTTTTCGGATTGATTCAAGTGAATAGCAAAGTTGGATGGCTTGTCAATAATGTCCGAATACTCAATAAGGCACTCCATAACCTTAATGTAATCATCATTGAAGTCTACATTTTTTATGTTTTGCAATCTGATAAAAATAATTCCATCTGGTTTTCCAAAACGGGTGTAATGCCTAAACCCTATATATTCTTCGTTAATTTCAGTGATGTATCCTACAAGAGAGCCTTTGTCTGAGTTGTATTGCCAAATGGAAATTATTTCTTTGTTTTCCTTAGATTTTTGTAATATCGACTGTAAAATACTGGTACTCATCTGGGGCGATTTCTTTTTTGGTTGAAATAATTTTTTTAAAAATAGAATCATGATGGTTGGCTTGGTTAATCTATTTTATAAAATGTGTCTGAACCGATTCTCTCTTTAAAACCGATTTTGATTATGTTTTGTTAGTATGATACTATTTTATTTGCTAGAACTAATTGTAAATTTTTTAAGTTGCTTTTTTTAGTTTTTGTTCACCAAATCAATTAAAATTCCTATTACTACAGGTATTACCCAAAAAAATATCATACCTAATAGGTACGCACCCAATGCCTTAATATAGCTCATAACTTTGCCTTTATTAAAAAAATCTCCTACTGCCCAAGAACTATACAATATACCTACGGCACCTGCAAATGTCATAATTTTGAAATGTGTTACACCTTCAATGATTACAAAAACTGAAAATATCAGCATTGCCATTCCCAAAACAAAACATAGCATTATCAAGATTTCGTAGAAGTTATAGCTGGACTTTTTAAAAAATATTTTCAACCACATTGCTATTAATACTCCCATCAATATGTTTGCATATCCATAATGTCCTTGTAACCATTTTACAATTATGCTTGTTGTATCATTCTGAGCTCCTTGGTATTTTACATATCCATCCTCAAGGTTGAAAAAGTTATTTAGGATGGTGTAAATTAGAGAAGTGACAATTATAAATATAACTGGTTTCACAAGTCGGGTTCTATTTTGTGTGAAATAATCTCTGATGTTTTTTCCAGGATTAACTAGTAACTCTTTAACGGTAAATAAAATGCCCCGTTCAAAATGTAAAACGTGTTCTATTTCATGAATTATGTAGTGTCCGTTAATTCTTTTTAATTCAGCTGGCTGTCCGCACTCTGGACAATACTTTGAGGTTAATTCTTGATTACAATTGTTACAATTCATGTTTATAGATTCTTAATTATTTTGCCTATAGGTTAATAGCTATACCGTTTGGTTCAAAGGGTAAGTGAATTTAATCGTAAATATAATTGATTTTAACTACAAAATAAGAACAGTATCATTATGAATATGTTTTGTTTTAGGTACTAGCTGATTATTTGAAATTTATGCTGTGGTATTAAATTTTATTTCTTTTTGAGTTCTTTCATTAAATCTTCTAGATAGTCTGTTTGGATTTCTTGAATTTCAAGTAGTTTTTTGTTTTGATGGGCTAACAAATGGTCAATTTTTTCACTTAAAAGTTTTATTTCAAGTTCGGCTTTTAAATTGATTTTATAATCATGTTCGCTTCTCTGTCTGTCTTTTTGTTCCTGTCGGTTTTGGCTCATCATAATAATAGGTGCTTGGATAGCTGCTAATCAAGAAAGAATCAGGTTAAGCAATATAAAGGGAAATGGGTCAAATGGTTTTGTAGTTAAAAACCAAATATTAATGATCATCCAAATTAAGATGAAAGAAAAGAAAGTGATGATGAACATCCAACTACCACCAAATGCAGCAACATTATCAGCAAGTTTTTGTCCAAAAGTGAGTTCAGCCTCCATTTCATCTTGAATATTTTCAGAAAGAATGGAGTTGTTTTTTATGGCCTCCATTACATCTTGATCAATGGCTGCAATTTCTCCTTTTTCTAGAATGATTAAGGAGGTTAAATAAAGGCGTCTGTATTGATTTAATTCGTCAATAGAAATATAATCGTCTTGTTTTAAGTCGGGAAAGTTTGATTTGATTAAATTGAAAATTCCTTCTCTTATATCCCAACATTTTACCTCTTCACCCTTTTGAATTTCTTTTTTACTGATGTGGCTTGTTTTCATTTGGGTTTTATATTATTTGATACTATTTAATTTTCTTCTTTTAGCTAAAGAATTAATTTCAAAAGCACTTTTCAAGACTTATTATTATCATAGCCAATATGCTTTAAAAACGCTGTATGTATACGTAAATATAGTTGTTCTAAATTACAAAACCGTAATGTATTCTAATTTTAAAGTTTGCTTTTGAATCTAATAAAAAATAGAACAGTAAGCCTTACAAGCGCGCTTTCTATTCAATAAAGCACGCTTTGTCATTGCTATATTGATGTTCTTATTGATAAAATCATAGATTTTTTTTAACAAAAACTTTTACAGAAGCTTACATTTTTATCAGTGCTATCTCTTTTTCAAGACTCCTATTTCTGACTCAAACAACATCGGACCTTCGCTTTGTTTTACCGTAAAATTGTATTCGTTATGCATGCTCAAGACTAAGCCGTACTGTTCGTTCATTTGTCTGAATACGTAAAAAGAAAGTATTTTTTGTTCTTTATCATAGTTCCAACTTCCAACTTCTGTGGTCATATAATCTTTTGTCTGTTTCGAGAGATAGCCATTGTATCGTTTTAAATCATTACCCAATCTAATGGTGCGAAAATTATCAGCAGTAGTTAGCGTATAAGACCCTACAAACTGCTCTAATTGTTCCATTCTAGCATCGTAGTAAACACCGGCTTCACAATTTAGATTTAACAATAAATCAGTGTTAAGGGCTATGTTTTTTAAATTTTCAAACTCAGAAGCATTTACAATTTCTAATACCTTGATTCGCTGTACGCAACTGTTTGGATTAGTTGTTTCTTGCGTTATGTCAGTTGCAAAGACCAAAACGGGACTGTTTAATTTCTTGATTTCGGCAATGGCTATTTTAAAACGGAACGCTCTATCCTTTCCAAAAGGTATAAATTTTTTAGGATCAAATTGCTTTCCTTCTTCCGTCCAATAAATTTTACCTGTTTCTGGTAAGCCGTAAGATTCGACTTTTCCAAATAACTCTAGGTTTTGCGAAAAGCCCTTTGATGAAACAATAAGTAGTAAAAGGAAAACTATTTTTTTCATTTTTTTTGGGATTTAGGTATGTTTTATAATGTTACTTTTTTTATGTAGTAGCGTTACAAAACCTACATATTTTTTTAAAAGTACGTGATTAGCTCCATCTAATCGAGGGAACTACTTTATTTTTTACAACACTCTATTTTCGATTTCAGCTTTTCGATCTAAATTATTACCGATTAACTGCCCAACAGCGATTCCAAAGACCATACCTACTGGTAAACCTAGTGCTATTTTTCCTAATGCAGCACCAATAGCTATCCCGATTGACATTCCTAATACCATACCCTGACTGGTATAACTTTTTTTGAATTTACCTTTTGGGATATAATTGTAGTTTTCTTTTACAAAGGTTTGTAAATTAGTAATGTCATTCAAATTTTTTGTTTTATACTGAATTTTTTGATTCGCTGTCTTAGGTTGGATACCATTAATAACCTCTTCTATTTTTGAGCAAAGTAATTCGCTTTCAGGAATATGGTTGTCTTCAATTTTGATTAGTAAGTTTTTTAAATACTCAAAATTAACAGTAACCTTCTCTTGGGGAGTATAATTTTCAGTTTTCTCATTTAAAACCTCTTGCATTTTTTGCGTCTAATTTGTCATAACTTTTTTGGTTTGAAATTATCAGTTTTTAATTTGCTGTTAGCTTTAATGCATCTTTGTTTTTGGCCTGAGAACGAGAAGCTCGCGCCAGCTTAGTGAACGGAACGAAACTTCTCCCACTCGCAGGGGAATTATTGTTTATCGATTTTTTTTTTATTAAAACTAACAATAAAAACTCCTACGAAAACAATAAATAAACCTCCAAAATGTAAAAGCGCATTACTCTCACCATTTTTTGAGTTGTTTCCCATTTCAAAACCCATCATCGCTAATCCGATTACACTAACAATTATTCCAAAAATATTCTTCCTACTCATCTGTTTACTTTTTAAATTTTTATATTTCTACTTTTTAATGTTTGTCCAATTTATTAAACTGTTTAAAAACAAACTATTTTAATTACGATTTAATTTAGTACTCCAGCTAAAGCGAGGGTCCCGCTCGTGAACACAAATACTAACTCAATATTTCAAAAAAAACTAAATACTGGTGCAAACTAAAATCGTTTTAAACTTTAATACCCATTATGAGCGAGAAGCTCATACTAGAGTGTGAGTTTTCGGTAGTTGATTTTTACTTTTATCCAAGAATAAAAACATCCATTCCCAAATATTTAGTTTCGGATAAAACCTTCATCCCGTTCTTTATAGCAACGTTTATAGAAGCTATGTTTTCTTTGTCTATTATTGAAACAAATTGATTTGAAATGTTATTTTCAAGCCCAAATTTTTTTAACTGTGTTGAGATTTCTGTAGCAAATCCTTTTCCCCAAAACTCTTGTTTTAAGGAATACGATATTTCCATTTGTGCTTTGCCATCAACTTCACGTGGTATAATTCCACTTACCCCAATAAACTCCCCCGAATTTTTCTCAATAGCTGCAAGATGCCCAAGTCCTTGATTTTCGTAGCGCTCTAATTGTTTGGATATCCAGTCAGTTGCTAGCGTACTAGGTGATTTTGACATGTCAATACCAACATACTTTAACATTTGATTATCTACAAAAAAGCCAGTCCATTTTTCAACGTCAGACATTGTTAACTTTCTTAATATTACTCGTTCTGTTTCTTGGTTAAAATACTCCACTATATTTTATTTGTGTTATTTTGTTTGTTTACTATGCTACTCGTTTTCAATTACTGTTAATTTTTCGTAACTAGACCGTGTTTTTTAACTTCCTAATTTTCCATATCTTACATGTTCTGAAAAATATAAAACAATTATTTTTTTGCCTTTTTTGTAGGGATAAAATAATTCATAGTCACCATCGTGATTGCTATATCTCAATTCTTCACTTTTTCCGCTAAATACTTTGTCTAAATATTCTCTTTCTTCTTGAGTTGTTTTGTACAGATACTCTTTTTTATTCGGTTCAATAGTGTCGTTTAACTTTTCATAATTACTTTGGTTAAATCCTAAATAAACAGGTGAACCATTTATACTATCCTTAACTAATAAATTTACACTTGGAAAATTCTTATCTGTTTCTGAATAGATTTCTAAAATAGTACTAGTTTCATTTATATATTCTTCTGAAAATTCATAATTGACTATTTTTGAACTATTCTTTTCGTTTTTCTCTAAAATTGATTTTGCCGATTTGATCAGCATTTTTTCTTTTTTGTTGGATGTTAAATAATCGCCACCAAATAATATCATTCCAATTATTGGAAAAATTATAAAAAGAATTAAATATGTTTTTTTATTCGATTTTGTATTAGTGTCATCATTATTTTTCGTTTCTGCAATTCTTGTTAGATTGAACATTACGTTTATAATTAGTGAGCCAACCATTAAAGCAAGAATACCCAAAACGCTCAGATAAAACGTTTCTGTCATATTTTCTCTAAAAACTTTTAATCCAAAAACTTGAATTATAATAAATGTAAAAACCCAATAAACTAATAGAAGTATCGCTGTGATTCCAATTGCGTTGCTAAGTTTTACAAGTTGTTTCGGGGTCATAATTTTATTTTTTTAGTTAATTTTATTTTTCGTTTTTTCGAGTGATATGTATGTGAATTTTGTTTGCTATCAAGGGTTTAGCACTGAGTTAAGATTTGTTTTTCGGTTATCACTAAACTTCCAAATACAAAACCAACTTTCAATTCTGTCAATTGCCCAAATCTGTTGCAGAAGCTGAAGGTAGAATAGTTTTACTCAAATTGTATGTCGCTTACTTTTTCATCTTTATAGTATAATTCATAATCCGAATCTTTGTTAACTACTAAAATTGCAAAAAACAATTCTGCTGTAAATTTTTTATAGGTAGTTTCTCCAAAATATAATGTGCTCAATTTTGGTTTTTCTGTTGTCCCAAAATTTATTTTCATTTCAAAGTTTTTATAACCTTCAATATCGAAAAGGTTGAAATAATCTTTTTCAGAAGGATCATAAGGAGGTAACAGATAGCCATTAATTTCTTCACCATTTTCTTTATAGATTTTATCTTTTCTAAATGGAATTAATTCTGGATATCCAATTATTCCAGCATATCCTTTATAGTCCGCAAGTCTATACCGAATTTTATTTTTAGTGTCTAAAAGTGAAAATGCACTTAACTTTGTCTTGTTATCTAATTTAGATTCAATTTTGGTTTTAATCATGACTTTTCTTAAATCATCACTAGTTACTTTTAGTTGTCTTATTCCAAAAACACTTACGTTATCAACTAATTTCGATTTTAAAATTTCAATTTTTGTTTCTTCTTTTGTTGTAAATTGAGCGTACAAACTGAAACTTATATTAATGGTAATAAGCAGTATTATTTTTTTAACCTTCATTTTTTATTTATAAAATTATTTTATGTTTTCTCTAAAGTTGTTGCCAGCGTTTACTCATCTGCCGCGAGCGTCTCGCTCATGAAGGCTGTTAAATCACAAAATTTGATGACTGGCACAAACTAAAATCCTATTTAATCTATTCACCACGAGTGTGGTAGTTATTTGCTGTTGTAAATATCACAATCAATTACAGCATCTATATCATTTACAAATTGTATTGTTTCTTTGCTAAAATGAAGCCCTGGAGTTTCGTCTCCTAATTTAATTACAATTTCCAAAATAAAATCAACTTCTGGATTTTCAGATTTCAATTTTAAAAACTCGGATTTATGTTCGTTAAGTTTAGCAACAAGTTTTTCAATCTCTTCAAAATAATAAGGATAAGTTAAATCTCCTGAAGAATATTCCCAAATTGTGCATACTGGAACTTTACCTCGCTCAAACATTTTTTGAAAACGTGTTGGCTGAATACTGAGGTATTTCTTAAATGTCTCCAATTCAAAACTTTCATCCTCAGTTTTTATTGCAAAGTATGTATATCCGGTGGTTTCTATCATTATTCTGTGTTCTGTTTTGGTCTATATCCCAGCTAGCGCGAGCGTCACGCTCGTGAATCTAGTTTCTTTCTCAATGTTTTAAAAATCTAATGATTGGTACAAACTAAAATAATAGTTATCCGTCAAGGCCATCACTAGCGTCCCGCTTGCGCTAGCGGGGGTAACTGTTTCTAGTTATTGTTATTTTTTCTCAGCCAAATATAAATTCGCAATTTCTTCAATGAAATTTTCAGGACGTGAACCCACTAAATTTGTCAAAATCACTACTGAAATATTGTCTTTTGGATAAATGTATAAAGCATTTCTATTGCCACCTAATGAAGCAATTACAGGATTATTTTCTCTTGAAGAGGAATAAAAACCAATCGAACTCTGATTCAGAAAACCGTTTTCTTGATATATGTCTCCGTTCTCTAATCGTATAGGCGTACAAAGAGTCTTTACATTTTCGGCATTAATTAATTGATTACTTTGTAATGCCATTACCCATTGTGCTATTTCGGTTGCAGTTGAATAGATTCCGCCAGCTGGATACAAATTTGAAGGTATGGGTTGATACACATTGGTTAGCATGTTATTTCTAAAATACGAGTAGGGCTTTGCAGAGTGCTTAATTATGTTGTAAAAATCGCCTACACCAGCTTTGGTGGAATTCTTCATTCCCGCTTTTTTATACTGGTTTTCTGAAATGAATTTTTCAAATGACTGTCCACTTATTTTTTCAATAAGCATTCCAAGCAGCAGGTAATTCGCTTGACAGTCTCTAAATTCTTTACCAGGTTTAAAAACAAGAGGTAATTCTTTTATTTTTTGAAATAAAGTCTCACTATTTTCTGACAACATATTTCCTTGTGAATCCCAAATTTCAGGAAGACCCGATTGATGCGTCACTATTTGTTTTACTGTAATATTTTGCCAACTTTTAGGCAGCTTATCCAAATATTTTGAAATAGGCTCGTCAAGATTTAATTTGCCATTTTCGACTAATTGCATAACAGCAACTCCTGTAAATGCTTTAGTCATGGAATTAATACTAAAAATAGTTTGGCTGTCAACTGCAATCGAATCTTCAACGGATGCTAACCCGTAGTGACTTGTTCTAATGATTGCATTATCTTTAATTACCGCTAATTGCAAACCAACAATTTTATTTTTTTGCATTAGGTTTTTTATCACATCATCAACTTTATCAACTTGTGAATAAGTAAAATTACTGACAGCAAAAAAGGCAAGTAAGAGCATT